>NZ_JBSGHN010000003.1:238405-543347 GCF_053604425.1 Microbispora sp. NPDC004025 | reverse complement strand
CCCGCGATGCCCTGTGCCCGCGATGCCCTGTGCCCGCGATGCCCTGTGCCCGCGATGCCCTGTGCCCGCGATGCCCTGTGCCCGCGATGCCCTGTGCCCGCGATGCCCTGTGCGCGAGAGCGCCGGGATCGTCAGCGGCTCGCGCGCTTCTCGATCACCTTCGCCGTGTTGTCGCGGAAGGCGCCGCTGATCGGCCCGAGGTTCGTGTCGCCCGTCTCCGGTGTGTGGCCGTCCGCGTAGGTGGCGTAGCTGAACACGATGTAGCGGCCCCACACCATGCCCGCGGCGTAGCCACCGGAGATCGACACCTTGTCCGCGCGGCTCTTCTTGTCGCCGTCGAGGCCGCGGAACCAGACGTTCGTACCGAGGTTCTTCGTCTGGTCGACCGCGAGGGCCTCGGTCTTGCCGGGGAGCACGGCGATGCCCGTGGTCACGGCGTACTGGCGCTTGCCGTCGACGTACGTCGCCCTGAGCACCCTGCGGCACTGCTGCTCGGTGAGGGCCTGCGCGAACGCGCCCGCCGCCGCCTTGCCGCAGTCGTCGGTCACGTCGACCTTGACGCGGCGGTACGTCCGCCCGGCCAGCGTCACCTTCTCGTCCGGGAACGCCTCTTCCGACTTGAGGGTCTTGGGGTCGGTCTGTTCCGAGTCGAGGATCGCGGAGGCGACCGTGGAGCTCGGCTGCGGCTCGTCGGAGGGGGGCGCGGTGGTGGCCGCCGGTGTGCGGGCGGCCTGGTCGCCGCCGGGTTCGCCGGAGTACGCGAAGTAGGCGGCGGTGCCGATCGCCCCCACGACGACCACCGCTCCGGCGGCCATCAGGATGCGCTTGACCTTCCCGCCGGACGGAGGAGCTCCGGTGGAGCCCAGCGTCGCCGGGAGGTTGCCCTGGGGGGAGGACGGATCCGGCCCGAATCCGGGCGGAGGCGCCGGCTTGCCCGCCTTGGCGGGCGTCACCGGCGTGAACGCGAACGGGGTGTCGTCGGTCGGCTGCGAGGGCGAACCGGTCGTGGGAGAGGTTGTCGCCATCTGTCCTGAGGTGGGGTTGGGGGAGTCCGCCCCGTCGGCGCCGTCGCTCGCGGACGGGCCCGTGGGCGGCGTGTCGGATGACGCCGCGCCCGGGGGCACGGCGAATGGCGGGACCCCCGTAGAGGACGCCTCGGACGGTGCCTGGGACGCCGCGTCGGCCGGCGTCTCGTCCTGTGTCCCCAGTGGTGTCCCGGACGGTGCGCTGTCCTGCGCCTGACTCGGGGCGCTCGATGTGTGCGGGTGCGGCGGCGGGAGCAGCGGCTGTGTCGTCCTGTCGGGAGACGCCGGCTGCGGCCCGCCGTGCGCGGTGCTCGGCTCGGGGTACGCCGGAGGGCGGTCCGGTTCGTGTGGTGCGCCGGGTGCCTGGAACCCCTCGGCCGGCGTCACCGCATGGGCGATCTCGGTTCCGAAGCCCGCGGGCGGCCCGGCAGGGCCCGGCGGGGGAGGATACGGCGCCGGCGCGCCCGGTGGCGGGACGCTCTCTCCGGGAACGTCCCGGGGCGGATCGCCGGGTCCGGGCACCCCGGTCGCCGAGGGCTCTCCGGCCGACCACTCCGTGGGAGCGGCGAGCGGCTCCTCACCCGGCCGCGCGTACGGGTCGGGGTCGCCCCCGGCGTCGGGGTGCCGGGTGGGGTCGCCCCCGGCGTCGGGGTGCCGGGTGGGGTCGTCCCCGCTCGCGCCGCCCGGGAGCGGTTGCCCGGCGGTATCACCGGTCCCGCCCGGTCCCTCGCCGGACGCGCTGCCCGCAGGCGCACCGGCGTGGTGCGGGGCATCCGCGGGCGTGCCGTCGCGATCGGGCGCGCCGGTGTGGCCGGGCGCGTCGCCCGATGTGCCGCCGGACGGGTCCGCGGACGCCTGCGCGGCGCCGTGCTCGTCCTGGTAGGCGTGCACAGGGGGCCAGGAAGTGCCCGCGGGCAGCTCTCCCTGCGGGTACGGCTCGCCCGGCAGCCGTGGCGGCCACACGGGGACGTCGCCGGGCTCGCCGGGACGGACCTGGTCCGGGAACGCGGCCCCCTGCGCGTCGGAGGGCTGCGGACCGGGCGCGAGCGGCGCCTGCGACGGGTCCGCCGGTGGATACCCCTGGTGGGGCGTCTGCGCCGGGGACCACGCCTCCCCCGCGGACGGCTGCCCCGCGGACAGAGGCCCTGCGGACGGCTGCCCCGCGACAGGGGCGGGCCCCCATTCGTGGAACGACGGCACGCCGGGCGCCGTCTCACCGGGCTGGGCGGACTGGGGACCGACCGCGTTCTCCTGGTCCGGGCCGTAGAGCACCGGTGCCGTGGGGGCGCCGCCGTGGTGCGGCCAGGCGGATCCCGCGGGGTCCTGCCACGGCTGCCCCGGGGATCCGTCGTACGGCTCCCCGGCGCCGGTCTGTCCAGCGCCGATCTGTCCAGCGCCGATCTGTCCAGCGCCGATCTGTCCAGCGCCGATCTGTCCCTGGGGGCCCGTGTCGTACGGCGAGGGGGACGCGCCGAAGGCGCCGGGAGCCGCCGGTTCGCCGGACGGCGGAGCCGGCCACGTCGTGGGGCCGGTGATGTCACCCGTCCCGGCAGGTACGTGACCCTGTGGCCACTGCGACCCGTCGCCCGAGTGGGGCCAGGAGCTCACGCCGGGGTGTGCCCCGGGCTGTCCACCTGGCTGTGCGCCGGGCTCGCCGCCCGGGGCCGGCCACGTCTGCGGGGCGCCGGGCGGGGGTGGCTCCTGCTGCCAGGGTTGAGGGGCCGCGCCGGCGGGTGGTTCCCAGGCAGGCCCCGGGGCGCCAGGAGGGGGTGGCTCCTGCTGCCACGATTGCGGCATGGGCGGTTCCCAGCCCGGCCCCACGGCGCCGGGCGGCTGCCATCCCTGTGCGTTCGGACCGGGCGGCGGCTGCCAGGCGGGGTTCGCTCCGTCCGCCGGGGGCTGCCAGGCCGGGTCCGCTCCGTCCGCCGGCGGCTGCCAGGTGTGCGGTCCCCCGCCGTACGCGGGCTGCGGTGGTGGAGGAGGTGGAGTCTGCGGGTACGCGGGGCCGCCCGCGCTCTGGCCGGGGTGCCAGGACGGCGGCCCGGGCTGCCAGGGCGGCGTTCCGGGACCCGGCGCCTGCTCCCAACGCGGGGCGTTCGGGTCCGCCGGCGGATGTCCGTAGGGGGCGGTGGGGCCGGCCCCCGCGTCAGGGCCCTCCTGCGCCCGGCCCACGGTGCCGGGGCCGGGCGGGGGCTGCCAGGCCACCACTCCCTGGCCCTCGGGCTGCCAGGGCGGCGTTCCGGGACCCGGCGCCTGTTCCCAACGCGGGGGGTTCGGATCGGCCGGGGGCTGCCAGGGGGGTCCGGCCGGGGCGGGTGGCTGCCACGCGGGCGGGCCGTACCCCGGCTGCCGCTGGTCGCCCTGGCCCGGCTGTGGCTGCCACGTGTGGACACCCTGGCCCTCCGGCGGCTGCCAGGTGTGCGGTCCCCCGCCGTACGCGGGCTGCGGAGGCACGGCGCCGGGATGCGGCTCGCCGGGCGCGGGCGAGCCGACGCCCTCGTCACCCGGCGGGCGCGGCGCGGGAAGGGACCTGGCGTCCCCGGGTACGCCGGAGGAGGGCGGCGGGGGACCGTACGCGGGAACGGCCCGGAATCTGTTGGTGCTCTCCGGGTCGTCGGCGGCCGGTTCCGGCGCCCTGAGACCGCCGGGGAGGCCGTACCTGGTCGGGTAGGGAACGGCGGGCGGCGCGGGCCGGTCCGCCGTGCCGGCGGCGTCCGGGGCCCAGGCCGTGCCGTCGTCCGCTGGGGGCTGCCCGAGTCCGGGCGCCGGGGTCTGCCCGAAGCTCGGGGGTGGCGTCGGAGGTGTCGCCGAGCCCTCGGCGTCCGCCTCACGGTGGGCCCACGCCGTTTCGTGTTCGTGCTCGGAGCCGGAATCCTTGCCACGCATAGCCGGAAGCGTAACGGCGTGGGCGCGATCGGCGTGCCCCTATGGGCGTTTCGGTCCGTGCCGCCCCAGCTCGCCCACCCGCTCCCACCTCAGCGAACGCCTGGCCTCAGCTGGGGCCACCGGTCAGCGAGCGGGTGTCGAGGGCAGGGAAAACAGTCGAGTCGGTGACGTCCACCGCGGCCTGGTAGAGCCGCTTCTGCTCGGTCTTGGTCGGTTTGTGGCCGTCCTTGAACTGGAACCAGAGCAGCACCGCGTAGTGGCCGTGGGTCCAGCCGCCCGCGTACGCCTCGCCCGTGCCGAGGTGCTTGCTGGCCTCGTCCTTGCCCGGCAGCGGCTTGAGGTAGTCCTTCCGCTCCCCGCCGCCTCCGGCGGAGGCGACCTTCTTCGCCGTGGCGGAGGTCCGCAGGTTGGCGACGCCCACGGTGCCGATGATCGTGCCCTTGGCGTCCGCGAAGCTCGCCCGCAGAAGCTGCGTGCATCCGCCCGCTTTGAGCGCCTTCGTGATTTTGTCGCCGGTGACGCCGTCCGCGCATTTCTTCTCCCTGCGGAAGACTGTGCGGACGTACGACCGCTTGTCCTTGAGGAATTTGCGCTTGGGGAACAACTCCCCGAGTGACAGCGGGCTTTTGTCGGTCGCCCGGGAGCCCGTGTAGCCGTACTTGCCGGAAGGGCCGTCGGGGACGAGCGGGGTGGACCGCTTGCTGGGCGCCGGAGCGGCGACCGGCGGCTTCTCGTTGCTCGCGGCGTACCACAGGCCGGTGAACAGCGCACCGATCAGGGCGAGCAAGCCGAGGCCGAGGGCCCAGGGGCGTCGCCACCAGGGGCCCTTCACGTCGGGATCCCACACGGGCTCCGGCGGCACGGGCACCCGCGGCTCCGTGGGCCGCCGCCGCGCGTCCCAGCCGTCACCCGGCTGACCGCCGGACGGGGGCGGGTAGGAGGGGCCCGGGCCAGGGCCCGAGGCGAGCTCCTCCACGCGGTGCGGGCCCTCCTGCTCATGCGGCCCGCGTCCGGCGTACGGCGGCTGCTCGGGCCGATAGGGCTGGTAGGGGGCCTGCTCGCGTTCGTATGGCGACTGCTCGCGGGCGTACGGCGACGGCTCACGCTGGTAGGGCGGCTGCTCGCGCTGGTAGGGCGGCTGGCCCCCGCCGTACGGGGGCGCGTCGCGACGGCCGGCGAGGGGCGAGTCGTCCCCGCCGGAGTACGGCGGCAGGTCCCGCCTGCGGGGGTCCGGAGGCTGGTGCGGCGGAGGTGGTTGCTGGTCGCCGGGGTAACCCATGGCGCTGAGATTAGTCGGCGTTTCGGACAGACGACGAAGGGTCAGGAATACCCGAAGTCCTCGGTCCACCACGGGCCGCCGTCGCCGGTGCTCACGCCGACCCCGGTCGCGACCAGGCGGCAGTCGAGCAGCGTGGCACGGTCGCTCCGCCCGGCCATCCAGCCGCGTACGACCGCCGCGGCGCTCTGGTAGCCCCTCGCGATCGTCTCGGCTCCGCCCTCGGAGTAGCCCGCCGCCCCCATGCGGTCCCAGGGCGTGGCTCCCCCGGGCGAGCTGTGCCGGAACAGCCCGCTCGACGCCATCTCCGCCGAGTGCGCGCGGGCGGACTCCACGAGGCGGGGGTCCACACGCAGGGGCCGGCAGCCGTGCTTGCGGCGCTCGGCGTTCACCAGGCGCACGACCTCGGCCTCCATCGAGGCGGCCCGCATCGCGTCGGCGTCGTACGCGCCGTCGCCTCCGTCCGCCCCGGGAGTGAGGACGCTGTACGGCGAGCCGCCGCCGGAGCCGTCGATCACAGTGGAGGGCGGCTGTTCCTTCCGGGGCCTGCGCTGCTGCGGCACCTCCCGGGGGGCGACCGGAGCCACGGTGCGCAGGACGTGGTCGAGGGTGGGCCGGTCGCGCGGCACCGTGCCCGGCGCGCTCGCGCGGGGGGACAGGGACGGCTCCGACTTGCGGAGATAAACCTCGTCGACCTCGCTCGACCCGGCGCTCATCCGGCCGATCACCACGCCGGTGAGCAGAATGGCGACGGCGCACGCCAGCAGACCCATCTGAGTCCCCCGCAGGGGGCCACGGAAGGTGTGATTTTTGTGAGGGGTCTGCCACATACCGCAGTCAAATATAGAGATCCCCGCCATGGGGATGAAGGGGCGATTGGGTATGGATTTGATGAACGTTCAAATGCGTCGTTCCAATGAGGGTCCCCGCTCGCTGTTTTGACCGGGCGGCATCGGGTCGGTAGTCTGCTAGTTCGTTGTGTGTGGATCGGTCTGTCCGCAGACCGGTGCACGGCGCGTCCGGCGTCTTCTCCCGTACATGTGGAGACGGAGGTTGTCGCCGTGCCTGCGCAACCTACCGAGAGTTCACATTTCCGACAGAAGGCACTGCCGTGCGCACGTTCTCACCGAAGCCCAACGACGTCGAACGTCAGTGGTACGTCATCGACGCGACCGACGTCGTGCTCGGCCGGCTGGCCAGTCATGTGGCGACCCTGCTTCGCGGGAAGCACAAGCCGATCTTCGCTCCGCATGTCGACACGGGTGACTTCGTCATCGTCATCAACGCCGACAAGATCGCCTTGACCGGCAACAAGCTCGAGCAGAAGAAGGCGTACCGCCACTCGGGTTACCCCGGCGGTCTGCGCGCCGTCTCCTACGGCGAGCTCATGGAGAAGCGTCCGGACCGGGCCGTGGAGAAGGCCGTCCGGGGCATGCTTCCCAAGAACGCTCTCGGCCGGAAGATGGCCAAGAAGCTCAAGGTCTACGCCGGCGGCGAGCACCCGCACCAGGCCCAGCAGCCGGTGCCGTTCCAGATCACCCAGATCGCCCAGTAATCGCGAGCCAGGAAAGTTAAGAGGAGAACCGTGGCCGAGCCCACCGGTATCGAGACGCTCGTCGAGGGCGAGCCGGAAGACTACACCGCGGAGGAGTTCCCCTCCGAGTACACCACCGAGTCGGCCCCCGCCGGCGACGGCGCCGTCCGCAAGCCCGTCACCACGGGCAACTCGTACGGCACCGGCCGCCGCAAGGAGGCCATCGCCCGGGTTCGCATCGTGCCGGGCACCGGCAAGTGGACGATCAACGGCCGCTCGCTGGACAGCTACTTCCCGAACAAGGTCCACCAGCAGCTGATCAACGAGCCGTTCGTCGTGCTCGGCGCCGAGGACGCGTTCGACGTCATCGCCCGCATCGACGGCGGCGGCGTGACCGGCCAGGCCGGCGCGCTGCGCATGGGCCTGTCCCGCGCGCTCGCCGCGCTGGACGCCGAGGTCAACCGCCCGCCGCTGAAGAAGGCCGGCTTCCTCACCCGTGACGCCCGCGCCACGGAGCGGAAGAAGTACGGCCTCAAGAAGGCCCGCAAGGCTCCTCAGTACAGCAAGCGTTAATGTCGGGGGAGCCCGTAGGCGCCTCCTCGCGGGGGCGCCTCTTCGGCACCGACGGGGTACGTGGGGTCGCCGGGCGCGACCTCACCGCGGAGCTGGCCATGGACCTGTCCGTGGCCGCCGCGCACGTGCTCGGCGATGCCGGGGCGTTCCACGCGAGCGTCGGGCGGCGCGGCCGCCCGATCGCCGTCGTAGGCCGGGACCCGCGTGCTTCAGGTGAATTCCTGGAGGCCGCAGTGGTCGCCGGCCTCGCGTCGTCAGGCGTGGACGTCCTGCGGCTCGGCGTGCTGCCCACCCCGGCGGTCGCGTATCTGACCAACGCGCTGGGCGCCGACCTCGGCGTCATGCTCTCCGCGTCGCACAACCCCGCGCCGGACAACGGCATCAAGTTCTTCACCCGCGGCGGCTACAAGCTGCCCGACGCGGTGGAGAACGAGATCGAGCAGCGGCTCGGGGAGAAGTGGAACCGCCCGGTGGGCGCGTCCGTCGGCCGGGTCCGGGAGGCGTACGGCGAGGCCGACCGGTACGTCGCGCACCTGCTGACCACCCTGCCCCACGGCCTCGACGGGCTGCGCGTCGTCATCGACTGCGCGCACGGCGCCGCGCACATGGTCGCCCCGGAGGCGCTGCTGCGCGCCGGCGCGATCGTGGAGACCATCGGCGCCGCCCCGGACGGGTTGAACATCAACGACGGCGTGGGCTCGACCCACCTGACGCCCCTGCGGGAGGCCGTCGTCGCGCGCGGCGCCGACCTGGGCATCGCCTACGACGGCGACGCCGACCGCTGCCTCGCGGTCACCGGTACGGGCGAAGAGGTCGACGGCGACCAGATCATGGCGATCCTGGCCCTGTCGATGCAGGCCGACGGCCGCCTCGCCAAGGACACGGTCGTGGCGACGGTCATGTCCAACCTGGGGTTCAAGATCGCCCTGCGGGAGGCCGGCCTGTCCGTGGTGGAGACCGCGGTCGGCGACCGGTACGTCCTGGAGGCGATGCAGGACGGCGGCTACACCCTGGGCGGCGAGCAGTCCGGTCACGTGATCATGCTGGATCACGCCACGACCGGGGACGGCCTGCTCACCTCGCTGCACCTGATGGCCGAGGTGGCCCGGCAGGGCCGCTCCCTCACCGACCTCGCCGCGGTGATGACCAAGCTGCCGCAGGTGCTCGTCAACGTCCGGGACGTGGCGAAGTCGAAGGCGTCCGCGCCCGAGCTGCGGGCGGCGGTGGCCGAGGCCGAGGCGGAGCTCGGGGAGACCGGCCGGGTGCTGATCCGGCCGAGCGGAACCGAGCCCATGATCCGGGTCATGGTCGAGGCCGCGTCGCACGACCAGGCCAAGGCCGTGGCGGACCGCCTCGCGGAGGTCGTCCGTACGGTCTGCGTCTGACGCCGCACGCGTCACGACTCCTGAGGACCCCGCCGGGCGCGTGCCCGGCGGGGTTCCTTATTGGGAGCCCTTCTCATTTGCGTAATGTGCGCGTAACACTGATGCATGTCTTGTTTGACCGGTGTCCGGTCGGATGCGTTAAGGGGCCGTGAAAGGGAATCGGACGCGCTGCGCGCACTGATTGACCGGGCCAGAACCGGTGTGGGCGGATGCCTGCTCCTCCTGGGCGGACCGGGTGCGGGAAAGACCGCGCTGCTCGACCTCGCCGCCGCGCACGCGGCCACCGGCGCCCCCGACGAGCCGGGGTTCCTCGTGCTCCGCACCCGGGGCGTCGCAGGTGAGACCCACCTGCCGTACGCCGGGCTGCACGCCCTGCTCCGCCCGATCGCCGACCGGCTGGACACGTCGGCGGCCGATACGCGGGTGCTCGCCGACGCGCTGCGGACCGGCGCCGACGCGGGCGGCCTGGCGCTGCCGGCCGCGCTGCTGCGGCTCCTGCAGGCCGCCGGACGCCCGGTGCTGGTGTGCGCCGACGACATCCAGTGGCTCGACGCTCCCAGCCGGGAGGCGATCTGCTTCGTGGCCCGCCGGGTGGGGACGGTCCCCGTCGCCGTGCTGCTGGCCTCCGCGGAGCCCGGCACCGCCCCCGGCGACCTGCCGCCGCTTCCGCTCACCCCGCTCGACGAGAGGGCGTCGCGGCAGGTGCTCGACGACCTCGTCCCCGGAGGTCTGTCGGGAGACCTGCGTACGGCGCTGGTCCGGGCGGCCCGGGGCAACCCGCTCGCGCTGGCGGAACTCGCCGGTGCGCTGACCCACGAGCACCGCAAGGGCGCGGCGCCGCCACCCGAGGCGCCGCCGCGCGGCGGCCGTCTGTGGCGGGCGTACGCCGACCGGCTCCGCGGCCTGCCCGCCGACACCGCCGACCTCGTCCTGCTGATCGCGGCCGATCCCGGCATCGACGCGGTCACGCTGACGCGCGCGGCGGAGGCGCGGTCCGGACTGGCGGCCCTGGAGACGGCGGAGGCCGCGGGCGTCGTGGTCGAGCTGCCGGACGGCGGCTTCGACCTCGCCGACCCGCTCCTGCGCCACGTGGCCTACGCCGAGGCGTCCCTCGCTCGACGGCGGGCCGCCCACCGCCTGCTCGCGAGCCTTCTCGACGATGATCCCGGCGATGTTTCCGGTGACGCTCCCGGCGGTGCTCGCGGCGGTGCTTCCGGCGGGGAACGCCGGCGGCTGCGGCGGGCGTGGCATCGTGCCGCCGCCCTCGACGGTTCCGCGCGCGAGCTTGCCGAGGATCTCGTACGGGCGCTGGCGGCGATGCCGAAGGCGACGACGGCGGCCTTCCCGGAACCGTTCCGCGTCCTCGAACGGGCGGCCGAGCTCACCGGGCACGGCGAGGCCAAGGCCGCACGGATGGCGGCCGCCGCCCAGCACGCCTGGCAGGCGGGACAGCCGCAGCGGGCGAGGTCGCTGCTGTCCAGGGTCGACACGCTCGCGGCCGGCGCCGAGGTGCGCGGCCGGGCCGAGCTGCTCAGGGGCAGCCTGGAGCTGCGGGCGGGCAAGACCGACAGCGCCTGCGACACGCTGCTCGCCGCCGCGGAGCGGCTGCTGCGCACCGACCGCGAGCAGGCCGTACGCGCGCTGGTCCGGGCGGGCGAGGCGAGCTACCTGGCGGGGGACAACCGGCGGTTCCTGACGATCGCCCGGCGCGCCGAGACGCTGCGGCGGCCCGACGACGCCCACCTCACGCGCATGGCTCTGGAGTATCTTGAGGGCATGGCCGCGACGTTCCGCGGCAGGCATCTGGAGGCGACCACCTCCCTGCGCCGCGTCGCCACCGGGGTGATGGCGCCGTCCTCGGCCGGCAGTCCCTCGGCGCTCGTGTGGGGCGGCGTGGCGAACCTCCTGCTCGGCAACGGCGCCGCCGCGCTCACCCTGACCACCCGGGCGGTCGAGGTCGCGCGCGCCCACGGCGCGGTCGCCAGCATGCCGCAGATGCTGGAGATCCATATCCAGGCCCAGCAGTGGATGGGCCGTTACGACGCGGTGGCGGCCAACGCCATGGACGGCCTGCGCCTGGCGCAGGAGACGGGCCGCGCCGTCAGCGGTGCGCAGCACCTGGCCTGGCTCGCCTTCACCGCCGCCGTCGAGGGCGACGAGGAGACGTGCGCCCTGCGGGCGGCGCGCGCCGTCGAACTCGCCGCGGCCCACGGCGTCAGCGTGGCCGAGGCGCTCGGCACGCTCGCCCTGGCCCATCTGGACGTCGCGGCCAACCGGCACGCCGACGCGGTGAACCGCCTGCGCGTGGTGGCCCGTACGGGAGACCCCCTCGTCGTCCGGGTGATGGCGACGCCGCTGCTCGTCGAGAGCGCCGTACGGACGGGGGACGTCGCGCAGGCGCGGGACGCGCTGGTCGTGCTGGAACGCTGGGCGGACAGCACCCGCGACCCCGACCGGCTGGCACTGGCGGCCCGATGTCACGCGCTGCTGGCGCCTCCGGACGAGGCCGGGGAGCGTTTCGCCCAGGCGCTGGAACTGCACCGCCAGGGATCGTGCGCGTTCGAGACCGCGCGCACGCGGCTGTTGTACGGCGGCATGCTGCGGCGGTCGCGCCGCCCGGGCGCCGCCCGCGAGCACCTGCACGGCGCGCTGGAGACGTTCGACCGGTACGGCGCCCGCATGTGGAGCGCGCACGCCCGCGCGGAGCTGCGGGCGGCGGGGGAGTCGGTGCGGCCCTCGGGCTCCCGTTCCGAGGCCGGCCGGCTGCTCACGGCGCAGCAGTTCCGGATCGCCACCCTGGTGGCGGAGGGCGCGACGAACCGGGAGGTGGCGGCCCGGCTGTTCATCAGCCCGCGCACCGTGGAGCATCACCTGCGGAACATCTTCGCCAGGCTCGGCGTGCGCTCCCGGGTCGAACTGGCCCGCCTGCTGCCGTGAACCGGCCGCCGAGAGCCGTGATATCCAGTTCTTCCCAGTGCCCACCCCCGGAACCGGGGTCCCGAGGGCCGACCGACGATGAACAAGGATCACGCAGTGACGCTTGAAGCCCAGCGCGCGCACATTCTCTCGGGCCGGATGTACAACGACCTCACCGACGAACTCGTCGAGGCGCGCCGGCGCGCCGTGCTGCTGACCACCGAATACAACAACAGTTTCGGGCGGCCGCAGCAGGACCGCGAGGCGATCTTGCGCCGCCTGCTGCGCCAGGTCGGACAGGACTGCCACTTCGAGCCGACGTTCCGCTGCGAGTTCGGTTTCAACATCAGCATCGGTGACCACTTCTACGCCAACTTCGACTGCGTCATGCTCGACGGCGGGGGCATCACCATCGGCCACCACGTGCTGTTCGGTCCCCGCGTCGGCATCTACACCAGCAACCACGCCATCGACGCCGGTGAACGCGCGGCCGGCGCCTGTTACGCCAAGCCGGTGACGATCGGAGACCACGTCTGGATCGGCGGTGGCGTCACCATCAATCAGGGCGTGACGATCGGCGACAACACGATCATCGGTTCCGGCAGCGTGGTCACCCGCTCGATCCCCTCCGGCGTCATCGCCGTCGGATCCCCCGCGCGGGTGCTGCGGACGATCACCGAGGCGGACAAGAGCGGCTACCGGCCCTGACCTCCGGGACCGGCTCTCCGGTGGGCGCCGCCTCAGGGCCGGTGGTCTGCCGGGGACCGCCCGTGGTCGGCGGGGACCGGTGATTTCACCGATGCGCGTACGGGGCTGACGGCGCGACAGTGACGGCGGTCAGACCGTTCGCGGGAACCGGCCCGCGTGCCCGTTCCCACTCCTACCCCCCAAGGAGTGCACCGACGTGCCGACACACCCCCCAACCCCATTCCTGCACCGGACGTCCTCCGTGGTCACGACGCTTGCGCTCGTCGTGCTGCTCGCGCTGGCCGGCGGTCTCCTCACCGCTCCCGCCGCCCACGCCGCCGTACACGGCCCGGACCCGACGGACGCGCTCCTGGAGGCGTCGCGCGGGCCGTACGCGACCGCGCAGACCGACGTGTCGTCGTTGTCCGTGAGCGGCTTCGGCGGCGGAACCATCTACTACCCGACCACCACGTCCGAGGGGACGTTCGGCGGCGTGGCCATCGCCCCCGGCTACACGGCCGACAAGTCCAGCCTCGCCTGGCTGGCCGCCCGGCTCGCCTCGCACGGCTTCGTGGTGTTCAACATCGATACGCTGACGCGGCTCGACCAGCCCGACAGCCGGGGCCGGCAGCTGCTGGCCGCGCTCGACTACCTGACCGAGCGCAGCTCGGTCCGCGGCCGCGTGGACGCGACCAGGCTCGGCGTCATGGGCCACTCGATGGGCGGCGGCGGCACACTCGAGGCCGTCGACGACCGGCCGTCCCTGCGGGCCGCCGTCCCGCTGACCCCGTGGAACCTCGACAAGACCTGGTCGGGCGTCCGGACGCCCACGCTGATCATCGGCGCCGAGGCCGACACCGTCGCGCCGGTCGCCTCGCACTCCGTGCCGTTCTACACCAGCCTGCCCTCGTCGCTCGACAAGGCGTACCTGGAGCTGAACGGCGCCACCCACTTCGCCCCGAACACGACCAACACCACCATCGGCAAGTACGCCGTGGCCTGGATGAAGCGGTTCGTCGACGACGACGTCCGCTACGACCGCTTCCTGTGCCCCGGCCCCGGCAGGAGCCTGGCCGTCGAGGAGTACCGCAGCACCTGCCCCTTCTGACGCCTCTCACGACGACGGCGGCCGCCCTCTCTGGCGGCCGCCGTCACGAAGTCATTCGTGCGCTTTGAGCTGTCCGTCCAGCGTCCATATCCCGACTTCGACGCCGGCCACGCGTCGCCTGTACATCTCCCGCTCGGTCAGAATGCACAGGTCGCCGAGGCCGAGCCCGCTCATCGCGTGGTCCGCCAGTGCGATCCCCGTACCGCCGCCTCCAAGGAGCTCGCGGAGAAAGGGCTCGCCCCATTCCACTGTGTGCAGCACCCACGGCGCCTCGCCTCTGATCACTAGGTCAAGAAGCGCATGAAGCTTCTTGGCTCGGTCACGCCGGTCGTGTCCGTTTCCTAGCTGTGCGATGTGGTTGCCGGTCTCGATGACCGCGGTGACGGGCAGGATAAGATCGCATTGTCGGCTCTTCAGCCGCAGTTTCTCCCTGATCTCCTGCTGATGCTGGTTTTTGCCCGGTACGTCGAGGAGATTGCACAGGATCGACGTGTCCACGAATTCCACACGCCGGGCCATGATCACCCGATTCCCATGAGGCGGTCGAACTCCGAGAAATCGCTGCGCCGTTCCTCGCTCAATAACCCCGCTGTCACGACGGACCCGAGGTCGCCTTGGGCCATCAGCCGGGGATATCCGTCCAGTTCGGGTAGCGGTGTGAGCGTCGACTGCTGCGTCTGCGGGTCCCGCGAACAGACGACGACGGACTTGTGGTCCTCGGCGGACAGTCCCGACAGGAGGGCTGGACTGTGCGTGGTGAAAAGCACCTGTGCGCCGTCGTTCCTGACCGCCCTGCGTACGAGATCGAGAGCTTTGCCCGCCTGCGAGGGATGCAGGCCGTTCTCCAACTCCTCGATCACCACAGTCACAGGGCGTTCGCGGTTCGACATGCCACCCAGATCCACGTCCCGGCCACGAGTGATCAAAGTGGTCGCGATGGCCATGAAGCGCAGAAGACCATCGCTCATCTCCCGGGCGGGAGTGACGGCCCGGCCTTCGCGGAGTGCGAGCATGACGTCGTTCAGGTCGGACCGGATGACCTCGATGCCCGTCACCTCATGTTCCACGAGATCCCGAACGAGTTCGACCAATTGCGCGAACTGATCAGGGTCGCGCTCCGCCATCTGACCGATCACGGCCGAGAGGTTCTCGCCGGTGCGCCGCAGCCGTACGTCACGCCCTGGCACGTACTGCCGCATCAGGTGGGGCACGGGGTCGAGATGGAAGACGCCCTGGAGCGCTTGCACCAAATCCTTGGCCGCCTGGACCACGTGTCGTTCGGTTTCGGTGTCCTGGGCCAGCCGGAGCGGAATCTGCGACGTGAGCAGTCGGGTCGCACGGAAGGACGCCACTCGGCCCCGTCCTCGGGTTCCCCGGTACCACGTTGCGTCGATGCTTCCGTTTTCCGGGGCCGGGTCACGGGTTGTGAGCAGTTTGTGCCAGATTCTGGAGGAGGGGTCCTTTGTGTTGCGTAGTCTGCCGGACACGCCCGACAGCGTCTCGCTGACGATCGCCGGTTCCGGCCGCACCTGCACGGTCACATCGAGATCGATGAGGGCGTAGCCGCTGCCGGCCCGTTCGGGCGACAGGACCGTGCAGCCAAGGCGGAAGCGGTCGTTTCCGTGTGGGGGACAGCCTTCGATTCCTCCTCGGAGCGGTCCCTCGTCGCCTCGGCGGCTGTCGAGGGCCTCCACGAGGTCAGCGCCCGTCGCCAGCCGGGAAAGCACCTCCAGCCCGTCGAGGGCATTGGACTTGCCACTGCTGTTGCGCCCGATGAGCACGGTCATGCCGCCCAACCGCATTACCGAGGCGTCGCGGAAGGACTTGAACTCCGTGAGGCGAAGTTGCGCCAGGCGCGGTCCCATACGTCCTACCGTAGCGAGAACGTGGGGAGCCGGAAGGACCATCCGGGCGGCGCGGTCAGGTTCAGAAGCCCACTCGGATTCCGCCCCGGGAGCTGCTACTTCTGGCGGTGGGCGGCTGAGTCATCAGTCGTCGCCGGTGAGGGACAGGGAGCGCAGGCGCTGTCCGGTCCACACGACGGCGCCGATCGTGACGATGATCATCGCCGGTACGGCGAAGCCGAGCGTCACCTCGGTGGAGAAGAAGGGCGAGGAGGAGACCTGGTCGGCGAGCGACTGCGCCCACTGCTGGATGGAGAACTTCCGTGCGCCGGGCACGTAGCCGCCGACCACGCCCTCCCACACGAGGGCGTAGATGACGCCGACCGCGACCGCGTGCCGGGTGAGCACGCCCAGCAGCAGGAACACCGCGGCGTACGCGACGCCGCCGAACAGCGCCCCGAGGGTGAATCCGGTCGCGACGCCCGACTCGGCGCCGGTCAGGAGGTAGGCGGAGGCGTAGGTCGAGACGGCCGCGAACACCGCGATGAGGGACGCCGCGACCACGAACTTCGTCACCGCGATCACCGGGCGGGAGATCGGCTTGGACAGCAGGTGGATGATCGTGCCGTCCTCGATCTCCGGGGCGATGACGCCCGTCCCGGCGATCAGCCCGAGAAGCGGCAGCATCGTGCCGATCGCGAAGCTCTTCATCAGGGTCACGGCCGTCTGCTCGTCGTGGCCGTTGAACAGCCTGAGCAGCGCGGCGATCGCGACCAGCGCCACCGGCAGCAGCACCAGCAGCCAGATCCTCTTGCGTCCGAGCATGGCCCGGTAGGTGATGTCCGCCACCACCGTGTTCATCGCGAGCTCCCGGAAATGAGGTAGGAGAAGACGCTTTCCAGGTCCTCGTCGGTGGGGGAGACCTGCCACAGGTGTACGGCGAGGTCGCGCGCCATCCGCGGCAGCAGCGCGGTGAACCGCGCGTAGTCGGTCACCTGGACCTCGACGCCCTGCTCGGTCAGCGAGACCGCGCTGGAGGAGGGGTCGCCGATGAGCGCGGCGGCCAGATGCCGGTCGTCGCTCGACCTGACCCGGAACAGGTGCGGCCGGTCGGCCATGCGGCGCCGGATCTCGCGGTAGTCGCCCGACGCGGCGTGCCGCCCGGCGACCAGGACCTCGATGTGGTGGGCGACCCGCTCGACCTCTTCGAGGATGTGCGAGCTGAACAGGATGGTCCGGCCCTCCTCGCCCATGCGCCGGACGAGGTCCATGAGGTGGAGCCGCTGCCGGGGGTCCATGCCGTTGAACGGCTCGTCCAGAAGCAGCACCTGGGGGTCGTGGACGAGGGCGGCGGCGACCTTCACCCGCTGCCGCATGCCCTTCGAGTACGTCTCGATGCGCCGGCCGGAGGCGTCCGTCATCTCCACCAGGTCAAGGGCCCTGCGGGCCGCGTCGGCGGGTTCGGGCAGGCCGTGCAGCCGGGCCGACGACAGCACGAACTGCCACCCGGTGAGGAAGCCGTACACGGCCTCCCTCTCGGGGACCAGGCCGATCTGCCGGTAGATCTCGTGGTTGTGCCAGATCTGCCGGCCGTCGAGGGACGCGGTGCCGCTGGACGGCGCGAGGAACCCGGCCATCATGTGCAGCAGCGTCGACTTGCCCGCGCCGTTCGGCCCGAGCAGGCCGGTGACGCCGGGACCGATCGTCATCGTGACGTCGTTGACCGCGACGACGTTGCCGTACCAGCGGGACACCTGGGCGAGTTCGAGCACGCCCTGGCGGGTGGTCACGGGAGAGCTTGTGGTGGTCACGACGCCGCCTTCCGGTAACGCAGGAGGACGCCCGTCGCGGCCACGGCGGCCACGGCCAGCAGGATCAGGACCGACGCGAGGTCCGGCGGAGGGCTTCCGGGGTTGACGGGCTCGGTGCCGAACAGGGCCGACTGGACGTAGTCGACGAGGAAGAACGGGTTGAGCAGCAGGGCCCAGCCGACGAGGTCGTCACGTCCGGACGAGATCACCGCACCGGCGAAGATCCCGGAGATGGCGGCCGTGAACATGTAGAACGCGATCACCGCCGCGACGCCGAGGCCGCGGCGCGGGGTGAACGACGCCAGGGCGATGCTCACGGTCGACAGCAGCACCGCGTGGAGCACCGCGCCGCCCAGCGCGCCGAGGTAGTCGGCGGTGTGCGGCGGCCCGGGCAGGTCCACCAGCAGTTCGCCGACGAACTGGATCGTGAGCGGCACGGCCAGCAGGCCGAACACCGCGACCGCGAGGGCGGCCAGCTTCGCCAGGACGTAGTCGGTGACGGTCAGCGGGCGGGACAGGTAGAGCGGCAGCACGCGGAAGCGCAGGTCCGGCGCGACCAGGTACGGCGACTGCGCGGCGAGGAAGACCGCGATCACCGCCTGCATGAAGACGGCGTATCCCGTATAGGGCATGACGTACTGCTTGGCGAGCGCCATCACGCCGATCGACACGACCGTCGGCATCAGCATGATCGCGACCAGCAGCAGCGGCATGATTTTGGCGCGGGCCGTACGGCCGAGCCCGAACACGCCGCGCAGGCTCTGCACGCCGAGGGCGAGCGTCGCCCGGCCGCGCCCCAGCCGTACGCCGTCGTAGTGGCGGTATCCGATGTCGTGGATGACCGCGGTGGGCTCTGTCATGCCACCGGCTCCTTGAAGACGTCTTCGATGCGGCCCCGCCGCTGTTCCAGCCGCAGAAGGCTGAGGCCGAGGTCGCAGACGGCGTCGCGTACGGCGTCGTAGGTGCGGCCGGGGTCGTCCGCGGCCACCTGGACCGTCAGCAGCCTGCCCTGCGCGGCGACCGTCTCGCCGCCGGCGGTGAGGCGTTCGGCCAGCCGCTGCTGCCCCTCCTCGACCTCCACCGCGATGGTCTGCTCGGCCCGGGTGAACTCCCGGATCGCCGACGAGCGCAGCAGCCGCCCGCCGTCGATGACGATGACGTGGTCGCACACCCGCTCCAGCTCGCCGAGCAGGTGGGAGGTGACCAGCACGTTGATGCCGAACTCGGTGCCGACGCGCCGGATCAGCGCGAGCATGTCGTCGCGGCCCTGCGGGTCGAGCCCGTTGGTGGGTTCGTCCAGGAAGACCAGCTTCGGGTCGTGGACGAGGGCCTGGGCGAGCTTGACCCGCTGCCGCATGCCGGTGGAGTAGCCGCCCATCGGGCGGTAGCGCTCCTCGTCCAGCCCGACGTGTCGCAGGGTGTCGGCGGCGCGCTCGCGGGCGGCCGTACGCGGCAGCCCGGACATCTGGGCCATGTGCACCACGAACTCGGTCGCGGACATGTCCGGGGGCAGGCAGTCGTGCTCGGGCATGTAGCCGACGGCCCGCCGGATCTCCAGGCCCTGGGTGGCCGTGTCGAGGCCGAGCACCGAGGCGCGCCCCGAGGTCGGGGGGAGCAGGCCGAGCAGGATCTTGATCAGCGTCGACTTGCCCGCGCCGTTGGCGCCCACCAGGCCGGTCACGCCGGTGCCGGCGGCGACCGTGAGGTCGTCGAGCGCCGTGACGCGGGGGAAGCGCTTGGTCAGCCCCTCGGTCGCGAAGCATGGGGTCGCGCTCGCAGTCATGATCCGACCCTACTGGGCAGGGCGAGCGCCGGACCTCCGTCTCATGGACGAACCCGTCTACGTCTCAGGTATGCCTGTCACGTCCGTCCCCTACCCCCGCCGTACCGGTTCCACAGGGAGCGCTGGAGGAACAGCGTCAGCGCGCCGGCGACGACCATGCCGGTGATGTTGACGAGGAGCTGCAGCGCCGAGCCGCCGACCTCGTCCCAGCGTGAGAGCGCCAGGGCCACGGCCATGTACCCGGCCGCCGGGACGGTCGTGACGGAGATGAAGACACCCACGAGCGCGGACGACTTGCCCGCCGTGATCGACAGCACGCCCGCGGCGCCGGCGAGCAGCGCCACGATGAACGACCACCGGTCGGGCGTCACGATGAAGCGCACCTCGTCGTGGTGCCGCAAAGTGTCGGGGGAGATCCAGCCGAGACCGCGCGCGACGAGGGCGCAGGCCAGGGTGACGGCGATCGCGGACGCGAAGCCGGCCGCGAGCGCGCGGGAGGCCGTCCCGACGAGTCGCCAGCGGCGGCGCAGCAGGCCGAAGGAGACGGCGGCCACCGCGCCGAACTCCGGCCCGAGGACCATCGCGCCGACGATCAGGATCTGCGACGGGATCAGCACGCCGATCGCGGCGATCTGCGTGGCGATGACGAGGAACGCCAGGAAGGCCCAGGTGACGCGGCTGTCGAGGGCCACCCGCTGCTCGAACTGGTCCCACACCACGGCGTCGTCGCCCTCTCCGGGCGCCCGCTCCTCCGCCTCCGCGGCGCCTCGGGAGATGGACAGCTCGATGTCCTCGGCCGTGATCGAGCCGTCCCGTTCCAGGCCGAGCGCCTTGAGCTCGTCGATGACCCCGTCGGCGGCCTCCCTGGCGACGTCGGCGAGCACGACGTCGCCCTCCGGCCGCCTCGCCGCCCCGCGGAGGAGCACGACGTTGGTGACGCCCGGCGTACGGTCGAAGACCTCGACGACCTGGCCGGTCCGCTTAAACGGGGCGATGACCCGTAGATGCAGCACGGCCGCATCCTAGGTGCGGCGCAGCCGTACCCCTCGGACGGAGTGGCCGGAGCCCTTGTGGAGGATCAGGCCGGCCCGGCGGCGGGTGGGGGCGATGTTCTCCACCAGGTTGCGCTCGTTGACGTCGCGCCAGACGTTCTCCGCGAACGCGGTCGCCTCCTCGTGCGAGAGCTCCGCGATGTGCCGGAAGTAGGACTTCGGGTCGGAGAAGGCCGTACGGCGCAGCTTGTGGAATCGCTCCACGTACCAGGTGCGGATGTCCTCCATGCGCGCGTCCACGTAGATGGAGAAGTCGAAGTAGTCGTAGACCGCCAGGGCGTCCGGCGGCGCGGGCTGCAGGACGTTGAGCCCCTCGACGATGAGGATGTCCGGCCGGTCCACCGTCTGCGCCGCGCCCGGCACGATGTCGTACTCCAGGTGGCTGTAGACCGGCGCCACCACCGAGGGGCGGCCCGCCTTCACGTCGGCCACGAAGCTCACCAGCGCCCGCCGGTCGTAGCTCTCCGGGAAGCCCTTGCGGTGCATGATCCCGCGCTCTTCCAGCACCTTGTTCGGGTAGAGGAAGCTGTCGGTGGTGATCAGATCGACCCGGGGGTGCTCGGGCCAGCGGGCGAGCAGCGCGTGCAGCAGTCGCGCCGTGGTCGACTTGCCGACCGCGACGCTGCCCGCGATGCCCAGCACGTACGGCGGGGGCGCCTCCTGTTCGCCGAGGAACGCGCCGACGGCCGCGCCGCGCTGCCGCGAACCCGTGAAGTGCAGGTTCAGCAGCCGGGTGAGCGGCAGGTAGATGTCGGTCACCTCGGACAGGTCGATCGGGTCGTGGACGCCGCGAAGCTCCTCGAGCTCCGCCTCGGTGAGCGTGAGCGGTGTGTTCTTGCGCAGGTCACGCCACTGCTCGCGGCTCAGCTCGACGTACGCGTCCCCATCTGCCACGACGGCAAGCGTAGCCATGGCGTCCCGGTGGTCCCGCGCGGGGTGTGCACAGGCTGTGGACAAAAATCGATGGATTACTTCGGCCCGCGACGGGGAAGGATGGGAGGCCCGTACGCTGGCGGTGTGATCGTGGGCATCGGGGTGGACGTGGTCGAGGTGGCGCGCCTGGGCGCCGCGCTGGAGCGCACCCCCGGCCTGCGGCGCCGCGTGTTCACCGAGGCCGAGGCCGCGCTGCCGCTGGAGTCGCTGGCCGCGCGGTTCGCGGCCAAGGAGGCCGTGGCCAAGGCCCTCGGGGTCCCGCCGGGGCTGCGGCACCTCGACGCGGAGGTCGTGGTCGGCGGGCGCGGCCGTCCCGAGCTGAGGATCACGGGCCGGGCGGCCGAGGCGGCCCGCGACCTCGGCGTGCGAAGGTGGCACGTCTCCCTGTCCCACGACGGCGGCATGGCGGTCGCCTACGTCGTCGCCGAGTCCTGACGGAGCCCGCCGTCCCTGCCCGCGCCCGTGCCCGCCGCCCGTGCCCGCCGCCCTGGGCATGCGGTGATCGCCTTCGCCGTCGCGGCAGGCTACCGTCGGACCCATGCGGACCGCCTACACCTCCGAACAGATCCGCGCCGCCGAGCACGCGCTGATGGCGAGGCTCCCCGAGGGGACGCTGATGGACAGGGCCGCCGCCGGACTCGCCGCGGTCTGCGCGCACCTGCTCGCCGGCTCCCGCGGCCGGGTGTACGGCTCCCGGGTGGCGCTGCTCGCCGGCGGCGGCGACAACGGCGGGGACGCGCTGTACGCCGGCGCCCGGCTGGCCCGCAGGGGAGCGCGGGTGGAGGCCGTCCTCGCCGGTTCGCGCACCCACCAGGGCGGCCTGGCCGCGCTGCGGGAGGCGGGCGGCCGGGCGCACCCGTACGACACCGCGCGGGCGCGAGAGCTGCTCGCCGGCGCCGACCTCGTGATGGACGGCCTCGTCGGCATCGGGGGCGGCGGGGCGCTGCGGGAGCCGTACGGCACGCTCGCGGAGCTGACCGCCGAGGCCGCCGGCCTGGTCGTCGCGGTCGACGTGCCGAGCGGGGTGGACGCGAGCAGCGGACGGGTCGACGGAGCGGCCGTCCGCGCGCACATGACGGTGACGTTCGGCGCGTACAAGGCCGGTCTGCTCGTCGACCCGGGAGCCGCGCACGCGGGCGCCGTCGAGCTGGTGGACATCGGCCTCGGACCCTTCCTGCCGGACCCCGAGGTGGCCGCGCTGACCGGCGACGACGTGGCCGACATGCTGCCCCGCCCCGGCGCGGAGAGCGACAAGTACCGGCGGGGCGTCGTCGGGATCGCCGCGGGCAGCGACAGGTACACCGGGGCCGCCGTGCTCTCGGTCGGCGGCGCGGTGCGCGCCGGCGCGGGGCTGGTGCGCTTCGCGAGTTCGGCGGAGCCGGTGCGGCTGGTCAGGGCCCGGTGGCCGGAGGCCATCACGACCGTGCTCGACCCGGCACTGGTGCTGAAGAGCTCGCTGGACGAGGTCGGGCGCGTGCAGGCGTGGGTGCTCGGCCCCGGCCTCGGGACCGGCCCGGAGGCGCACGCGGTGGCCCGCGCCGTGCTGTCCACCGGCGTGCCCGTGCTGGTGGACGCCGACGGGCTGACGCTCCTCGCCAAGGACCGCACGCTGCTGCGCCGGGCCGCCCCCACCGTGCTCACGCCGCACGCGGGGGAGCTGTCGCGGCTGCTCGGCGTGCCGCGCGAGCGCGTCGAGGCCGGGCGGCTCGAACACGTACGGCGGGCCGCCGCGGAACTGGGCGCGACGGTGCTGCTCAAGGGCTCGACCACGCTCGTCGCCGAGGAAGACCGGCCGGTGCGGGTCAACACGACGGGGACGCCCTGGCTGGCCACGGGCGGCACCGGCGACGTCCTGTCGGGCATCGCCGGCGCCCTGCTCGCCGCCGGGATGACAGGCTACGACGCGGCCTCGTGCGCGGCGTACGTCCACGGGCTGGCGGCGCGGATCGCCGCCGGGGGTGGCGCCACGGGACGCGGGCAGGCGCCGATCGCCGCCCTCGACGTCGCCCAGACGCTCCCCGAGGCCCTCCGCATGCTCTGACGTGCGGCGTCAGGGTGGGCGCATTCACCCGGGTCCACCTGACACACTGGGAAAATGAGCTTCTCGACGGTGCACTCCGCCACCCCGGCCGAGGCGCGCGTGGACCTGTCCGCCATCCGGCACAACGTCCGGCTGCTCGCCGAGCGGGCCTCCGGCGCCGATCTCATGGCGGTCGTCAAGGCCGACGCGTACGGTCACGGCGCGCTGCCCGTGGCGAAGGCGTGCCTGGAGGCGGGGGCGACGCGCCTCGGCACGGCCTTCGTCCGCGAGGCGCTGGCGCTGCGCGAGGCGGGTGTCACCGCGCCGATCCTGTCGTGGCTCATCACGCCGGGCGAGCCGCTGGACGCCGCGCTGCTCGCGGACGTCGAACTGTCCGCCGGCGCGACGTGGGTCGTCGACGAAATCGTCGCGGCCGCCGGGCGCACCGGTCGTACGGCCCGGGTGCACCTGAAGGCCGACACCGGCAACTCCCGGGGCGGCGCCACCGTCGCCGACTGGCCGTCGCTGGTCGAGCACGCGCTCGCCGCGCGGGCGACCGGAGCGATCGAGATCGCCGGCCTGTGGTCGCACTTCGCGTGCGCCGACATCCCGGGCCATCCGTCCATCGCGCGCCAGCTCGCGACGTTCGAGGAGGCGATCGCCGTCGCGGGCAAGGCCGGTGTACCTGGCGACGCGGCCCGCCACATCGCCAACTCCGCCGCCGCCCTCACGCTGCCGCAGGCGAGGTACGACATGGTGCGCCCGGGGATCGCGGTCTACGGCCTGAACCCGGTCCCCGAGCTCGGCGACTTCGGGCTGCGCCCCGCCATGACGCTGACGGCCCGGCTCGCGCACGTCAAGCGGGTCCCGCCCGGCTCCGGTGTGTCGTACGGGCACCTGTACGTCACCGAGCGGGAGACCACGCTTGGCCTCGTCCCGCTCGGGTATGCGGACGGCATCGCGCGAAACGCGACCAACCAGGCGGAGGTGCTGGCGGCGGGGAGCCGGCGGCGCATCGCCGGTCGGGTGTGCATGGACCAGTTCGTCATCGACCTCGGTGACGATCCGGCGGAATCGGGGGACGAGGTGCTCCTTTTCGGGCCCGGGGACCACGGCGAGCCGACCTGTCAGGATTGGGCGGATTCCCTGGGCACGATTAACTATGAGATCGTGACGAGGATCGGATCCCGCGTGCCTCGCGTCCACCTGGACGAACGCTGAGCCGCGGCTGCGAGGAGGGCAGGCATGGGCACACGTCGCAAGGTCGGGATCGCCGGAGCGGTCTTCGGCGCGGCGTCGGCGGGAGTGGCCGCGGCCACGCTCGCCAAGAGGTACGCCGTGGGCCGCATCCGTCTGCGGCCGGACCTGGAGGCGAGTGAGCCCTTCGGCGAGCTGCGCGGCCGCCCGGTGACGCTCACGACCTCGGACGGCGTGGAGATCCATGCCGAGGTCGACGGGGTGGAGGACGCGCCGCTGACGGTCGTGCTGTGCCACGGCTACTGCCTCTCCTCGGACTCCTGGCATTACCAGCGGCGCGATCTGCGCGACTCCTATCGGCTGGTGCTGTGGGACCAGCGCTGCCACGGTCTGTCGGCCCGTGCCCCGGCGAGCGACTGCACCATCGAGCGCCTCGGCGAGGACCTCGCGCTCGTCCTCGACGAGCTCGTCCCCGGGCCGTGCGTGGTGGTGGGCCACTCCATGGGCGGTATGACGATCATGGCGCTGGCGGAGCGGCGGCCCGAGCTGTTCGGGGACAAGATCCGCGGCGTGTCGCTGATCGCGACCTCGGCGGGCAAACTCGCAGAGCTCACCCTGGGCCTGCCCGCCCTGGTCTCCAAGCTCGTCAACCTCGCGGTGCCGCCCGCCGTGTCGGTCATGCGCAGGAGCGGCGCGCTGGTCGACCGGGGCCGGCAGGCCGGCACCGACCTGTCGTTCCTGGCGCTGCGTCACCTCGGGTTCGGTGATTCCAAGAACGTCAGCCCGACCGTCGTCGACTTCGTCGAGTCGATGATCAGGGCCACCCCCTCCGAGGTGATCGCCGACTTCTACCCGGCGCTGATGTCGCACGACAAGCTCACCGCGCTCGACGTGCTCAACAAGGTGCCCACCGCGATCATCGTGGGGGAGCGCGACTGGCTGACGCCGCTCGACCACAGCAGGGCGATGGCGGCGGCCGCGCCGACGGCGCAGCTCACCACGGTGCCGGAGACGTCGCATCTCGTGCAGCTCGAACGGCCCGACACCGTGAACGAGGCGCTGCGCGAGCTGCTGAAGAGGGCCGAGAGGGGCACCACGTGACCACGGCCGAGTTCCGGGCCGCGACCGCCGAGGAGACGCGGGCGCTGGGCGCACGGCTGGCCGCGCTGCTCGGTCCCGGAGACCTGGTCGTGCTGAGCGGGCCGCTCGGCGCGGGGAAGACGACCCTGGTGCAGGGCGTCGCGGAGGGCCTGAAGGTGCGCGGCCCGATCACGTCCCCGACGTTCGTGATCGCCCGGGTGCACCCGTCCCTGTCCGGCGGGCCCGCGCTCGTGCACGCCGACGCCTACCGCCTGGGCGGCACGCTCGAGGTGGACGACCTCGACCTCGACGCCTCGCTGGAGGAGTCGGTCACCGTGGTCGAGTGGGGCGAGGGCCTGGTCGAGGGCCTGTCGGAGGACCGCCTGGAGATCCACGTCGAGCGGGGCGCCGAGGGCGAGGAGCGCCGCGTACGGGTGACGGGCGTGGGCCTGCGCTGGTCCGAGATCTCCCTCGCCTGATACACATCCCCGCGAGCACGCATAAAGGCCGCAATCCGGGCTCTGACGTGCGCATGAGGACCTGCGGGGACAAGCCGGGCGTCGTCCGCGCGCGATCCAGACCGGTCCGCCGCACATCCTTGACGCCTGTCCGCACACCTGTGGATCATCGGGACCAAGGAAGATCCTCGGCCATGAGTCGGCAAGGATTTTCTGGGTAAGGGACCGGCGTGGAAGAGGTGTGCCGTTGAGCAGGATCACGCAGGTCGCCGTCGCGGGAGCCTTACTGTTCGGCGCGCTCGGCTGCACGGCGTCGGCCGAGACCGTCTCCGCCGACCCGACGATGACGCTGACCCCGGCCCTGCCGTCGCCGATCGTCTCGGTGAAGCGGCAGGACGTGCGGGTGGAGGTCGATCCCAAGCGCGTCGTCGGCGGGTCGACCAAGAGCATCCACATCACCGCCAGGTGCCCGCTGCCCCAGGGCGGCACCGACTACCGGGCGACCGCCCGCTCCGACGCCTTCACCGGGCTCGTCACGCTGGTGGCCCCGGCGCCGCCGTCGGCCAGCCCCGATGCCGCGGCCGTGCCGATGGTGCGCGGCAGCGCGACCATCAGGGCCGGAGCCAAGGCGGGCGGCTACCGCGTGCAGGTGCGCTGCGAGGCCACCAACGACGTCGGCAGCGCGTCGTTCAGGGTCGTCGCGCCGGAGCCGGACCGCACCGAGGACCACACCAGGATTCCCACCCGGGCGCCGCACGCGGGCGGCGGCGGCACGGCGGCCGGGGGCCCCACGGACGACTCGGGCCTGCCGACCGGCGTCACCGTCGTCGTGCTCCTGGCCGCGCTCGGCGTCGGCATCGGCGTGGCCCGCAGGCGCTCCGGAGCCTGACCTTGGCGCTGTCCACCCGGGGGGTGATCATCGCCGGGGTGGTCACCGGGCTCGTGTTCGCCGCGGTCGCCGGCGGCAAGGGGGAGACGGACCGGCCCGCCGCCAGATCCTCCGTCGTCCCCAAGCGCATCGACATCCCCGCGCTGCGTCTCAAGGCTCCTCTGATGAAGCTCGGCCTGTCCGACGAGGGCGACGTAGAACTGCCGCCGTTCGACAAGCCGTCCACCGCGGGCTGGTACACGGGCAGCGCCGTGCCGGGCGACCCCGGCGCCTCGGTGATCATCGGCCACGTCGACACCAAGAGTGCCCCCGCGGTGTTCTACCGGCTGCGCGACCTGCGCGAGGGCGCGGTCGTGAAGGTGGTGCGCAGCGACGGCAAGACCGCCTCCTATCGGGTCGAGTCGGTGGAGCGCGTGCCGAAGGACGACTTCCCGGCCGAGCGCGTCTACACCGAGGACGGCCTGCGCCTGATCACCTGCGGCGGCGACTTCGACTGGTCCCGGCACGAGTACCGCGACAACGTCATCGTCTACGCCTCCCTGATCCGCGACGCCTGACAGCGGCGGTCGGAGGGAGCGGCGGCATCGCGGGCGTGGTCGTCCGCCTCCGCACAGCGACTACGCTTGACCTCCGTGCTTGTCTTGGCCTTCGACACCGCCACTCCCGCCGTCACCGCCGCGCTGCACGACGGCGAGCGTGTGGTGGCAGAGTCGACGACGATCGACGCGCGGCGGCACGGGGAGCTGCTGGCACCCGCCGTCGAGCATGTCCTGCGCGAGTCCGGTGTCACGCTCAAGGACGTCACCGCCATCGTCGCGGGGACCGGCCCGGGGCCGTACACCGGTCTGCGGGTCGGCCTGATGACCGCGACCGCGCTGGCCATGACCGCCGGTGTGCCGGCGTTCGGGGTGTGCACGCTCGACGCCCTCGCCTACGCCGCGCGGGAGAGCGGGCCGTTCCTCGTGGCGACCGACGCGCGCCGCAAGGAGGTCTTCTGGGCCCGGTACGGCGACCCGCGCACGCGGCTCGACGGGCCGCGCGTGGACCTGCCGCACGACCTGCCCGCCGAGCTGCCCGTGATCGGCGCCGGCGGCGCCATGTACGCCGGCGTCATCGGCTCCGGCCGGGTGCGCGGGCCCGAGCATCCCTCGGCCGGAGCGCTCGCCGCCCTGGCGGCCGAGCACCTCGCGACGCTGAGCGAGGAGGAGGCGGCGGAGATCGCCCGGGTGCCCGAGGGACGCGTCGACTCGGTCGAGAAGGCCCGGGAGCTGGCCGTGCTCGGCCCGCCGCGCCCCATCTACCTGCGGCGTCCCGACGCGCAGGTGCCCGGGGCGCCGAAGCGGGTGACGGCGTGACCCGCCGCGGGGACACGCCGTGAGGCAGGCCGAGGTCGTCCTGCGCCAGATGACCCACGAGGACCTGCCCGCTGTGATGGAGATCGAGCGGACCACGTTCCCCGCGGACGCCTGGAGTGAGGGCATGATGCGCGGCGAGCTGGCCGACCAGCCGCGCACCCGCCACTACCTCGTCGCCGAGGTGGGCGACCGCGTCGTGGGTTACGCGGGGCTTGCGGCGGCGGGCGACCAGGCCGATGTCCAGACGATCGCCGTCCTCGCCGGCCACCGGCGCGCCGGCGTCGGGACCGCGCTGATGGACGCGCTGCTCGCCGAGGCCGTACGGCGCGGCGCGGCCTCGGTGTTCCTGGAGGTGCGCGCCGACAACCCGCCCGCGCAGGCGATGTACGAGCGGTTCGGCTTCCGGCGCCTGGGCCTGCGACGGCGCTACTACGACGACGGGACCGACGCCATCACGATGGTGAAGGATCTCGGCCCACGACACGGAGAGATGGAGGGCGGGCATGAGGGGGCATGACGAGCCGATCGTGCTGGGGATCGAGACGTCCTGCGACGAGACGGGCGTGGGCATCGTCCGGGGGCACACGCTGCTGGCCAACACCATCGCCTCCAGCATGGACGAGCACGCCCGCTTCGGCGGCGTGGTGCCGGAGGTGGCCTCGCGGGCCCATCTGGAGGCGATGACGCCCACGGTCGAGAGCGCGCTGGCCGCCGCGGGACTGCGGTTCTCCGACATCGACGCGGTCGCGGTCACCGCGGGCCCGGGCCTCGCGGGGGCGCTGCTCGTCGGCGTGGCCGCCGCCAAGGCGTACGCGCTGGGGCTCGGCGTCCCGCTCTACGGGGTCAACCACCTCGCCGCGCACGTCGCCGTGGACCAGCTGGAGCACGGCCCGCTGCCCAAGCCCTCGATCGCGCTGCTGGTCTCGGGCGGGCACTCCTCGCTGCTCCTGGTGCCCGACGTGGCGCACGACGTGATCTCGCTCGGGTCCACCGTGGACGACGCGGCCGGGGAGGCGTTCGACAAGGTGGCCCGGGTGCTCGGCCTGCCGTTCCCGGGCGGGCCGCACATCGACAGGGCCGCCCGTGAGGGATCGGGCGCGGCGGTGACGTTCCCCCGTGGCAAGTACGACGACGGAACTCTGGACTTCTCCTTCTCCGGTCTGAAGACGGCCGTGGCGCGGTGGGTCGAGGCCCGCGAGGCGGCGGGTGAGCCGGTGCCCGTGGCCGACGTCGCCGCGTCGTTCCAGGAGGCGGTCGTGGACGTGCTCACCAGCAAGGCCCTGCAGGCGTGCGCCCGCTACGACGTCAAGGACCTGCTGATCGGGGGCGGCGTGGCCGCCAACTCCCGGCTGCGGGCTCTGGCCCAGGAGCGCTGCGACGCGGCCGGGGTGCGCCTGCGGGTGCCGCGGCCCGGCCTGTGCACCGACAACGGTGCGATGGTGGCGGCGCTCGGCGCCGATCTGGTGTCGGCGGGCGTCACGCCCTCCACCCTGGAGATCCCGGCCGACTCGTCGCTCCCGATCACCGTCGTCAACGTCTGATCACGCGAGCCCGCGGCGCCTCCGGAGGGGCGGGTGCTCAGTCGGTGTGGCCGCGGGCGGGGCGCAGGAGGACCTCGGCGAGCGCCAGCATGGTCTCCTCCAGCGCGGCGAGCCGCCGGGCGACGTCGCCCCGGGCCGGTTCCATGGCACGGGTGACCGCGTCAGAGACGGTCTCGGCGATCTGCTCACGGTCCGGCCTGCCGCGCACCGCCTCGGCGAGGGGCGCCATGGCCCCCGCCGTCAGCGTGAGGTCGGCGTTCATGCCCGCGATGGTGGCGCTCATCTCGTCCACGCCGGCGGCGACGTCCCCGACGCCGCTCCGCACCGCCTCGACCCCGCCGCCGACCGAGTCGAGCCGTTCGACGACCACGGACTCCAGCCGCTCGGTGCGCTCGGTGAGCTCGGCGAGGGCCTTGTCGAGCCGGGTGAAGCGCCCGGCGGCGGCCTCCATGCTCCCCTGGAACTTGCCGAGCCGGTGCGCGAAGTCGGTCATGCGGTCGGCGAGGCCCTGGGTCCGTCCGCCGGCCTCGTCCACGTGGTCGCGCAGCAGCTCCACGTGCTGAGCCAGTCCCTCGGCCCAGGCGGGCGGCCTGGCGTTCATGTCGTCGAGCCGCTGGGTGATCGCCTCGAGGGCCGCGCCGAGGCCGCCCAGCTCGCGCTCGCGCACCTCGCGGAGGAGCCACTCCATGCCCTCCAGCCGCTGGCGGATCTCGTCGAGCACGGCGCCTTGCGTCCGCTGCTCGTAGACGTGGTCCTGCGCCGCCCGCGCCAGCAGTTCGCGCATTCGGTCGGAGACGGCCGTCTGGCTGCCCGCCTGGAGGAGGTTGTGGCTGGAATGCTCCACCGAGAATGCTCCTTCACTCGCCGAAACGTCGGTTCGGCCCGGTCTCGCGCAGGATGAACGAACAGGCGGCACGCCCGACGGCCAACTTTAGGCCCTGACCCGCGGCCATCAGGGGTGGAATGAGAAAGGCGCCAATTGCCGGTGAATTACTCCGGTTTCACGCGTAAGCGCTGGTCATGGGCTGGCAAAGCAGGGCGAACGGCCGCTCTCCGATGCGGGTCAGGACAATGACGAGGGAATTGTCGCCGGAAAGCCGCAAATCCTTGCGCAGCCGTTCCACGTCGACGGCGGACCCGCGTTTCTTGATCGTGACCGCGCCGACGCGCCGTTCGCGCAACGCCGCCCTCAGGCGTTTGAGCGAGAACGGCATGACATCGGTCACCTCGTAGCAGGAGGCCCACTCCGTGCGTACGAGACGATCGCTCGTGATGTAGGCGATCTGCGGATCGACGAGGCGGCCGGACACGAGGGCGGCGACCTCGGCGACCAGGTGGGCCCGCACCGCCGCGCCGTCGGGCTCGTAGAGGTAGCGGCTCACGGGCCCGGTCTCCGCCTCCGCGCCGGACGGCGTGAGCGTGACCCCGGACGGCAGCAGGGTGGCGCGCCGCCCGCCCGCTCCCATCCCGGTCCAGATCGCCGCCTCCTTCACCTCGCCGCGGTACGACACCCACTCGGCCTCGGCGCCCTCCGGGATGAACTCGTACGGGATGCCGGGGGCCACCTTCAGGCAGGCCGCCGGGGCGCGGGCCACCAGGTCGAGCACGACCGGCCAGGTGGGGGAGTACGCCATCGGGTCGAAGGTCCGTCCCCGCGCCCCACGCCTGGCGGGATCGGCGAACAGCAGGCCGTAGCCGCCGGGGTCGGCCAGCGCGGCGTCGCCCGTGCGGACGCCGGCCAGGGAGGACAGGCCGAGCGCCTCCGCGTTGGCGCGGGCGACCTCCACGGTCAGCGGGTCGAGGTCCACGGCGTCCACGGCGCAGCCCGCCCGCGCCAGTGCGAGGAGATCGCCGCCGATCCCGCAGCAGACGTCGAGCACGGCGGGGCCGCCCGCCGGCTCTCCGCCGGCCCGGGTGCCGGTGGCCCGGGTGCCGGCGGCCCGGATTCTCGTGGCCCGGATTCTCGTGGCGCGGTGCGCGGCGACCTCGGGGCGCGTGGCCTGCTCCAGCCCGTGCGGGGTGAAGTACATGACGGCGGCGTCGGGGCCGAACTTGGCCTCGGCCCGCCGCCGCAGCGACGCCTGGGTGAGCGCCGCCGCCGCCAGGTCGGCCGGGTGGCCGCGGCGCAGCGCGCTCGCGGCGGCCACCGGGTCGGCCCCGTCGGCGAGTATCCTCACGGCCTCGTCCAGGGCCCCGCGCCCGGCGGGCGTGAGCAGCATGCGGAAGGCGTCCAGGTCCACGCCCGCGACGCTACCGCCTGCCCGGCGCGTACGTCGGCCCTGGGCGTCGCCCTGTGGACGAGCCCCGGAGCGGGCGACGGCAGGGGGCCGCCGGGAACCGGCGGGAGCCGGTGGAACGGGAAGGCCGTGCCCGGCGGTCAGCAGGGGCGGACGTCGCCGAGCGAGGCGAGCAGCTTGCACAGCAGCCCGGACAGCTGGGCCCGGTCCTCGTCGGTGAGGCCGGCCAGCATTCGCCCCTCGTTGGCCACGTGACCGGCCAGCAGGGCGTCGACCACCGCCCGGCCCTCGTCGGTGAGGGTGATCAGGACCATGCGGCGGTTGGACGGTGAGACCTCCCTGCGCACCAGTCCCTTCGCGACGAGGCGGTCCACCCGGTTGGTGAGCGCGGCGGAGCTGACCATCGCGGCGGTGGCGAGGTCGCTCATGCAGAGCAGGTGATCGGGATTGGACCGGAAGAGAGTCGCGAGCACGTCGAACTCCCACGGCTCCAGGTCGTGTTCGGAGAAGTACTCCTTGATGCCCTTCTCCAGCAGCCGGGACGCGCGGGAGATGCGCCCGGCCACCCCCATCGCCGAGCAGTCCACGTCCGGGCGCACTTGGGCCCACTGGCTGAGGATCTGGTCGACGGCGTCGTTGCCGGTGGCGCCGGCGCAGGTGGTGTCGTTGCCGTCGGTGCCGGTGCCGGTGCAGGTGCTGTCGTTCGCGAGGGTGTCGTTCATAGCGCGCGCGGCCTGGGTCCTCCGCCGCTCCTCCTCCACCGGCCATCGTAACCGAAGCTTCGACGTTGAAATATCGATGGGGGGTGCGCTACCGTCTGCGTCGAACAGTAAAACGTCGAAGTGTTCGAGGTGGAAGAAAAATGAAGGTCCTGCTGCTCGGCGCGACGGGGTACATCGGCTCGGTGCTGGCGGAGCGCCTCGCCGAACACGGTCACGAGGTCGTCGCGCTCGTCCGTCCGAAGGCGCGCGACACCGCCGTACCCGGCGAGGTGCGCCACGGCGACATCCACGAGCCCGAGACGCTCCGCGCGGCGGTGACGCCGGACATCGACGTCGTCGTGCACGCCGCCAACCCCGTCGGGGACGAGGCGGTGGACGTCGCGGCGATCGAGGCGCTGGCCGGCGGCGGCGCGCGGCTCGTCTACACCAGCGGCGTCTGGGTGCTCGGCGCCACCACGGAGGCGGCGGGCGAGGACGCGCCGCTGAACCCCATCACCCTGTCCGGCTACCGGCCGCGGGTCGAGGGGCTGGTGCGGGACGCGGGCGGCGTCGTCGTCAGGCCCGGCATCGTGTACGGCCGGGGCGGCGGCATCCCCGGGCTGCTCGCCTCCCCCGACGGGGAGGACGGGCGGTACGTCCACGCGGGCGGCCCGGTCCCGACCTGGCCGACCGTCCACGTCGACGACCTGGCGGACCTGCTCGTGCTCGCGATCGAGAAGGCCGAGCCGGGGAGTCTCTTCCACGCTGTCACCGAGGAGGCGGTGAGCGTCGCCGACGTCGCGGCGGCGGCCGGCCGTACGGGGAAGGCGGTGCCGTGGCCGGTCGACGAGGCGAGCCAGGCGCTCGGCCGTCCCTTCGCCGAGGGCCTGGCCCTGAGCCAGGTGGTGAGCGGCGACCTCGCCAGGAAGGTCCTCGGATGGCAGCCGAGCCGCCCGGGCATCGTCGACGACGTGCGCTCCGGGTCGTACGCCTCTCGCGTCTGACCTGCGATGCCGGTTCGTGTTGACTGTCACGCGCCACTTGCATACTGTTTCGTGTTGGCACTCTGCCATTGAGAGTGCCAACAGCGACGAGACAGGTCTGACACCCGCGACGGCAGGCCGCTGGTCGCCTCTTCAGCTCATTCATCGCAATCTGAAGGGGAGGTCCGATCGTGACGACCGCCACCAAGGTTCCCGTTAAGCCGCTTGGCGACCGCATCGTGGTCCAGCCGCTTGAGGCCGAGCAGACCACCGCCTCCGGCCTGGTCATCCCGGACACCGCCAAGGAGAAGCCGCAGGAGGGCCGCGTCCTCGCTGTGGGTCCGGGCAACTGGGACGAGGACGGCGAGAAGCGCATCCCGCTCGACGTCAAGGAGGGCGACGTCGTCCTCTACAGCAAGTACGGCGGCACCGAGGTCAAGTACGGCGGCGAGGAGTACCTGGTGCTCTCGGCCCGCGACGTGCTCGCCATCATCGAGAAGTAGGCCGCGTCGGCCAGTGGAGCCCCGGGACACGCGCCCGGGGCTCCGCGCGCTCACAAGGAGACCTGAATGCCGAAGATCCTGGAGTTCGAAGAGGACGCGCGGCGCGCTCTCGAGCGTGGTGTCAACGCTCTCGCCGACGCAGTCAAGGTGACCCTCGGCCCGCGTGGCCGCAACGTCGTCATCGACAAGAAGTTCGGTGCCCCGACGATCACGAACGACGGTGTGACCATCGCTCGCGAGGTCGAGCTGGACAAGCCGTACGAGAACCTTGGCGCCCAGCTCGCCAAGGAAGTGGCTACCAAGACCAACGACATCGCGGGTGACGGCACCACCACCGCGACCGTCCTGGCCCAGGCCATGGTCCGCGAGGGCCTGCGCAACGTGGCCGCCGGCGCGCAGCCGCTGGGCCTCAAGCGTGGTATCGACAAGGCCGCCCAGGCCGTCAGCGAGCGGCTGCTCGGCAGCGCCCGCCACGTCGAGGACAAGAAGGAGATCGCCAACGTCGCCACGATCTCCGCGCAGGACGCGAAGATCGGCGGCCTGATCGCCGAGGCGTTCGACAAGGTGGGCAAGGACGGTGTCATCACCGTCGAGGAGTCCAACGCCATGGGCCTGGAGCTGGAGTTCACCGAGGGCCTCCAGTTCGACAAGGGTTACCTGTCGCACTACATGGTGACCGACTCCGAGCGCATGGAGGCGGTCCTCGAGGACCCCTACATCCTCATCACCCAGGGCAAGATCTCCTCCATCGCGGACTTCCTGCCGCTGCTGGAGAAGGTCGCCCAGACCAAGCGCCAGCTGCTGGTCATCGCCGAGGACGTCGAGGGCGAGGCCCTGGCTGTCCTGGTGACCAACAAGATCCGGGGCACCTTCACCTCGGTCGCCGTCAAGGCCCCCGGCTTCGGCGACCGCCGCAAGGCCATGCTGCAGGACATCGCCATCCTCACCGGCGGCCAGGTCGTCAGCGAGGAGATCGGCCTCAAGCTGGAGCACGTCGGCCTTGAGGTCCTCGGCACGGCCCGCCGCGTCGTGGTCAACAAGGACACCACCACGATCGTCGACGGCGCCGGCGAGGCGCAGGCGATCGAGGACCGCATCCGCGAGATCAAGGTCGCGATCGAGCAGTCCGACTCCGACTGGGACCGTGAGAAGCTCCAGGAGCGTCTCGCCAAGCTGGCGGGCGGCGTGTGCGTGCTGCGCGTCGGCGCCGCGACCGAGGTGGAGCTGAAGGAGAAGAAGCACCGCCTCGAGGACGCGATCTCCGCGACCCGCGCCGCGATCGAGGAGGGCATCGTCTCCGGCGGTGGCTCCGCGCTCGTGCACGTGTCCAAGGAGCTCGACGACCTGGGCCTGACCGGCGACGAGGCCACCGGCGTCTCGATCGTCCGCAAGGCGCTGATCGAGCCCGCCCGCTGGATCGCCGAGAACGCGGGCCTGGAGGGCTACGTCGTCACCACCAAGATCGCCGCGATGAACGCCGGTGAGGGCCTGAACGCCGCCACCGGTGAGTACGGCGACCTGGTGGGCCAGGGCGTCATCGACCCCGTCAAGGTGACCCGCTCGGCCGTGCAGAACGCCGCGTCCATCGCCGGCATGCTGCTCACCACCGAGGCCCTCGTCGTGGACAAGCCCGAGGAGGAGGCTCCGGCCGCCAACGGCGGTCACGGCCACGGCCACGGTCACGGCCACTGATCGAGGCCTAGGTCGTGTCTGACAAATCATGGCCCTGCTGCGCGTGGCCCAGGCGGCGCCTCGCGGCGTTGTCGTCGTCGCCCATAGCTCCGCTATGGGCTCCTCCTCCGCCTTGCGACGCATCCACCTGGATCCCCGCTCGCGACGGGCAGCATTCGTCAGACACTCCCTAGCGGCCCTCCCGGCCGCAGGCTCCGTAGCGATCCGCGCCCCGCGCCCGCCCGTAAGGGCGGACCGCGGGGCGCTCCGCTTTTCCGCCTCCCCGTTCCGTGCGCCGGCGCCTCCCCGTTCCGTGCGCCGGGGACAGGCAACCGGGACGGGCAACCGGGGCCGAAGCCCGGCCGCAGGCAATGGCAACGACCGGCATACTTCTTTTTCCCTGTCAAGCCGTCAGGCATATATATGTTGTTTTGGGCATTACGGTTGGAATGTTCCAACGGGCGAGTGGTCAAATGATTACGGACCGTTATCGACGCGTCAATGTGACCAATCCGTAGCCGTTAACCATGAGGACATCAACGATCGCGACGGGCATCATGCCTAACGTGACCGAGGGATGCGTCGCCGACGCCGCAACTGGGGTAAGGCTTGCGACGAGATCGGATGAGTCCGACCTCAGGGAACTGACCAGCCTTGCCGTACAGGGAGATCGCACCGCGATCGAATCACTGCTGGGACATCTGCGCCCGATGGTGGTCCGGTACTGCAGGGCTCGATTGGGCAGAGTGTCAGGTCAATACCACATCGCCGACGACGTGGCCCAGGAGGTGTGCATCGCGGTGCTGTCGGCGCTGCCGCGTTACCGCGACATGGGACGTCCGTTCGCGTCGTTCGTCTTCGGCATCGCCTCGCACAAGGTGGCCGACGCCCTGCGGAGCTCGGTCCGTTCGGCCGTGCCGACGCAGGACCTGCCGGACGGGCCCGACGAGGGCCCCGGGCCGGAGGAGACGGTGGTGCGCTACATCGAGGCGCAGCACGCCAGGGACCTGCTGTCCCGCCTCCCGGACACCCAGCGCGAGCTCCTCATTCTGCGGGTGGTCTCGGGCCTGTCCGCCGAGGAGACGGGTAATGTACTCGGCATGTCACCGGGTGCCGTCCGGGTCGCGCAGCATCGCGCGCTCGCGAGGCTCCGGCAACTGGCCGAGTTGGAGTCGATTGCGTGACCACGAAACGTCGTCGTACGGCACGCCACCTGCGGTCGTACGGCGATGCCGACGTGGAGGGCGACGTAATGCGGACGGACGCCGTCCTCGACGCGCTCGCCCGCCGCGAGCCGGTCGGCGGCACGGACGCCGCCGTCCGGTTGCTGGGCGCGCTCGTGGCCGACGTGGACAGTCAGCGGCTCTCCTCCGTGTCGATCACGCCGTCCACGTAGCCCCGGGCGTACTCCCAGCTGACGTAGTCGGCCGGATCGGGCTGGTAGGCCGGCTCGTGGACCTGCGGCCGACCGTTGTCGATCATCTGGCGCAGGTTGCCGCGCAGCAGGTCCCAGTCGAAGTAGTGCTGCTCGCCGCATTCCGGGCAGTCGAGGACCAGCCCGAGCACGCCCTGGGGTTCGAGCAGGGAACGGAAGACCTCCACGTCGGCGAGGTCGGTCAGCGCCTCGTCGCGCTCGGCGAGCGTCAGCGGCTCCACGTCGTCGGGCGTGCCAAGCTCCGCCGCGGGGTCGTTGGGGTCATCCGCGAACGGGTCGCGGGGGACGTCTTCCAGCACGCATCCCACCTTATGACCACCGCCCCCTCCACGAGGATAAGTGCGCTTCATCTGCTCGTCGGGCCGCGGCCCGGGGCTCCGGTGTCCCCGCATCGGCGGCGCCGGCCTGGTGGCACAGACCTCGGCGTCGCAGCCGTTGACGTGCCCGGCGGCCCCCCGTCACAGCAGGTACCGTCACGGCAGGTCCCGTCACAGCCAGCCCCGGCGGGCGGCCTCCACCCCCGCCTGGAATCGGGACTGCGCTCCGAGCTCCGACATCGCCTCGGCGAACCTGGCCCGCACCGTGCGCACGGACACCCCGAGGTGGCGGGCGACGGCGTCGTCGGACATGCCGTTGGCGGCCAGCCGTAGCACCTGCAGCGCGTTGTTGTGCGGGGAGATCGGCGCGGCCCGTGCCCACAGCTCCTCGAACAGCGCCCGCAGCGCCCCCACCGCCACCGGAGCGTGGACCAAGTAGCAGTTGTAGGAGTGCTCGGGCAGCGGGACGCCCCACTCGGCGGGCAGCCCCGCGACGCCGTCGCCGAGCGCGAAGAACCAGCTCGGCACCGCGTCGAGGGCGCGCAACGCCGCGCCCGCCGCGGAGAACCGCCCGCACACCTCCCGTACGGCGGGCGAGGACATGGCGTCGAGCGCCACCACCATCCGCAGGCGCAGGATGCCGTCGGCGGCGGCCTGGAGCCACTGGCCGCCGTACCCGTCCGCGAACCGGGCCATGGTCCGGTGATCCGGCACGGCCATGACCAGCTCGGCGGGGGGCGCCTGCAGCGCGAGGCCGATCACGCTCTCGCACAGCTCGTCCGCACCGCTCATCGGCTCCACCGAGAACCGGCCGCTGCGCCAGTCGCGGCCGGCGTCGTAGTGATGGGCCAGACGTCCGGCCGCGGCCAGCACCTCGTCGATCTGGCGGGTCTCCCTGGCCATGCGGTCCAGCCTCTCGGCCACCAGCCGTCCGATCGCCGCAGCCGGATGCCGCGCGCGGAACTCCTCCCGTCGCCGGTTCACCGCGCCGAGCCGTACGAGCCCGTCCAGGGCGTCGAGCACGTCCTCGGCGGGCCGGCCGACCGCCTCGGCCAGCTCCGTCAGCGTGGCGCGGTGCAGCCGCAGCATGGCCGTGTAGAGGGCCGCCTGGTCGGGGGAGAGGCCCAGGCTTTCGAGAGGGCCGATCTGAGGATCGGCGTTGCGCGTCGTACTCATGGTCGCTCCGTCGGTGGTCGCGCCGGTCACACAGCGCCGGTCGCACAGCGCTGATCACACTGCGCTGATCGCATCGTGCTGTCGCATCGCGCCGCTCGCATTGGCCGCACTGGTCGCATTGGCCACATTGGCCGCACTGGTCCATCGGGCGAAAACGTTTCCCGGCGTCCGGCGCAGCGACTTCCGCCCTCATCTCGCCTCGCTCCGCGTGAGAATAGCGCGGCTTTTCCCTGTTGTCCGTCCTGTTCACACATTCGGCACGGTTGGACGTGGCGGCTTTTGTATGGATGTGAGTGGATCGCATTTTGTTTCGGTCGCAGTTTCGAGAGCGCGAAATGCATCTTTGTGCAGTTGCACGTTACGCCATTGCGCATGGACGCTGTGTGACGCATCCTTGACCCAGCGTTAGCCGGGAACGCCGCGTCTGCCGGGCGCGGAGGGGGGCTCGACGGGCGTGGCAGGCGCGACGCGGGGAAGTGGGGGGACCGGAAGCCGGTCCCCCCACTTTTTGTGCCATCCCTCTTGACAGGTCTGCCGGATGCGGTTTGGGGCGGCCACTAGACTGACCTCGGGTCTGGCGAGGGACCCACGCGCGAGGACCCACAGCGCAGGAGGGTGCAGCAGATGGCCAAGTTCACCGAACCGGGACTCACGTTCGACGACGTGCTCCTCGTTCCTGCTTATTCGGACCTGCAGCCGGGGGAGGCCGATACGGCGACGCGGCTGTCCCGGAGCATCACCCTGCGGATCCCGCTGGTGTCGGCCGCGATGGACACGGTCACCGAGGCGCGCATGGCGGTCGCCATGGCGCGGCAGGGCGGCATCGGCATCCTGCACCGCAACCTCTCGATCGAGGAGCAGGCGCAGCAGGTCGACCTGGTCAAGCGGTCCGAGGCGGGGATGGTCACCAACCCCGTGACCTGCTCACCCGAGGACACCCTCGCCGACGTCGAGCGGCTGTGCGCGACCTACCGGATCTCCGGGGTTCCGGTCACCGACGCGGACGGCGTGCTCGTGGGCATCGTCACCAACCGCGACATGCGGTTCGAGAGCGACCAGAGCCGGGCCGTGCGCGACGTCATGACCGCGATGCCGCTGGTCACCGCGCCGGTGGGAGTCGACCGCGACGAGGCGTTCCGGCTGCTGCGGCAGAACAAGGTCGAGAAGCTCCCGCTCGTGGACGAGGCCGGCCGCCTGCAGGGCCTCATCACGGTCAAGGACTTCACCAAGAGCGAGCAGTACCCGATCGCGACCAAGGACGCCGACGGCCGCCTCATGGTCGGCGCGGCCGTGGGCGTCGCCGGCGACGCCGAGGAGCGCGCCATGACACTGATCGAGGCGGGCGCGGACGTCATCATCGTCGACACCGCGCACGGGCACTCGCGGGGCGTGTGCGACATGATCGCCAAGATCAAGGCCAACGGCCGGGTCGACGTCATCGGCGGCAACGTCGCCACCCGCGCGGGCGCGCAGGCACTGGTCGACGCCGGCGCCGACGCGGTCAAGGTGGGCGTCGGGCCGGGCTCCATCTGCACCACCCGGGTCGTCGCGGGCGTGGGCGCCCCCCAGCTCACCGCCATCTACGAGGCGGCGCTGGCGTGCGGCCCCGCGGGTGTCCCGGTCATCGGCGACGGCGGCCTGCAGTACTCGGGCGACATCGCCAAGGCGCTGGCCGCCGGGGCCGACACGGTCATGCTGGGCTCGCTGCTGGCCGGCTGCGAGGAGTCGCCCGGCGAGCTGATCTTCATCAACGGCAAGCAGTTCAAGTCGTACCGGGGCATGGGCTCGCTGGGCGCGGTGCGCAACCGCGAGCGCGGCGGCGCGTCGTTCAGCAAGGACAGGTACGCGCAGGCCGAGGTGTCCGGGGAGGACAAGTACATCCCCGAGGGCATCGAGGGCCAGGTGCCCTACCGCGGCCCGGTCGCGGCGGTGGCCCACCAGCTGGTCGGAGGCCTTCGTCAGGGCATGTGGTACACCGGCTCCCGGACGATCCAGGAGCTGCACGAGAAGGCGCAGCTCATGCCGATCACGGCGGCCGGGCTCAAGGAGAGCCACCCGCATGACATCCAGATGACGGTCGAGGCACCGAACTACCACGGGCGATAGTTCGTCCCGGAAGAAACGGAAAGAACAGGCGATATGACACAGGTGGAGATCGGGCGCGGCAAGAGCGGACGGCGTGCCTACGCGCTGGACGAGATCGGTATCGTGCCCTCCCGGCGCACCCGCGACCCGGAGGAGGTGTCGATCTCCTGGCAGATCGACGCCTACCGGTTCGACTCTCCGCTCGTGGCGAGCCCGATGGACAGCGTCGTGTCGCCGCAGACGGCCATCGAGATCGGGCGCCTGGGCGGCCTCGGCGTGCTCGATCTCGAAGGGCTCTGGACCCGCTACGAGGACCCGGCGCCGCTGCTGGAGGAGGTGGCCACCCTCGACCGGGAGGCCGCGACCCGGCGGCTGCAGGAGATCTACACCGCGCCGATCAAGGACGAGCTGATCGGCCGGCGCATCGAGGAGGTCCGCGCCGCCGGCGTCACGACCGCCGTACGGCTGTCGCCGCAGCGCACGGTGCAGCACCACAAGGCCGTGATCGACGCGGGCGTGGACATCTTCGTGATCCGCGGCACGACGGTCTCAGCGGAGCACGTGTCGGGCCGGGCCGAGCCGCTCAACCTCAAGCAGTTCATCTACGAGCTCGACGTCCCGGTCATCGTGGGCGGCTGCGCGACGTACACGGCGGCGCTGCACCTCATGCGGACCGGCGCGGCCGGCGTGCTGGTCGGCTTCGGCGGCGGCGCCTCGCACACCACCCGCAACGTGCTGGGCGTGGTCGTGCCGATGGCCACCGCGATCTCCGACGTCGCCGCCGCCCGCCGCGACTACATGGACGAGTCGGGCGGCCGGTACGTCCACGTCATCGCCGACGGCGGCATGGGCGGCTCCGGGGACATCGCCAAGGCGATCGCCTGCGGCGCCGACGCCGTCATGGTGGGCTCGCCGCTCGCCCGGGCCAGCGAGGCCCCTGGCCGCGGGTTCCACTGGGGGTCGGAGGCCCACCACCCCGAGCTGCCGCGTGGCAAGCGGGTCGAGTTCGGCACGATCGGCACGCTGAAGGAGATCCTGCACGGTCCGTCGTCGCTGGCCGACGGCTCGATGAACCTGCTCGGCGCGCTGCGCCGGACGATGGCCACGGCCGGGTACTCCGACCTCAAGGAGTTCCAGCGCGTCGAAGTGGTCGTCGCCCCGCCGCAGCGCTGAGCCGTCACCCGGAGCGGGGGCCCGCCCCCGCTCCGGCCACCCGGGGGCCCGCGCTCAGGTCACGCGGCTCGCATCGGGCGCCGCGTCAGCGGCCGCGTGGGGTCACCAGGCCGGACTCGTAGGCGAAGACCACGAGCTGCGCGCGGTCACGGGCGTGGAGCTTGGCCATGGCCCGGTTGATATGGGTTTTCGCGGTCATCGGGCTGATCATCATGTGGGTGGCGATCTCTTCGTTGGACAGACCGTGCGCGACCAGGGCGACCGCCTCGCGTTCGCGGTTGGTCAGCTCCTCCAGCTCCCCGCCGGCGCCCGTGTGGATCGGCTGGGTGACGTACCGGTCGATCAGCTTGCGGGTGATCGACGGTGCGAGCAGGGCGTCGCCGCGCGCGGCGACGCGTACGGCGTGCAGGAAGTCCTCCGGCACGATGTCCTTGACGAGGAAGCCGGCGGCGCCGGCGCGCAACGCGTTGAAGACGTACTCGTCCAGGCCGTAGTTGGTCAGGATCACGACGTGCACCCCGGCCAGGGCCGGGTCCGCGGCGATACGCCGGGTCGCCTCGATGCCGTCGACGCCCGGCATCTGGACGTCGATGAGAGCGACGTCGGGCAGGTGTCGCCTGACCAGGGTCAGGCCCTCCATCCCGTCGCCGGCCTCGGCGACCACCTCGATGTCGTCTTCGAGGTCGAGAAGCGCGCGGAATCCGCTGCGGAGGAGTGGCTGGTCGTCGACCAGCAGGACCCGGATCACGGCGTCCGGTCCACCGGGAGTTCGGCGTGGACGGTGAAGCCGCCCTCGCCGCGCGGCTCCGCGCGCAGGTGACCGCCGAGGGCGGTGACGCGTTCGCGCATCCCGAGCAGTCCGACGCCGGGCACGGGCGCGGCGCCGGGCGTGGCCTTTCCGTCGTCGTCGACCCGTACGACCAGGGCGCCTGGACGGTAGTCGATCCGGACCTCCGCGGTGGTGGCGGAGGCGTGCCTGGCGATGTTGGTCAGTGACTCCTGGACGATCCGGTACGCCGTCCGGTCCACCGCGGCCGGCACGTCGTCGCGGTGGCCCTCGATCGTCAGCGTCGCGTCGAGGCCGCTCGTCCGGGCCCGGCGCACCAGGTCCGGGACGTGGTCGAGCCCGCATGCCGGGTTCTCGCCGTCGTCACGCAGGGCTTCCAGGGTCGCCCGCAGTTCCCTGGCCGCCTCACGGCCGGCCTTCCGGATCGCCAGCAGGGCCTCCGGCACCTGTTCACCCCGCTTGCGTGCCACGTGCACGGCGACCTCGGCCTGCACCTTGATGACCGAGATCTGGTGGGTCAGCGAGTCGTGCAGCTCCCGCGCGATGTGCAGCCGCTCCTCGTCGGCCCGGCGCCGCGCGGTCTCCTCACGGGTGCGCTCGGCCTCCTCCGCCCGGCGCTCGGCCTGCCGCAACGCCTCGCCCGCCGCGCCGGCCGCGATCAGCCAGGCCAGTTCGAGCGCGCCGCGGGCGTGCGCGAGCGCCGCGCCCGTGTCGTGCAGCCCCGACGCCAGGGCCGCGAGGGGGAGAGCGGCCAGCATCGTCACACTCGCCGCCACCGTGATGGCGCGATGTCCCGCCCGCATCGCGGCGTACACCGCGAACAGGTACGCGACGGCGGGTACGTCGAAACCGGCCGCCTGGTAACCCACCGCGCACAGCCCGGTGACCACCAGGATGGGGACCGGCGCCCTGCGGCCCACGGCCAATGCCAGGCCGCCGGCCGCCAGCAGCGTGTAGCCGACCGGATCGAGGCCGGTGGCCTGGTGCTGCTTGGACAGCCCGGTGACCAGCAGCGCCGCCGCCACGCAGGCGGCGATCGCCCAGTCTCTGACAACGGGCCGGACTGTCCTCATGCGCGCACCCTAGCCGGACGCCGGCGCGGGAGACTCCTCCGGGCGGGTGATCAGCCGCCTACCGCGTCCGCGGTACATCCGCCGCTCCTGCGGCGTCCGCGGCAGCCGGGTGCGGCACCGGCGGCAGCGTCGATCGCCCGCTCGCGGCGGACGACCGGCGGCGGGTCCGGCGGACATGCTCGGGTGACGTTCCGTCGTACGAGGAGAAAGAGCACCCTCATGTCCGTCCGTCACCTGCTTTCCGCCGCCCCGACCGTCCTGCTCGGATACGCCGGGCATGCCACGCCGTCGGCGGCGCATCTCCTGGTCCAGCGGGCCGGCGTCGACGCCTACGCCATGACCGCCGGACGTCTCTGGGCCCTGGCGGCCATGCTGCTGGGGCTGGTCGGCGTGGTCGTCGGCGGGCTGGCCCTGGCCCGCGCGGCCGGCCGTATCGGCATCGGCAGCGCGAGGAGCGGGGCCGTCGTCGCCCTGGGGGCCGCGCTGACGTGCACGGTCATCGGCGGGCTGGTCGTGGCCGCCGCCGACGGCGGTCCCGGCACCGGCTACGGCATAGTCGGGGGCTGGGTCGCCCTGGTGGTGGGGCCGGCCGGCGCGGTCGTCGGCGGGCTGGCTCTGAGCCGTGCCCGACGCGCCGGCTGACCGGCCGGGTGCCGCCCGCGGGGTCCTCAGCGAGGGGCGCGTACGTGGGCGGGCACCAGGCACGCCGCACGCCCGAGCGTCGCGATGAAGGCGGCGGCGAGGGGATCGGGGCGGCCGCGCGTGTAGGCCGTCATGACGCGCTCCACGGGCGGCCGGGGCCACAGCACGCGTCCGTCGAAGTGGGGCGGGATGACGTTGGCGGGCACCAGGGTGGGACCCAGCCCGGCGGCGGCGAGGACGGGCGCGGCGGCCGTCTGTTCGGTGCGCACGGCGGCCCGCGGCTGGAAACCGGCGGCCGCGCACGCCTGGTCGAGGATCTCGCCGAGCCCGTTGCCCGGCGCGAAGTGCACCCAGTCGCGGCCGGCCAGCGCCGTCAGGTCCACCGCGTCCGTGCCGTCCGCAGCGCCCGTGCCGTCCGCGCTGCCCGTGCCGCCCGTGCCGTGCGCAGCGTCCGCGCTGCCCGCGCTGCCCGTGCCGTGCGCAGCGTCCGCGCTGCCCGCGCCCTGCACGCCGTCGGCGTCGTCGTCCCGGCGGCCCGCCGGGTCGTCGGCGGGCAGCACGACGAGGAACGGTTCGGTGCCGAGCGGCGTGACCAGGCCGTCCCAGTCGCGCGGGGCCGGCCCGATGGCGAGGTCCGCCTGCCCGGCCAGCATCGCCTCGCGCAACTGCTCCGCGTGCGGATGCTCGAACAGCCTGACCCGCACACCGGGATGCGAACGCCGCCAGGCACGGAGCGCGGGCGGCAGCACGCCGAGGCTCACCGAATAGAGGGTCGCGACCTGGAGCTCCCCGGTCTCCAGTCCGCCGGCCTGTCGTGCCGCGCACCGCGCCCGCTCCGCGTCGGCCAGCGCGGCCCGGGCGTGCGGCAGCATCGCCCGGCCCATCGCGGTGAGCCGTACCGCCCGGGGGAGACGTTCGAGGAGCGGGCCGCCGACGTCGCGTTCGAGCACCCGCACCTGATGGGACAGCGCGGGCTGGGACACGTGGAGGAGTTCGGCCGCCCTTGTGAACGACCCCTCCTCCACGATCGTGACCAGGTATTCGAGCTGACGCAGGCTTGCCATGAACAGATGTTATTGCATCCGTGAAAGACATGTCTTGGACTAATCACCGCTGCTCACCCGAGACTTGCATCATGAACACGGACAACAAGGTCGCCCTTGTCGTGGGGGCGAACGGCGTCATCGGCCGCAACCTGATCGACCACCTCGTCGAGCTCGGAGACTGGGACGTGATCGGCCTGTCCCGCCGGGGCGGGACCGACGCGGGCCGGGTCCGGCACATCGCCGTGGACCTGCTGAACGCCGAGGACTGCCGGGAGCGGCTGAGTGGCCTCGACCACGTCACGCACGTCTTCTACGCCGCCTACCAGGACCGGCCGACCTGGGCGGAACTGGTGCCGCCCAATCTCGCCATGCTGGTCAACGTCGTCGAGGCCGTGGAGGCCGCCTCACCCGGCCTGCGTCACGTCAGCCTGATGCAGGGCTACAAGGTGTACGGCGCGCACCTCGGGCCGTTCAAGACGCCCGCGCGGGAGGACGACCCCCACCACATGCCGCCGGAGTTCAACGTGGACCAGCAGAACTTCCTCGAAGAGCGCCAGAAGGGCAAGGCGTGGACGTGGTCCGCGCTGCGTCCCTCGGTGGTGTCCGGCTTCGCCCTCGGCAACCCGATGAACCTCGCCATGGTGATCGCGGTGTACGCGTCGATCTCCAAGGAACTGGGCCTGCCGCTGCGGTTCCCCGGAAAGCCCGGGGCCTACCGCACGCTGCTGGAGATGACCGACGCGACGCTGCTGGCCAAGGCCACGGTGTGGGCGGCGACCAGCGAGGCATGCGCCAACCAGGCGTTCAACATCAACAACGGTGATCTCTTCCGCTGGGAGGAGATGTGGCCGGAGATCGCCCGCTTCTTCGAGCTGGAGGTGGCGCCGCCGCTCCCGATGTCGCTGGAGGTCGTCATGGCCGACAAGGGACCCCTGTGGGACTCGATGGTCGAGCGGCACGGCCTGGAGAAGCACTCCTACGAGGAGGTGTCCTCGTGGGCCTTCGGCGATTTCGTCTTCTCCTGGGACTACGACTTCCTCGCGGACGGCTCGAAGGCGCGGCGGTTCGGTTTCCACGAGTTCATGGACACCCGCAAGATGTTCCTGGACATCTTCGCCGAATTCCGCCGCCGCCGGATCATCCCCTGAGCGCGCCGCGCCCCCACCGGGAGGCACGGCACGGAGATCGGTGTCGCGGCCGCCGGTCAGGGGTGGCGGACCCAGGCGCCGCGCCGCATCACGCCGGCGACGTCCAGGTCGTCGCCGAGCACGACCAGATCCGCGTACTTGCCGACCGTGATCGAGCCCGCCTCGCCGTCCAGGCCGAGGACACGGGCCGGGGTCAGGGAGGCCATGCGGGCGGCGTCCACCAGCGAGCGCCCGGTCTCCCGCACCGTGCGGCGGAAGGCCACGTCCATCGTGAGCGTGCTGCCGGCGATCGAGCCTGGTCGCCCGGGGGTGTCGGAGGCGAGCCGGGCCACTCCGTCGACGACGTCGACGGTCATCGGGCCGAGCGGGTAGCGCCCGTCGCCCATCCCGGCGGCCGCCATGGCGTCGGTGATCAGCGCCGTACGGTCCGCGCCCGCCGCGCCCATGGCCAGGCGCAGCATGGCCGGGTGGACGTGGACCCCGTCGTTGATGAGTTCGACCGTCACCCGCTCGTCCTGCAGCAGGGCGGCGATCGGCCCCGGCGCGCGGTGGCCCAGCGAGGGCATCGCGTTGTAGAGGTGGGTCGCCACGCTCGCCCCCGCCTCGATGCCGCCGAGCGTCTGCTCGTAGGTGGCGTCGCTGTGACCGAGGGCGGCGACGATCCCCTCGGCGGCGGCGTCCCTGATCACGTCGAGCGCGTTCGGCAGTTCCGGGGCGATCGTCAGCATCCGCACGTGCCCGCGCCCGGCCTTGACCAGCGCGCGGAACTCCGCCCGGTCCGGTTCGCGCAGCAGCGTGGGCTCGTGCGCGCCGCACCGCGATCGGGCGATGTACGGCCCCTCGAAGTGGATGCCGGCGACCAGGCCCTGCTCGCACAGGTCGGCGAGCATGGCCGCGGCCCGAGTGAGCGTGTCGGGCGCGGCGGTGACCAGGCTGGCCACGAGGGTGGTCGTGCCGCACCCGAGGTGGAAGGCGGCGACCTCGGCGGCGCTCGCGGGGTCGCCGTCGGGGAAGCTTCCGCCGGCGCCGCCGTGGTTGTGGATGTCGACGAAGCCGGGGACGACCGTGCGCCCGCCCAGGCCGAACCCGTCGCGCGGCGCCTGCCCGCGCCCGATGTGGGTGATCCTGCCGTCCTCTATGGTCAGCCAGCCGTAGTGGACGCCGTCGGGGGTGACGACGCGGGCGTCGGAGAGAGTCACGCTCATGCCGCCATCCTCGCGTGTGCGGCTCGCGCCCACCGCTCCGGGTCCGAGCGCTCCCGCCGTACGGGGATCTGGCGATTCCAGTAGAAAGCGCTCATTAGCGCATCAAGTCCTCATAATGGCGCGAATAACAACCCTGTACACGGCGGTGAGCCGGAGGTGAGAACTTACGGTGGTGAATCCGCGTGCGAACTATGGTGTGGACGCCCCCGGCGTGCTGGCCGGACTGGCAGTGGGCGGCGTCGTCGAGCCGGCACTCGCCGCCGTGCTGTTCGGGATCGGCCTGCCCATTCCTGCCGTGGTGCTCCTCGTGGGCGGGATCGCGCTCGTCGCGGCTGCGGCGTTGTTCGCGCACACCACTCTCCGCGGCAAGTTCAGGGTCTGGGACGCCGAACTCGACCGGCTCGGGCTGAAAGGGGACGAGCAGGTCCTCGACCTGGGCTGCGGCCGGGGCATGGTGCTGCTGAAGGCCGCCGCGCGGCTCTCCGGCGCCGGCAGGGCCACCGGCGTCGACCTGTGGGTGACGAAGGACCAGTCGGGCAACAGCCAGGAGGCCACCCTGGCGAACGCGCGGGCGGAAGGGGTCGCCGACCGGGTGGATCTGATCACCGGCGACATGCGTGACCTCCCGTTCGACGACGCCGCGTTCGACCTGGTCGTCTCCAGCCTCGCCGTGCACAACATCGTGCAGGAGGAGGGCCGCGCGGAGGCGGTGCGCGAGGCCTTCCGCGTGCTCAGACCGGGCGGCCTGCTGCGGATCGCCGACTTCCGCAACGCACGCCGGTACGCGGAGGTGCTGACGGAGTGCGGCGCCGCCGACGTCGAGGTCTACGACCTCGGCTGGCGGTTCTGGTACGGCGGGCCGCACGCCCGGACGTCCATGGTCGCCTGCAGGCGTCCCGCCGACTCGGGTGAGGAGCGGTCCGCCGAGTCGGCCGCGTAGGGGCGGCGTGCCGGGCCATGGGGAAGAGTTCACCGACATTTCTGGAGATCATTGGGAAAGGCGGCGGAAAGGGTGGATTCCCGGGTAGCTACTCGTGGGTAGATTTACTCGACAGAGGTGAAAGCGGTACAGAAGGAGCCCTATGACGGCGAGGATGGGCACGGCGCGACTCGGCCCGGCGGAACGAACCGCCGCCCTGGCGCGGATGGAGGCGCAGGAACTCGACGTCGTCGTGATCGGCGGCGGCGTGGTCGGCGCCGGCGTCGCGCTCGACGCCGCGACCCGGGGGCTCTCGGTGGGCCTCGTCGAGGCGCGCGACTTCGCCTCCGGCACGTCGTCCCGGTCGTCCAAGCTGATCCACGGGGGGCTGCGCTACCTGGAGCAGTTCAACTTCGACCTGGTCAGAGAGGCCCTGCGGGAGCGGGCCCTGCTGCTCAAGCGGATCGCGCCGCACCTGGTCAGGCCGGTGCCGTTCCTGTATCCGCTCACCCACACGGGCTGGGAGCGGCCGTACATCGGGGCGGGGCTCGCGCTCTACGACACGCTCGGGCTGTCCTTCGGCCTCACCCGGGGCGTGCCGGGGCACCGCCACCTGACCCGCCGCCAGGCCCTCCGGGTGGTCCCGTCGCTGCGGCGGTCGGCGTTCACCGGCGCCGTGCAGTACTGGGACGCCCAGGTGGACGACGCCCGCTACGTCATGACCACGCTGCGCACCGCCGCGACGTACGGCGCGCACGTCGCCTCGCGGGTGCAGGCGGTCGGCTTCCTCCGGGAGGGGGAGCGGGTCACCGGAGTGCGCGTGTGCGACCTGGAGACGGGCGCGGAGCTGGACGTGCGGGCCCGCCAGGTCGTCAACGCGACCGGCGTGTGGACCGACGACATCCAGCAGCTCGTCGGCGGCCGGGGCCAGATCCACGTGCGGGCGTCCAAGGGCATCCACCTCGTGGTGCCGCGCGACCGCATCCACTCGCGCAGCGGCCTGATCATGCGCACCGAGAAGTCCGTGCTGTTCGTCATCCCCTGGGGGCGGCACTGGATCATCGGCACCACCGACACCCGCTGGAACCTGGACAAGGCCCACCCGGCCGCCTCCCGGGCGGACATCGACTACCTGCTCGACCGGGTCAACTCGGTGCTGTCGGTGCCGCTGACCAGGGACGACGTCGAGGGCGTGTACGCCGGGCTGCGGCCGCTGCTGGCCGGGGAGTCCGAGGAGACCTCCAAGCTCTCGCGCGAGCACGTGGTCGCCCACCCCGTGCCGGGACTGGTCATGGTGGCCGGCGGCAAGTTCACGACGTACCGGGTCATGGCGGCCGACGCCGTGGACGCGGTCGCGCTCGGCCTCGACCAGCGCGTGCCGCCGTCGTGCACCGACCAGGTGCCGCTCGCCGGAGCCGAGGGCTACCAGGCTCTGTGGAACTCCCGCCACCGGATGGCGCGCGCCTCCGGGCTGCACGTGGCCAGGATCGAGCACCTGCTGGAGCGGTACGGCTCGCTCATCGACGAGGTGCTGGCGATCATCGAGCGCGACCCCTCGCTCGGCCGGCCCCTCGACGGCGCCGACGACTACCTGCGCGCGGAGATCGTGTACGCCGCGACGCACGAGGGCGCCCGGCACCTCAACGACGCGCTGACCCGGCGCACCCGCATCTCGATCGAGACCTTCCACCGGGGCACCGCGGTCGCCCAGGAGGCCGCCGAGCTCATGGCCGGCCCGCTCGGCTGGGACGGCGAGCAGGTCAAGCGGGAGGTCGAGTACTACACCAAGCGGGTCGAGGCCGAGCGGGCCTCCCAGGAGCAGGACACCGACCAGGAGGCCGACGCGATCCGTCTCGGCGCGCCGGAGATCGTCCCCGTCGCGCCCCCGCGTGATCTCGCGAAGGCACGCGGGGACGCGGGCTGAGCCCTCGCCGATCAGGCGTGGCCGTACAGCGCCGGCAGGTCCACGAGGAGGACGGCGAAGTCTCGCGCGGCCTCGGCCCGGAGGTCGTCGTCGAAGCCGGCTCCGCTGTAGCAGGCCAGTACGGTTCCGGAGGTGTCGTAGCCCTTCGCCGACAGCAGGTCGCGGGCGCGGCGAAGGCGCTCCAGATGGCGCACGCCCATCAGCTTGTCCCACTTGGCCTCGCCCAGCGACCTGACGGCGCGGGGCTCGCCGGGATAGGCGGGGCCGAGGACGGCCACGTCCACGTCGATCTGGGTCCTGGCCTCGGGGTCGGCCACCGTACCGGCCGCGACCTCGCCGATGCCGCCCTCGCCGAAGTGCTCCCGGCCGTGGCGCAACGCGTACTCCCGGCAGAGCGTCTCGAAGTGTGGCCCCATCACCTTCGACAGATAGCGCTGGCGGGAGCGCCGCCAGACCTCCTCGGCGAGGCCGAGGCCGAGGTCCGACCACTCCGGGCGCATGATCGCCTGGTAGAAGGTGATGAGCGGCTCCGCGATCCGGTACCGCGTCCGTCCCGACCGGAAGGCGTCCTTCTCCCTGATCAGCAGCCCGCAGTCCTCAAGGACGTTGAGCGGATGGGCGATGTCGGAGGACTTGTACCCGATGTGACCGGCGATGCCGCCCCACGTGTTGTTCCCCGCCGCGACTGCGGAGAGAACCGAGTGGTAGAGGGCGGGGTCGCGGATGTCGGGCTCCTCCGCCAGCAGGTAGCGCCCTTCGCGGAAAAGCGACGTCCTCCGGTCGAGGATCGTACGGACCACCCATCGGTCGAAGTCCTCGACCGACTCCGGCCGATCGCCCAGCACGAACTCGTCCCGATAGGCCGGGGTGCCGCCGACGACCGCGTGGAGCATCGCCGCCAGGCGCGGGTCGTCCTGCACGCCCCAGAACGCGGCGGCGTCCCGGTAGGACAGCGACTGGACCACGAGCTCCAGGCGGGCCCGGCCCCGTAGCGGCGCCTGTCCGGAGAGAATCTTGCCCATGACCGACAACGCGGAGCCGCAGATCAGCACCCGCGCGTTGCTCGCGCCCCCGTGCGTGCGGCCGCGCAGGTCGATCTCCTGCTTCAGGATGGACGGCAGAGCCGGGTTCGCCTTCATCAGGTACGGGAACTCGTCGATGATCAGCGGCGTCGGCCGGTCCTTGGCCAGTGAGAAGAAGAAGGTGAGAGCGTCCCGCCAGTCCGCGAACGGGTAGCCGACCGGGGAGCCGGTATGTCTGGCCAAGGCCATCCCGAACAGGCGGAGCAGCTCGATCTCCGTGCCTTCCGTCGCCTCGAAGTAGAAACCTCCCAGAGCCTCCGCCAGGTTCTTGAGCAGAAAGGTCTTTCCCTGCCTGCGGCGGCCGCTGACGACGCCGAAGGCCACCTCCGCCTGGGCGCCGGTCGCGAAGGAGGTGAGCGCCTCCCACTCCCAGTCCCGATCGAAGATGTGTCCCGGTTTGGCCACCACGAGCGATCACCTCGCCACTGAAATACGCTTCGCTTAACCGTATTTCAGTGACGGGGACGTCGTCAGGCGAAGGGGATCCACGCCCGGTCGGTCAGCGTGCCCGCGTCGCTGACCTTGAGGCCGGCGTCGGACAGGGTCCACAGGTCGTCGCCGATGACGAGGGAACGGCGGATGCCCTGGTCGGCGGGGGCGAAGTCGCTCCTGGCGGGCTGCCGCGGGTGACTGACGACGCCCAGCTTGGTGATCTCGCGGTCGCCCACCCGCAGGGCGAGGGCCGCGCTTCCCGCGATCCCGCCGTCGGCCCAGTTCGCGAGCGGGAGCACGGCCAGCCCGGTGGCGGGCCAGTAAAGGAAGGCATGCGGGTCCCACTCGGCCTCGGAACCGGACTGCTCCTGGTGGAACCGCGACAGCACGGCGGGCGCGGCCGGGTCGGCGACGTCGAACAGCGAGATCTGCGTGCCGAGCGCGCGGCCCTCCCCGCTCGCCTCCTGGCCGATGCCGATCAGCCGGCCCTCGCCCGCCGGGTGGAGGTAGGCGGAGAAGCCGGTGATCTTCAGCTCGCCGGTGACCTTCGGCGCGGCCGGATCCCGCAGGTCCAGCGCGTACAGGGGGTCGGTCTGACGGAACGTCACCACGTAGCCGAGGCCGTCCATGAACCGGACCGAGTAGATCCGCTCGCCCCTGCCGAGGCCCGTCACCGAGCCGGTCCGCGCGAGTGTGCCGGCGTCGAGCACGTACACGCCGCTCTCACTGCCGCCCGGGCTCGCGCCGAACACCTCCGCGCCGCTGGTCGTCGCCACCCGCAGATGGCCGTCGTACTCCGACAGGGAGTACTGGTTCAGCAGCCGGCCCGGCACCGAGCCCGAGGTGACGTAGCGCGGGGCGCCCGGGGCGGAGACGTCGAAGCGGTGCACCTCCGTGCGCTCGGGCGGCGCCTGCGGCGTGGACGTGGCGGCCGGAGCCTCGGGGATCGGCACCACGTCGACCGGGCGGGCCGCCCACCAGCGGGGATTGCTGGTGACGTAGAGGCTGCCCGCCGTGCCGTACACGGTGTCGCCGTCGGCCGCGACCGCGATCGGGGTGAGTGAGCCGAACGGTGCGGCGGCGGCCAGGTCGATCGTGTGGATGCTCAGCATCGAGGTGCCGGTGAACTGCTCGGGGTGGCTGACCCGGTCGCAGCCGACCCGCTCGGTGCGGCTCGCGCCGCCGGACTCGACGTCGTACGACGGCAGCCACGCGTCGGCGGGGGCGGACAGCACGGCCTGACGGTTGGCTTCGAGCAGTTCCTTCTCCGGCTCGTTCCCCTTCGGCGCCGGGAAGGCGATCGCCGGCTGGGACCGGACGACGAGCCGCACCGTGGAGCCGGTCTGCCGGGCGTCGACGTGCTGTCCGTTCGCGGTCATCGCGCCGAGGACGCGCGGCTCGCCGGACAGGTCCACGAGCACGTATCTCGGGCCGCCGGCGCCGGCCCTGGTCTTGGCCGTCGCCCCGAACGGGATGATCCCGCCGCCCTGGAACAGCACGAGCGCGCGGTCGCCGTGGACCAGCAGGTCGGCCTGGGCCCACGACTGGTCCTCGGCGACGAGCCGCAGAGTTCCGGTGACCTTCCGGCTCTGGGCGTCCACGACGCGCAGCACGCCCCTCGTGACCGTGATCACCCGATTGCCGTCGGTCTTGACCAGGTCGGGCTCGTCCACGCCCGCCTCGTGCGTGTTCGTGGTCGAGTGCGGCGGCTGCCCGGACGTCGCCTCCTTGGCGGCGGCGACGTCGGAACGGGCCGCGAAGAGCATGTTCTCCCCGAAGCCCCAGGGGGTCACGTTCCGCGCGGCCGCCTGCCGCAACCCTTCGGCCAGTTCATCGCAGTCGGTGTAGGCGACGAGCCGTACCTTGCCGGTCAGGTCGGCCGGAGAGGGCGGGAGATCCTGTGCCGTACGGCCACCCGCGCAGCCCGTGGCTCCCGTGGCCAGCAGCGCGGCGAGAACGCCCGCCGTACGAATCGATGTCCTCATGCCCACAAGACGGACCGCCGCCGGGGGCGGTTCACCGCGTGCGGCTCACGAGGGCCTGAACCTCAGGTTGACAATCAGATCGTCCACCGCCTCATCACTGGCCTGCATGAGCGCGCGAGCCATGCCGCCGGTCATGTCGAGGATCACCAGTACGTTCCTGTCGCCGTCGCCTTGCTCCCAGCAGACGACGTGCCGCTCGTCGTACCAGCCCATGAACCGAGAGCATCCAGACGCAATCCGCAGTTTCTCCCGCCCCGTCGCGTGATCCCAGACGCACAGATCCGCGTCGCCCGAGGGGCAGCCGCTGGCGAACGAGGTTCCGGACGGGGAGAACAGGAACTGGGCGATGTCGTTGAACATGGCCGGACCGGTGATGTCGCGGACCGCCTTCCCACTCAGGTCGAAAAAGCGCAGGCCCTTGGTCCGGCCACTGCGGAAGAACGCGACCACTCCCTCTTCGTCCGCGTCCCACCCGAACACCGATTCCTTGATAGCCGGGTCGTCTACCTCCACGATCTTCGCGGTTCCCCGGGCGGCGTCGATCACGACGAAGCCGGTGGTGATCCGGTCCTCGCCGGAAGGCTTCCTGATGCTCAGCAGGACCTTGCGGCCGTCCCGGGACCACTGGAAGAAGTCCGCCACCTTGGGCTGGCGCACTGTCTTGACCTTGTGCATCACTCCGGTTCTCAGCTGGATGAGATCGACGGACGACGTGCCCTTGTAGAAGTAGACGGGTATGCCCAGCCCGTACGTGCCGTCCGGCGAGACGGTGTAGTCGAGATAGCCGTCCTTCTTCTCGAACGGCGCGGACATCGAGTTCCTGACGTACGTGTACTCCGCCGCGTCCGTGGTGAAAGACGCGACCGACACCGGGTCGTCGGGATGCTCGTAGAGGGTGGCCGCCACGCCGGGCAGTTTCGTCTTGGTCAGGCCCGTCCTGGGCACGGTGACGGACGCAGCCGAGGCCGCGGCGGGCGTCGAGGCGCCCCCCTGCGGTGTGTGGGCCGGCGGCGGCGTGAGAGAAGTGACCACTCTGGCCGCCTCGGCGCCCGTGCCGCCCCGGTCGCCGGAGCGGAGCAGAAGGCCGGCGGTGATCGCGGCGATCACGGCGACCGCGGCGGCGACCTTGACCCGGTGGCGACCCGCTCGGCCGCCCGGCTCGACGGCCGGATCGATCTCCGTCTCCCGGCCTCCGCCTGCCTCGACCGGACGCACGCCGGCGCGGGCATCGGGCCGCCGGCCCGGAGCGGACCGTGACCGCACGGGAGTCTGGGATGGAGGGGGCGACGGTCCTTCGGTCTCCGGCGCGGCCGCGCCGGTGACGGCCTCCGGCTGCGGGCCCTCGCCGCCAGGGGCGACGGCATCGGGGGTGCACTGCTCCAACAGGGCCTCGATGGCCTGCTGGGCGGTCGGCCGCCGTGCCGGGTCTTTCCGGAGGCAGGAGGCGACCAGATCCCGCAACGTGCCGTCGATCCCGCGGATCTCTGGCGCGGCGTTGAGGATCCGGTTGATCACGGCGGGCAAGGGTGCACTGCCGAACGGGGGGGTTCCGGACGCCGCGAACGTGATCGTGCTCGCCCAGGCGAACATGTCCGTCGCAGGGCCGATGTCCTTGTTCAGGAACTGCTCCGGCGCCATGTAAGCGGGAGTGCCGATGGGCGCCGAGGTCAGCGACGAGGTGGCGTCCAGCGCGCGGGAGATGCCGAAATCGATGACCCGCACCCCGTCGGGCCCCAGGAGCACGTTCGGCGGCTTGAGGTCGCGATGCACGATTCCGGCTCTGTGAACGGCCGCCAGGGCGGTGGCGACACCGATGGCGAGACGGTAGAGGGCGTTCCCCCTGACGGGACCTGAGGAGGCGACGCTCTGCTGAAGCGAGGGGCCGTCGATGTATTCGCTGACGATGTACGGCCGGTCGGACTCCATGCCGGTGTCGAGGATCTGTGCCGTGCAGAAGGCCGCCACACGTTTGGCCGCCGCGACCTCCCGCAGGAAGCGCTCGGTGGTGACGGTGTCACCGGTCAGATCGGCACGGATCCATTTGACGGCGACAGGTTCGCCGGTCAACCCGGTGGCGTGGTAGACGATGCCCTGTCCGCCCGTACCGAGACGGCCGGTGAGTCTGTACTGGCCGATGCACTGGGGGTCGCCCGGTCGCAGAGGTGAGATGTCCGGCACGTACTCGATTTTGCTGGACCGATGCGGCCGCGAGGGTGTTTCCGGCGAAGACGCCGTGTGCCCGGAGCCTCCTGCCCGGGAGCGTCGAGGCCCCATGCGGGATCCACCCGGCGAGCGGCGCGTGTCCTCCTCGGAGTCCCGGGGGATCACATTTCGCGCTGTTCAGACGTGTAACCTAGGGTCATTAGATAAAAACGAATGGCCCTAGGTGAAGGGGTGGCATGCGGATGGGGCGGGCCGGGTTGACGGCGGATCGGGTGACGCTCGCCGGTGCCGAGCTGGCGGACGAGGCCGGGCTCGACCACGTGACCATGTCGGCGGTGGCGCGCAGGCTCGGGGTGAAAGACGCCAGCCTCTACGCGCATGTGCGCAACCTCGAGGACCTGCGCGGGCGCATCGCGCTGCTGGCGGCGGACGAGAAGACCCTCCGCATCGCGGAGGCGATCGCCGGGCGGGCCGGGAAGGACGCGCTGGTCGCGTACGCGAACGCCTGGCGGCAGTACGCCCACGACCACCCGGGCCGATACACGGCGACGCAGATCCCGATACAGATCGATCCCGAGCTCGTGGCCCGGGCGCCCGGACCGCGGCGCGCCGTCGAGCTGACCTACGGCATGCTGCGCGCCTACGCGCTGGCGGAACCCGACCTGACCGACGCGGTCCGGCTGATGCGCAGCACGCTGCACGGCTTCACCAGCCTCGAGGCCGCGGGCGGGTTCGCGCACGCGCGCCCGGCCGAAGACACCTGGGTCCGCTGCCTCGACGCCCTGCACACCCTCCTCGAGCACTGGCCCCCGCACGACGAAGGAGACCCCGCATGACCAGCCCGACCACCGGCCGCCTGCGCGTGGACGGCGCCACCCTGCACTACGAGGTGCGCGGCACGGGCCCGCTCCTGCTGCTCATCCCCGGCGGCACGGGCGGCGCGGCCGCCTACGACGGGGTCGCGGACGACCTGGCCGCCGATTACACGGTCGCGTCGTACGATCCGCGCGGCCTGACCCGCAGCCCGCTGGACGATCCGGAGGCCGGGCAGTCGGTCGCGCGGCACGCCGACGACGCGGTGCGGCTGCTGGACCTGCTGTCTCCGGACGCGCCCGCCCGGGTGGCCGGCTGCAGCTCCGGCGCGATCGTCGCGCTGCACCTGCTCACCACCCGCCCCGAGCGCGTCGAACGCGTCGTGGCGCACGAGCCGCCGGTGGTCGAGGTGCTGCCGGACGCCGCCGAGCACCGGGCGCTGCTCGCCCGCGTCCAGGACACGCTCCGACGAGAGGGACTGATGCCCGCGGCCGCGGTGTTCGCGGCCGGTCTGAGGCGGCCCGGCGACCCCGGTGCCCCTGGTGACCCCGTCGAGCCCCCGGCGGCCATGGAGCTACCGCCCGAGGCGGCGGCCCGAGCCGAGCGGACGATGGCGGACATGCCCTACTTCCTCGGGCGCATCGTGCCGAGCTTCATGGCGTACACGCCGGACGTGGACCGTCTGGAGGCCCTGTCGGACCGGCTCGTCCTCGCGGCCGGAGCGGACTCACGTGGTGAGCTGCCCTACCGTCCCGCCGCCTTCCTGGCCGAACGCTTCGGCACGGAGCTCGTCCACTTCCCGGGCGGGCATACGGGGCTCACCACGCATCCCGCGGAGTTCGGGAAGACGCTCCGCGCGGTTCTGAGCGCGTAACCTCGGCGCGAGGGTCATTACTTACCGGTAGCCACGAGCGGAGCTCCGGAATATTCTTCCGCCATGGGTGCCATGAATCGGACGCTCGACGCGGCCATGGTCGACCGGATCCTCGCGCACGTCTCCTCGGAGGGCAAGACGCGGGAGATCCTCGCGCCGTTCACCGGCGAGGTCCTGGCCGAGGTCCCGATCTCCACCCCCGAGGACGTACGGGCGGCGTACGCCAGGGCCAGGCAGGCGCAGGAGTCCTGGGCGGCGCTGCCGGTCGGTGAGCGGATCAAGCCCTTCCTGCGGCTCCACGACGCGATGCTCGACCGGCGCGGGGAACTGCTCGACGTGGTGCAGTGGGAGACGGGCAAGGCGCGCCGCCACGCGTACGAGGAGCTCGCGGACGTGGCGGGCTGCACGCTCTACTACGCCCGGCGGGCGTCGGGGCTGCTGGAGCCGCAGCGCAGGCAGGGCATCTTCCCGATCGCCACCCGGACGACCGAGCTGCGCCACCCCAAGGGCAAGGTCGCGGTGATCAGCCCGTGGAACTACCCGCTGGCCCTCGGCGTCACCGACGTGGTCCCCGCCCTGATCGCGGGCAACGCCGTCGTGCACAAGCCGGACACCCAGACCCCGCTGTCCACGCTGTGGACGATCGACCTGCTGGCCGAGCTGGGCATGCCGCGCGACATCTGGCAGGTCGTGGTCGGCGATCCGGAGGACATCGGCGACCCGCTGATCGACGGCGCCGACTACGTCGCGTTCACCGGCTCGACGCGCGGCGGGCGCAGGATCGCCGAGGAGGCGGCCAAACGGCTCATCGGCTGCTCGCTGGAGCTCGGCGGCAAGAACCCGATGATCGTGCTCGACGACGCCGACCTCGACGTCGCCGCGCAGGGCGCGATCCGGGCCTGCTTCACCAACGCCGGGCAGCTGTGCATCTCGATCGAGCGCCTCTACGTGCACGAGGCCGTCGCGGGCGCCTTCCGCGACAAGTTCGTGCGGGCGGTGGAGAACATGAAGATCGGCCCCGGTCTCGACTGGGACCCGCAGATGGGCTCGCTCACCTCGCAGCGGCAGCTCGACGGGGTCGCCGCGCACGTCGAGGACGCGGTGGCCAAGGGCGCCACGGTGCTGACGGGCGGCCGGCCGCGCCCCGACCTCGGCCCGTTCTTCTACGAGCCGACCGTCCTCGACGGCGTCGACGAGGACATGGCCGTCTGCCGGGACGAGACGTTCGGGCCGGTCGTGTCGCTCTACCGCTTCAGGGACGAGGACGAGGCGGTCCACGCGGCCAACGACACGGCGTACGGGCTGAACGCCTCGATCTGGACCCGGGACGTCGCCCGGGGCCGCCGCCTCGCCGCCCGGATCAAGGCGGGCACCGTCAACATCAACGAGGGGTACGGCTCGGCGTACGCCTCCTACGACGCGCCGATGGGCGGGATGAAGTCGTCCGGGCTCGGCCGCCGCCACGGGACCGAGGGCCTGCTGAAGTACACGGAGGTCCAGACGGTGGCGAGCCAGGCCACGTGGCTGGGCTTCGAGCCGATCCTCGGCATGACCTACGACAGGTACGCCGACACGCTCGCGGGGCTGCTCAAGACGATGAAGCGGCTGCACCTCAAGTGAGCAAGGAAGGCGGGGCGTTGGACTACGACGTCGCGGTGATCGGGTCGGGGTTCGGCGGGAGCGTGACCGCGCTGCGGCTCACCGAGAAGGGTTACTCGGTCGGCGTCCTCGAAGCCGGCCGGCGGTTCGACGAGAAGACCCTGCCGAAGACCTCGTGGCGGGCCAGGGACTTCCTGTGGGCCCCCGCGCTCGGCCTGAAGGGCATCCAGCGCATCCACGTCCTGCGCGGCTCCAACGGCGTGATGGTGCTGGCCGGCGCGGGCGTGGGCGGCGGCTCGCTCGTCTACGCCAACACGCTCTACGAGCCGCTCGACCCGTTCTTCCAAGATCCGCAGTGGCGCCACATCACCGACTGGAAGGCGGAGCTCGCGCCCTACTACGACCAGGCCAGACGGATGCTGGGCGTGGTGGAGAACCCAACGGTGACCGCCGCAGACGAGGTGATGAGGAAGGTCGCCGAGCGGATGGGCGTCGGCCACACCTTCCACCTCGCCCCGGTCGGGGTGTTCTTCGGCGAGCCCGGCGTCGAGGTCGACGACCCCTACTTCGGCGGCGTGGGGCCGCGCCGGCGGGGCTGCGTCGAGTGCGGCGAGTGCATGACAGGCTGCCGGCACGGCGCCAAGAACATGCTGATCAAGAACTACCTCTACCTGGCCGAGAAGGCCGGGGCGAAGGTCCACCCCGAGACCACCGTGACCGGGGTGCGGCCCGTCGAGGGCGGCTACGAGATCACGGTGAAGCGCACCGGGGCGTTCGGCCCCACTCGCACGCTGACCGCCGCCCAGGTGGTCTTCGCCGCCGGCACGTACGGCACGCAGCACCTGCTCCACCGGCTCAGGGCGACCACGCTGCCCCGGATCTCGCCCCGGCTCGGCGCGCTGACCAGGACGAACTCCGAGGCCCTGCTCGGTTTCGAGCGGCCGACGGCGAAGGACGGCAAGCTCAACCGCGGTGTGGCGATCACCTCCTCGATCCATCCGGACGCGGAGACGCACATCGAGCCGGTCCGGTACGGCGACGGCTCCAACGCCATGGGCCTGCTGCGCACCCTGCTCGTGGACGGCGGCGGCCGGGCCCCGCGCTGGTTGAAGTTCCTCGGCGCGGCGCTGCGGCGGCCGCACCTGCTGCCCCGGCTGTTCAACCACCGCAGGTGGTCCGAGCGCACGGTCATCGCCCTGGTCATGCAGGCCAAGGACAACTCGATCACGCTGTCCTTGAAGAGCGGCAAGCTGCGGGCGGGACCGGGCCACGGCGAGCCGAACCCCACCTGGATCCCCGCCGGGCACGAGGCCGTCCGCCTGGCGGCCGAGGAGATCGGCGGCCTTCCCGGCGGTTCCTGGCTCGACCTGTTCGACGTCCCGGCGACCGCGCACTTCCTCGGCGGCTGCGCGATCGGCGACTCGCCCGAGAGCGGCGTGATCGACCCCTACCACCGGGTCTACGGGTACGAGGGCCTGCACGTCGTGGACGGCTCGGCCGTGTCGGCCAACCTCGGCGTGAACCCCTCCCTCACGATCACCGCGCAGGCCGAGCGGGCGATGGCGCTGTGGCCCAACAAGGGCGAGCCCGACCCCCGGCCCGCCCTCGGCTCGCCGTACGCGCGGCTCACGCCGGTCGCGCCCGTGCGGCCGGTCGTCCCGGCGTCCGCGCCGGGCGCGCTGCGCCTGCCCATCGTGGAGATCACCCACCGCGCGACCCCCGGCTCCCCGCCCCCGGCGGAGCCCGCGGCCTCCTGATCCGGCAGCCGGCCGGCCCATCGTCACGATCTCCACGGCGGTTTACGCTCGACGCGTGCAGGCCGAGGGACCCAGCGGGACCGCGCTCCACGCGGCGGCGGCGCGCGCCGCGCACCTGATCGTCGACGGCGAGCCGGTCGTCTTCCGCGATCCGCAGGCGTACGCCGTGCTCGGGGAGCGCGCGGAGGAACTGGTGGGCCTGCATCGCACGATGGGCGACCATCCCGTGGCCGCCGGGCTGCGCGCGGCCGTCGTCACCCGGAGCCGCTACACCGAGGACCGCCTGGCCGACGCCGTACGGCGCGGCGTCCGCCAGTACGTGATCCTCGGCGCGGGACTGGACACCTACGCCTGCCGGTCGGCCACCGGTCCTGTGGAGGTCTTCGAGGTGGACCACCCGGCCACCCAGCGCTGGAAACGGGAGGCGATGGAGAGCGCGGGACTCCCGGCGCCGCCCCGTCTCACGTACGTCCCCGCGGACCTGGAGGACAGCCGCGTGGTCGACCGGCTGGCCGCGCACGGCTTCGATCTCACCCGGCCCGCGTTCGTGAGCTGGCTCGGCGTCACCGCGTATCTCACCCGTGCGGCCGTCGCCCGTACGCTGGCCGGGCTCGGCCGCCTCGCCCCCGGCAGCGAGATCGTCGTCGACCACCTGCTGCCCGAGGCCCTGCGCGGCCCGCGCGCCCGGGCGTACGCCGAGACCCTGATGCCGCTGGTGGCCGAGCACGGCGAGCCCTGGCTGACGTTCCTGAGCCCGGCGGAGGCGGCGGACCTGCTGGAGGAGCACGGCTTCGAGGTGATCGAGCAGGTGCCGGAGCGCGACGCCGTCGATCCCGCGTTCTGGGCGCGTTCCGACGCGCTGGCCTCCGGCGAGATCTCGGTGCTGACCCGCGCCCGCCCGCCCGGCCGCCCGAGCGGTGCGGCCGGGCGGGACGCGTCACCGCGCCGATAGACTGGCGTTACCGCCTCGCTGCCTTCATGGGGGTCCTTTCCAGTGTCTGAGTTCGACACGGTCCTCGTCGTGGACTTCGGCGCGCAGTACGCGCAGCTGATCGCACGACGGGTGCGTGAGTGCCACGTCTACTCCGAGATCGTCCCGTCGACCATGCCGGTCTCCGAGATGCTGGAGAAGAAGCCGAAGGCGATCATCCTGTCCGGCGGCCCGTCGTCGGTGTACGCCGAGGGCGCCCCGCCGGTCCCGGACGGCCTCTTCGAGACCGGGGTGCCGACCTTCGGCATCTGCTACGGCTTCCAGGCGATGGCCCGGGCGCTCGGCGGCGAGGTCGCCAGGACCGACTCCGCCGAGTTCGGCGGGACCCCGCTCCAGGTCCTCAAGGAGGGCCTGCTGTTCGCCGGGCTGCCCGTGGCGCAGACCGTCTGGATGTCGCACGGCGACTCCGTGGTCGGCGCCCCGGCCGGGTTCGCCGTCACGGCCGCCACCGACGCCACCCCGGTCGCCGCGATGGAGGACCCCTCCCGCGGCCTGTACGGCGTGCAGTTCCACCCCGAGGTGCTCCACTCCGAGCACGGGCAGCAGGTGCTCAAGCACTTCCTGGAGGCGGCCGGCTGCCGTCCCTCCTGGACCATGCTCAACATCGTCGAGGACGCCGTCGAGGCGGTGCGCGCCCAGGTGGGCGACGGCCGGGCGATCTGCGCGCTCTCGGGCGGCGTCGACTCCGCGGTGGCCGCCGCGATCGTGCAGCGGGCCATCGGTGACCGGCTGACCTGCGTCTTCGTCGATCACGGCCTGCTGCGCAAGGGCGAGGCCGAGCAGGTCGAGCGGGACTTCGTCGAGGCGACCGGCGTCAAGCTGCGCGTCGTGGACGCCTCCGAGCGCTTCCTCAAGGCGCTGTCGGGCGTCACCGACCCGGAGGAGAAGCGCAAGATCATCGGCCGGGAGTTCATCCGGGTCTTCGAGGACGAGCAGCGCGCCATCCTCGCCGACGGGCCGGTGGACTTCCTCGTGCAGGGCACGCTCTACCCCGACGTGGTCGAGTCGGGCGGCGGCACCGGCACCGCGAACATCAAGTCTCACCACAACGTGGGCGGGCTGCCCGAGGACCTCAAGTTCCAGCTGGTCGAGCCGCTGCGCACGCTGTTCAAGGACGAGGTGCGGCGTGCCGGCGAGGAGCTCGGACTGCCCTCGGCGATGGTCTGGCGCCAGCCGTTCCCCGGGCCCGGCCTCGGCATCCGGATCATCGGCGAGGTCACCCGCGAGCGCCTCGACCTGCTCCGCGAGGCCGACGCGATCGCCCGCGAGGAGCTCACCCGCGCCGGTCTCGACCGCGACATCTGGCAGTGCCCGGTCGTGCTGCTGGCCGACGTCCGCTCGGTCGGCGTGCAGGGAGACGGCCGCACCTACGGCCACCCCGTCGTCCTGCGGCCGGTGAGCTCCGAGGACGCCATGACCGCCGACTGGTCGCGCGTGCCGTACGACGTGCTGTCGCGCATCTCCACCCGGATCACCAACGAGGTCCGCGAGGTCAACCGCGTGGTCCTCGACGTGACGAGCAAGCCGCCGGGCACCATCGAGTGGGAGTGATCCGGGATCGATGAGTGGAGATCAACCGGATTGATCCCGGCCGTGCCGGATAGGGTATCGCGGTGATTGCCACTCAGCCCGTCACCGCTCGCTCCGGCGCCAAGGCCACCAGGCTCGCCTGGCTGGACGCCCTGCGGGGGATCGGCGCGATGGCGGTGGTCGCCGAGCACGCGCTGCCCTGGCTCATGCCGTCGTTGCGCCCCTACTGGTTCAGCCTCGGCATGTACGGCGTGCTGGTCTTCTTCCTGGTCAGCGGGTACATCATCCCCGCGTCCCTGGAGAACAGGGGCGACGTCGGGGCTTTCTGGATCAGCCGGGTCTTCCGGCTGTACCCGCTGTATCTGCTGGTGATCGCCCTCGTGCTCGCGATGGCGTTCTGGGTTCCGGTGCGCCAGGAGGTACCGCGGGACCCCTCGGCCGTGGCCGCGCACGTGAGCATGCTGCTCGACGTCGTTCACACCGGCGCCCTCGCCGACCCGATGTGGACGCTGTCGTACGAGATGGTGTTCTACCTGCTGGTGACGGCGTTGTTCGTCGGCGGCGTGCACCGGCGCAGCGGGACGCTGGCGATCGCCTTCGGCGTCGTGGCGGTGGGCGCCGGGCTGGTGCTGTCGGCGCCGCTGCTGCCGGGGCCGTGGCCCGCCGTCGCCACCGGTGTGCTGTTCGTCGCGGGCCTGGCCTGCCTGATCACCGGCCGGTTCCGGAGGGTGGCGGCGTACGCGCTGGGCCTGACGGCGCTCGTGCTGCTCGTGTTCGGCAGCTTCGTGCCGTGGTTCGGCGCGGCCATCCTCGCGGTGATGTTCACGGGGACGGCGCTGTACCGGTGGGAGCGGGGGACGGCCGGGCTCGGCCCGGTCGTGGCCGCGGCGGCCCTGGTGGCCGCCGCGCCGGTGTGGTCGATCCAGGCGGGATGGTGGTGGGTGCAGCCCGACGTGTGGATCACCACGATGGTCCTCGCCGGCGGGACGTTCGCGCTCGGCATGGCGCTGCGCGGGCGGCGCGTGCCCGGCGTGCTGACCTGGCTCGGCCTGATCAGCTACTCGGTCTACCTGCTGCACCACCCGCTGCTCAAGTATCTGAACGTGCTCGCCGGCGACCTGCGGTCGCTCGCGCCGACCGGCCGGGCGGCTCTCACGCTCGGCTACCTCGTGGCGCTGCTCACGCTGAGCTGGCTCACCTACCGCTTCGTGGAGGCGCCGGCTCAGGCGCTGGGCCGCAGGATCATTCGACGGCGGCCGTCGTCACCGTCCCCGACCGGTCGGGATATACCTGTCCCGGGGTGAGCTCCTGGCCCTCCAGCAGGGTGGACACCGTCACGAAGCTGTAGCCCTCCGCGGTCAGCGTCTGGAGCACCTCGGGCATCGACTGCACGGTCTCCTTGACGGTCTCGTGCATCAGCACGACCTCGCCCTCGCCGGCCACGTCGAGGGCCCGGCTGGTGAGAAGGTCCACGTGCCGGTAGGTCTTGATGTAGTCCTTCGTGGCGGTCGTGCCGGGCACCTGGAGGAGCCCGAACTTGGCGGTGATCTCCTGCACTCCGCCGTTGCGCAGCCCGCCGGGGGCGCGGAAGAGCTTCGGGGCCTTGCCCGTCGTCTTCTGGATCAGCCGCTGGGTGTCGCCGATCTTCTTGTTGATCTGGGCGTACGTGAGCTCGGTCAGGTAGCTGGCGTCCCACGAGTGGTTGCCGATCTCGTGGCCCGACTTGGCGATCTGCTGAGTGAGCTTCGGATGCTTCTTCACCTCCGTCCCGATGACGAAGAACGTCGCCTTGGCCTTGTATTCGGCGAGGGTCTTCAGCAACGTCTGGGTGTACGGCCCCGGACCGTCGTCGAAGGTCAGGGCGATGCACTTGTGGGTCGCGCAGTACGGCTCATCGGTCCCGCGAGCCTGCGCGGGGGTGGCGGTGGCCGCTGCGAGGGCGCACGCGACGGCCACAGGGATCAGACGAGGTACAGCCATGGGGATACTCCTCGGGAATCTATAACGCGGCATCGTAACGTGCTTCGCGGCACTTCCTCCTCGTCAGTCCGGTTCCGTATCGCCGGAAAACCCGCCTCCACCTGCGGCGGGGAGCGATTAAACCTTCGGCCAAGGAAGGGGCTAAGGCAGCCCCGTCACGAGCGGGGTTCGCGATGCTGGGCCGGTCGGAAGAGGAACCGGGCAGTGTGAGGAGGGCGGGTGACGCGAGCCGCCTCCCGGTCGGCGTGGGGGACGTGGATCGGGTTCGAGTCCTGTCCCGCGCTGCTCGGCCGCCTCGTCGAGGGCTTCACCGGTCCCTGGACACCGCTGGAAGACGTCTCCGTTCCCGCGCCGGCGCTCGCGGCGGGCGACGCGGACGGGCGCCTTGGCGCTGAGTCCGCCCTGCCGGGCGCGGCCGGTGCCGACCGGGGGCCGGACGGGACCGGTGCGCTCGGATGCGTCGTGCTCGCCGTGCGGTCCCCGGCCGATCTGCGCAGGGCGGTGCCGCTGCGCGGTCTGCTGCCCGCAGCGGCACGGGTGCGGATCGCCGTCGCCGACGTGCCGCCCTGGGCGGCCCAGCCCCTGCCGGTCGCCGCGCCGGGCGCCTGCTGGCGTCACCTGGCCGAGATACGGGTCACCCGCCGCAGGCGCGGCTGGCACCTCGACGCCGCCTTCACCGAGCCCGTGCCGGCCGGCGACGTCGTGGCCCACGTGGCGCGCGGCCTGTTCGGCGCGTGCGAGGCGACCACTCCCGTCGCGGGGCTGGAGGGCGGCGGCACGGCCGACTGGCGGCCCGGCGATCCCAACGTGACGTTGTCGCCGCCCGGCGGGCCGGTGCCGGACCGCCGCGACGCCCCCGGCTGCGACCTGCCGCTGCGCCGGGCGAAGGCGGACGGCCCGGTGGTCGTCGGCCCTCTGGTTGCCGGCCCGGTGGTCGGTGGTCCGGTGGTCGGCGGCCCGGTGGTCGGCGGCCCGGTGGTCGGCGGGCCGGTGGAGGATGGTCTGACGCCGCCGCTGGACGAGGCCGTGGTCAACCCCATCGGGTTCCGCCGGCAGCCCTCGCAGGGGATGGCGGTGCTCGCCGCGCACCGGGAGGGGTTCGCCGTCACCCTCGGCGTGGACAGGCTCGTACGGCTCCCGGCCGAGGGACGGGTCACGGACGTGGACGTCTCCCGCCTGCGGGACGTACGCGGGATCGAGGTGCCCGCGGTCGGCTCGCAGGCGGGGGAGGGGCGGGCGAGCGCGGTCGCGCGCGTCGTGGCCGCTTTCGCCGCCGCCGGGATCCCGGTGCTCGCCGCACCCGATCCCGCCCGCGACCGGGCGCTCGGCCCCGGCCTGACCGCCGCGCTCGCGGCCGTGACCGGCGAGGCGATCACGTCCGACCTGCGCCGGGAGGAGCTGAGCATCCGCCTGCGCAGGGCCGCGCTGCGCGAGCACGGGGCCGCCGCCCGCTGGCGGCGTCTCGCTCTGGCCGCCGGGCTGCCGGTGCCGCCGGAGCCGCGGGTCTCGATCCTGCTGTGCACGCGCCGCCCGGAGATGGTGCCGTTCGCGGTCGAGCAGATGGAGCGCCAGCGCGGCGTGACCGCCGAGCTCATCGTGGGGCTGCACGGCTTCACGGCGAGGGAGACGGCGATCCCCCGCACGCGGCTGCCGCTCACCGTGATCGAGGCCCCGGCCACGACGCCGTTCGGCGAGGTCCTGAACCGGATGGCGGCCGCCGCGTCCGGGTCGTACCTGACGAAGGTGGACGACGACGACTGGTACGGCCCCGACCACCTCGCCGACCTCCTGCTCGCCCGGCACTACAGCGGCGCCGACCTCGTCGGGACGGCGGCGGAGTTCGTCTACCTGGAGCCGCTCGACGTGACGATCAGGAGGTGCATCGGCACCGAGCGGTTCGCGCCGCTCGTGGCCGGGGGCACGATGCTGGTCACCCGGGCGGCGTTCGAGGCGGCCGGTGGATTCCGTCCGCTGGCGAGGACCGTGGACGGCCAGCTCCTGCAGGCGGTGGAGGCCGTCGGCGGCCGGATCTACCGCACCCACGGCCTCGGTTACGTGCTGCGCCGCCGCAGCGCGTACGGCCACACCTGGCGTCAGCCCGTGCAGTCGTTCCTCGCGGCCTACCAGGAGCAGTGGCGCGGGCTGGTCTTCAACGAACTGATGGAGGACGGTGCCCCATGGCGGGCGGTGGTGAGGACGTGACGGGGGCTGTGCGCATCCCGCTCAACGACTACGGGGTGCTGGGGGAGCCGCCCGCACCCGGGGAGTGGACCCCCACGCGGACGGTGAGCGTGGTGATCCCCGCCTACCGCGCGGAGCGCACGCTGCCGCTCACGCTGGCCGGCCTGGCGCGGCAGACCTACCCGGCCCATCTCATGGAGGTCGTGGTGGTGGACGACGGCGACCGGCCCATGGCGCCGCTGCCCGACACGCCGGCAGTGTCATCACCCGGGCCGCTGCCGGAGCGGCTGCGGGTGGTCCGCCCGCGCGGCGGGGTGTGGGGCAGGGCGAGCGCCTGCGCGGCGGGGGCCGAGGCGGCGCAGGGAGAGGTGATCCTCTACCTGGACGCCGACCTCGTGCTGTTCCCCGAGCACGTCGAGGCACAGATGCGCTGGCATCACCTGGCCGACTACCTGGTCGTGCTCGGGCACCTGCGGTTCGTGCCCGGCCTGGACGAGGTCCCGGCGAGCGAGGTGCTCGCGGCCGTCGAGGCGGGCGCGGTGCACAAGCTCTACGCCGAGGAGGACGCCACTCCGCAGTGGACCGAGCGGCGCTGGGACCAGACCGACGACCTGCGCGCGGCCGGTTTCAACGCCTTCTCCGTCATGGTCGGGGCCACCGCGTCGCTGCCGGCCCGCCTGCTGCGCGCCGCCGGCGGGCTGGACGCCTCGCTGGTCCTCGGCGAGGACACCGAGCTCGGCTACCGGCTGGCCCAGGCGGGGGCCGTGTTCGTGCCCGACCGCCGCAGCCGGTGCTGGCACCTCGGCCGGTCCACCGTCATGCGCCGGGAGACCGACGTGAAGCGGCACAACTGGCCCCACCTCGCCGAGCGCGTCCCGAGCTTCCGCTGGTTGCGCAGGCACCCCCACCGCTCCTATCTGGTGCCGTACGTCGACGTCGTGGTCGAGGTGGGGGACGCGTCGTTCGAGGAGGTCAGGGCGACCGTCGACGCCGTGCTCGCCGGGCGTCTGCCCGACGTGCGGGTGACCGTCGTCGGGCCCTGGGGGCGGCTCGGCGGCGGGCGGCGGGACCCGCTCGGCGATCCCAGCCTCGACCTGCGGCTGGTGCTCGCCTGCTACCAGGGCGAGCCGCGCGTGCGCTTCCGCGAGGCCGTGCCGGACGACTGCTTTCCCGTGCCGTTCCGTTTCCACTGCCCGCCGGGCTGGGTGCCCTCGCGCGGCACCATCGGAGCGGTCGTGAAGCACGCCGACCGGCAGCGGCTGGGCATCGTCTCGCTGGCGCTGGACGAGCGGAAGGACGGCCGCGTCGTCAGCGCCCGGCTGGAGCGCACCGCCGCGATGAGCCGCGCCCGGCGATGCGCCGGGCCGGGGGACGACCTCGACGACCTGGTCCACGAGATGTACGGCACGGTGTGGGACGCGGGCTCCACGTGGGGCTTCCTGCCCGCCGCGCTCGCCGCCGCCTCCGTGCCGCCGATGCCCGGCCGCGCGCCGGCGAAGGCCTCGGGCGAGGCGGGTGCTCCGCGTGCGGCCCGCTCCGTGTCCAAACCGCTTCGCTCGGTGCCCAAACCGCTTCGCTCGGTGCCGAAATCGCTCCGCTTCGTGCCCGAACCGCTCACCCGCTCGGTGCCCAGGCCGCTGCGCCGCACCGCGCGGGTGCTCCGCAGGCGCCTGCGCGCGCTCGTGCGCCCGGCCTGAGCCAAGCCGGCCCCGGCCCCGCCCCCGATTTTCGACCTCCGATCGCCGTTCCGCCGACTCGCAAGGACCAGCCATGTCCCGCCTGAGCGTGATCGTCCCCATCTACGACGTGGAACCGTACCTCGCCGGATGCCTGGCCTCGGTCGCCGCGCAGACCTGGCAGGACGTCGAGGTCGTCATGGTCGACGACGGCTCACCGGACGGCAGCGCCGGGATCGCCGCCGCCTTCGCGGCGCGGGACGCCCGGTTCCGGCTGGTCCGCCAGGTCAACGCGGGGCTCGGCGCGGCACGCAACACGGGGGTGCGGCACGCGACCGGGGACTACCTGATGTTCCTCGACAGCGACGACCTGCTGCCGGCGCACGCCCTCGAATACCTCGTGGCGTCCCTGGAGCGCACGGGTTCGGACCTCGCCACGGGCAACGTGCTGCGCCTCGACGGGCGCGGCGCCCGTCAGTCGGCCATGCACCGGGCCGTGTTCGCCGACGCCGCTGCGGCGACCCACATCACCCGGGCGCGCACGCTCCTGCGCGACCGCCTGGTGACCAACAAGCTGTGGCGCCGCTCGTTCTGGGACGCCCACGGGTTCGCCTTCCCCGAAGGCGTGCTGTACGAGGACATCGCGGTGGCCCTGCGCGCCCACTTCCTGGCGCGGGCCGTGGACGTGCTGCCCGCGCCGGTCTACCTGTGGCGGCGGCGCGAGGGCGGCGGCCGTTCGATCACGCAGGACAAGACGCGGGCGGCGCATCTGGAGGACCGGTTCGCCGCCGTCACCGAGGTCCGCCGCTTCCTCAGCGAGCACCACTTCACCGCGCACATCCACGCCTGGGACCACGCCGTCCTCGACGGCGACCTCACGAACTTCCTCGACGTGCTCGACCAGGGTTCCCCGGCGTTCCGGGAGCGGTTCCTCGACCTCGCCGCCCTCTACCTGGAGGACGTGGCGCCCCCCGTGCTCGACGGGCTGCCCGCCCTGCGGCGTCTGCAGTGGCATCTGGTGCGGCTGCGCCGCCAGGCCGACCTGCTGGAGGTCCTCGCCTGGGACCGGGAGGTGCGGCCCGACCGGCGGCTCGTCCGCAGGATGGGCGGTCATCACCTGAACGTGCCCCTCGCGCGCTCCGCCGAGATCCCCGCCACCGTCACCAGGGCCAGGGACGAACTCGTCCCGCGTCACCGGATCGACGCGGTCCGGTGGGAGGACGGCGTGCTCGTGGTGGAGGGCCGCGCCGCCCCGCCGTTCCTGCGGCCCACCCGGCGCGTGCACCAGCAGGTCTTCGCCGCCCTCGTCCATGAACGGACCGGACGGCGCGTCCGGGTGCCGGCCACGGTCATCAGGACCCGGATCTCGGCGAAGTCGAAGGAGCGCGACTGGGGCGGCTTCCGGCTGAGGATCGACCCCGCGGCGCTGGCCAGGCCGGGCCGCCTCGGGCGGTGGCACGTGGAGCTGCGCGTGCTCCACCGGGGCGTCCTGCGGCGCGGACGGCTGACCGACCCGCGCGCCGCCGCCTCCATCGCCGAGCAGGCGGGATACCGCGCCGTGGGCCCCGACCACTACGTCGCGCCGCTGCTCGGCGAGACCGGCGACCTCGTGCTCCGGGCCGGGCGGGAGACCGCCCGGGTCGTCACCCACGAGGTGCGGGACGGCCGGCTGCGCCTGGTGGGCCATGTCGTCAACGACCTCGGGCCGGGCCCGCTGCTCGAGGTCACCCGGCGTCCCGGCGGCGTCCCCCGCACCGGTCCCGTGCACGTGGACCGGCGGACGTTCGAGGCCGTCGTCGACCTGCGCGATCTGCTGCCCGCTAGCCGGACCTCCGCGTTCCGGGAGGCCGTGCCCGCGGAGGTCGCCGCGCCCGAGGTCTGGTGGGAGGTCGCGGTGCGGGCCGCCGACGGCACGGTCACGCCGGTGACCCTCGCCGAGGACGTGCCTACCGGCCGATACGGCCTGGCCGGCCGGGAGATGGTCGTGTCGCGGGACCGCACCGGCGGCCTGGTCCTGCGGGACCAGCCCGTCGCGGCGTACGCCGACCTCGCCGAGTGGCTGCCGGGCGGCGAACTGCTCGTCGAGGGCGGCCTCGCGGTGCCGTACGAGATGTCGGCGCTGGTGGTGACCGCGCTGAACCCCGCTCCCGGGCGCGGGGAGTGGCTGCTGCCGATCGAGGGTGCGGGAACCCGCTTCCGGGTACGGCTGACGCCCGAGCGGGTGGGCTCACCCGCCGGGCCGCTGCCGCTGCCGCGCGGCCGGTACGCCCTGTCGATCCGGGCACGCGCCGCCGGGGGGAACTGGGCCGACCTGCCGCTGGAGTTCGACACGGACGTGCCGGCGGCCCACCAGACGGCCCGCCGTACGTTCGGGATCGTCACGACGGGCCCCGGCCGGGCCCTGCTGACCGTGAGCGGCGACCTGACCGCCGACGAGCGCGGCAGGAAGGCGCAGCGGGTGCTGCGCACGACGGCCTATCCCCAGATGCGGGACAGGCCGCTGCGGGACGCCGTCCTGTTCGACGGCGGCGCGGGCACCCGCTTCGGCGGCAGCCCGAGGGCCGTCTGCGAGGAACTGCGCCGCCGGGGGATCGACCTGGCGCTGCTGTGGAACGTGCGGGACGGCCAGGTCGCCCTGCCGGACGACGTCGAACCGGTGCGCACGCTGGGACGGGAGCACTACGAGGCCCTCGCCCGGTGCCGGTTCGTCGTCACCGACGCGCCGCTGCCGCCGTGGTTCGAGCGCAGGACCGGCCAGGCGGTGGTGCAGACCTGGCAAGGGCCCGCGTACCCGGGCGAGGATGTATCCGGCGGCGTCGGGGCGGGTCAGTGGACCCATCTCGTCTCCCCGGGCCCGTGGTGGACGCCGCTGCTGCGGCGGACGCTCGGCTTCGACGGACAGGTGTGGGAGACCGGCCTGCCGTGCGACGACCTGCTGGCCGGTCCCGGCACCCGCGAGCGCGCCGCCGAGGTGCGGCGCCGCCTCGGCCTGCCGGAGCCCGCCCGCGTCCTGCTGTACGTCGCGGGGGAGCACGACACGCTCGACGCCGGACGCCTGGCGGCCGGGCTCCCGGAGGACCACGTCCTGCTGGTCCGCCGTCCCTCCGAGGCCGGGCCGGACGACGCCCGGCTCCACGACGTCACCGGCCATCCGGACCCGCACGAGCTGTACCTCGCCGCGGACGTCCTGGTCGCCGGGGACGTGACGGCGGTGTTCGACTTCGCCGCGACGGGGCGGCCGGTGCTCCTGCACGCCGGCCGGCCGCAGGACCTGTGGCTCCTGCCCGAGGCGCCGGGGCCGGCGCTGCTGCGGGAGGGGGAGGTGCTCGACGCGGTCGCGCACCTCGACGAGATCGCCGGCAAGCACCGGGACGCGTACGCCGCGTTCCTGGCGAGATACCGTCCGCTGGCCGACGGGCAGGCCGCCCGCCGGGTGGTGGACGGCCTATTCGGCTGACCACGCCGCCCATCACGAGAAGTGGGCGGTTTGGGGAGCATCGGTCCGGGCGGTGGCATGACCAGGGACCATAAGCGGAAGAGAGGCCCGGCAGCCGTACGACTGCCGGGCCGTTCAATGGTCGTCCACATCGCGGCCGGAACGCCGGGCTGCCGAGCTGAGGCGCGCCGTCACCTCCCGAGGGTCAGGCGAGCCGCCACTCCTGGTTGGGCCATCCCTGGCCGCAGGTCCACTGCACGATCTTCGCCTCGTCGGCGGTGCTCCGGCCGTAGACGTCCAGGCACTTGCCGCTGTGCCGGGCGACGACGGTGAAGTAGCCGTTGTCCTTCTGGTCGAGCCGCCATTCCTGGTTGGCGGCGCCGTTGCAGGTCCACTGCACGACGTCGGTCCCGTCTGCGGTGTTCCGACCGTAGACGTCCAGACATTTGCCGCTGTGCTCGGCGCGGATCGTGTAGTAGCCGTTGCTGGTCGCGGTGAACCTGAACTCCTGGTTGGGCCACTCCTTGCCGCAGGTCCACTGCACGACCCTGGCGCCGTCGGCGGTGTTCCGGCCGTAGACGTCCAGGCACTTGTCGCTGTGGCGGGCGACCAGATTGGCGACGAACTTCGCCTTGAGCCGGTCGCCGCCGGCGGCGGTGGCGGCCGGCGCCAGGGTGAGCGAGCCGGCGAGCAGACAGGCGGCCACCGCGAGTGTCCGACCGGTCAGCGTGAGTGCCATCGAGCCTCCTGAATTCGTGGAAGATCCAGCAAGCCCTTATCTACCACGCGTTATTACTCACCGTAACGCTAGCCTTTACTTTCTGTAGTCACGTCGTCGGCTGCGACGGGGAGGGCTCGTGGGTCAAGAGGCGACCAAGGAAGGGTAAGGCATCGGGGATGGCCGGGTGGCGCGCCACCGCACGTCGGCATCCTGACGGCGTGACGGTGCCTCCCAGCCTCTCGGTGGTCGTCCCCCTGCACGGCGGGGAGGAGCACGCCGAGGAGTGCCTCGAATCCCTGCGCGACCAGACCCTGGACGACCTGGAGGTGATCCTGGTCGGGCGTCCGCGGGGCCTGCGCCCGCCCGATCACAGGTTCACGCTCCTGACGCTCGGTGACGGCGGCGACGACCCCGGCGTCACGCGCAACGCGGGCGCGGCCTTCGCCACCGGCCGCTACCTCACCTTCGCCGACCCCGGTTCGGTCGTCCCCGCGGACGCCTACCGCGCGCTGGTCGGCGCCCTCGACCACACCGGCTCCGACCTCGCCTGCGGCAGGATCCGCACCTGGACGCCGCACGCGCAGGACGCGGCCCGGAAGGCCAGGGAGTTCCTGCGCACGCACATCACCCGGCACCCGAAGCTGCTGGACGACCCGAGGGCGGGCGGCACCGTGTTCCGCCGGGAGTTCTGGAACCGGCACGCTCTCGCCTTTCCGGCGGGACTGGGCGAGGACTTCCCGGTGACGATCCCCGCGCACGTGCTGTCCACCTCGGCCGACGTGCTCGGCAGCGTGGTCTGTCTCACGCGCGGGTCCCGGCCGCCCGCCGATCCCCTGTGCCGCCTGCGGGCGATGCTGGAGGTGTCGGACCTGCTAGGCCGGCACGCGCCCGCGTTGCGCGCGGCGTACGACCTGCGGCTGGCCGAGGGGCCCGACCTCGAAGCGGTGCTGGACGCCGTACGCGACCGCGTCCCGGACGGGCTCGCCGAGGCCCTGGGCCGTCTGGACCCCGGCGCGGTCGAGCGGCTGCCGGTCCTGCGGCGGCTCCAGCTCCACTTCGCCGCGCACGGCATGACCGGCGAGCTGGCGGAGCTGCGGATGTTCGCCGCGTCGGAGATCAGGCACCGGGGCGTGCTCCGGCGGGGGTTGCGGCGCCGCCGCTGGTATCTCGACTATCCCTTCCGGCGCGATCCCCGGCTTCCGCGCTCGCTGTTCGACGCCACCCGCGACCTGCGGCTCGTGGCCGGCGTGGACGACGTGCGCCACACGGACGACAGGCTCGTCCTGGCCGGCCACGCGTACATCGCCCATCTGGACAGCGGGCGCAGCAGGATCGAGCTATGGCTCCAGCGGGGGGAGGAGCGGATCACCCTGCCGGTCCGGCGGACCCGCAGGCCCGACGTGACCGCCGACTCCCGTCAGTCGGCCGCCTGCCACGACGACTCCGGCTTCGAGACCGTGGTCGCCCTCGACGTCCTGCCTCCCGGCCGGTGGGCGCTGCACGCGCGGGTCCTGGCGCGGGGCGTGACGCGGGCCGGGCGGGCGGGCGGGGGCGCGAGCGAGCGCGTCTTCGACGCCGGGGACGTGCGCGTCAGCCTCACCCGCGACCGCGGGCTCACGCTCGGCCCGAACGCCGCGGGCGGCTCCGGTCCCGGCGGCCACGGCCCCGATCCGGGCAGGGTGAGCGCGATCCGGTGGACGGAGTCCGGCGAGCTGGTCCTGGAGGGGACGGGACGGTGCCCGTCCGGCCGGATCGTCCTCGAGTGCGGCACGGAGCGGCACGCGTGGCCCGTCCGCCAGGACGAGGCGACGTGGACGGTCGCCGTCGGCACGACGGCCGAGGGACTTCCGCTCCGCAGCGGGACCTGGCGCGTGCTCGCGGTGTCACCGGAGGGCGGGCGGGAGCGGGTGCGCCTGAGCCCGGCGCTGATCGCCGACCCGCCGCGGCCGCGCGTCACCGGGTTCCACGAGGTCTCCGTCCGCACCTCCCGCGACGGCGACCTGAGCCTCGCGGTGCGTCCCGCGCTCGGCCCGCACGAGCGCGGGCCGTACGCGACGCGCAGGCGCCGGGCCGCCGCACGGTCCTGGCCACGGGGGCGCACCGCGCTGCGGAACGCCGCGTTGTTCGACAGCTACGGCGGCGGGCAGTACTCATGCAACCCCCGGGCGGTCTCGGAGGAGCTGGCGCGCCGCCACCCCGACGTGGAGATCGTCTGGGTCACCCGGGACGGGCAGTTCGCGGTCCCGCCGGGTGTTCGCCTGGTCCTGTTCGGCTCGCGCGAGCACGAGGAGGCGCTGCGCACCAGCCGTTTCGTCGTCGCCAACCGGCGCACCCAGCCGGGGTGGTACCGCAAGCCGCGGGGACAGACTTTCGTGCAGACCTGGCACGGCACGCCGCTCAAGCGGCTGGGGCTCGACCTGGAGGGCATGCCGTACGCGCAGCGGGTGCCGCGCGAGGAGCTGGCGCGGCAGGTGGCGACCTGGGATCTGTTGCTGTCGCCGAGCCCGTTCGCCACCGCGGCGCTGCGGGGGGCGTTCGGCTACGAGGGGGAGATCCTGCAGTCGGGTTACCCGCGCAACGACGTGCTCTTCGCCCCCGCGCGGGCCCGCGCGGCGCGGCGGCGGCTGGGCCTGACCGGCGACCGGCGGGTCGTCCTGTACGCGCCGACGTGGCGGGACGACGAGGCCACCGGCCGGCTCGCGCTGGACCCGGTCCGGGCGGCCGGGGCACTGGGCGACGACGACGTGCTGCTCGTGCGGGCGCACTACCTGGTGGCGCGGGACATGACGATCCCGGCCGGAGACCGAATCCACGATGTCTCGAAATTTCCAGACATGGCGGATCTCCTGGCCGCCGCGGACGTGCTCGTCACCGACTACTCGTCGGCCATGTTCGACTTCGCGTGCACCGGGAGGCCCATGGTGTTCCTCGCCCACGACCTGGAGCGCTACCGGGACGAGGTGCGCGGCTTCTACTTCGACTTCGAGGCCGAGGCCCCCGGGCCCGTCCTGCGGACCGGCGACGACGTGCTCGACGTGCTGCGCGGCGGCGACCTCGGACGGTTCGCGGAGCGCTACGAGCGCTTCGCCCGCAGGTACTGCCCGTGGGACGACGGGCACGCCTCGGCGCGCGTGGTCGCGCGCATGCGGTCATGACCCGCGCGTCCCGGCGCGCCGCGCCGCGAGCGCCGCAGTCACCCCCTCCGTCCGCCTCGCGCCCGGCCGAGGCGCCCGAGCGGCCCGCCTGGCGGGATCGGCCGGGTGTCGTGACCGTCGTGCCCGCCGTCGTCGCGCTGGCCGCCGGGCTGTGGGACCTCGGCGGGCCGCCGCCGTGGCGGGACGAGGCGGCCACCGTCAGCGCGGCCGGCCGGAGCCTTCCCCAGCTGGCGCACCTGCTGCAGTCGGTCGACGCCGTGCACGGCCTGTACTACGCGCTGGCGCACGTCGTCGCGAATCTGTCCGGCACCGCCGAGGTGGCGCTGCGGATGCCGTCCGTCGTCGCGGGGGCGCTGGCCGCGGCCGGGACGGGCGCGCTCGGCCGCGCGCTCGGCTCCTCCCGGGCGGGCCTGTACGGCGGCGTGCTGCTGGCCCTCATGCCCATCTTCTCCAGGTATGTCCAGGAGGCTCGGCCGTACGCGATGACGGCCGCGGCGGCCGTCGGGGTGACCCTGCTGTTCCTGCGCCTGCGACGGTCCCCGACGTCGGGGGTCCTGGCGGCGTACGCGGCGGCGCTGACCGTGCTGGCCTATCTCAACCTGTTCGCGTTCCTGGTCGCGGGGGCGCACGGCGTCACCCTGATCCTGTCCAGGGGGCCGCTGCTCCGGTGGGCGTGCGCGGCGACGCCGGCACTGGCCGCCGTGGCGCCGCTGGCCTGGCTCGGCTCCCGGCAGAGCGCCCAGGTGGGCTGGATCACCCGGCCGGAGGCGGCCGACGTGGGCAGGCTGGCCGTCCAGCTGTCCGGCGACCTCGGCGGGGCGACGGGCCCGGGTGTGGCCCCGCTGACCTGGGCGCTCGCGCTCTTCGGCCTCGCGAGTGCGGCGGTCACGGGCGTGCGCCGGGCTCGCGCCGCGCGCGGCGTGGAGAAGCCCGCGACGGGTCACGCGGAAGAGCCCGGCGCGGCCGGCCCCGCCACTCTGCCCGGCGGACACGCGTCTCTGCCCGGCGGACACGGGGCGCTCGTCCGGCTGACGCTGCCGTGGCTGCTGGTGCCCGCGCTGGTGCTGCTCACGGTCTCCTGGACGCTCACTCCGGTGTACGTGTTCCGGTACGTCTTCTGCTGCGTCCCGGCGGCGGCGCTGCTCGCCGGGGCGGGCCTGGCCGCGCTGCCCCCCGGCCTCGCCGCCGCCGTGCTGGCCGCCTGGCTCGGCCTGTCGGTGCCCGGGCAGCTCGCCACGCGCGGGCCGGACGGCAGGCAGGACGATCCCCGGCCGGTCATGGCGCTGCTCGCGGCCGAGGCGAGGCCTGGGGACGGGGTGCTGTTCGTCCCCGCCAAGGTCAGGAAATACGCCGTGGTCTACCCCTCGGTCTTCGGCAGGCTCCGCGACGTGGCGCTGGCCCGGTCACCCGAGCGGGACGGCAGCTTCCCCGGCCGCGAGGTGGGCCCCCGGGTGCTCGCCGCCCGGCTCGACGGCCTGCGCACGCTCTGGGTGGTCGGCCATACCGGCAAGAACGCGATGCCGGCCCGCCGGCGCGCCCTGGTCGCCCGTTCGTTCGCCCCGGCCGGCCGCTGGACCTTCCGCGGCCTGTTCGTCGCCCGCTACCTGCCACAGAGCCGGCCGGCACCGTGATCAGTCCGCCACCGCGCCCATCTTCTGGGCGGCGCGGGCGGCGACCCGGTCAGCGGTCTGCGGGCTGGGCGGCTTGAACGCGAGCTGACCGAGGATCATCATCACGTCGCCGGTCCTGGCCAGCACCAGAACCTCGCCATGCGCCCACGACCCGTCGGTGACGGTGATCCACACTGCCCTGCTCTGCCCGCCCACCTTCGGCATCGCGATGGGCTGGATCGTCACCGTGATCTCGGCCGCCTTCCTGCCGGAGTACGAGATGCGGAACGACGAACATCCGGACAGGGTCTTCAGGGCTCCGTCCAGGTCCTTCTTCGCGGCGTTCGCGCTGGGATAGCGTCGCAGGGTCTCCGTGATCCACGGGCCGAACTGCCCCTTCGTGAACGCCGCGGACGCGTACTCGACGCCCTTCCGCCGGGGTCTGCTGAAGTCCAGCTCGTCGAGCAGCGCGGCGCAGCGCGGCCTGCTCGCCTTGTCGTACGGCTGGTAGGCGGGCCGGAAGGCGACATACCCCCTGGGCAGGTCCGCGGTGGTGAGCAGCCCGTAGGAGAGCGCGGGGCGGGCGGCCGCCGGGGCCGCGCCGGGAAGGAGCGCGGCGACGAGGGTGAGCGCGGCCACCGGACAACCGAGAGCTCGGGTGAGGCGCATGTCGGGATCACCAGCTTTCGACGGGGAAGGGCGGGGTGGGCTGGGGCACCGGACCGGCCGGATACCGCCTGATCTGGTCGCACCGCCAGACGAAGGCGGTCCACGCCACGGCGGCCAGGTCGGTGGAGCGGCGGTCCGCGCTGTCCAGGAACAGGCTCCCGACCTGCCGCAGCAGCGCGTCGTCGGAACCGCGCAGCAGCTCGCCCATCCGTGCCCGCGCGGGGTGGTCCGCGGGATCGCCGAAGGCCGCGGTGCCCGTGGTGAACAGGCCCAGGCAGATCGCGCCCGCCTGCACCGCGTCGGGCAGCGCGGCCGCGGGAGGCGGCGCGGCCTCGCGGGCCGCCGGCTCGGGGAGCGACGCCATCCCGGCCAGGGCGGTGACGAGCAGTACGGCCGGCACCATGACGACGACCGGCCGCGACCTGCGGCCCCGCAGCGGCCGGAGGGCGAGCGCGCACAGCAGCACGAGGACGGCCAGGACGACCGCCACCTGCGGCGTGATGACGAGCCAGGCGAGGCGCCCCGCGGGCGCTTCCGCCCCGGCCGCCAGCCGGACGGCGACGAACCAGGTGCCGGACACGACCGCGATCACGGCCACGGCGACGGGCGCCGCGTACCGCCACGCGGACGGGCCGCGCGCCGGCAGCCACGCCCGGGCCGCGAGGGCGAGCCAGCAGGTGATCGCGGTGGCCGGCAGGAGGACGGCGGCGAGGAGCCACACCGTGGTGCCGAGCGGGATCCGGTCGGGCGTCAGGTTCGACGCGGCTTCGGGCGCGGTCGTGAGCCAGAGGTTCCACGCGGCGCTCGCCCGCGGGGACAGGACGGCGCCGGCCGCGAACCCGGCCCCGAGCGCGAGCCCGGTGGCGGCGACGCGGGGCCGTACGGCCGGTCTCGCGGGCTCGGCCAGGACCGCCCGCCAGACCCCCAGCCCGACGACCTGGACGACCGGCACCGCGACCAGCAGCCCGGCGATCCAGTAGGCGACGATCGGCGGTATGGGCAGCGCCGTCTGCAGAGGCACTCCCAGTTCGGTGACCACGATGCCGGCGGCGACGCCGGCGGTCAGGGCCTCGCCGGGTGACGCGCGCATGTGCGGTGCGGGATCGTTCAGGACCCGCAGACGGGACGCGAGAGAAGGGTGGATCGGCACCGGCCACGGCCGCTCCTGCCGCCCGGAGGACAGCCAGGCACGCACCTCGTCGGGGTGGGATCGGGCGGCGCGCAGGTCGGCGTCGTGCTCGCGGGCCCGGACGACCGCCGCGAAGGTGCCGGCGACCAGCAGCGTGACGACCGCCGTCCGCCAGGCGACCGCTCGTGCGGGCGTGCCGTCCATCGTGAGGGCGGCCGACAGGCACAACGGCACGGCCGCCACCAGGACGTAGCAGACGGTCGCGAACACGGCGAGGTAGGACCGGTCGGCGTCCCGGTTGCGCAGATGGCCGAGCTCGTGGGCGAGCATGGCGACGGCGGCCGGCTTCGCCTGCTTGCCGGACAGGGAGAACCCGGCGGACGCGGAGAGCATGACCCGGTGCCGGGGGTGGCGGCCGTACACGAACATGCGGTCGCGCAGGAGGTCGCGCGCGCCCTGCATGAGCACGGGCCGCCGGGCCAGTCCCGCCGCCCGCACGGTCGCCTCGACGACCTCGGGCCAGTCGGCGAGCGGTGCCGCCCGGTGCCGCCGGGTGATTACCAGGGGCGCCAGGGCATAGGCCAGGACCATCGGCGCCGCCACCAGCAGAGGGCCGGACCACGGCGCCAGAGACCGCACGATCATGACCCTGGTCGAGCAGTCGAGGAAGGCCGGGACGTCGGCGAGCCGGCCGCAGGCGAGGGCCTGGTCGCGCCAGGCGTCCCCCGCCAGGACCAGGAACCAGTGACCGGCGAAGAACGACCCGGCCGCGACGGTGAGGAAGAGCAGGCGGAGCCGAGCGGTGCTCGGCGGGGGCAGGGCGAACGGGTCGGCCGTGCCCACGGATCACCCCTCCGGGGGAGGGGTAGCGCTCTCACGCAGCAGTTCGCCCGACACCGCGTCGGCCAGAAGCTGCGCCTTGTCCTCCGGCAGCCCCAACGCGAGCGCGTTGGATCGGACGGACCGCGCGATGCGGGCCTGTTCCACGTCGTCGAAGGGCGGCAGCGGTTCGGCGAGCACTTCCCGCATCGCCTGGCGCCGCCGTCGGCGCCACACGAACAACGTCCGGATGCCGTCCCGGCTGCGTTCGGTGATCTCTTCTTTCAGCGCGTCCAGCACGGCGCCGCCGACGAACGCGACGACGATCGGGGCCCAGGCGGAGATCTCCGTCAGGACGCCCGAGCCGAGCAGATGCTCCCTGTCGCGCTCCCGGCCGTCAGGGTGCCGGGTGTACGCGTCCCAGAGCCGGGGAAGCTGCGGCAGTTCGTCCTGGTCGAGCCGGGCGACGACCGCCTCGACGAGCTGATAGGTGGTGCGCTGTCGCGACGTTGGCACTGACACTGGCACTCCCGGGCAGAGCACGGGTGACGGATGAGCCGCAGTCAATCAGAACCGATACGCGAAACGGCGCCGGGCGAAATCACAATTCGCACACAGTGATTTCGGTTGAAGGTGTTATTTGATTTCCGGTGCGATTCAAATTGATTCTCAGCGCCGCTCGAACGGCGCCGGGGTGGGGAAGTAGGCCTCCAGGAAACGCGCCAGCAGGGCGTCCTGCTCGACGGTGGTGGGCGCGGTGTCGTTGAGGCAGAACACGTCGTGCCTGCGCCGGGCGAGCATGCGGCGGAGCTTGGCGGGCGTCTTCGGCAGCGACAGGTCGACGTAGGTGTAGTCGACCGTGCCGGGGACCGCCCGCCCGCTCAGGTAGCCGTAGTAGTGCGCCAGCGAGGACACCACGGAGATGTCCCGCGACGTGCGGAACCTGCTGCGGGCGGTGGCCGCGAACTCCGCCGCGAACCTCTGCTCCAGCTCGTACATCAGCGACCGGCGCAGCGCGTACGGCACGTGCTTGAGCTTCTGCGTGATCGTGCGGCCGGTCAGGTCCTCCAGGATGCGCCGGTTGTTCATGCCGGCGGCGTGCACCGGCGACTCCTCGGTCTCCGGCGCCCCGAAGGGCACGTGGACGGTGCTGGGGAAGAACCGGGTGATCCCGTTGCCCTCGAAGAAGGTCCGGGGAGGCAGCGGCCGTCCCAGGAAGAAGTCGTCGTTGAAGTACAGGAAGTGCTCGCTGAGCCCGTCGATGTGGTGCAGCTGCGTCTCGATGGCGTGGGAGTTGAACACCGGCAGCACCGACGGGTCGGTGAAGATCTCCTTGTGGTCGACCACCGTGACCATGGGGTGAGTGGTGTCGAGCCACGACGGCGTCTGACCGTCGGTGACGATCCACACCCGGTTGATCCACGGGGCGTACATCAGCAGCGAGCGCAGCGAGTAGCGCAGCTCGTCCCTGCTGGTGAACCGCGCCTCCGTGGTCGCCATCTCGCTCAGCGGGCCGCCGGAGCGCTGCGCCTCGCCGCGCTCGGCCTGGTCGCGGCGCGCCCGCCAGGCCGGGTCGGCGCCGTCCACCCAGGTGTAGACGGCGTCGATCGGGAAGTCGATGTCGTCCAGCAGCCGCCGGACGAACTCGGGCCGGGTGCGGTAGGAGCGGGCCCGGCGGGCGGCACAGGCCAGCGGGGTGAACAGTTCCTCGCCGCCGTCCACCGAGGGGCCGTCGGCGGGCACGCGGTCGCAGGCGGGGTTCGGCCTGGGCGCGACCAGCTCGTCGCCCTCCCGGGCCCAGAACTCCAGGTCGCAGCCGTTCTCCGGGCCGAGTGTCAGCGTGCGCGAGGGGCTGGCGAAGTACATGGCCACCCGTACGACCCTGGCGTCGCCGAGCAGCGCCGCCGCCCGCCGCAGTGGGCGCATCCGGCCCGCGTCCGCCTGGCGCGCCCGCGACCCCTGCCTGCCGTACGGCTGCCGCGCCGCGAACAGCGGGTGGTCGCCGGCCGCGAGTGCGGCGAGCGCGCGCGTGCGCGAGTCCTCGGGCACGGCGACGACGGGCGGCCGGTTCGGCAGCGGCCGGACGCAGAAGTACGGCACGCCCGCCCGGTTCAGCAGGGCGCACACCACGTCCAGCGTCTCGCGCTGGGCCTGCAGCGGACCCGCCTCCGGCCGGATGAGCGCGGCCCGTGGCGCGGGCTCCCATGACGGCAGCCGCCCCTGCAGCCGCCGGTACAACGTGACAACGGGCATGGTCTCCCCCTCGACCACGGACTGTAACCGATCGGCGACCGGATTGGTGGATGGTTTACGTAGATGGGGAAGACGGTCAAGAACCGGCAATGAGATGCCCTGCCTGTTACCGAAGAGCAGGCCAACGGCTACCCGTTGTAGTCATTCTTGCCTGCATGGGGGGCTTCACGCTGGACGACATACTCGCGACGCGCAAGCCGAGAGACTCGTGGTGGACCGTCTTCATGGTCGATCCGCTCGCCTGCCGGCTCGCGCTGCTCGTGGCTAACCACACATCGATCACACCGAACGGGCTGACCAGGCTGTCCATGCTGATCGGCTTCGCCTCGGCGGCCGCCTTCGCGGAGGGCATGCTCGTCGCCGGGGCGGCACTGTTCTATCTCAGTTTCACGGTCGACTGCATGGACGGGAAGATCGCCAGGCTCAAGGGCACGGGGACGCCCTTCGGCCTGTGGCTCGACTACGTCGGCGACCGGCTGCGGGTGGTCTGCTGCGCCTTCGGGCTGGGGTTCGGGGAGTACGCCCGGACGGGCGACGCCGATGTGGCGCTCGCCGCCGTCGGCGTCGTCGTGCTCGACCTGTTCCGCTACATCAACGGCCCGCAGCTGAAGCGGGTCAAGGACGCCACCCGCGCGCTGCTGGAGGCGCGGATGGAGGGGCAGTGCGTCCTCGCCGAGAGCGTCCTGCGGGCCAGGCCGCGAACCGAGCTGGGGCAGGCCGCCGCGGAGTTCGGCCAGGTCGCCGACGAAACCGCCACCACCGTGGTCGACCTGCAGAAGGCGTTCCACGCCCGCTTTCCCTGGTACGACAGGTTCCGTGTCTTCCTGGTGCGGCGGCGGGTGCGCACCCACGTCATGAGCGGCATCGAGTTCCACGCCGCGGTCTTCGTCGTGGCCCCGCTGCTCGGACCCGCGGCCCTGGTGCCGGTCTCGGCCATGGCCGGCGCGCTGCTGCTGGCGTTCGAGATGAGCCTGGTCTACCGCGTCTGGCTGGCGTCGCGCCAGGTGCCCCGCACCGCCGCCGAGAGAGAGAAGATCCTCGTCTGACCGGCCGTTCCCGGCCCGATCCATCAGCTCGTACGGCCTGACGCCGTAGGACCCGCGTCACGAGCCGCGCCCGGGGGAGGGCGGCGGCCTGGCGTCCGGAAATCTCACCACGGGGGATAGAACTCATGCATTCGGACAGACCTGTCTTCGTCGTCGGCTGCCCGCGCTCCGGCACCACCATGCTGCAGCTCATGCTGCACTCGCATCCGCGCATCGCGGTCCCGCCCGAGACGCGGTTCCTCGTCCCGGCCTACTTCTCCCGCCGGGCGTACGGCGACATGCGGCTGGCCGACAACAGGCGCAAGCTGGCGACCTGGATCGCCGAGGGCCGCACCACGAAGTTCCACGAGCTCGGGCTGAGCCGCCCCGACTTCATCCAGGCGGCCATGCTCGGCCCCGGCAGCTTCGGCTCGGTCGTCGGCATGGTCTTCAAGAGCTACGCCGAGCGCTTCGGCAAGCCGCGCTGGGGCGACAAGCGGCCCAGCTACTACCGGCACGTCGAGATGCTGATGCGGATGTTCCCCGACGCGCAGTTCGTCCACCTCGTCAGGGACGGCCGCGACTGCGTGGCCTCGCTCAAGCAGATGCCCTGGTACAAGGCGGACGCCGTGCACGCCATGGCCAACTGGGCCGAGGCGATCGACTTCGGCCGGCGGCACGCCCGCAAGCTGCCCGCCGACAGCTTCTACGAGCTGCGGTACGAGGACCTCACCGCCGACCCGGAGACCGAGCTGAAGAAGCTGTGCGTGTTCCTCGGCGAGGACTACGACCCGGGGATGTGCGAGCCCCGCCACATGGCCGAGCTGGCCGTGCCCAAGCACAAGGTGTGGCACAGCAACACCCACGAGGAGGTGACCACCGCCCACTCGGGCAAGTGGGCCTCCCGGCTGGAGCCCTGGGAGATCTCGCTGTGCGAAGAGGTGCTCGGCGAGCGGCTCACGGCGTACGGCTACGAGCTGAGCGGCGCGCGCAAGGCCGACCGCGAGCACGTCGCGGCGTTCAAGGCGGCGGCGGGCAAGCGCCGCGCGGCGCGGCTGCGCAAGTACAACCGCGACCGGCTCACCCGGCTGCGCGAGCCCGGCCCGATCGCGGCGCTGCTCACCGAGGGCCAGCGGCGCCTCGCCGGCCTCCCCCAGCAGCGCTCCGCCGAGCTGATCCCCCGCTGACCGCCCCGCCGCCTACGCGGGTGGAGGGGCGACCGAGGAGCGCTCGATGAGACGGGAGCGCAGCGTGTGGGTCCGCCTGCCGGGCTCGGCCCCCCGCACGATGTCGAGGAGCACCTCGGCGGCCTTGGCGCCGAGGTCGTGCACCGGCTGCTCGATCATCGTCAGCGGCGGGTCCATGACCGCAGCCCAGGCGCTGTCGTCGAAGCCGATGAGGGCGACGTCACGCGGATAGGACAGCCCGGCGGCCCGCAGGGCGCGCAGGGCTCCCGTCACCGCCTCGGTCTCGGTGCAGAACAGCGCGGTGATGCGGTCCGGCAGGGCGAGCATGCGCGCGACCTCCTCGGTCACCCGCTCCTCGATCTTCCGCCCGACCATCACCAGCTGGGGATCGAAGGGGATCCGCGCGTCGTCGAGCGCGTCGAGGTAGCCGCGCAGGCGCTCGCCGTCGGTCCACAGGTTGCGGGACGCCGCCTCCAGCAGCTCGCGCCGGGTGGCCGGCGGCTCCGGCACGGGCGGCCCCCACACGAATCCGATCCGCCGGTGCCCGGCCGCGATGAGCCGCTCGACCGCCTCGCGGGCGGCGTCGCGGTTGTCGATGACGACCGCGTCGAGGTCGAGCGAGGGGACCGCCCGGTCGACGAGGACGACCGGGACGCCCCGTTTCAGCGCCTCCTTGACGTGACCGACGTCCCGGCCGCTCAGCGCGGCCGAGGCGACGACGACTCCGTCGACGCGCTTGTCGATCAGCACGTTCATCGCGGCGATCTCCTCGTCGAGCTCCTCGTAGGTGCTCAGGACGATCGTGTCGAAGCCGCGGGCGCGGGAGGCGTCGCAGATCCCGCGCACCACTCCGGCGAAGAAGGGGTTGCCGATGTCGGCGACGATCACTCCGATGGTGTGGCTGACGCCGGTCGACATGCTGCGGGCCAGCGCGTTGGCGCGGTAGCCGAGCTTCTCGGCCGCCTCCAGCACCCGCTTGCGCAGCTCCGGGCTGACGTGCCCGTACCCGCCGAGCGTGCGGGCGGCGGTCGCCCGCCCGACACCCGCCTCGGCCGCCACCTCGGAGATCGTGGGCCGCCCGGCGGCCTGGCCCCGGTCAGCTGGCATGGGTGGCGTCCCCTCACTTCTCGAGATCGCGGGATGGCGACATGCTAGCGACCACCGGCCGCCCGTGACCGAACGCGCCTTCGACCAGGCATTGGTCGTGGGCCGACCGCGCGCCGTCGCGCAGGGCGGTCGCGATCACGGCGCCGTCCGGCGCGGCGCCCGCGCGCCAGCCCGCACGCAGCAGGGACACCGCGAACCCCGCGAGGAAGGCGTCGCCGCAGCCCATCGTGTCCACCATCAGCCGGGGGTCCTCCACACGGACCGCGGTCGTGGTGAGGGTGACGCGGCCGTCGTGGGCGATCGCCCCCTCCTCGCCCCGGGTGGCCAGCGCGAGCGTCGCGCCCCGCCGTACGACGTCGGCCAGGAGGGCCCGCGTGGCGCCCTCGCCGAGGTGCGAGCACGACAGCAGGACGAGATCGGCGTGCGGGCAGACCCGGTCGAGGTACTCCGGCGTGCGGTACTCGTCCTCGCTGGACAGGTCGTAGCTCACCAGCGTGTCCAGCCGGGCCAGCTTCGGCAGCTCGCTCTCGCTGCCCGAGTACACGCTGGAGTGCACGAGGTCGAACGAGGCGGCGTACCGGAGGAGGCCGTCGTCGAGGACGATCGGCTCCCTGGTGGTGACGCCGCCGCCGTTCCAGCCGAGGAAGACCCGGTCGCCGTCGTCGACGCGCAGGGTGGAGACGCCGCTCTCACCGGCCCGTACGGCGCAGCGGTCGACGGCGACCCCCTGTGCGGCGATGGACGCGCGGACGAAGCCGCCGAGGTCGTCGTCTCCGAACACGCCCAGGTAGGCGGCGTCGGCGCCGAGGCGCCGGGCGTAGACGGCCACGTTCACGCTGTTGCCGCCGGGGTACTCGATGCCGCGGTCGAGGAACCGGTCGACGATGTTGTCGCCGAAGCCGAGGACTCTCATGGACTCTCCTTCAAGGCGGGCCCCCGCGCCGGGGAACGCGGGGGCCCTGGGGGCGCGCGGCCGGCGCGGCGCCGTGAGCGGGGATCAGCGACGGACGACCGTCAGTAGTCCATGACGCGGTAGTAGCGGCGCAGTTCGAGCGAGTGGTCGCGCACCCTCTCCAGGTGCTTGCTCAGCCGGCCGGTCGCCACGTCCATGACCAGCGGACCGAGCAGGCCGCGGAACTCGGGGCTGATCCCCTCGAGCGGATAGTCCTTGGTGTCGAGGACCGTGACGTCCTTGGAGATGCGCTTGGCGAAGGCCGCCGCGCGGTCGGTCAGCGGCCGCCCCTCGTCCTCACCCTGGAAGACGATGACGCTGGTGTCCTCCTCCAGCAGTTCGAGCGAGCCGTGGAAGAACTCCGCGCTGTGCACCCGCGTGGTGTGCAGCCACTGCATCTCCTCGAGGATGCACATGGAGTACAGGTAGGTGTACGACCACAGGTTGCCGCCGCCGATGAGGAAGTAGTAGCCCGTGTCCTTGTGCTCGTCGGCGAACTTCTCGGCGACGGGCTCGGTCTGCCTGGCGACCTCCAGCAGGATCCGCGGCAGGCCGTCGAGCTCGGCGGCGAGCTTCTCGTAGCCGTCGAACTCGCCCCGCCGGGCCAGCAGCCGGGTCGTGAGGAGCAGCATCTGCGGGTCGAACGGCCACGCCTTGGGCTCGGTGAGGAGCGCGGTGTCCACGTTCTGGGCCACGGGCGACTCGGGGTAGCCGGTGATGCCGATCGTGTGGGCGCCCTTGGCCTTGCAGTACTCGATGGCCCGCACGGTGTCGTCGGTGGTGCCGGAGGCCGAGGTGAAGACCGCGACCGACCGCTCGCCCAGCGCCGCCTCGCCCGCGGCGATCAGCTCGGCCGCGATCACCGCGCGCACGTCGAAGGTGGAGCGCTGCCGGGCCAGCCGCTCGTACGGCCACATCTGGGCGTAGGTGCCGCCGGCGCCGACCAGGTAGAGGTTGTCGAATCCCTCGTCCACGAGCCGATCGACCAGTTCCTCGATCTGCGGCCGCAGCGCCACCGCGCTCGCCATCTGGGAGAGGAATTCCGGCTCGTTGAATCCGAGCATCATCGCGTCCTTTCGGGGATTGCCTGCGGACCGGGGCGCCCTGCTGCCTGATACCGGTATCACGCGGTGGTCACGCTGGCACACCTGACGGGCAGGCGTCAACAGGGAGACGTACATCGGTCACCGATACGCATGTGACGTGCTGTTTTGTCGATACTGGCGGTCCTGGGGAGCCGCTGGAGGAAAAATTCTTGTGAACAGGTCTGGTACCGGTATCACATGCTCTGTACAGTCACCCGTCATCAAGTGGGTCGTGCCGGCGGCGCGTCCCGGCGGATCCGAGGTGCTCCCGCACCGGCGGTCCTCCCTCCCCCCAGAGAGAGAAAGGAAGCCCATGCGCCCTCGCGCACTGACGACGTTCGCGGCACTCGCCGGAACGTCGGTGCTCGCCCTGGCCGGATGCACCGGCGGCGGCCAGGCGGACAAGGCTCCCGCGGCGGACGCCGCCGCCAGCCCCGACTACTCGGGCACGTTGAGCATCCTCACGAAGTTCGCCGGTGAGCCCCTCGAGCCGTACTTCGAGGACCTGGCCGCGGAGTACGAGAAGCTCCATCCCGGGGTGAAGATCGAGCTCATCCAGGAGACCGACCAGAGCATCAAGGACAAGACCAAGACGCTGACGGCGTCGAACGCCCTGCCGGACGTCTACTTCACGTGGACCGGCACCTGGGCGGAGAACTTCGTCCGCGGCGGCCGCGCGGCGGACCTGACCAAGGTGATCGGGCCCGGCACGGAGTGGGGCAAGACCTTCAGCGAGGGGGCGCTGTCGGCCTTCGCCTACGACGGCAAGTACTACGGGATCCCGCTGTACGGCAACGGCAAGTTCATGGGCTACAACAAGGCCGCGTTCGCCAAGGCCGGGGTCGAGGTGCCCAAGACGTTCGAGGAGCTGATCGACAGCTGCACGGCGCTGCGCAAGGCCGGGTACGAGCCGATCTCCTTCGGCAACAAGGACGGCTGGCCGGCCCTCCACTACATGCAGCAGCTCTTCGCGTACGACGTGCCGACGGCCACCTTCGAGGCCGACCTCAAGCCCGCGACGGCCAAGCTCTACGACCCCGGCTACGTGAAGGCCCTCACGCGCTTCAAGAGTCTCGTCGACACCTGCACCGACACCAAGACCGGCACCAACGGCGTGCTGTACTCCTCGGCGCAGGAGGCGTTCGCCGACGGCAAGTCCGCGATGTACTACCAGGAGATCCTGGAGTTCGACAACGAGACCGCCGAGGGCAAGCTCCCCGTCGACGACTTCGGCATCTTCCAGCTTCCGGCGCCGCAGGGCGCGGCCGGCGACGCGACGATCGTCGAGGGGTCTCCCGAGGGATATCTCATCAACGCCACGTCGCCGCGCATCCCGCTCGCCGTCGACTTCATGAAGTTCGTCACGAGCACGAAGAACGCCCAGACGCTCTCGGCGCCGCCGTACGGCCAGCCCAGCACGGTCATCGGCGCGGTCACGCCCGAGACCTCCAGCAAGGCGGTCTTCGAGGGCATCGAGCTGGTCAACAAGGCGCCGAAGCTGGCCGCGTGGCTCGACACGGTCACCGTCCCCGAGGTCGCCGACGCGTGGCTGTCCGGCGGCGAGGCACTGATCACCGGTAGCAAGACACCCGAGCAGGTGCTCGAGAGCGTGCGCCAGGCCTCGGCCGCGGCGAAGTAGCCGGGAGGGCAGGCCGGTGCGCGCCATGAGCAGACGGGCCGCCGGGCTCGCGTGGGTGGTCCCCGCCCTCGCGCTGGTCGGGGTGTTCGTGTACTTCCCGCTGGTGGAGAACTTCGGGTTCAGCACGCTCAAGTGGGACATCTTCAGCGGGAGCCAGGAGTACGTCGGGCTCGGCAACTACGCCAAGCTCGTCGACGACCCGGTCTTCTGGACCTCGCTGCGCAACAACGTGCTGTTCGCGGTGGTGTCGATCGTCTTCCAGGTGTTCGGCTCGCTGGTGCTGGCCGCGCTCATCGAGGGCGTGCGCAGCGAGCGGTGGCAGCGCGCCCTGCGGGCGATCTACTTCATCCCCTGCGCGATCTCGCTGACCGTCGCCGGCCTGCTCTTCTACTTCATCTACGAGCCGAACCTCGGGCTGCTGAACCACCTGCTGGAGGCGGTCGGCCTCGACGGGCTCCGGCACGCCTGGCTGGGCGAGGAGGGCACGGCCATGCCGGCGGTCATGGCGATGAGCCAGTGGCAGGGCTTCGGCTACTCGACCCTGCTGTTCGCCGTCGCCATCCAGCGCATCCCCCGCGAGATCTACCAGGCGGCGGCGCTCGACGGCACCGGCCCGATCCGCCGCTTCTTCCACGTGACCGTCCCCCTGGTCCGCGAGATGACCGGCGTGCTGATCATGCTCACGATCTCGGGGGCGTTCCAGGTGTTCAACGAGGTCATGGTGATGACCAGCGGCGGGCCGAACAACTCCACCCAGGTGCTGGGCACCTGGCTGTACCGCAGTGGCTTCGTCCGCAACGACTTCGGCTACGCGGCCGCGATCGCGACGGTCATCTTCGTGGTCACGCTCGCCATCGCCGTCGCGCAACTGTGGATCGCGCACAGGAGAAGGGTGGAGTGGTGACGCGTCTCGGCTTCCTCGGGGTGATCGCCCGGCTGCTCCTGTGGGCGTTCCTGCTCTGTCTCGCGGTGGTGGTGATCTATCCGCTGCTGTGGATGCTGCTCAACGGCTTCAAGACCAACGCGGAGATTTTTGGGAACCCCTTCGCGCTGCCCTCCCACTGGGGCTTCGACAGCTACCAGAAGGCATGGAACCGCGGGGTGAGCAACTACCTCACCACCAGTGTCCTGGTCACCGTCACGTCGACCGTCGCGACCGTGTTCGTCAGCGCGTGGGCGGCGTACGGCCTCGCCCGGGTGGACATCCCGTTCGGCAAGGCGGTCACCGGGGTGATCCTCGGCGGGCTGATGCTCGCCCCGAGCGTGGCGCTGGTGCCGCTGGTGAAGATGTTCCAGGCCATGGGGTTGTACAACAGCTTCTGGGCGCTGCTGATCCTCTACACGGCCTTCCGGGTGCCCTTCACGACGTTCCTCATCCGGGCGTACATGCTGGATCTGCCGCGCGAGGTGGACGAGGCGGCCGAGATGGACGGCTGCGGGCGCTGGACCGCGTTCTGGCGGATCACGCTCCCGATGTGCAAGCCGATCATCATCTCGACGGTCCTGCTGCACATCCTGTTCGCCTGGAACGAATACCTGTTCGCCATGGTGTTCACCAGCGGCGCCGGCGTGCAGACTCTTCCCGTCGGCCTGATGAGCCTGATGAGCAAGCACGGCACCGAGTTCCCCGTCGTGTTCGCCGGCATGACGATCGCCGCCGTCCCGGTGGTGCTGCTGTTCTTCTTCGGCCAGCGGTACATCGTCAAAGGTCTCGCCGACGGAGTCGGCAAATGACAGCAGAGTCTTCGCGTACGACGGGAGCGCCGATGTCCTTCCCCCGGATCACCGGATCGAACTTCTCCTACCAGCACCTGCCGTTCGACCGGTTCCTGGACGACGCGGCCGACCTCGGCCGCGAGGAGGTGGAGCTGTGGGGCATCGCCCCCCACTTCCACGTGCCGCAGGTGAGCGACGCCGAGGCCCGTGCCGTACGCCGCCGGATCGAGTCGCGCGGCCTGCGGGTGCGCTGCCTCACCCCGGAGCAGGTGATGTACCCGGTCAACATCGCCTCGGCCGACACCCGGCTGCGCGCCTCCAGCATCGCGATGTTCCGCCGGGCGGCGGAGCTGTGCGCGGAGCTCGGCGCCGAGTTGCTGCTCGTCACGCCGGGCCGGGGATACGAGGACGAGCCCGTTGAGGCCGCGTGGCGCCGCTCCGCGGACGCGATCGGCGAGATCGCCGGGTACGCCGAGGGATTCGGGGTGACGGTCGTGCTCGAACCGCTGCAGCGGGTCGAGTCGAACCTCCTCAACGACTCGCGGGCGCTCAAGCGGATGCTGGACGAGGTCGGCGCGCCGAACCTCGCCGCCGTGCTCGACACGGTCGGCATGGCGGTCGCGGGCGAGAGCGTCGACGACTACTTCGACGCGCTCGGCGACCGCGTCCGCCACGTGCACCTCATCGACGGCAGCCCGGCCGGGCACCTGGCGTGGGGCGAGGGGGAGCTGCCCCTGGCCGACTATCTCGCCGCCTTCTCCCGGCGCGGGTACGACGGGTTCATGACCTTCGAGCTGTTCGGCGACGGCACCTACGCCTTCGCCCCCCGGCCGGTCGTGGAACGCTGCCTGTCCGCCGTACGAGCGGCGGCCGGCGGCTGACCGGCCACTTCTAGGACCAGGCCCGGGCCACGTAGTCCTCGAAGGGGAGGGGAGGCCGTCCGAGGACGCGCCGCACCCCGTCCGCCGGCTCGGCCAGGTGGCCGGCGCGCATCGTGGTGAACATCGCGTTCAACGCGTCGGCGTCCTCCGCCGGCCAGCCCTCGGCGAGCAGTCCGGCCCGGTACGCCTCCGGGCTCAGCTCGACGTACTCGATCCGCCGTCCGGTCGCCTGCCCGACGAGCCCGGCGGCTTCGGCGAAGGTGAGCCCGCGCGGTCCGGACAGGTCGTAGACGGCTCCGGCGTGCCCGTCCAGGGTCAGCGCCCGCGCCGCGACCTCGGCCACGTCGTGCACGTCGACGAACGGCTCCGGCACCGCCCCGATCGGCAGAGCCAGCCGTCCGGCCAGCAGGGGCGCCCTCCAGAGGTCCTCGTCGAAGTTCTGGTTGAAGTTGTTCGCCCGCAGGATCGTCCACTCCGCGCCCGACGCGCGCACCGCCTGCTCCGCCGCCTTCATGCCCTGGCCGAACTCCACGCCGGCCCGGTCGATCTCCCGGCCCGACAGCACCACGTACCGTCCGGCGCGCGCGTGCCGCACGAAGTCCCGCACCGGGGCGGGGTCGTCGGGCACGACCAGGTAGACCGCCCTGGCGTCGGCCACGGCGTCCCAGGTCGACCGGTCGTACCAGTCGAACCGCACCTCGCCGGACCGGGACGCGGGCCGCACCCGCTCGCCCGCGTCCCGCAGGAGTTTCACCAGGCGCCGGCCGGTCTTGCCGGTCGCGCCCAGCACCACGATGTCGTCTCTCATGGACAGCAAGCCAACCGCCCCACCGCCGGGCGGGCCATGGCCAGGCGTACGGCGTAGCTGTCCGGTCGTCCGGCTACCGTTGCCGCGTGGACCCGTTCGACGATCTTCTACGTGGGGTGCGGGGCGAGGGCGCCGTCGTGGGCGCGTCGGTTCTCTCGGCCCCGTGGGCCGTCCGGTTCGCCGCCGGGGCGTCCCTGACGCTCTGCGCGCCCCTGCGCGGGGAGGGCTGGCTCATCCGGGAGGAAGAGTCCCGGCTGGTGCGGCAGGGCGAGGCCGCCGTCCTGCGCGGACCCGAACCGTTCGTGTTCTCCGACACCCCGTCCCCGCGGCTGGTCACCGAGGCTCGGCCCGGCGTGGACGTCACCGGCGACACGGTGCTGCTGGTCGGCGCCTACCCGGCCGTCGGCGAGGTGGCGCGGCGCCTGGTGCGGATCCTGCCGCCCATGCTGGTCGTGCCGGACGAGCACGACTGCGCGAGTATGAGCGCCTACCTCGAAGCGCAGCTGCTCGCGGGGCGGCCCGGCCGTCAGATCGTCCTGGACCGTCTGCTCGACTGGCTTCTCGTGTGCACCCTCCGCGACTGGTTCGACCGGCCCGAGGCGGTCACGCCCGGGTGGTACGCCGCCCTCGGCGACGACGTCGTCGGTCCGGCGCTTGTCGCCGTCCACGAGGATCCGTCCCGGCCGTGGACGCTCGCCTCCCTCGCCGCCGTCGCGAAGGTTTCGCGCACCACCTTCGCCGGGCGTTTCACGGAACTGGTGGGCGAGCCGCCGCTGAGCTACCTGACCTCCTGGCGGATGGCGCTGGCCGCGGACATGCTCGGCGAGCCGGGCGCCACCGTCGCCTCCGTCGCCCGCCGGGTGGGGTACTCCGACGCGTTCGGCTTCAGCTCGGCCTTCAAGCGGATCCGGGGGATGAGCCCCAGCGCGCACCGGCGGCAGAGGCGTGCCATGCGTTCATGAGCCCGATGGCCTGGAGGAGGCACGCGCCTCAGGCGCTCCTCACGGGCGGGTTGAACCGCGAGTAGTCTTCGAACGCCCAGCGCAGCCCGGTCGCGCCGCCCACCTGGAGCACCTGGTCGACGTCGAACGTGACCAGCCGTTGCGCGCCCGGCACGTCGCCCGGGTCCCACTCGACCCGCGCCCTGCCGGTCAGGTGCAGCGCGTCACCGGTGCCCCAGTCGAGGAAGAGCAGGCCCGCGGCGGGGTTCAGCTCCAGGTTGCCGAGGGTCATGTACATCAGGTTGCCCGCGTAGTCGGGCCAGACGAGCCGCCGGTCGTCCACGATCTCCACGAAGCCGGGGTTGCCGCCCCGGTGCGAGACGTCCGAGCCGAGCCCGGGCGCGTGCGTCGCGACGAAGAAGGTGTCGGCGTTCCCGATCCACGCCCGCTGGGCGGCCGACAGGCGGTCCCCGGACTCGGCCCTCCGCTCACCGGGCTCCAGGTCGCCGGTGATCGTGCGCCGCTGCAGGTATTTGGGACAGTTCGAGTACACCTGCTCGGTCCGTACGACCAGGTGGTCGTGGTCCCGCCGGGCGCGGCCGTTGACCCGCATCCGGCGGCGCGTCCACGGCTCGACGGCCAGCATGCCGATGTCGTGCCCGTCGTCGAAGAGCCCCGCGAGCGGCGCGCCGGGCACCGCGTGCATGAGGATCGTGCGGTCGCCGGTCGCCGCGACGAAGCCCGGTGGGCCGCTGAGCGGCGCGGCCCACACCCGGCCTTCGCGGTCCTCCGCGCCGATGATGACCATCCGCTGGGACTCCAGGAACCGCGCCGCCGCCTCCGGGATCTCCGCCCGTACACGGGCCGAGCCGTGCCCGGCCAGCCGGACGCCCGCGCGGCGCTGGACCGCGTCCTCTCCCGGGTGCCGCATCTCTAGAAGAAACCACAGGTAGGGGCGTCGGACCGGGGCGCGGGGCGCTCGTCGGCGCCGGTCGGCGCGTAGATCTCTAGCCGGATCCCGTCGGGGTCCTCGAAGAACACGCCGCCCGAGGCGGACCCCTCCCTGTGCGGCACGATCCCGCCGTGGTGGATCGTCGCCCCGGTCTCCCTGATGACGGCCTCCGCCCTGCGTACGGCGTCGATGTCCGGCACCTCGAAGGACAGGTGGTGCAGCCCCGGCCGGCCGGCGGCGAACGTGCCCTCGCTCTGCTGCCACAGCGTCAGAACCAGCTTGCCGTCGAGGGCGAGGAAGGCGTACCGGCGCGTCTCGTCGGCCGATTCCCCGGCCAGGTCGAAGCCGAAGACCTTCCGGTAGAAGTCCAGCGACCTGCCGAGGTCGGAGACGTTCAGCCCGATGTGCCCCGTGGTGATGCTCATGGCCACCCCTTCGCCGTTGCATCTAACGGATGCTTCCGTTAGAAGTCGAGAGAAGACTAATGGGAGGATGCGCAAAAGTCCATTAGAAGATCGAGGTGCTCATCGCCGGAGGGAGGGGCGGTTCGATCGGAACGGCGGACGCGGAGGGGTCAGGCGTTCTTGTGCTGGCGGTAGTGGCGAGCCGCGCGGGCGCGGTTTCCGCAGGCCACGGAGCACCACTCCTGGCGCGGATGCTCCCTGACGAAATACAGCACGCAGCGGGGGGCCGGACAGGCGCGGAGTCGCTCCCGGTGCGGCCCGGACAGCAGGTCGATCGCGGCGGACGCGAGGGTCGCGCGCAGGCGGGCGGAGTCGCCCGCGGCCCGCGCCGGCAGGGTCCGGGCGTGCGGCACGTCGTCCGGCGGCCACTCGAGCCGGGGAGCGACGGGCACCGCCGCCGCGGTGGCGTTGACGAGATCGAGGGAGGGTTCGAATGCCGGCAGCCGGGCCGCGTCCGCGCCGCTCGGCGGCCCGGGGGAGACGGCCCGCGCGAACAGCGCGCGGACCGCCTGCCGTAGCGCCACGACCTCGTCGAGCATCTCGGCGGTGGCGGCGAACGTGGCGGGGGCGATGCCGAGATCGGACGCGTGGTCACCGACCCAGGCGGTCAGGCCGCCGACGTCCTCCAGTGCGTCCACGAGGCCGGAGCGGTCCGCGCGGACGGTGCTCACGAATTCCAGGGCCAGCAGGGAGGACATCGGCTCAGTCTAACGCGGGTGGCCGGGCCCCGCCGTGAGAGAAGGGCGGCCTCAGCGGCGGATGACCTTGGCGAGGATGGCGACGAAGGCCGCGAAGCCGAGCCCCCCGACGAGGATGGGCGCCATGACGACCGCGTCGGGGTCGGGCCCGGTCAGATAGCGGATGCCCATGCCGATGAACAGCAGGCCGCACAGCAGGGACATCCAGTCCGTACGGTGCACCCGGCGCGGGCGCTCGGGCCGGGACTCACGCGGCACGGCGCACCTCCACGTCGCCGAGCCCGGCCTTGACGTGCAGCTCGATCGTGGGCGCGTCGCCCTCGACGGGCGTCTCCGGCTCCAGGATGCGGTCGAACCGCACGTCGGTGCCGTCCTCGACCTTGTGGTCGATCTTCACCTCGCCCAGCTTGGCCGAGCCGTGCACCTCGACGCGAGCGGAGGTCGGGACGATCACCGTGAGCTGTCCCAGCGACACCGAGGCGTCGAACCTGACCCGGCCGCCCGGCTTGAGCGTGACATCGCTGAGGTCGAGCTTGCCCTCGCCGATTCCCAGCTCGTACGTGCCGGGCGACTGGACGGAGCCGACGGGGTGCCAGACGAAGCTGCCGATCTTGCGGGGGATGCCGTTCATGGTCGAGCTCCCCACCAGTACGAGGGCCACGATCGTCCCGGCGGCGACGAGCCCCGCGCCCCGGCCGAACCACGTCGCCACCAGCAGGCCCGCCCCGATCGTGACGAGGACCGCCCCCCCGACGACCGGTAGGCCGACCGTGCCTGAGCCGGTCCGCTCCATGGTGACCAAGATCCCTCCAACGATCAGGGCGAGGCAGATGGTGAGGCCGCCGACGAACGACCGGGGACGCCTGGGCTTCGGCGGCCGCGGGGGCGGCGGCGTCGCAGGCGTGTAGGGGCCCGGCGCGTAGGGCGAGCCGTAGGGCTGGCGCGGCTCCCGCATCGTGTAGGGGCCGTGCGGGGCGAAGGGCTCTCCCGATCCGTATCCGTGGCCCCCGGCTCGGTGCCCCGGCGCGCCGTGCCGGGCGTTCTGGGCGCCGCCGTGGCCGTACGTGCCCTCCCGCGCCTCGCGGGCCAGGTCGGACAGCCGCCGGTAGCCGTCGCCGGCCGGATGGGCGGAGACGGAGGGTCCCGGTGATCCGGACGCCCAGCCGGACGGCGCCCCGTGGCGGTCCGATCCCGGGTGGGCCTGGCCGGGCACGTCCGCACCGGGCGTGTCCGCGCCGGAGCCGATCGGGCCGGGGGCGTTCGCGCCGGGCGCGGGCTCCGCGGCCAGACGGGCGACGGATTCGAAGGGCCGGGTCGGCGGGTCGCCGTCGGCGCGCGCCGCCGCGTCCCCGGCGACGGCCTCCTGGACCAGCGTGTCGTCCACGGCCGCCCCCATCGCGGTCGTGTCGTGGATCGCGGTGTCGTCCGCGGTCGCGCCGGGGGCGGCCGGGCCGGGCTCCGCGGTGCCCGTCGCGGGCGCCTGCCCGGCGGCGCCGGGCGGCGTCGGCGCGGGCGTCTCCCGCAGCGGCGTCTCCGGCAGCGGCGTCTCCGGCAGCGGCGCTCCCGCCCCGGGCACGCCGGCCCCGTACGGCTCCCGCGCGGGCGGCGGAGCGAAGGGCGCGAAGTTCGGGGCGGCACGGGTCATGCCGCGCCGTCCGGTCGCCCGGTCGGGCATCGACTTGGCCATGGTCAGCAGGTCGACGCCGCGCGCGTGGGCGGCCATCAGCACGATGGCCAGCAGCGTGCCGACCACGATCGTGCCGCGGTTGATCCCCCCGGAGGCGACGTTGATGATCAGGCCGAACGCGAAGACCGCGGCGAGCAGCGCGAGCACGGTCTCGGCGTCGAACAGCCGCCGGGTCCACTGCTCCAGGTGGCCGGGGCCACCGTCCGGCTGGCGCATCAGCAGGAACGCCGCGACGTACAGCAGGACGCCGGTGCCGGAGGCGAGGACCAGCACCGCGAAACCGACCCGGAAGAGCACGGGGTCCATGCCCGTGAACCTGCCGAGGCCCGCGCAGACACCCGTGATCATGCGACCGTCCCGGGAGCGGCACAGCACCTTCTCGGATTCGGGCGGGCCGGCGGGATCGGAAGCGGGGGTCGATGGTGCCTCGGTCATGGTCCCATCCTGGCGTCGCCCGCCGTACCCCTGCCATCGGGGGAACCCCTGACTCGTCCCCGACCCCTCAGGGACGGCGTCAGGGCATGCCCTGATGCGCTTACGGCCGGTGACGTGTGACGATGCTTCCCGAGATGTCTGAGATGCCTAACGCCCCAGCGGCGTACCCCCGGATGGTCCGGCCCCTTCCCGGCCGGGTGGTCGCGGGCGTCGCGCAGGGCGCCGCCGCCCAACTGCGGCTCGACCCCGTCGTGCTGCGTCTCGCGTTCGTGCTGCTCACCGTCGTGGACGGGCTGGGCCTCGTGGCGTACGCCGCGCTGTGGATGTTCACCCCCAAGGAGGAGGTGAAGGGCCGCGAGCCGGCCCGCGACTGGGGCCAGCTCGCCGCGTACGGCGTGCTGTGGCTGGCCCTGGCGAGCTTCGCCTGGCTGACGGGCGCCTCCAGCGGCGGGTTCGGCATGTGGCCGATCGCGGTCGGCGGCATCGGTGCGCTGATCCTGTGGCAGCAGGCCGACCCGGGACGGCGGCAGCGGTGGATGTCGGGCGCGGTCAAGCAGGTCAGCACGACCTGGGTGCGCACCGGCATCGGGGCGCTGCTCGTCGTCGTGGGCGCGATCGGCTTCCTGGCCGCGAGCGGCGAGCTGGCCAAGGCCAGTACCGGGCTCGTGTTCACCGCGGTCGTCGTCGGCGGCATGCTGATGATCGCCGCGCCCTGGCTGGCCTCGCTCGTCAAGGAGCTCCAGCGTGAGCGCACCGAGCGCATCAGGCAGGAGGAGCGGGCCGAGGTGGCCGCCCACGTCCACGACTCGGTGCTGCACACGCTCACCCTGATCCAGCGCAACGCGCACGACGCGCGGGAGGTCGCCAGGCTCGCCCGGTCGCAGGAGCGGGAGCTGCGCAACTGGCTGTACCAGCCCAAGCAGGACGCCGACGCCACTCTCGCCGCGGCCGTACGGCGGGTCGCGGCCGAGGAGGAGGACGCCCACGGCGTGCAGATCGAGGTCGTCTGCGTGGGCGACTGCGAGCTGGACGAGGGCCTGGTGGCCCTGCTGCACGCCGCCCGGCAGGCGATGGTCAACGCGTGCAAATACAGTGGGGCTCCGACCGTCTCCGTCTACGCCGAGGTCGAGCCCGACGAGGTGACGGTGTTCATCCGGGACCGGGGCAAGGGCTTCGTGCTCGACGACGTCCCCGGGGACCGGATGGGCATCCGCCAGTCGATCATCGGCAGGATGGAGCGCAACGGGGGAAGCGCCCGGGTCAGGACCGAGCCCGGCGACGGAACCGAGGTCATGCTGACCATGAAGAGGGAAAAATGAAGACCGTACGCGTGCTCATCGTCGACGACCACCGGCTGTTCCGCTCCGGCGTACGGGCCGAGCTCGGCCCCTCGATCCAGGTGATCGGCGAGGCCGAGGACGTGGAGTCGGCCGTGAAGGCGATCGCCGAGCTGGAGCCTGACGTGGTGCTGCTCGACGTGCACATGCCGGGCGGCGGCGGCCAGGAGGTGCTGCGGCGCGTGCTCGGCTCGGGCTCCCAGGTGCGTTTCCTCGCCCTGTCGGTGTCGGACGCGGCCGAGGACGTGATCGGGGTCATCCGGGGCGGCGCCCGGGGCTACGTGACCAAGACGATCAGCGGCACCGAGCTGACCGACGCGATCATCCGCGTGTCCGAGGGCGACGCGGTCTTCTCGCCGCGGCTGGCGGGCTTCGTCCTCGACGCGTTCGCCTCGACGGAGGCCCCGCCCATCGACCCGGAGCTCGACTCGCTCACCCAGCGGGAGCGCGAGGTGCTGCGGCTGATCGCCCGGGGCTACGCCTACAAGGAGATCGCCAAGGAGCTGTTCATCTCGGTGAAGACCGTCGAGACGCACGTGTCGAGCGTGCTGCGCAAGCTGCAGCTGTCCAACCGCCACGAGCTGTCGCGCTGGGCCACCGCACGACGTCTGGTCTGAACCCCGTCTGGTGCGATCGCCCTCCGGCGTGCGACGCTCGATGAATGGGCCGTGACGTACCCTCCGTCTCCTTCACCCGGGAGGACCGCCGTCGCTACCGGGACAAGGTGAAGCTGTCGCTGGACGTCCTGGACGAGATGCTTCGGGAGTCGCGGTTCGGGTTCGACCGGCCCCAGATGGGCCTGGAGATCGAGCTGAACCTGGTCGACTCCCGGGGCGAGCCGGCGATGAAGAACGCCGAGGTCCTGGCCGCCATCGCCGAGCCCGACTGGGCGACGGAGCTGGGGCAGTTCAACGTCGAGATCAACATCCCGCCGCAGGTGCTGTCCGGCGAGGGCAGCCGCCTGCTGGAGGAGTCCGTACGGCTGCGCCTCAACCGGGCGCAGGAGCGGGCGGCGCGGGTCGGCGGGCAGCTCATGCTGGTCGGCATCCTGCCGACGCTGCGCGAGACCGACGTCAGCGAGGGGACGCTGTCGGCCAACCCCCGCTACAAGCTGCTGAACGAGCAGATCTTCGCCGCCCGGGGCGAGGACCTGCACCTCATGATCGAGGGGGTGGACCGGCTCGACACCTACGCCGACAGCATCACCCCCGAGGCGGCGTGCACGAGCGTGCAGCTCCACCTGCAGGTCAGCCCCGGGACCTTCGCCGACCACTGGAACGCGGCCCAGGTCATCGCCGGTCCGCAGGTCGCGGTGGCGGCCAACTCGCCGTACCTGTTCGGCAAGGAGCTGTGGCGCGAGACCAGGATCAGCCTGTTCGAGCAGGCCACCGACACCCGGCCCGAGGAGCTGAAGGCCCAGGGCGTGCGGCCGCGCGTGTGGTTCGGGGAACGGTGGATCACGTCGGTCTTCGACCTGTTCGAGGAGAACGTCCGGTACTTCCCCGCGCTGCTGCCCCTGTGCGAGGAGGAGGACCCGAGGCAGGTGCTGGACGAGGGCGGGGTGCCCGAGCTGCACGAACTGCGGCTGCACAACGGCACCGTCTACCGCTGGAACCGGCCCGTCTACGACGTCTCGGACGGCGTCCCCCACCTGCGGGTGGAGAACCGCGTGCTGCCGGCCGGGCCGACGGTGGTCGACATCGCGGCCAACGCCGCCTTCTACTACGGGCTCATGCGCGTGCTTCCCTCGGCCGAGCGGCCCGTGTGGACGCGCATGTCCTTCGCCGCCGCGGAGGACAACCTCCGCAACGCCGCGAGGTACGGCCTCGACGCCCGCCTCTACTGGCCGGGCCTGGGGGAGGTGCCCGCCGCCGAGCTGATCCTGCGCAGGCTGCTGCCGATGGCCTACCACGGGCTCGACCTGTGGGAGGTCGACCCGGTCCAGCGCGACCGGCTGCTCGGCATCATCGAGCGGCGCTGCGTGACCGGCCGTACGGGGGCGGACTGGCAGGTCAGGACGGCCCGCGCGTTCGGCGGCGACCACGAGGCGCTGCGCCGCATGACCCTGCGCTACCTGCAGCACATGCACACCAACGAGCCCGTCCACACCTGGGGTATGTGAAGTTCCCGAATCGGTGACCGGCATGGGCGGCGGGCAAATCTTTGTCGCCTTAATGGGTAGTCAGACGGAAATGACCCGCCGAGTGCCCGCCGCCTTCCTGCTAGCAGTGACCCTGCTCGCCTCCTGCGGCACGCTCACCGGTTCCCCGCCCGATCGGGCGCAGCCGGGCGACGCGGCGTCCGGGGGGAGGACGCCCTGCGCCGGCGACGGCGACGACTTCCCCGGCGACATCAAGCTCGCCCGCTGCCTCACCGAGTGGTTCTGGTCGCGCCGCTTCCGGGAGAGCGGGGAGACGTACCGCCCGATCACCCGCTTCGTGGCCTACCGGGGGAGCGGCGGCCCCGACTGCGGTGGTCAGCCGGCCGTGCCCGAGAACGCCTTCTACTGCCCGTACGGCCACTTCATCGCCTACGACGCGGTCTGGCTGGAGGCGATGTACGACCGGATGGGCGACGGGGCGGTCTACGTCGTGATCCCGCACGAACTGGGTCACGCCGTGCAGGCGCAGCTCGTCGAGGACTTCCGCTTCAACGTGGAGCGGGAGCTGCAGGCCGACTGCTACGCGGGCGCCTCGCTGAGCGGCCTGATCCGCGTGGGGGCGCTGAACGCGGAGCAGGGCGACGAGGAGGAACTGCTCACCAACATCCGCGCGGCGGGCGACCCCACCGACGTCTGGTGGGCGCCGGACGCCCACGGATCGCCCGAGCTGCGCCAGCAGTACTTCGCCCACGGCTACAACGAGGGTGTGGGGACCTGCTGAGGCGTCGTACGGCATGCTGACGGGGGCGTCGACGGTGGGGACGGAGGACGGGTGAAGCCTGCGCTGGTGGGATGTCTCGGGGTGCTCGCGGCGGCGAACGTGCTCAACAACCGGGTCGCCAGGCGGTGGGCGCCGGTGACCTCGGCGGTCGCGACGGGGGCACTGCTGGTGCTGGCCCGGCGCGAGGGTCTGACCTGGCACGAGCTGGGCTTCCGGGACGCCCGCGCGGGCGCCGTGACCGGGGGCGCGCTCGCCGCGGGTGTCGCGGCCGTGTACGCGGCCGGCGTGGCGCTGCCCGGCACCCGCGCGCTGTTCCAGGACGAGCGCGCGCTGGCGCTGCCGCGCCGCCGGGTGCTGGAGGAGGCCCTGGTGCAGGTGCCGTTCGGGACCGTGCTGCTGGAGGAGGCGGGCTTCCGCGGCGTGCTGCCCGCCGTGCTCGGCCGCTCGCTCCCGGCCGGTACGGCGGTCGCCGTCTCGGCCGCGCTGTTCGGACTGTGGCACGTGCTGCCCGCGATGGACATGGCCCGGGCCAACCCCGCCCTCGGCCGTCTGGCCGCCGGGGAGACCCCGGACGGGGCCTGTCCGGAACCCGGCCCGGTGGACGGGCGGCGGGGCGGCCGGGTGGAGACGGGACGGCTGGTGGCGGGGACGGTGGTGTCCACCGCGCTCGCCGGGCTCGTGTTCCACGGGCTGCGCCACCGCGCCGGGCTGCTCGCACCCGCGCTGCTCCACCTCGCGACGAACTCCCTCGGCTACGCCGCCGCCCGGGTGGCCCGTCGGCTGGATCAGCCCTCGCGGGAGTCGGCCAGGCCGGTCCGGTAGGCGTACGCGACCGCCTGGGCCCGGTCCCGGAGACGGGCTTTGGCGAAGAGGTTGTTGATGTGCGTCTTGACCGTGGCCTCGCCGATGAACAGAGTGGCGGCGATCTCGGCGTTCGACAGGCCACGGGCGATGAGCCGCAGGACCTCCGCCTCGCGCGGCGTCAGCCCGTCCGGCGGCGGGGGAGCCGGCGCGGCGGCCGGGCCGGGCGTTTCCGGGGGCGGGGCGGTGACGGTGTTCAGGAGACGGCGCTGCACGCCGGGGTCGAGCTGGGCGTCGCCGTTCATCACCGTGGTCACGGCGCGGGCGATCTCCTCGGCGTCCGCGCTCTTGGTGAGGAAGCCGCGCGCCCCGGCCCGCAGCGCGGCGAAGACCGACTCGTCGTCGGTGTACGTCGTGAGCACCACGACCTGGGTGTCCGGGAAGCCGGTCCGGATCCTGCGGGTGGCCTCCACACCGTCCATGCGGGGCATGCGCAGGTCCATGAGCACCACGTCGGGCCGCTCGTCCGCGACCAGGCGGAGCGCGGCCTCGCCGTCGGCCGCCGACCCCACCACCTCTATCTCCGGCAGCAGGCCGAGCAGCAGCACGAGCCCGTCGCGCACCACGGCCTGGTCGTCCACCACCAGCACGCGGGCGGTCACGCCGGCACCCGCAGCCTGACCCGGAAGCCGCCTTCCACCTCGCCGGCCTCCAGAGTGCCGCCGAGAAGCTCGGCCCGTTCGCGCATGCCCACGAGACCGTATCCTCCACCCGGCGTTCCCGGCGCGTCACTCGGGGGGTTGACGACCTCCAGTTCGCACTCGGCGCCGCGGAAGTCCAGCCGTACGGCGGCGGGGGAGCCGGGCGCGTGCCGCCGCACGTTGGTGACGGCCTCCTGCGCGGTACGGATCATCGCGAGCTCGATCTCCGGGGGCAGGCGGCGTCGCGGGCCGCGGATGTCGAGCGTGCACTCCCTGCCCGTGGCCTCGCGGAACTCCTCGGCGAGCGCGTCCAGCGCGGCGGGGAGCGGCGGGGTGTCGTCCCGCAGCGCCGCGACGGCCCTGCGGGCCTCCTCCAGGCCGTTCTTGGCCAGCTCGCGGGCGCGTTCGACCCGGTCGAGCGCCTCCTCGGACCGGTCGGCGCGCAGCAGCAGCCGGGCGCCCTCGAGATGCACGATCTGCGCCGACAGGGAGTGCGCGAGGATGTCGTGGATCTCCCTGGCGATCCTGGCGCGTTCGGCCAGCACGGCCTCGCCCGCCTGCGCGGCGGTCGCGGCCCTGCGCTGCCTGATCGCGTAGGCGACCGTGAAGACCACGCAGAGCGAGACGCCCAGGCTGACGCCCCGATCGGCCGGTACGGCGGGGGCCAGGGGTGACATGACGCCCATGGTGACCGCCCCGAGCCCCGCCAGGGCGAGCAGCAGGATCGGCAGCGATCGGCTGAGCGGATGCCGTACGGCCGCCGCCCCGGTGGCGAACATGACCACGGCGACGGCCGGGCTGCCGCCCTTCGAGACCGCGTCGAGGACGAGGGCCGGCACGATCACGAGGGCGAGAAGAACGGCCTGCGCGCGACCCGTGTCCCGGCGGCGCGGGAGCACGGCCGGCCGCAGCCGGAGCACGATCATCATGGCCAGGACGACGGCGACGGCGGCCGTCAGCACGGTGACGGCGAGCCGCTCGCCCGTCAGGCCGAATCCCGGTGCGGTGGTCGCCTGCCCGCCGATCAGCATCGCGGTGAGCGCCGCCAGCAGGCACCCGCCGGCGATCGCGTTCCTGCGGTGGGCCTCCGAACCTCCCGGGCTCCCGTCCGGGTGGCCGGGAGGGCGCGAGCGGTCACGTCTGAGCACGTCCCGACGTTAGCGGGCCGCTTGGACACCGGGGACGGCGGTGCCCGGCAGGGCGCTCGCCCGGCGGGCGACCATGAGGAACTGCACGCCGAGGGTCACCCCGATGAACAGGAGCACGGAGGCCTGGGGCGAGGTCACGCCGAGGACGGCGGTCAGGAAGATCATCGCGACCCGGACGGCGATGGAACCCACCCACGCGAGGAGCGTCATGACGGTGCCCTGCGACCACGCCACGCCGTGCTGGTCGCGCCAGACGCGGGTGGTCGCCGCCCGCAGCGCGCCGAGACCCGCGGCCACGAGGAGTCCCGCGGCGAGCAGGGCGACGGCGAGCACCGGGTGGAGGGGGTCGACGAGCCTGTCCCCGCCGGCGGCGAGCCCGGCCAGGACCATGGCCGCGGAGATGATCAGGCCGACGCGCCTGGCGGCGGGTCGCGGCGTCATCTGCCGGTAGATCACGAGGGCGACCGCGGCGAGGGCGATGACGATGATCTGCGCTGTCTGCATGCGTGGAACCGTAGGAAGAACGGACGCGGAGCGGATCGGCGCCAGGGTGGAAAGCGGGGGTGGAGAACCGGGCGGGCAGGGCCGCTGAGCGCCCGATCTCCACCCCCGGGTGGACGGAGGGCCCCGGGGCGGGGGTTCAGGCGGTGACGACCCGCTGGAACGCCTCCGCGTACGAGCCCTCGGGGAGGCCCGCGGCGGCGGCGTGGCCGGCGAGCCAGCCCTTGACCATGCCGTCCAGGTCGGGGATGTGCGCGGTCTGGCTCTCGTGCGCGCGCAGCGCCGCGATCTTGCGGTCCACCGTGGAGGTGACGTCGACGTAATGGTCGACGGTCATCCCACCCGTGAGCCACACCTCGCGGACGGTCCAGGCCTCGAGGCCCTCGTCGGCCAGCAGCTCGGGGAAGGCGTACGGGTTGCGCGCGTCGGGGTAGACCGCGTCGAGGGTGGCTCCGCCGACCGCGCGGTGGTCGGGGTGGCTGGGGCCGAGCCGTTCGTAGTTCCGGTCGGGGCTCGAGGTGACGACCAGGTCGGGCCGCACCTGGCGGATCACCCGGGTGATGTCCCGCCGCAGGCCGAGCGTCTGCTCGACCACGCCGTCCTGGTAGCCCAGGAAGCGCAGGTCGCCGACGCCCACGCACTTGGCCGCGGCGGTCTGCTCGGCGCGGCGCAGCGCGGCCATGCCGCCGTTGTCCACCGCCCGGTCGAATCCGCCCGCGTCACCATCCGTGACCAGGCAGTACACGACCTCCGCGCCGGAGTCGGTCAGTCTGGCGACCGTTCCCGCGGCGCCGAAGTCGATGTCGTCGGGGTGCGCGACGACCACCAGGACCTTCTTGATTTCCGCCTCGTCCAGCACGAGCAGCCTCCTCATGGTGTGGCACATCACCTTAAACGTGACTTGCCGGGCGAGTGGGCCCCGGATGTCGGTGCGCGGCCATAACCTAAGGAGAGTGTCCACCCGAGCCGCCACTCATCCATTGCTCGACGGCCTCAACCCGCAGCAGCGGGACGCCGTCACCCACCAGGGCAGTCCGCTGCTGATCGTCGCCGGGGCCGGCTCCGGGAAGACCAGGGTGCTGACGCACCGTGTCGCGTACCTGCTGGCGGAGCGCGGCGTCCATCCGGGGGAGATCCTCGCGATCACCTTCACCAACAAGGCCGCCCGCGAGATGAAGGAGCGGGTCGACAAGCTCGTCGGGCCGCGGTCCAGGGCCATGTGGGTCATGACGTTCCACAGCGCCTGCGTGCGGATCCTGCGGCGCGAGGCGAAGCGCCTGGGCTTCACCTCCAGCTTCTCGATCTACGACCAGGCCGACTCCCAGCGGCTCATGGCGATGGTGTGCCGCGAGCTCGACCTCGACCCCAAGCGTTACCCGCCGCGGTCCTTCTCGGCCCAGGTCAGCAACTTCAAGAACGAGCTGATCGACTACGAGACGGCGGCCGACCGCGCCTCGACCCATCTGGAGCGCACGCTCGCGGAGGCGTACCGCACCTACCAGCGGCGGCTCACCGAGGCCGGCGCGATGGACTTCGACGACCTGATCATGCTGACGGTCACGCTGTTCCAGCTCTTCCCCGAGGTGGCCGAGCACTACCGGCGGCGGTTCCGGCACGTGATGGTCGACGAGTACCAGGACACCAACCACGCGCAGTACATGCTGATCCGCGAACTGGTCGGCCGGCCCGAGGTGCGCACCGCCGACGGCGACGTGGTGCGGGAGGGCGTCGAGCCGTCGGAGCTGGTGGTCGTCGGCGACGCGGACCAGTCGATCTACGCCTTCCGCGGCGCGACGATCCGCAACATCCTGGAGTTCGAGCGCGACTACCCGGAGGCGCGGACGATTCTGCTGGAGCAGAACTACCGCTCCACGCAGACGATCCTGAACGCCGCCAACTCGGTCATCTCCCGCAACGAGGGCCGCAAGCCGAAGAACCTGTGGTCCGACCAGGGTGCGGGCGCGAAGATCATCGGCTACGTCGCCGACAACGAGCACGACGAGGCCATGTTCGTCGCGCAGGAGGTCGACCGGCTCGGCGACGACCACGGGGTCACCCCCGGCGACGTGGCGGTCTTCTACCGCACGAACGCCGCGTCCCGGGTGTTCGAGGAGATCTTCATCCGCACCGGCCTGCCGTACAAGGTCGTGGGCGGGGTGCGGTTCTACGAGCGCAAGGAGGTCAAGGACCTGCTCGCCTACCTGCGGGTCCTGGCCAACCCGAACGACACGGTCTCGCTGCGGCGCATCCTCAACGTGCCCAAGCGCGGCATCGGCGACCGTGCCGAGGCGATGGTGGAGGCGTTCGCCAATCGCGAGCGCATCGGCTTCTGGGAGGCGCTGCGCCGGGCCGACGAGGCGCCGGGGGTGGCCACCCGCTCGCTCAACGCGATCCGCGACTTCGTCGCCCTGCTGGACGAGCTGCGCGCCAAGGAGCTTCCGCTGTCGGACCTGGCGGAGGAGGTGCTGAGCGCCACCGGCTACCGCACGGAGCTGGAGACCTCGGGCGACCCGCAGGACGAGAGCCGGCTGGAGAACCTCAACGAGCTGATCTCGGTGGCCGCCGAGTTCGAGGAGGCCAACCCGGAGGGCACGCTCGTCGACTTCCTGGAGCAGGTCTCGCTGGTCGCCGACGCCGACCAGATCCCCGACGGCGACGACCACGGCGGGGTGGTCACGCTGATGACCCTGCACACCGCCAAGGGCCTGGAGTTCCCCGTGGTGTTCCTCACGGGCATGGAGGACGGCGTCTTCCCGCACATGCGCTCGCTCAACGACCCGAAGGAGCTGGAGGAGGAGCGCAGGCTGGCGTACGTCGGCATCACCCGGGCCAAGGAGCGGCTCTACCTGTCGAGGTCGGCGGTCCGCTCGGCGTGGGGCGCGCCGTCGTTCAACCCCGCCTCGCGCTTCCTGTCGGAGGTGCCGGGCGACCTGCTCGACTGGCGCGGCGACCCGGGCAAGACCGCCTGGTCCGCCGCGACCTCCCGCCCGGCCGCCCGTACGGCTCCCGCGCAGAAGACCGGCGGCCGGCAGGTGCCGAACCTGTCGCCGGGAGACCGGGTCACCCACGACACCTTCGGGCTCGGCACGGTGGTGGCGGTGGACGGCCAGGCCGAGAAGACGCGTGTGAAGATCGATTTCGGTAGCGAGGGCGAGAAGACCCTGCTGCTCGCCTACGCCCCGATCGACAAGCTCTGATCGACAGGCTCTGATCAACCGCTGACCCGTCTCCGCGCGCCGCGGGCGCTGCCGCAGTCCCCGGCGGTCGCCGTCTGAGCGGTGGGCGCTGTCTGACCGATGGGCGCTGTCTGACCGGTGGACGCTGTCTGACCGATGGGCGCTGTCTTACCGGTGGACGCTGTTTGAGCGGTGGACGCGCCGCCGGTGGCGAGGCCCGGGAGACGCGGCCGGCGGGGTGGAGCGAAACGGCCGGCCCCGGGTGTGATCACCCGGGGCCGGCCGCCTCCGCCCCACGCCGCGCGCGGGGTTCGATCGCGCGGAGCTCAGCCGTGCCTCAGCCGTGCCCGATCGTGCGGATCAGTCGGGCAGGATGACGGGGCCCTGCGTGTCCGGCAGGTCGCTGTCGAGCTCGCTCAGGTTGGCGACCTGGCTCCTCGGCGGCGCCTTGACCGTGACCTTCCTGCCCCAGCCGGCGAACGTGGTGACGTCGGACAGGGTGAAGGTGACGGACTTGCCCTCGACCTTCGACTTCAGGTCGGCGGTGGCCGAGACGCGGCGGACGAGCTGGTCGGAGCCGACCCACAGCTTCCAGGACACCACGGTCTTGCCGGGGTTGCTCCCCAGGCCGGCGAGGCCGTCCTTCAGGCCCGGGCTGACCTTCATGAGCTGCCCCAAGGTGATGGTGCCGCGGTAGAGCGTGGTCTTCGCGCCGTTGACGCTGCCGCCCGGCCCCTTGGCCTTGGTGGTCGCGAGGACCGCCTTGAGGCTGCGCCAGTCGGCGGCGTTGAAGTAGCCGCCCGCGCTCAGCGCGGAGTCCGGCCGCTGGCCGGGGATCCGCACCCAGGTCTTGCCCTCCGGAAGCAGGTCCGCGAAGACGCCGCCGGAGTAGTAGACGGTCCTGCCGATGACGATCGTGCGGACGGGGTCCTCCGCGCCCTTCAGGTCCTCGTCCTCGTCCTTCAGCAGGTCGCTGTACTTGACCTTCTGCGTGGTGTCGGCGGCGGCGATGCCGGACCGGCCGAAGGCGTAGCCGCCGTTCGAGGTGACCTTGATGGCCGGGATGCCGAGGATGCTCATCGTGCTCGTGGAGACGTACCGCACGCCGTGTCCGGCGACGAACTGCTTGCGGAGCGCCGCCACCGGGTCGGCGGCGGGGGCCGGCGCCTGCGCCGAGGTCTGAGCCTGCGCGGGGGCGGCGACGGCCGGCGCCACGAGCGCGGCCGTCGCGGCGCACGCCAGCGCCATGATTGCTCGCTTCAAAGTGATTCCTCCCGTAAGTGCCCTCATGATCGAAAGGGCAGCCCGGAAATCTTCGCGGCTCATGATCACAAGACAGTTACGAAAATCCACATTTCCTGTGAGTTTTCAGCTAGTGGGCCGGTATGCGGGCTGATTATTATTTCGCCGCGAAATGTTCGTAGCGAAAGGACGCCATGGAGGAGAACGCGGCGGTGGAGGAGATATCCCGGCTCTACCCCGCCGTCCACCGGCGACTGCGCACGTCCGGTCGCCTGCTTCCGGGCCGCGATCTCACCGCCCGAATGGTGTCGGTCCTGCGTCACCTGGTGTCGTACGGGCCGCTCACCGTGGGCGACCTGGCCGGGCGTCTGCGGCTGTCGCGGGCCGCGGCCACCGAACTCCTCGACCGCGTCGAGGGCCGGGGTCTGGTCGCGCGGGTGCGCGACCAGCGCGACCGGAGGCGCGTCTACGTCCGGATCACCGAGGCGGGGCGTGCCGCCGCCGGCGGCGCGGGCCGCGACGACGCCGGGTGCGACGACGACCCGCTCGCGGCGGCCGTGCGCACGATGACGCCGCAGGAGAGGCAGGGGCTCGTGGACGGCCTGCGCGCGCTGCTCCGGGACGGTCCGGCGGACGGCTGACCGGCTCCGGAGACGGGGCCGTTCCGCGGGGAGGCGGCGCGCGGCGGTTACGCTTCGGGCAGCGAGCACCATCTGCGGGAGGTCTTCATGGCAGGCAGGATTCGGGTCGTCGTCGCGAAGCCGGGGCTCGACGGGCACGACCGCGGGGTGAAGGTGGTGGCGCGGGCGCTGCGCGACGCGGGCATGGAGGTCATCTACACGGGACTGCACCAGACCCCGGAGCAGATCGTCCGTACGGCGATCCAGGAGGACGCGGCGGCCATCGGGCTGTCCATCCTGTCCGGCGCCCACATGACGCTGTTCGCCCGGCTCTTCGAGGTGCTGCGCGAGGAGGGGGCCGAGGACATCGTGGTGTTCGGCGGTGGGATCATCCCTGATGCCGACATTCCCGAACTGCACACGATGGGAGTCGCCAGGATCTTCACGCCCGGGTCCACGACCCAGGAGATCGTGGAATGGGTCCGTTCGGCGGTTCCAGCCACCGTTTAGGCATTTTGCCCAACCTTGCCGTACTTGAGGGTTGTTGGCAAGGCGTCAGTGGGACCCGATGACGTGGTCACGCCGCCACGGGGACTAGGCTTCATGCGCGGAAACGCCGGGCGGGACGACGGCGCCCGGCCTCGGACATCAAAAGGGACGGACCCTCGTGGACCTGTTCGAACATCAGGCGAAGGAGCTCTTCGCGGAGTACGGCATCCCGGTGCCGCGCGGAATCGTCGCGCACACCGCGGAGGAGGCGCGGGCGGCTGCCGAGCAGCTCACCGGACGCGTTGTCGTCAAGGCCCAGGTCAAGACCGGCGGGCGCGGCAAGGCCGGCGGCGTGAAGGTGGCCGACGACGCCGCCGACGCGCACGCGAAGGCGGCGCAGATCCTCGGCATGGACATCAAGGGCCACACGGTCCACAAGGTCCTGATCGAGGAGGCCAGCCAGATCGCGGAGGAGTACTACTTCTCCTTCCTCCTCGACCGCGCCAACCGCACCTTCCTCGCCATCTGCTCCGCCTCGGGCGGCATGGACATCGAGGAGGTCGCGCACACCGCGCCGGAGAAGGTGGCGAAGGTGCCGGTCAGCCCGCTGACGGGCGTCGACCGGGCCACGGCCCGCGAGATCGCGGTGGCCGGCGGCCTGCCGCAGCAGGCGCTGGACGGCGCCGCCGAGCTGATCGAGAAGCTGTGGGCCGTGTTCGTCGACGAGGACGCCTCGCTCGTCGAGGTCAACCCGATGATCCTGTCGGCCGACGGCCAGGTGAAGGCGCTCGACGGCAAGGTCACCCTCGACGACAACGCGAACTTCCGCCAGGCGGAGCACGTCGCGTACGTCGACAAGGCCGCGGAGGACCCGCTGGAGGCCCGGGCCAAGGAGAAGCACCTCAACTACGTCAAGCTGGACGGCAACGTCGGCATCATCGGCAACGGCGCGGGCCTGGTCATGTCCACGCTCGACGTCGTGGCGTACGCGGGCGAGGAGTTCCCCGGACAGCCCAAGCCGGCCAACTTCCTCGACATCGGCGGTGGCGCCTCGGCCGAGGTCATGGCGAACGGCCTGGAGATCATCCTGTCCGACCCGTCCGTGAAGTCGGTCTTCGTGAACGTCTTCGGCGGCATCACCGCCTGCGACGCGGTCGCCAACGGCATCGTCTCGGCCTTCCAGCTCCTGCAGAGCCGGGGCGAGGAAGTGACCCACCCGCTGGTCGTCCGCCTGGACGGCAACAACGCCGCCCTGGGGCGGCAGATCCTGGCCGACGCCGCGCTGCCGCGGGTCGAGCTGGTCGACACGATGGACGAAGCGGCCAAGCGCGCCGCACAGCTCGCCGCGGTAGGTGCGTAATGGCTATCTGGCTCACCGAGAACAGCAAGATCATCGTTCAGGGCATGACCGGTGGTGAGGGCACCAAGCACACCCGCCGCATGCTCGCCGCCGGCGTCAAGGTCGTGGGCGGCGTGAACGCCCGCAAGGCCGGCATCACGCACGAGGGCCTGCCGGTCTTCGGCACGGTCAAGGAGGCCATGGAGCAGACGGGCGCCGACGTGTCCGTCGTCTTCGTGCCCCCGGCCGCCACCAAGGCCGCCGTCCGCGAGGCCATCGACGCCGAGATCCCGCTGTGCGTGGTCATCACCGAGGGCGTGCCGGTCCACGACACGACCGAGTTCTGGGCGTACGCCGTCTCCAAGGGCAACAAGACCCGGATCATCGGGCCGAACTGCCCCGGCATCGCCTCGCCCGGCGCGTCCAACGCGGGCATCATCCCCGCCGACATCACCACCAAGGGCCGCGTCGGCCTGGTGTCGAAGTCGGGCACGCTGACCTACCAGCTCATGTACGAGCTGCGTGACATCGGCTTCTCCACCTGCGTCGGCATCGGCGGCGACCCGGTCATCGGCACGACGCACATCGACGCCCTCAAGGCGTTCCAGGAGGACCCGGAGACCGACGCGATCGTGATGATCGGCGAGATCGGCGGCGACGCCGAGGAGCGCGCCGCGGCCTACATCGACGAGCACGTGACCAAGCCGGTCGTCGCCTACGTGGCCGGGTTCACCGCGCCCGAGGGCAAGACCATGGGCCACGCCGGCGCGATCGTGTCCGGCTCCGCCGGCACCGCCCAGGCCAAGAAGGAGGCCCTGGAGAAGGTCGGCGTCCGCGTCGGCCGCACTCCCAGCGAGACTGCCCGCCTCATGCGCGAGATCATGTCCAGCCGCTGATCGCGCACGCGCCCGGCTGTCGTCCTTGCGCTCCCACCGCCGCGGCGGTGCGAGCGCAAGGTCGCGGTCGTCTCCGGCCCCTGCCGGGTAGGCGCGGCGATGCGTCCGGATTGCGTACTCCTCGGCGTGGCGGCGTGGAGGAGAGCGGCGGGGCTGGGATGATGCGGTAGCGTGACGGGCCTTCTCGATCAATTCAGGACCGCCCCCCGCGCCGTGCTCGGCCGGGGCGGCGACGACGAGGAGACCCGCCGTCCGCTCCCCGTCTCCGGCATGCTGGCCGCGGTCGGGACGCTCGGTGTCGGCCTCGCCGTGCTCACCACGGTCACGCTCATCGGCTGGATGGCCGCGCCCCGAGGGCCGTTCGGCGAGGGCCTGCCCGGCGTCTTCCGTACGGCCTGCCAGCTCTGGCTCGCCGCCCACCACGCCGGTTTCGCGATCCCCGGCGGCCGGGTGGGCCTGCTGCCCATCGGGCTGATGATCCTGCCCGGGGCGCTGCTCTACCGGGCCGGCCTGTGGATGGCGCGCGACGCCGACCTGCGGGTGCGGATGCCGGCCCGGCTGCCCAAGGGCACGCCCCGCGACGTCGAGAACGCCCGCCGCCGCGCCCAGCTCGTGCTCATCGCCCAGGCCGGCATCTCGCTGGCCGCGCCGTACGCGCTGCTCGCCGGGGTGATCGCCCTCGTCTCCGGCAACGAGGTCATGCGGCCGTTCCTCGGGGAGGCGCTGGTCAGCCATCTGCTGCTGGCCTTCGTCACCGGGTCGGTGGCCACCGCCCGCACGATCGGGCCGTGGCGGTCGATGCTGCGCCTGCTCCCCGAGCGGCCACGGTCGCTCGTCTCCGGTACGGCCGTCGCGATCTCGGTGATGCTCCTGGCCGGGGCCGTGCTGGTCCTCGGGGCCGTGGCGGTCAACTTCGCCAGGATCGAGCAGATGTCGGAGGTCCTCAGCCCCGGAGTGGTCGGCGGCCTGCTGCTCCTGCTCCTGGAGGTCCTCTACTTCTTCAACGCCGTGATCTGGGGCATGGCCTACATCTCGGGGCCGGGTTTCGCGGTGGGCGCCGGGACACTGGTCGCGCCCACCGGGGTCAAGCTGAGCGCGGTGCCCATGCTGCCGCTGCTGGGCGCCCTGCCGTCGTCCGGCGCGGCGCCCGCCTGGGTCATGGGCGTGATCGCCGTGCCGTTCGCGGCCGGGGCCGTCGCCGGCGTGGTGACGGCCCGCGTCGCCCCGACCCCGTCGTTCGAGGCCGCGCCCCTATGGGGGTTCGTCTGCGGCGTCACCACCGGCCTCGTCGCCGGGACGCTCGCCGCGCTGTCGGGCGGTCCGCTCGGCGGTGCGGGTCTGGCCGCCGTCGGGCCGTCTCCCTGGGAGGTGGCGCTTTCGGTCGCGCTCGAGGTCGGCGTGGCCGCCGGCATCTCGGCCGGCATCGCCAACTGGTGGCTGATCTCCCGGAGGCCGGCCACTCCGCCCGAGCCGGTGCGGAAGGCCGGCGCCGTGATCGCCAAGGCGGCCGGCCGGGTCCGGCCCACTCGCGGCGCCCACCTGCCGGGCCACTGGCTGGACGCCACCGAGGCGGAGACGCAGCCGATTCCCGTGATCAGGGACGACTGGACCGACGAGCACGCCGCCGCGGCCGCCGAGACGTTCGACGACATGAGCGCGCGGCGGCCCCGGGCCACCTCCCGCGATTCCGGCAAACCGCGCAAGCCCGCGGCGAGTCCTCCGCCGAAGCCGCGCAAGGACATCGTGGACGAGACCGACGACCGCGGGGGTCACGTCATCTACGTCGATCCCTACGCCTGGGATCGCGACTGATCCGTCCCTGGCCGCTCGGTGACGGACGAGGCGAGGCGGTCCCGCAGCTCCGTCAGGCGGGCGATCTCGGCGTCCAGGGTGGCGATCCGGCGTTGCACGACACCGCTGCCGCCGGTGCAGCCGGGGCTGCCGTACGGCGGGAGCGTGTCGCCCTCCAGCAGGTCCAGGCGGTCGGCGCAGCGGGCGACGTCCTCGATGGTCAGGCCGAGGGCGAGCAACTGCCGCACCAGGCGGATGCGGGCGATCTCCCGTGGGCCGTACTCGCGTTGGCCCGCCGGCGTACGCCGGGGCGGCGGGAGCACCCCGCGCTGCTCGTACAGGCGCAACGCGCGTGGGGTGGTCCCGGCCGCCGCCGCCGCGTCGCCGATCCGCATGGGGCCTCCTCGCTCAGGTCTCCACGACGACCGTTCCCACGTGCCGTCCGTCGAACAACTCGCGTAACGCCAGCGGCGCGCGTTCGATGCCCGCGATCCGGGCGTGGGGGAAGGTGACGGCGCCCGAGCGGAGCCAGGCGCCGAAGCGCTCCGTCCACTCGGCGCCGGTCTCGGCGTCGACGCCGGTGAACCCGCGGACGGTGATGTTCCTGGCGATGAGCTGGAAGGCGTCCAGCTCCACCGGGGCCGTCGTGCCGTCGGCCGCGGCCGACAGCTGGGTGGCCAGGGTGCCGACCACGACGAGGCGGGCGCCCGGCCGCGCCGCGGCCACCGCGGCCCGGAGCTGCTCGCCGCCGACGTTGTCGACGACCACGTCGACGCCGCCGGGCGCCGCCTCGGCCAGCTGCGCGCCGATGGGACCGCCGTCGCGGAGCACGACCGCGTCGTAGCCGAGCTCGGCGGTCATGCGCCCGGCCTTCGCCGGTGAGCCGGTGCTGCCGATCACGCGTGCCGCGCCCAGCTGCCGGGCGATCTGCCCGGCGAGCGACCCGACGCCTCCGGCGCCCCCGGTGACGAAAACCGTCTCACCGGCGCGGAGGCGGGCGATCCGGGTCAGGGCGGCGTACGCGGTGGCGCCCGGCGCCAGGTGCGCGGCCGGGTCGGGCAGGGAGTCACCCAGCGGCGCGGAGGCGGGGACCGCGGCGTACTCGCGCCAGCCCCGGAAGTGCGTGACCAGGTCGCCCGGACGCAGGCGGCCGCCTGCCGGGGCGGTGACGACCTCGCCGACGGCGGGGCCGAACAACGCGTCGCCGGGACGCAGCGGGGGGAAGGGCGTGCCCGGCACGCCTCCGGCGATCAGCGTCCGCAGCGAGGGGAAGACTTGGAACCAGCGGTTGCGCACCAGGACCTCGCCGGCCCCGGGCACGGGCAGCGGGACCTCGGCGACGGTCAGGTGCTCGGGGCCGGGGAGGCCGGACGGAACCTCGGCGAGCCGGATCTCCCGTGAGACGCGGGGCGGGGTTTCTGGCAACGGGGATTCTGGCATGGGAACTCCCACGGTGTCGGAGGGAACGCGCGGTGCGGCCGCGCGGCCCCGCGACGGTAACCCCTGACCCACGCGTCAAAGGCAAACGGGCACGGCGTGGTCGTCAGGCCATCTCGGCGAAGTCGGTCTCGGTCGTGCCGATGGTCTGGGCGACCGACGGCCGGGCCGCGCGGAGGTAGCCGTACCAGACGAGGGCCACGGCGACGGTGACGAGGAAGGCGAGGACCACGAAGTTCAGCGGCCAGGCCGGCCACGGCACGACGTTGACGTAGAAGACGTACGCCATGCCGACCACCGAGACGATCACGCACGGCCAGATGAGCCGCGCCCGCGCGCGCTCCCGCCGCAGGAAGATCGGCGCGGCGAGCGCGACGACGGCGTAGGCCACCATGTAGCCGTACGTGCCGTAGGTGTCGACGTTGACGACGATCTCCATGCCGTCCACACCGAGCGCGAAGAGCAGCGCGGTCAGGGCGACGGCGATCGGCGCGACCGCGAGGATCGCCCGATGCGGGGTCTGCTGGGTCCGGTGGGTCCGGCCGAGGGACGCGGGCAGCACGCCCTCCTTGCCCATGACGAAGACGATGCGGCCGATCACGTTGATCGGGGCGACCACGACCGCGAAGAACGACGCAGTGACGCCGAGGCTGAGCACCGGGCGGAACCAGCCGGGCATGCCGACGGCCACCGCGAGCTCGTCCAGCGGGTTGCCGCTCGTGCCCAGGTCGCCCAGCGCGCGGTAGCCCGCGACCTGCGTGTACGAGGCGAAGATGTACAGCAGGCCGACGCCCGCGGCGCTCCACATGATGGCCCGGGGAATCGCCTTGAAGGGGTTGCGCGCCTCGCGGCCGAGGGCGTCGGAGCTGGAGAAGCCGACGAACCCGAGGATCGCCAGCACCATGCCGACCGCGATGCCGTGCGGCGTGGCGCCGTCGAGGCTGAGCTGGCTGCTGTCGAATACCGGCCCGTCCCCGGCGAACAGCACGATGACCAGCATCACCGTGATGATCGCGATCGAGATGACCTCCAGGACGAGCGAGATGCGCGCCGACATCCGGATGCCCCACACGGTGAACAGCGTGGCGAGACCGCCGATCACGATCGCGAGCACGACGTTCCACAGCGTGTTGTCGATCGTCAGCCCGATCCCGGACAGGAAGGCGTTGAAGTGGTAGACGGCGCCGGCCAGGGAGCCGGACGCGATGCCGAAACAGCCGATGATCAGCGTGATGCCGGTGACGTACGCGCCGAGCGGGCCGAGCCCCTGGGCGGCGTAGTTGTACAGCGAGCCGGCCGAGGCCCGGCGCTTGGCGAACTGGGAGATGCAGTAGCCGACGGCGAGGATGACCACGGTGGCGAGGGTGAACGACAGCCAGGACGCGTTGCCGGCACTGGCGAAGATTCCGGCCACGGAGAACGCGATGACCGCGCTCGGGGCGATGTTGGCGATGGCCTGGGCGACGACCTCGCCGCCCGACATCGCCCCGCGCCGCAGCCCGTGCCCGTGCTGGCGGTGGGAGGCGGTGGTCTGTGTCATGCGGGGTTTCCTTGTACGAACGGGGCCTCGGCGAGCCGGAGGCGCGGACGGGCGGCAGGGCCCGGACCCGCGGCGGCGGATCCGGGCGCGGGTCGGTGGGTGACGGGGAGGGGCGGTGGGTGACGGGGAGGGGATCAGGGGACGAGCAGGGTGCGCAGCGCCTCGCCACTGGCCAGGGCGTCCAGGGCGTGGGCGGCCTCGTCGAGCGTCGTGCGCCTGCTGACGAGCTGGTCGAGCTGCAGGTGGCCGTCCATGTAGCGGTCGACCAGCGCCGGGATGTCGATGGCGGGGCGGACGCTTCCGTAGTTGGACCCGAGGATCCGCTGGTCGGCCTCGGCCAGGACGAGCGGGTCGAACCGGGCGAGCGTGCCCTTGGGCGGCAGGCCCACGGCCACCGCCGCGCCGCCCAGGCCGAGCATCTGGATCGCCGACTCCAGCGTGGCCTGGTGGCCGACCGCGTCGAAGGCGTAGTCGACGCCGTCCGGCAGCAGGTCGCGCAGCGCCTCGGGGCCGGTCGCGCCGGCGCCGGAGAGCTGGTCGGTGGCCCCGAGCGTCATCGCGAGCGCCGTCTTCTCGGCACGGGTGTCGATCGCGACGATCCGTTCGGCCCCGGCCAGCTTGGCGCCCTGGACGACGGAGAGCCCGACCCCGCCGCAGCCGATGACGGCGACCGTGCTGCCGGGCAGGACGGCGGCCGTGTTGGTCACCGCGCCGACGCCGGTGGCCACCGCGCAGCCGACCAGGGCCACGGTGTCCAGCGGGGCGTCCTCGCGGATCTTGACGGCGCCGGACGCCGGCACCACGGCCTCCTCCGCGAAGGAGGACACCCCGAGGTAGTGGTAGAGGGTCTCCCCGTTCCGGCTCAGCCTGCTGGTGCCGTCCTGGAGGACGCCTCCGGGCGCGACCACGGTCGCCGCGACCTGGCAGCGCGCCTCGTGCCCGGACCGGCAGTACCGGCATCGCCCGCACGGGGCGACCCAGGACAGGACGACGTGGTCGCCCTCCGCCAGGCTGGTCACCCCCGGGCCGAGCTCGGTCACCACGCCGGAGCCCTCGTGCCCCATCACCAGGGGGAGCGGGACGTCCCATTCGCCGCGGCGTACGTGCAGGTCCGAGCCGCAGACCCCGGCCGCGGCGATCTTCACGCGGACCTCGCCCGGACCCGGAGGGGCGAGCTCCACCTGCTCGACCCGGACGGGCCGGTCGGCGGATTCGAATACCGCGGCGCGCATACTGCTCCCTTCCTCGGGGCCCGGGGAACAGCCCTGCCGTCACCCGGTGTTACTGAAACAGGGTTCAGGCTAGGGACGCGGGCGTCGCCGCGGCAGCTGGCCAAATGTCCATCCACCTGCGATCAGTGCGCCGATCCGATACTTCGCGCCGGTCGCAGGGCGATGTCACGGTGACACTGCGTCAGTTCGCGACGGGATGTCGCGTGCTCCGGAGAGGGGAGATGCCGGGTGCTGGAGACGGCGGGCGACATCGCGCAGCGGTTCCGGCTGCGCGTGCCGACGGGGACGACGGGCCTGGATCGCCCCATCCGCTGGACGCACATATCCGAGCTGGCCGATCCGACGCCCTGGCTGCGCGGCGGCGAGATGATCCTCACCCTCGGCCTGGAGCTGGACAGGGCCGGCGACCCGGCGGCGTACGCGGCGAGGCTGGCCGGGGCGGGGGTGGCCGCGCTCGGCTTCGGCATCGGGGTGCGCCACCCGTCCGTCCCGCCGGCGCTGGTCGAAGGCGCCGCGGAGCACGGCATGGCCGTGCTGGAGATCCCCGGCGCCGTGGCGTTCCAGGACATCACCTATCACGTCAACGCCGACCTGCTGCGGACCGGAGCCGCGGAGGCGCGGCTGATCGCCGAGGGCGTCTCCAGCATGACGATGGTGGCGCGCAGCGCCGGGGCGCAGGGGGTCGTGGCGACGCTCGCCGCGCGCATCGAGAGCTGGGCCGTGCTGCTGGACCGGCACGGAAAGATCCACGCGGCCGTGGGCGCCGCACGGGTCCACATCGACGACGCCCGGGCCGCGGCGCTCGGTCAGCGTTCCCGCATCCGGCACCCCGCCCTGACCGTGTACGGCGTGGGCGATCCGGTCCGGCCCCGTGCCCACCTCGTGGTCGCGCCCCGCCCGGACCGGATCACGCTGACCCGGAAGCTGGCGCAGCATGCCGCGCTCCTGCTCGACCTCGCCCTCAACCCCTTGAGCGGTGGCGACACATGGGGTCTGGCCCGGGCCGACGCGGTGGACGCGCTGATGTCGGGCGATCCCGCGCTCGTCGCGCGGGTGTCGGCCCGCTGGAATCTCCTCGCCGGGAACGTCGCCGTCGCGCTGCTGCGCTCGCGATCGCGTGCCGTCCCGTTGGAGGACAACGTGCTGGAGTGGTGCGCGGAGCTGGACCTGCCTCCGCTGGTCAGCTCGGAGTCGTCCCAGGTCACCGTGTTGCTGCCGGAGGACGAGCTGGGGCGGTGGACCGCGCGGGTGTCCGACGCGGTCGAGCGGGAGGGCGTCCCGGCGCGGTGCGGCATCGGCACTCCTCAGCCGCCGGTCTCCGGCCTGCTCAGCAAACGGCAGGCCGAGCAGGCGCTCGCGGTGGCCGTGGCGGACGCCCGGCCCGTGGTCGAGTTCGCCGGGCTGCCGACCCAGCGGCTGATCCTTCAGCACCTCGACCCGGCCGCGCGCGGGGCGCTCACCTCCCCGCTCCTGCCGCTGCTGGACAACGAGTCCACCCTGGTCCTGCTCCGCTCGCTGCGGGTCTTCCTGAGCGAGAACAGCAGCTGGGAAGCGGCGTCCTCGCAGCTCGGCATCCACCGGCACACGCTGCGCCAGCGCATGGCACGGGTGGAGGAGCTGACCGGGCTGTCGGTCTCCGTGACCGAGGACCGCGTCATCGCCTGGCTCGCACTCCAGGCGCTCCAGCTCGGCGACGCACCGTCCTAGAGCGTGCGGCTTACGGCGCCGTACTCGGGCCGGCAACCGCCCGGCAGGACCAGGTGCGTCAGGCGGGGGCGGGGACGCCGGCGGGCCAGGCCACCCCGAGCTTGCGCTCGAACGCCCGCATGAGCTGGTCGGAGCACTCCTGCTGGGCGGTCACCGTCCCCGCGCCCTTGCGGCACTCGGTGTAGGCGTTGAGCTCGTCGGAGAAGTAGAGCTGGAATCCCGTCGTCACCAGTCCCAGGACGAACGCGAGTGACGAGAGCACGACGGCCCCGGTCGCCATCCCGATCCCGCGTCGTTCCCGGTTCAGCAGACGCAGGTCGTGGATCGCGATGACGATCGCGAAAATCGACAGCGCCAGCCCGGCGGCCGGCAGCATCAGGGTGAACACCAGCGCCATGAGGGCGAGGACGAGAGCCCTGCGCCCTCCGGTCACATTGGCCGGCGTCTGTAGGGGTGTAGTCACGGTCTCCTCGCCTCGCGTTCCGCATAGCCCGTCGTAAGTCGTGATGGCCGGCGCCCGATACGCTTTAGCTGCGTCGAGGGACGGCCCTCCACGCTCGACCACTCTCTAAGGAACCATCTCCCGGCAATCACCTGCAAAACGAAGGCAGCTCACGAAGGAGTTCCGCCCTGTCCTTCCGGCTCGTCGTCCTCGTCTCGGGTTCGGGGACCAACCTGCAAGCGTTGCTGGACGCGGCCACAGACGACGCGTTCGGCGCGACCGTCGTGGCCGTCGGGGCCGACCGTACCGGCATCGAGGGCCTGATCCGGGCCGAGCGTGCCGGCGTCCCCACATTCGTCGAGAGGGTGGACGACCACCCCGACCGGGAGAAGTGGGACGAGAGTCTGGCCGAGCGCATCGCCGAGCACAAGCCCGACCTGGTGGTCTCCGCCGGGTTCATGAAGATCCTCGGTCCTCGCGTGCTGGGCGCGTTCCCGGTCGTCAACACCCACCCGGCGCTGCTGCCCGCCTTCCCCGGCGCGCACGCGGTGCGTGACGCCCTCGCGTACGGCGTCCGCGTCACCGGCTGCACGGTCCACCTCGTCGACGCGGGCGTGGACACCGGCCCGGTGATCGCCCAGGAGGCGGTGGCCGTACGGGAGGGGGACGACGAGGAGTCGCTGCACGAGCGCATCAAGGGCGTCGAGCGCGGCCTTCTCGTCGAGACGGTGGGCCGCATGGCCCGCGAGGGCTGGACCCTGACCGGGCGGACCGTCCGCCTCGGGCCGGGACGAGTCGCAGGAGAGGCCGGACACGGCCCGACACCAGGAAGGACGACGAAGTGACCCGCATCGCCATCCGCCGTGCGCTGATCACCGTTTACGACAAGACGGGTCTCGAAGACCTGGCGCGGGGGCTCGAGGCCGCGGGCGTGGAGATCGTGTCGACCGGCGGCACCGCCGCCGCGATCGCCTCCTACGGCGTGCCGGTCACGAAGGTGGAGTCGCTCACCGGATTCCCCGAGTGCCTGGACGGACGGGTCAAGACCCTCCACCCGAGGGTCCACGCCGGGCTGCTCGCCGACGGCGCCAACCCCTCCCACGTCAAGCAGCTGGAGGAGCTGGAGATCGACGCGTTCCAGCTCGCGGTGGTGAACCTGTATCCCTTCGCCGCCACGGTCGCCTCCGGCGCCTCCGACGCCGAGTGCGTCGAGCAGATCGACATCGGCGGCCCCGCGATGATCCGCGCCGCCGCCAAGAACCACGGCACGGTGGCCGTGGTCGTCGACCCCGCGGCGTACGGCGAGGTCCTGGCCGCGGTCGCCGAGGGCGGCTTCACGCTGACCGAGCGCAGGAGGCTGGCCGCCACGGCGTACGCCCACACCGCCGCCTACGACGTCGCGGTCGCGTCCTGGTTCGCGAGCGTGTACGCGCCCGAGGGCGACTGGCCGTCCTTCATGGGCGCGGCGTGGAAGCGCAAGGCCGCGCTGCGGTACGGCGAGAACCCGCACCAGGGGGCGGCCCTCTACACCGGCGGCGAGGACGGCCTGGCCAACGCCGAGCAGCTCCACGGCAAGGAGATGTCCTACAACAACTACGTCGACGCCGACGCGGCCTGGCGGGCCGCCTGGGACTTCGGCGAGCCGTGCGTGGCCATCATCAAGCACGCCAACCCCTGCGGCATCGGGGTGGGCGCCGACGTGGCCGAGGCGCACCGCAAGGCGCACGAGTGCGACCCGGTCTCCGCGTACGGCGGAGTGATCGCGGTGAACCGCGAGGTGACCCGCGCGCTGGCCGAGCAGATCGCGCCGATCTTCACCGAGGTGGTGGTCGCGCCGTCGTTCGCGGCGGACGCGCTCGAGGTGCTCAGGGAGAAGAAGAACATCCGCCTGCTCGCCTGCCCGCAGGGGCCGTCGAACGCCGCCGAGTCCCGCCGTATCGACGGCGGCCTGCTCGTGCAGACGGTCGACCGGGTGGACGCGCCCGGCGACGACCCCTCCACGTGGGAGCTCAAGGCCGGCGAGGCGGCCTCGCCCGAGGTGCTCGCCGACCTGGCCTTCGCCTGGCGGGCCTGCCGTTCGGTGAAGTCCAACGCGATCCTGCTCGCCTCCGGCGGCGCGACCGTCGGCGTCGGCATGGGCCAGGTCAACCGGGTCGACTCGGCCCGGCTGGCGGTGTCCCGCGCGGGTGAGCGCGCGGCCGGGTCGGTCGGCGCCTCCGACGCCTACTTCCCGTTCCCGGACGGCCTGCAGGTGCTGGCCGAGGCCGGGGTGAAGGCGATCGTCGAGCCGGGCGGCTCGATCCGCGACGACGCGGTCATCGAGGCGGCCAAGGAGGCGGGCATCACGCTCTACTTCACCGGGACCCGGCACTTCTTCCACTGATCGGGAAGTCCGGACGTACCACCAGGGAGGGGCGGCCGCTGGGATGGATGGGGTGGAAACGGCACGATCACCCCTATGGGGCGGTTAGCCTGAAGCGCTCACCCCCTCCTCTCCCCGGAGCCCCTCCATGCCCTTTGATACGATCATGAGCTCCTTCGCGACGATGAACGGCATATGGAACAGCCCCATCGCGCTGCTGCCCATCGCCGCCCTGGCCGCCTACTTCGGCTGGCGGATCGTGGAGTTCATCCCCTTCACCCGGCGGATCATCGAGCGCCGCGAGGGGGGACGGTAACGCACCTGGAAGGACGGGAAGTGCCATGACCGCGCGGGTTCTGGACGGCAAGGCGACCGCCGCCAAGATCAAGAACGAGCTGGCGGAGCGGGTGAAGGCCCTGGCGGCCCGGGGGATCACCCCCGGTCTGGGCACGATCCTGGTCGGTGACGACCCGGGCAGCCAGATCTATGTCGGGGGCAAGCACCGCGACTGCGCGGAGGTCGGCATCACCTCCATCCGCAAGGACCTGCCGGAGAGCGCCACCCAGGCGGACGTGGAGGCCGCGGTCGACGAGCTGAACGCCGACCCGGCCTGCACGGGCTACATCGTCCAGCTGCCGCTGCCGCGTCACCTGGACACGCAGGCGCTCATCGAGCGCATGGACCCGGCCAAGGACGCCGACGGCCTCCACCCCGTCAACCTGGGCAGGCTCGTGCACATGGTCGACGCCCCGCTGCCGTGCACCCCGCGCGGCATCGTGGTCCTCCTCCAGGAGTACGGCGTGCCGCTCAAGGGCGCCGAGGTCGTCGTGGTCGGCCGGGGCATCACGGTGGGCCGGCCGCTGGGCCTGCTCCTCACCCGCCGGGCGGAGAACGCCACCGTGACGCTCTGCCACACCGGCACCCAGGACCTGGCGTCCCACGTGCGCCGGGCGGACATCGTCGTCGCGGCGGCCGGGGTGCCCCACCTCGTGACCGCCGAGATGGTCAAGCCCGGCGCGGCCGTGCTCGACGTAGGCGTCTCCAGGGTCGACGGGAAGCTCACCGGCGACGTCGCCCCCGACGTACGGGAGGTCGCCGGCTTCGTCGCCCCCAACCCCGGCGGGGTGGGGCCGATGACCCGGGCCATGCTGCTGGCCAACGTCGTCGAGGCCGCCGAGCAGCGCTGATCCGCCGGACCCGCCCGGCCGGTCCTCCCGCGGCTCCTCGCCGCGGGGGTGGCGGCCGGGCCGAGTCCGCCGATCACGGGATGTACAGGTACCAGCGGCCGTTCCGCAGGAAGCAGTACGAGCGGGGATACACCTCCATCTGGGGCACGCAGTAGCGCAGGTCCCAATAGGGGCCGTAGACACCCGACGTGGTGGTGGAAGCGGCGCTGGAAGCGGTGGTGGACGCCGGCGGTGTCGCCGCCTGCGCGGCGGTGGCGGGGACGGCGAGAGCGGACAGGACGAGGGCGGCACCCGCGGCCGCGCGGCGGAACGTGTTCGCAGTGAAAATCATGGATCGAACAGTAGGAACGGCGCCCCGCGCCGTCGTCAAAGCTGCCTTTGATCCGGCGTCCGCCGCCGGGCGGATTTCGCGGCGCCGGCACATCCTCCCCTCGGCGCGCAGGCGTCGGCCCGAGAGGGCAGGGGCGGATGCCGCCGGTCCGCGTCAAGCTCGATCCAAGAATCGGGATCCCGGCTGCTGACCCGATAAATCGTGACATATCGTCACTGTGTGTGAGCTATCGGACGCGAAACGCGCATGGTCTGCGGTCTCGGGTCCCGGGACTGGCGGCCTGGGCCGCGCTGCTGATCGGCGTCCTGGACATCGTCAGGGGCCTGGTGCCGAGCCTGCGCGCGAGCAGGATCGGCGAGATCGCGAGCGTCCTGCCGGGCGCCGTCACGACGCTCGCCGAGACGGCGTCCCTGCTGGTCGGCATCCTGCTGATCATGCTCGCCCACGCCCTCAGACGGCGGAAGGCCCGGGCCTGGCGCGCGGTCGTGGTGCTGCTGCCGGTGGACGCCGCGATCGAGGGGCTGCGCTGGCGGCACCCTGTCGCGGCATCGGTGTCGCTGCTCCTGTTCGCGGTGCTGGTCGCCGCCAAGGGGGAGTTCTACGCCCTGTCCGACCCGCGCTCCCGCTGGCGGGCCCTGTGGAACCTGCTGACGCTCGGCGCGTTCGACGTCGTGATCGGATGGATCCTCGTCGCCTCCCATCGTCGTACGGTCGCCGGTCACCCGGGCTTCGGCGACCAGATCCGGCACGTCGTGCTCGGTCTTGTCGGCGTCGAGGGGCCGGTCGTGTTCACGTCCGAGCGCGCCGGCGACCTCGTCTACTTCTCACTCGCCGGGCTCGGCGCGCTCACCGCCGTCACCACGATCTACCTGGCCCTGCGGCCGGAACGGCCGGTCGCGGCGCTCAGCGAGGACGACGAACGGCGCCTGCGCGCCCTGCTCGATCGGTACGGCCGGCAGGACTCGCTCGGATACTTCGCGCTCCGCCGCGACAAGAGCGTGATCTTCTCGCCCAGCGGCAAGGCCGCCGTCGCCTACCGCGTCGTCGCGGGGGTGATGCTGGCCGGCGGCGACCCGATCGGCGACCCGGAGGCCTGGCCCGGCGCGATCAGGCGGTTCCTGGAGGAGGCCAGGCGGCACGCGTGGGTTCCGGCCGTCGTCGGCTGCGGCGAGGCGGGCGGCGAGGCGTGGACGAGAGAGGGCGACCTCGACGCGCTGGAGATCGGGGACGAGGCCGTCGTGGACGTCACCGGCTTCACCCTGGAAGGCCGGGCCCTGCGCAACGTACGGCAGATGGTCAAGCGAGTGGAGCGCCTCGGCTACACCTGCCGGGTGCGGCGGGCCGGGGACCTGAGCGAGGCGGAGCGTGAGCACATCGGCGACGTGGCCGACCTCTGGCGCGGCACCGAGACCGAGCGGGGCTTCTCGATGGCGCTCGGCCGGTTCGGCGACCCCGCCGACGCCGGCTGCCTGGTGGTCACGGCCCACCGGGCGGCCACGCCGGAGGAGGAACAGACGCCGGGTGGGGACATCCGGGCCGTCCTGCGTTTCGTGCCCTGGGGGGCCGACGGCATCTCCCTCGACCTCATGCGGCGTGACCGCGAGGCGGACCCCGGGCTCAACGAGCTGCTGATCGTGCGGGCCCTGCAGGCCGCACCGGACTTCGGCGTGACCAGGGTGTCGCTGAACTTCGCGATGTTCCGCTCCGCGCTGGCGCGGGGGGAGCGGCTGGGGGCGGGACCGGTGCTGCGCGCCTGGCGCGGCGTCCTCGTCTTCCTGTCCCGCTGGTTCCAGATCGAGTCGTTGTACCGCTTCAACGCCAAGTTCCGGCCCGTATGGGAGCCGAGGTTCCTGGTCTACCCGGCCGCCCGCGATCTGCCGCGCATCGGCGTCGCCGCGCTCCGGGCGGAGGCCTTCCTCACGCCGCCGGGCCTCCGGTGGGCGGGTGGCCTGCTCCGCCGCCGCCGGCGGACTCCCGTGCCCCGGCTCCTCCCCGACGCCGCCGTCGGCGGGAACAGCGGCCCGGACGGCGCGCCGGAGAGCCGTAGAACGGCCTGACCGCGGTCCCCGCGGGCGAGAAGAGAGCCGGAGCCCGTCCGGTGCGCGGCCGGCGGGCCTACCCGCAGACGCCGGGAAGGTCGCAGAGCTTGGTGGCCATCGTGCGGGCGTCCTTGATCAGCGGACGGAACTGGGAGACCGGGAGGCTCTTGGTCACCAGGCCGGTCCTGACGTAGACCGCCACCGCGCTGCCCCTGCGGACGATGACCGAGCGGGACCGGTTCTCGAAGAAGAAGCCGCCGACCCGGAGGGCCTCGTCACCGACGCCGGTGCTCTTCCAGCGGTACGAGTAGCGGTCGTGGCCGCGGCCTCCCGTGCCGCACCGGGCCAGGTCGGCGCGTACGGACCGCATCGCCGCCTTCGCGGCCCGCTCCGACGGGTAGAGCACGACCTGCTCGCTCCGGTAGACGGTCTCCGCCAGGTAGGTGAACGTGCGGCTCGCGCCGCGCCCGTCGTGGGCGGCCCTGTGGCCGCACGGGTTCACCTCGAGGGGCTTCGTCAGGCTGTCGGTGAGTTGTAGGTGCTCCCACGGCCTGCGCGGACCGTCCACCTTGGCCTCGTCCAGCAGGAACCCCTTGGGCAGCTTCGCCGGAGCCGCCGCCGGCGCCGCCGGAGCGGCGACCGTTCGCCCCGCATCGTTTCCGGTCACCGCCGCGGCCGCCTGCCAGGTGCCTGTCACGGTGCTCGTCACGGTGCCGACCACGGCCACCGCCGCGGTCGCCGCCAGAGATTTCAGAATTCCGCGCATCGCGCGCCCCCTTGCCGGTCGGTTGTCGTTCCGTTCGACGGGGCTTTCGCGCTCTTTGTTCGGCACGTTATGCCGCCCGAGCTTCATCCGACCTCGGGCGGCGGGAAATGCCGGGCCTCGTGGCCGTACGTCGGCACGGGCCGTGGGAACGCTCCAGCGGCCGCCGGGGGTGGGACGGCTCCGATTTCCCGGCGGCCGGTGGGGCGCGGCTTCAGGACGCCCGGCGGCCCGCGGGGGTCCGCGGCTGCGGTTCCGGCTCGGCCGGACCGCCGGCCCGCTGCGGCGGCACGACCGGCGTGGGCCGCACCAGGCCGAGGGCGACGACCTCGTTGGCGAGCCGGGTGCGCCGGTTGGTGCCCTCCGGGATGCGGAACTTCTGGTACAGCCGCAGCAGGTGCTGCTTGACCGCCGCCTCGGTCACCACGAGGTCGTCGGCGATCTCCCGGGCCGTCGCGGGCGCCACGAACGCCTCGTCGGACAGCGCGGGGCGGCACAACGACGTGAGCACGTCGACCTCCCGGCGGGTGAGCTCCGGCGCGGCGGCGCGGCGCAGCTCGACCTCGGGAGCGAGGTCCTCCCGCGGGATCCCGCCGACCCGGGCCCGGGCGGCCCCGAAGGAGACGACATCGCCGTCGTCCAGGACCCTCCTGGCGATCGGCCTGCCGTTCACTCGTGTGCCGTTGCGGGACAGGCCCAGGTCCACGACGTACAGGTAGGGCCCGCGACGGACGAATTCGGCGTGCAGCCGTGACACGCTCGGATCCGTCAGCCGGATGTCCACGCCCCGGCCGCGGCCGATCGTGGTGACGTCGGGGCGCAGCGGCACCACCTCGCCGCTGTCCTCGATCCGTATGAACGGCCCCTCCACGGCAGTTCCTCCCCAGGTAGCCCGCCGTTACTTTCCCTATAGCTGCGGCTTACCCACCCGTGGCGAGGGGGAATCGCCTTTGCCGCGAGCAGAATCATTCCTGAAATTGGTCTGGACCTTTGAGAGGTGCTTTACCTGCTCACGGGTAGACTTCGCACGGAGATAAGCGGAGGAAACACCCATGGCGGACAAGCCCACCAAAGGCCTCGCCGATGTCGTCGCCGCATCCACAGCGATCAGCGACATCGACGGCAAGGCCGGTCGTCTCTTCTACCGGGGATACGACATCCACGACCTGGCCGGCCACGCGACGTTCGAAGAGGTGGCCCACCTGCTCCAGCGCGGCACTCTGCCGACCCGCGAGCAGCTCGCCGGCTACGGCGCGGAACTGGTCGCAGGCCGCGCCCTGGGTGCGCTCGCCGAGGGCAACATCTCCGAAATCGCGGCGAAACAGGCGCCCATGGAGGCGCTGCGCACGCTGGTCTCCCTGGCCGGCGCCGACGACCCGGACAAGGATTCCAACGCCGCCGACGCCAACCGCCGCAAGGCCGCCAGGCTCACGGCCCAGCAGCCCGTCCTCGTCGCCCGCTATCACGCGGCCAGGACGGGAGCGGACATGCCGGAGCCCGATCCCGAGCTGAGCACGGCCGCGAACTTCCTGCTGCAGATCACCGGCCGCCGCCCCGAGCGGCGCGAGGTCGAGATCTTCGACACCTGTCTGGTGCTGCACGCCGACCACACGATGAACGCCTCCACCTTCGCCGCCCGTGTGTGCGCCGCCACGCTGTCCGACATGCACTCGGCGATCGTCGCCGCCATCGGCACGCTCAAGGGTCCCCTCCACGGAGGCGCGAACGAGCAGGTCATGCGTACGCTGGAAGCGCTGGACCCACGCGGCGTCGCCCAGGCCGTGCGGGACAAGCTGGCGGCGGGCGAGAAGATCATGGGATTCGGGCACCGCGTCTACAAGACCGAGGACCCCCGGGCGACGCACCTGCGGCGGATGTCGCAGGAGCTGGCCGAGGCCTCGGGTGACGACACCTACTTCCGGATGTCCCGGGAGATGGAGGAGGTCGTCTTCGCGGACAAGCACCTGTACCCGAACGTGGACTTCTACGCGGCGACCGTCTACCACTATCTCGGCATCCCGACGGACCTGTTCACGCCCGTGTTCTCGGTCAGCCGGATGTCCGGGTGGACCGCCCACGTGATCGAGCAGCACGCCGACAACCGGCTGATCCGGCCGGACAGCGAGTACATCGGCGAGCGCGACCGGAAGTGGGCGCCCATCGACGAGCGGTGACAGGGAGGCGCCGAGGACCGCAGTGGCAGGCATGGGAGAGACGTGAGAACGAGTGAGAGCACGGCCTGGGGGCCGTGGCTGCTGGTGGCGGCGGGTGCCGCCGCGGGGCTGGGGGCGATCGGCCTGGGTGTGCCGGCGCCCGCGGGTGGTGCGATCATGGGATTCGGCTTTCTCTTCGGATCCCTGATCCGGGTGACGGTCTCCGACCGCCGGGCGGGCGCGCTCGCGGTGCGCGGCAGGCGGATGGACGCGCTCACACTGGCGGCGTTCGGCGCGGCGCTCGTCATCGGCTCGCTGCTCATGCTGCTGCGGCTGCACGACTCGTAGGGACACGACCTCGTCGCGGACTTACCCACACCCGTCCGATAGCCTCAACGGCCAGTGAGCCTCAAAAAGGACGTGCTGGCCAGTTAATTCAGAAGGGGAACCCCACGCATGCCCAAGATCAAGGTAGCGGGCCCGGTCGTCGAGCTCGACGGCGACGAGATGACCCGGATCATCTGGCAGTTCATCAAGGACCAGCTGATCCTTCCCTACCTCGACGTCGACCTGAAGTACTACGACCTCGGCATTGAGCACCGCGACGCCACCGACGACCAGGTCACGATCGACGCCGCCAACGCCATCAAGCAGTACGGCGTGGGCGTGAAGTGCGCGACCATCACGCCGGACGAGGCCCGGGTCGAGGAGTTCGGCCTGAAGAAGATGTGGAAGTCCCCGAACGGGACCATCCGCAACATCCTCGGCGGTGTCATCTTCCGCGAGCCGATCATCATGTCGAACATCCCGCGGCTCGTGCCCGGCTGGACCAAGCCGATCGTCGTCGGCCGTCACGCCTTCGGCGACCAGTACCGCGCCACCGACCTGAAGATTCCCGGCGAGGGCACGCTGACGCTGACGTTCACGCCGAAGGACGGCAGCGAGCCGATCGAGCTCAACGTCTTCGACTTCCCCGGCTCCGGCGTCGCCCTGGCGATGTACAACCTGGACGAGTCGATCCGCGACTTCGCCCGCGCCTCGATGCGGTACGGCCTCAACCGCGGTTACCCGGTCTACCTGTCGACCAAGAACACGATCCTCAAGGCGTACGACGGCCGGTTCAAGGACATCTTCGCCGAGGTCTACGAGAGCGAGTTCAAGGCCGACTTCGAGGCCGCCGGGATCACCTACGAGCACCGCCTGATCGACGACATGGTGGCCGCCTCCCTGAAGTGGGAGGGCGGATACGTGTGGGCCTGCAAGAACTACGACGGCGACGTCCAGTCGGACACGGTGGCGCAGGGCTTCGGCTCGCTCGGCCTCATGACCAGCGTGCTCATGACCCCCGACGGCCGCACCGTCGAGGCCGAGGCGGCGCACGGCACGGTGACCCGGCACTACCGCCAGCACCAGCAGGGCAAGCCGACCTCCACCAACCCGATCGCCTCGATCTTCGCGTGGACCCGCGGCCTGCAGCACCGCGGCAAGCTCGACAACCAGCCCGAGGTCATCGACTTCGCCGAGAAGCTGGAGCAGGTCTGCGTCGAGACCGTCGAGGGCGGCCAGATGACCAAGGACCTCGCGCTCCTGGTCGGCGGCGACGCCGAGTGGCTGACCACGCAGGACTTCCTCGCGGCGCTCGACGAGAACCTCAAGAAGAAGATGGCGCAGTAACGCCCCTTCATCGGCGGGGGCCGTCCGGAGTCGTTCCGGGCGGCCCCTTTCCCGTTACCTTCGGGTACGGACCGCTCGCCGCTCTGTCATGACTTCCTGACGTCACGGCGCGGTATCAGGCCGCGGAACCGTCGCGCCGGGGCCGTAAAGTTCTGCTGGCCGGTACTTTGCCGAATCGTGGGGAACGGGGATGCCGCAGATCGCGCCGCTACAACCGGGGGATCCGACCAGGCTCGGTCCCTTCGTGCTGTCCGGCCGTCTGGGCGAGGGCGGGCAGGGCGTGGTCTACCACGGCCAGGACCAGGCCGGCGGACGGGCGGCGGTCAAGCTGCTGCACGTCAAGTTCTCCGGTGACGCGACCGCCAGGTCCCGCTTCGCCCGGGAGCTGCGCGCCGCCCAGCGGGTGGCGAGCTTCTGCACCGCCCGGGTGCTGGCGGCCGACCTCGAGGGCGACACGCCGTACATCGCGAGCGAGTTCATCGACGGGCGGTCGTTGCGCGAGACCGTCGAGGCGGACGGGCCGCTGACCGGCTCGGGCCTGGAGCGGCTGGCGGTCGGCACGGCCACCGCGCTCACCGCGATCCACCAGGCGGGCATCGTCCACCGCGACTTCAAACCGGACAACGTGCTGCTGGCCGTGGACGGCCCCCGGGTGGTGGACTTCGGCATCGCCCGCATCCTCGACTCGACCGCCACGATCACCAGCCGGGCGATCGGCACGCCGGCGTACATGGCGCCCGAGCAGATCTCCGGCGGCAAGGTCGGGCCCCCGGCCGACGTGTTCTCCTGGGCCGCGACGATCGCGTACGCCGCGACCGGGGACGTCGTGTTCGGCGGGACCTCCATCGCGGTCGTGCTCAACCGCATCCTCAATCACGACATCGACACCCGCATGCTGCCCGAGCCGCTCGGCGGGGTGGTCCGGGCGTGCCTGCGCAAGTCGCCGGACGAGCGGCCGACGGCCGACCAGATCCTGCTGAGCCTGCTGGGCCGTGCGGCGTCGGGCGACGCGTCGGCGGTCGTGCTGTCGGAGGGGGCCGCCCACGCGGCCGACCCCGACGCCACGCGGTTCGCGCGCACGGCCCCGGGCCGCGTCGCGGCGACCGGCGCGGGCCCCCTGCCGCCCGGAGGCGTACGCACCGGGAACCACGTGCCGACCGGGAACGCCGCGTGGACCGGCGCCGGCGCGTGGACCGGGACGGCGGGACAGGCGGGCGAAACCGGGAGCGACGTGCCGGCCGGGGCGTCCCCGGCGTTCCGCCCGTCTCCCGGCCCCACCGACCCGAGGGCCGCCGGGCTTGCGATGGCGGGCGCCACGCCAGTCGGGGCCGGGCCGATCGGGGCCGGGCCTGCGGGGGCCGGGCCGATCGGGGCGGGGCCGGTGCGGCGCCGCCGGAAGGGCCCTCTCATCGGCGCGATCGCGGCCGCGCTCGCCGTCGTGGCCGCCGCGGGCGCCATTCTGGCCGCCAAGACCGGTTTCGCGTTCGGCGGCGAGCCCTCGGAGAACGGCACCGGCGACACCACCGTCGCGTCGCGATCCCCGCGCCCGAGCACGACGTACGCCTCGGTGTACGAGAAGGCGCTGAAGACCAGGCGGCTGACGATCGGCGTGCGGGGAGACGTCCCCGGGGTCGCCCTGCAGCAGGCGACCGGGTTCAGCGGGTTCGACGTGGACGTCGCCACGTCGATCGCCAGAAGCCTCAATGTCCCCGCGAAGGGGATCACCTTCCGCAGGGTGGGCGTCGGCGACCGGGTGCGGTCGCTGGCCGACGGCAGCGTGGACATGGTCGTGGCGACCTATTCCTACGACGACAACCGCGGCGACGCCGTCACCTTCGCCGGGCCGTACTACACGGCCCACGCCGACCTGCTCGTGCTCGCGGGCTCGCGCATCAAGAAGCTGGAGGACCTGGCCGGACGCCGGATGTGCGCGCCCAACGGCAGCAGCATCGCCCGGCTCGTCGCGGACAAGGCGGACGTCGAGCAGGTGCCGGTGGGCGACTACGCCGAGTGCATGAACCTGCTGACGCGAGGCGAGGTCGACGCGGTCCCCGGCGACGACCTGATCATCGCCGGCTTCGGCAACCGGGTGGCGAGCCTGAAGCTGTCGGTGCTCGGCCTGCGGCTGACCGACCAGCGCTACGCCGTCGGCCTGCCCAGGAAGGACGTGCGCACCTGCAAGGCCGTGGCGGACGCGATCGACCGCATGTACGACGACGGCACGATGCGCACCCTGCTGCGCAAGCACTTCGGCAACGTCGACTTCGACCCCGAGCGGGACGCGCCGCCTCCGCTCGCCTGCCGCTGAGCTCCCCGCCCGGCGGGGGAGAGGTCAGGCCCGGCGCCCGATCGCGGCGATGGCGTCGTTCGCCCACTGGAGGGTCGTGCGGGTCTGCCGGATGCCGAGGTCCAGGGCGAGGTTGCCGAACCTGACGCCGGTCGCCCCCTCGGGGACGGGCGAGGCGTGCTTGATCGCCCAGAGGGCCTCCAGTTCGGCCAGTTTGTGCTCCACGTACGCCTTCAGCCGCTCCAGGACGGCCAGCGCCTCCCCGGGGTCGAGCAGCGGGAGCAGGAACGCCTGGAGCGCGACCTCGTTGCGCGCCGGACCCGTGGGGTCGTGCTCGACCAGCCAGGAGCGCAGCTCCGCGCGGCCCTCCGGCGTGATCGCGTAGATCTTGCGCCCCCGTGCGCCCTCCGCCTCGACCGTCACCAGCCCGTCCGCGGTCATCTTCGCCAGCTCGGGATAGATCTGGCTGTGCCCGGCCTGCCAGACGTGGGCCACCGACTTCTCGAACGCCTTGGTCAGGTCGTAGCCGCTCGCCGAGCCGTATGCCGTCAGAAGACCGAGAAGAGCGATGCGCAGGGACATGCCCCCACTATATATCTGGGTTGACATGTCTATTCTTACATGTCACCTTCGACACATGCGATCCAGAAACGGACTCCTCCTGTTCGCCGTGCTCGGCGGCATGTTCCTGGCGATGCTCGACCAGACGATCGTCGGCACCGCGCTGCCGAGGATCACCGCCGAGCTGGGCGGCACCGGCCTGTACACCTGGGTGGTGACCGCCTATCTCCTCACCTCGACCGTCACGGTCCCGCTGTACGGCCGGCTGTCCGACGCGTACGGGCGCAAGCCGCTCCTGCTGATCGGGGTGGTCCTGTTCCTGCTCGGCTCGATCCTGTCCGGGGCGGCGCAGAGCATGGGGCAGCTCATCGCCTTCCGCGGCGTCCAGGGGCTCGGCGCGGGCGCGCTGCTGCCGCTGTCGCTGGCACTGGTGATCGACCTGTTCCCGCCGGAGCGCAGCGGGCGGGTGCAGGGCGCGCTCGGCGGCGTGATGGCGCTGAGCTACATCGCCGGGCCGTTCCTCGGCGGGCTGTTCACCGACCACGCGAGCTGGCGCTGGGCCTTCTACGTGAACGTCCCGATCGGCGCCGTCCTGGTGGCCATCATCGTGTGGCGGCTGCCGTACCGGCCGGGGCACGGCGGGGCGCGGCCCGACTACCTGGGCATCGCCGTCTTCAGCGCCGCGATCAGCGCGCTGCTCGTCGGCCTGACCGAGAAGGGGATCGACGGCCACACCTGGACGAGCGGGCCGGTCGCCGGGCCGATCGGCGCGTCGCTGGCGCTGCTCGTGGTGTTCGTCCTCGTCGAGCGGCGGGCCGCCGAGCCGATCGTGCCGCTCCACCTGTTCGCGAACGGCACGTACTCGCTGGTCAACGTCGCGTCGTTCTTCACGGCGTTCTGCATGTACGCGGGAGTCGTGTTCCTGCCGCGCTACTTCCAGGAGGCGCACGGCCTGAGCGCCACCTCGTCCGGGCTGCACATCTACCCGCTGATGCTGGCGATGGTCGTGGGCAGCGCGGTCACCGGCGCCCTGATCTCGCGTACGCGCCGCTACAAGCCGTGGCTGGTGATCGCGCCGTTCTTCCTGGTCGCGGGCACGGCGCTGTGCGCGAACCTCGCGGTCGGCACCTCGACCCCGATGCTCGTCGCGTGGATGGCGCTGATCGGGCTCGGGATGGGGCCCATGCTGTCCGGACTCACCGTGGCGATCCAGTCGGCCGTGCCGCCGCGGTACATCGGCACGGCCAGTGCGAACCTGACGTTCTTCCGGCAGATCGGCGGCTCGGTCGCGCTGGCCCTCGCCGGCACGGCGTACACGTCGGTGGTGACGAGGCAGGCCCCGGCGCACGGCCTGCCGGCGGCGCACGCCGCCGCGACCGCGACCGTCATCCCCTGGCTCGGGGTCGTGGGGGCGGTCGTCGCCCTCCTCGCGCTCGCGCTGCTGCCGCGGGGCGGGGTGCGGCTCGACAGACCCGCGCCCCAGCAGGACCTCGTCGCCGCCTGAGACGGGCGCGCGACGGGCACGCGACGGGCGTGGGACTCCAGTTCAGCGGCGCTGCGCGCGGCGTGTCGGACGGTGCGCGGGGCACGTCCGGCACGGTTGAATTGATCTCAAGCGTTCGGGGGAGCGGCATGGGTCGTAGGGTCGTCACGGGTTTGGTCTGTGTGTTCGTCGCCGGAGTGCCGCAACCGGCGCTCGCCTTCTCCGGGGAGGCGCCCCGGCCGGTGCCGGTGAAGGAGCCGTCGCAGAATCCGTGGGGCGCGGCCGACCTCGAGGTCGGCATCACCGCCTCACCGAAGGTGGCGCAGCCGGGGCAGCCGTTGACCTACCACGTCACCGTGCACAACAAGGGCCCGGGGGACGCCGTGCTGCCGACCCTGCGGGTGCGGCTGCCCAGGGACTTTCAGGTTGTCAACGTCGGCGTGGCCGAGTGCGAGCCGGGCGGGGCGCGCAACCGGGTCGTCTGCCGCTCGTCCGACGACGTCCTGCCCGGCGGCTCGGGCGACATGACGATCACGGGGGTGATCGCGCCGGGCGCGCACGGCCCGCTGCGGGCGCGGGCCGACCTGACCTCCGAGGTGATCGACCAGGACGAGACCGACAACACGGCCGAGGCCGTGACCAGGGTCGACGAGGGGGCCGACCTGGCGATGCGGTTCCGCTCCTCGACCCGGTTCATCCGCCCGGGCCACTGGTTCTCCGTGCGGGCGGAGGTGCGCAACCGGGGGCCGCGCGTCGTGCGGGACGCGTATGTGTTCTTCCAGCCGCGCGAGGCCCGGCTGGAGTCCGCGAGGGGCGGGCGCTGCCGGGGGAACCGCCAGTTCGTGGGGTGCTCGCTGCCGCCGATCAGATCGGGGTCGCGCGGGCTGCTCGAACTGGTCTTCCGGGTGCCGTCCCGGGCCTCGCACGCCGTGGCCACGATGGCCACCGTCTATTCACGCCGCTACGGCGACCGCCGCCCGGCCAACAACAAGGCGAGCGTACGGGTGGCCCTGCGCCGCGCCTGAACGCCGCCGGGCCAGGCGGCCACCAGGGCGGGCATCGGGGGTCAGGCGGGCTTCGCGGAGGCGGTCCAGGCGTCGGCGACCATCTCCCGCAGCGTAGTGTGGACCGGCTTCCAGCCCAGCTCCCGCTGGATCTTCTCCGACGACGCCACCAGGACGGCCGGGTCGCCGGGACGGCGCGGGGCGATGGTCGTCGGGATGGGGTGCCCGGTCACCTCGCGGCAGACGTCCACGACCTCCTTGACCGAGAAGCCCGTGCCGCTGCCGAGGTTGTAGATCCGGTGCTCGCCGGGAGCGCAGGCGTCCAGGGCGAGCAGGTGCGCCCGGGCGAGATCGGCGACGTGGACGTAGTCGCGGACGCAGGTGCCGTCGGGCGTGGGGTAGTCGGTGCCGAAGACGCCGACCGACTCGCGCTCGCCGAGTGCCACCTTGAGGATGTTGGGGATCAGATGGGTCTCGACCGTGTGCCGCTCGCGGAACTCGCCGTACGCTCCCGCGACGTTGAAGTAACGCAGGCTGACCGCGCCCAGGCCGTACAGCCCGGCGAAGGCGGTGAGCGCGGTGTCCACGGCGAGCTTGGACGCGCCGTAGGGGTTGCCCGGCCGGGTCGGGTCGGTCTCCAGGATGGGGGTGCGCTCCGGCTCGCCGTAGGTGGCGGCGGTGGAGGAGAACACGATCCGGTTCACCCCGGTCTGCCGCATCGCGTCGAGCAGCGCCAGCGTGCCGCCGAGATTGTGCGACCAGTACAGCCCCGGCTTCTCGACCGACTCGCCCACCAGCGACTTCGCCGCGAAGTGCAGCACGGCGTCGTACCCGTCGGTGAGCACGCCGCCGGCCTCGGTGATCGACGCCTGCACGAACGAGGCCCCGGACGGCACCGCGTCGGCGTGCCCGGTCGACAGGTCGTCGAGCACCGTGACCTCGTGCCCCTCCTCCAGGAGTTGCGCCGCCACGACGCTGCCGATGTACCCGGCTCCACCAGTAACCAGCAGCTTCACTGTTTGCTCCTGTTCGAGCTTGTTGGATTATGTACGTACAGGGCCTAGCTTACGCGCTTCCCATGAGGAGCGGGTTAAATGCCACCAGTACCGCAATCTCAGCAAGTCGGGGGGTTGCGACGACCGGCCTGGCACGCCTGACACCCGAACGGACTGATGACGTTGAGCAACGTCGCGTTGACCATCGCCCTGGTCCTGATATTCATCCTGATCGGCGGATTCTTCGCCGCGGCCGAGATGGCGATGGTCTCGCTGCGGGAGAGCCAGATCCGCCGCCTGAGCCGCGAGGGACGCCGCGGCGCGCGGGTGCAGAAGCTCGCCCGCGACCCCAACCGCTTCCTGTCCGCCATCCAGGTCGGGGTGACCGTGGCGACCGTGCTGTCGGCCGCGCTCGGCGCCGACGCGCTGGGCCCGCGGTTCGCGCCGGTCCTGGAGGCGTGGGGCCTGCGCAAGAGCGTGGCCGCGCCCGTCGCGTTCGTGGCCGTCACGCTGTCGATCTCGTACGTGACGCTGGTGCTCGGCGAACTGGCGCCCAAGCGGCTCGGCCGGCAGCGGGCGGAGAGCCTGTCGCTCATGACCGCCCCGCTGCTCGACCGGATCGCGACGCTGTCGAGGCCGGTGATCTGGCTGCTGTCCAAGTCGACCAACGGCATCGTGCGGCTGCTCGGCGGCAACCCGTCCGCCGACAGGGCGGCCATGACCACCGAGGAACTGCGTGACATGGTGGTGGGCCACACGGACCTCACCCAGGACGAGCGCGACGTGATCGCCGAGGTGTTCGCGGCGGGCAAGCGGCAGCTCAGGGAGGTCATGCTGCCCCGCACGGAGGTCGAGTTCATGGCGGCGGACACTCCGCTCGCCGAGGCGGCCGTGCTCGCCGCCGCCATGCCGCACTCCCGGTTCCCCGTCTACCGCGACACCTACGACGACGTCATCGGGTTCGTCCACGTACGGGACCTGCTCGACCCGGTCCGCACCGGGCGGCTGGAGCCGATCAGCGAGGTCGTGCCGATCCGCCCGGTCAAGCTCGTGCCGGCGAGCAAACGGGTCCTCGCCACGCTCGCCGAGATGCGCGACGAGGGCCACCACCTCGCCATCGTGGTGGACGAGTACGGCGGCACCGACGGCATCGTGACGCTGGAGGACCTGGTCGAGGAGCTCGTGGGCGACATCCGCGACGAGTACGACGAGAGCGGCGACGCCGTACGGATGATCGCCGGGGACGTGGAGGTCGAGGGGCTGGTCAACCTGGACGAGTTCCACGCGCAGACGGGCGTGCGGCTGCCCAGCGGGCCGTACGAGACCCTGGGCGGTTACGTCATGGCCGCCCTCGGCCACCTGCCCCAACGCGGCGAGGTCGCCGAGGCGCCGGGCGTCAGGCTGACCGTGAGCGAGATGGACGGCCGCCGCGTCTCCCGCGTCCGCGTCACCCGCAATCCCCCCGAGGACGCGGCGGCGGCCGGCTGACCGGCGGGCGTGGGCGGGGGCGCTCCGGGGAGCGCGGGCTCAGGCGCACCCTCTCCGCCTCACCGAAGCGGACCAGGCCGGGAGTACGTCGGTGATCCGCGGACGGGTCACGGACCAGAGTTCGCGCCCTCGCCCCGGCGCGAGTTCCTGGCCTCCGAGGAAGGCATAAGAGGTTTTGTCGAAGATGAGCGATTCGCGGCCCCGGTCGTCCGCTCGGGTCACGGCGATGCCCGATTTGCCGGTGGCGTCCTTCAGTTCTTCCATCTCGATGCCCGGCAGAGTCGCGGTGATTTCGAAGACGGCCGCCTGCAGCTTGGGCGGGACCGGGCTGCCGAGGATGCTGACGGCGCCGTACCAGGTGCGGGTCGCGGCGTCCTTGCCGCGGACCATCTCGTCACCGCGTTCGGCCAGCTTGTGCCGGAGCCGCTCCTGGTCGGTCGGCCACCCACGGAGGTCGGCGTAGGTTCGGCCGTGCCGGAAGGGGCACCGGGTCAGGAGTTCCTTGTACTCGTTGCCCCGGGGGCTGGACCTCGCCGGCTTGTGCCACAGGAGTCCCGGTCGGGAGCCATCGACGGATGCCCAGACCTCGCCCGTGATGTGGCGCGGACCGACGTTGGGCACCCCGTCCTCGCTGCGCGTATACGCGATCAGCTCGTAGTGGAGGTACTGGTCGTCCCGGGGTTCCGGCCATGAGGCGGCGGTCGCGGCCTCGGCCGCCAGCCTCAGGACCTCGGCGGCGCTCGCGGGCGCGGACGGGGTGAGCGTCTGGACGGCGATCGTTCCCGCGGTCATCGCCGCGACCAGGCCGCCTGCCGGCATCAGACGCCGCAGACCGGCCGCGCGGGCCCGAGGCCGCCGCTTCGCGCGGGCTTCGGCCAGGAGGGCGGTACGGGCGGGGGCGAGACGGTCCGCCGTGGGGTGCGGCTTGTCGGCGAACAGGTCACGGAGCTCGGTCAGGTCGGTCGGCTCGTTCATGAGGTCTGCTCCGTCGTGGGGTCGGTGCTGCCGAGGGCGTCGCGGACGATGGCCCGCGCGCGGTTGAGGCGGGAACGGACTGTTCCGATCGGGATGGACAGGGCGCCCGCGACCTCCTCGTAGGTGAGATCGGCCCAGGCCACGAGTAAGAGCACGTCGCGGTCGCGGGCCTTCAGCGAGGCGAGCGCCCGGGCGAGAGGCCGGCGTACGGCATGCGCGCTCGCCCGATCGAGAGCGTGATCCGCGGCGTCGTCCGCATCGGGGAGGACGCCCACCTTCGCGTACGCCTTGTAGCGGTGTGTCTCGGCGCGCTGATGCCGGCGGATGAGGTTGGTCGCGATGCCGTACAACCAGGGGAGGGCCTCCGGACGTGCGGTGTCGTAGTCGCGGCGCTGCCTGAACGCGGCGAGGAACGTCTCGGAGACGACGTCGTCGGCCGTGTCGTCGCCGAGCCGGCGGGCCACATAACGGTGGATGTGTCCCGCATGCCGGTCGAACAGCACGGCGAAATCCTCGGGATCTCGCCACGACCGTTCGATGAGGGCGGCGTCAGACAGGGTCGTACTGAGCGGCATGTGGGTGGGCCTTCCCAAGGAAGCAGTGTCGCCCGTCTTTCACACGAGCCGGGAAACGGGTTCACGGGACGCCGCGCCCGCTCCGCGCCGCGTCTGTCGCGGGCAGCCCGCGACTGCTGACAGAATTGCCGTATGGCTCTTGCTCGCGTCCTGTCCGGTATCCAGCCCACCGCAGACTCGTTCCACCTGGGCAACTATCTCGGTGCCATCCGCCAGTACGTCGCGCTGCAGGACACCCATGAGGCCTTCTTCTTCATCGCCGACCTGCACGCGCTGACCGTCGCGCCCAAGCCCGAGGAGCTGCGCCGGCGCACCAGGATCGCCGCCGCCCAGCTGTTCGGCGCGGGGCTCGACCCGGAGCGCGCCGCGGTCTTCGCGCAGAGCCACGTGCGCGAGCACAGCGAGCTCGCCTGGTACCTGATCTGCCAGACCGGCATGGGCGAGGCCGGGCGGATGACGCAGTTCAAGGACAAGTCCGCGCGGTACGGCGAGAGCTCGGCCAGCGTCGGCCTGTTCACCTATCCCATCCTCCAGGCGGCCGACATCCTGATCTACCAGGCCGACCAGGTGCCGGTCGGGGTGGACCAGAAGCAGCACCTGGAGCTCAGCCGCGACCTCGCGCAGCGCTTCAACAGCCGCTACGGCCAGACGTTCAAGGTGCCGAGCCCGTACATCCTCAAGGAGGTCGAGAAGATCACCGACCTCCAGGACCCGACCGCGAAGATGTCCAAGTCGTCGTCGAGCCCGCAGGGCATCCTCGACGTGCTCGAGGAGCCGAACGTCCTGCGCAAGAAGGTCATGCGCGCGGTGACCGACACCGGCAGCGAGGTCGTCGCCGACGAGGAGAACAAGCCGGGCGTCACCAACCTGCTGCGGATCCTGTCCGCGCTGACCGGCACGCCGATCCCCGAGCTGGAGACGCGGTTCGCCGGGCAGGGATACGGCGCCTTCAAGAAGGAGGTCGCCGAGGCCGTCACCGAGACGTTCTCCCCGATCCGGGAGCGTACGGAGAAGCTGCTGGCCGACGAGGCCGAGCTCGACCGGCTGCTGGTCGCGGGCGCCGCCCGTGCCCGCGCGGTGGCCCGCGAGACGATGGAGCAGGTCCGCGAGCGCCTCGGCCTTCTCCCCGCGCCGCACTTCGAGTAGACGGCGCCCGAGCGCGGCCACCGCTGCGGGCCGCGTCCGCCGCAGGCATCGAGACGCCTTCTCCCGGGTAGACAAAGCCGATGGGGATGGGACTGGTCGACCAGGTCACGCGGCGCGTCGACGCGGTCCGCGCGTGGGGCCGGATGCGGATCGAGCGTGACCGGATCCGCTTCCTCTGGCTCGACCACCTCATCCGGACGGTGCAGCGTTACCAGGTGCAGGCGGGGGACCGGCTGGCGGGCGCGATCACCTATTTCGCGTTCCTGTCGTTCTTCCCCGTGATCGCGCTGGCGTTCGCCCTGTTCGGATACGTCGTGACGATCCGCCCGGACGCGCTCACCACGCTCACCGAGGCGATCAACAGCCAGCTTCCCGGGCTCGCGGATCAGCTCCACATCGACCAGCTCGCCGGGGCCCGGATCAGGGCCGGGGTCATCGGCCTGCTCGGCCTGCTGTACGCCGGGCTGGGCGCCATGGACGCCCTGCGCGGGGCCCTGCGTACCATCTGGATGACCTGCGAGCCGCCGCTCAACTACTTCCTCGGCAAGCTCCGCGACCTCGTCGCGCTCGTGCTCATGGGCCTCGTCATGCTGATCTCGGTGATCGCGAGCGGGTTCGCCACCGGGGCCACGAGCACGGTCGCCGGATGGCTCGGCCTGGGCTCCTCGCCGCTGGCCGGCGCCGGGGTCTGGGTCGCCGGGATCGCCGCGAGCCTCGTCGCCGACCTGCTGCTCTTCCTGGTCGTCCTCGGCTGGGTGGCCAAGCCGTCGCAGCCGTTCCTCGTCGTGCTCAAGGGCGCGCTGCTGGGCGCGGCCGGCTTCGGGGTGCTCAAGCAGCTCGCGGCGCTGATCCTGGCCGCCACCCTGCGCAACCCGGTGTACGGCACGTTCGCGGTCGTCGTGGGGCTGCTGCTGTGGATCAACCTGTCGGCCCGGGTCGTCCTCTACGCCGCCGCGTGGACGGCGACGGCCACGCTCGGCCCGCCGCCCGAGCCCACCCCGCTTCCGTCACCCGCGATCACGCCCACCGCCGGCCCCGCCTGACCGCGCGTCCTCGGCGCGTCCTCACTCACCGCGCCTCAGCGCGGGCGCAACCCGTCGAGCGCGGTCTCCACGACGCTGTCGGCGTACTCGGGGGTGAGCGGGCCGCTGCGCTGGAGCCACCGGTTGAGCAGCGGTCCCCACAGCATCTCGACGGCGACGTCCAGGTCGAGGCCGCCGGACAGCTGCCCGGCTCGCTGCGCGCTGCGCAGCCGCTGCTTCTTCAGCTCCTTCATCGGCCGGTCGAGCCGTTCGGCGAAGGCCGCGGCGAGCGCCGGGTCGTGCAGGATCTCCGTGTTGAGCGCGCGCATCGGCTCGTCGTACCGCGGGTCGTTCAGCTCGGCCACGGTGGCGCGCAGGACCGTCTTCAGGTCGGCTTCCAGGTCGCCGGTGTCGGGCAGGGCCGCCGAGTCGCCTTCCCCCTCGGAGAGCATGAGGAAGGCGTCGAAGAGCACCGCTCCCTTCGAGGGCCACCATCGGTAGATGGTCTGCTTGCCGACCCCGGCCCGGGCGGCGATCCCCTCGATGCTCAGCTTCGCGTAACCGACCTCGCCGACGAGTTCGAACGCCGCGGTGAGGATGGCCCGCCGCGAGGCCTCGCTGCGGCGTCTGGTGCCGGGGGCCGTGCCGTGCTGTGCCGTCATGGCCACGAACCTACCAGAGGCGAGACGAGACGATCCGTCTTGACAAAGCGCGGCGATGACACGAGGATCGGCACACAAGACGAAACGTCTCGTCTAGTTTTCGCGATGTCGATTGGAGCCGCCATGCGTACGCCGCCTACCGCAGGCCCGGGACGGGTCTGGTTCATCACCGGGGCGGGACGGGGCCTCGGCCGCGCCTTCGCCCGGGCCGCGCTGGAGTCCGGAGACCGGGTGGTCGCCGCCACCAGGACCGTGGCGCCGCTTGAGGACCTGGCCGCCGCATACGAGGATCGGCTGCTCGTGCTCCCTCTGGACGTCACCGACCGCGCCGCGGTCTTCGCGGCGGTCGCCCGGGCGACCGAGCGCTTCGGCCGGCTCGACGTCGTGGTGAACAACGCCGGCGTCCTGTCCATGGGGATGGTCGAGGAGTTCACCGAGGCCGAGGCCCGAGCGCAGATGGAGACGAACTTCTTCGGCGCGCTGTGGGTCAGTCAGGCCGTCCTGCCCTGTCTGCGCGCCCAGGGGTCCGGGCACATCGTGCAGATCTCCAGCATCGGGGCGCTCGGCGGCTTCCCCACCACGGGGCTGTACAGCGCGAGCAAGTTCGCCCTGGAGGGCATGAGCGAGGCGCTGGCGATGGAGGCCGCCGGCTTCGGGGTCAAGCTCACCATCGTCGAGCCCGGCGGCTACTGGACCGGCCTGTACACCGGTATGACCACGACCACGCCGCTGCCGGACTACGCCCCGCTGCGGTCCGAGCTGGAGAAGCAGTGGGCCGAGGGGTCGGTGGACAGCGATCCCCGGCTGGCCGCCGAGGCCGTGCTGAGGCTCGTCGCCAGTGACGACCCCCCGCTGCGCCTGCTGCTGGGCGGCACGGCCTACGACCTGGCCTTCGACGTCTCCCGCCGGCGTATGGAGACGTGGGCGCGCTGGGAGGAGGTCAGCCGCGCCGCCGAGCACGCCATCCCCGCCCCTCCCGATCTGTAGTGCCGCGACGGGGCGGAGACCGGCGGGAGGGGCGCTAGCCGGCCGCGTCGCCGGACGTCCTGCGCCGTCTGCGCAGGCCGTAGGCGCCGGCGGCGAGGACCACGAGGGCGCCGCCGCCGATCAGCAGGGGAGCGGTCACGCCCGAATTCTTCGCGGCGGGGTCCTCGCCACGGGCCCTGGCCGCCCCCGCCGTGTCCGCGCCCGGCGTCGGAGAGGCGGGCCGTACGGCCAGGGGGGAGGACGAGGGCTTGGGGTCGGGCACGGGCGCGACCAGCTGTCCGATCGGGGTGACCTTGCCCCTCGCGGCGAAGCCCCAGTCGAGCAGCTTGGAGACCTCCTCCCAGAAGCCGCCGGGGTGATGCATGATCGCGACGATGACGGTGTGGCCGTCGCGCCTGGCCGCGCCCACGAAGCTGCCGAGTGCCTTGGACGTCCAGCCGTTCTTGACGCCGAGCATGCCCTTGTAGCGCCCCAGGAGCCTGTTGTGGTTGGCCATCTCGTAGTAGGTGGGCCGGGGAGACTCGCTGGCCTCGGCGTCGTCGCGGCGCTTCTTCTTGTCCTTCTTCAGGTAGTCCTTGGGCGCGGGGAACTTGGCGACCTTCGTGCTGACGTACTCGCGGAAGTCCGGCATCGCCAGCCCGGCCCGGGCGATGAGCGCGAGGTCGTAGGCCGAACTGCGCTGGCCCGGCTGGTCCAGGCCGTTCGGCGTCTTAGCCACCGTGTCGTACGCCTGGAGCCTGCGGGCCTCCTTGTTCATGTCGGCGAGGGTCTTCTTCAGGCCGCCGTTGGCCTCGGCGAGCGCGACCGCCGCGTCGTTGCCGGAGACCATGAGCAGGGCCCGCATGAGGTCGTCGACCTTGTAGATCGGCTCGGGGACGATGCCGACGGCGCTGCCCTCCACGTTGCAGGCCTCCTCGCTCGGCTTGACCTTGCGGTTCTTGTCGAGCTTGGGGATCAGCGTGACGGCCGTCAGCGTCTTGAGCGTGCTCGCCGGCAGGTAGTGCCCGTGCGGGTCCTTGGCCGCGAGCACCTGGCCGGTCTCGGCGTCGGCGACGACGTACGACGAGGCCTCGGTCTTGGGCGGCGCCTTGACTCCGGCGGGGGCGATGATCCCGTGGCCGGCGAGCAGGTCCCCGCCGACGGTGCCGTTTCCCGTGCCGTTCTCCGCCACGGCCGTGCCGGTCTCCCGCGACGCCAGGTCCGGCACGGCCGGCGCGCCCGCGGCGGGAGGGGCGCCGAGCAGCGCCGTCGTCAGCACCCCCGCCGTCGTCACGGCGGCGGCGAGGACACGATGGTTCGTCCGCATAGGTGGCTCAGCCTAGCCTCGACTGCCTTCGCATGAAGCGACATATGCCCCATATGCCACAGAGCCACGCGGGAGGTCGCCGATACTGTGAGTCATGACGAGACGTGTATCGGTCTTTCTCGTGGCACTCGCCGCGTTCATGATCTTCGAATGGATCAACCTCGGCTTCAACCTCGCCGACGGGCATGAGACGTCCTTCTACGTCGTCCACGGCGTTCTCGTCGCGGTGAACATCCTCCTGGCACTGGCGCTCGGCGCCGTCGGCGTGCGGGGATGGATGAGGGGTAGGGCCTGACCTGGAAACGACCTTGTCCGATGTGACCTGAGTGGCCACGGGACCGAACGTGATGGAGGCAAGCTTTGGCGATCGACTTCAATCCCTCGCGTGGCGCGACGCTCGGCGTGGAGTGGGAGCTTCAGCTCGTCGACAGGCACACGCGTCACCTCCGTCAGGACGCCAAAGAGGTGCTCGCCGCGGTGCCCGACCTCAGTGAGGGGCAGCGGCCCAAGGCCATGCACGAGCTCATGCAGTCGCAGATCGAGATCGTCACGGACGTCTGCCACACCGTGGCGGAGGCGGTGCAGGACCTGAAGAAGAGCCTCGGACGGCTGGCCGAGGCCGTCGAGCCGCGCGGCATGGGGCTCGCCTGCACGGGGACCCACGCGATCAGCGACTGGCGCGACGCGGTCTACGCGCCCAGCCAGCGCTACGTGGAGCTGGTCGAGGAGATGCAGTGGCTCGCCTGGCGGATCCAGACGTTCGGTGTGCACGTCCACGTGGGGGTCAAGGAGCGGGACAAGGTCATCCCGATCGTCAACGCCCTCGCGGCGTACCTGCCGCACTTCCTCGCGCTCACCTCCTCCAGCCCTTACTGGGGCGGGCAGGACACCGGGCTGGCGTCGAGCCGGGCCATCGTCTTCGGCTCGCTGCCCACGGCCGGGCCGCCGCACCTTCTCGCGGACTGGGCCGAATTCGAGGAGTACATGGACACGCTGATGCGGGCGGGCACGATCCGCAGCATCAAGGAGGTGTGGTGGGACATCCGGCCGCATCCCGACTTCGGCACGATCGAGATCAGGATGTTCGACGGGATCCCGACGCCGCGCGAGGTGGGCATGGTGACGGCGCTGTCCCAGTGCCTAGTGCAGCAGTTCGACCAGCAGCTCGACCGGGGCTACAAGCTGCCGCATCCGGCGGCGTGGGTGGTGCGCGACAACAAGTGGCGCGCCACGCGGTACGGCCTCGACGCGGACGTCATCACCGACGACCATGGCAGCACGGCGCCGGTGCGCGACGTATTGTATGAACTTCAGCGCGAACTCGAACCGGTCGCCGAGCGGCTCGGCTGCGTCGACGAACTGGCGGTCGTGACCGAGGTGCTGGAGCAGGGCAGCTCATCCGAGCGCCAGCGGGCGATCCTCGCCGACGGAGGGACCCTCCAGGACGTGGTCGACGCCACGCTCGTCGAGCTCGCGGAGGACAGGTTCGTGACCTCGAACCCCAACCGCGAGATCGGACAATCAGGCAGCTGACTGGGTAGGGCCTGACATGTCCGGCAATAGTGCCTCAGTTCTGACAACGTGCGGAGGCCGGTGTAAATACTGGGCAATCCGCCGTATCGGAGGGTCGCGGCGTGAAAGGATTGTGAATGAAGGGTCGGTGGAGGCGAGGCGCCCGCTCGACCCTTTTGGGCTTTTTCTGTGACTTTGCGTGATCATATGGTGATCCGGCGACCCGTGGCGGGACGGCTCGCCGGAGAAGGGAAGTTCCGTGGCCACCTCATCGAAGCTCGCAGCGCCGGACGCGGCCGTGCCGGGAAGTAGCGACCTGGCCGGGCAACTGGCGGAATTCCTGCGCGGGCACAACGATGAGCTGATCGAGTTCCGGCGCGACGTACACGCGCACCCGGAGATCGCCTTCAGCGAGCATCGCACGACCGAGAAGATCGCTGAGCGGCTGACGGACGCCGGGCTCACCCCGCACCCGCTGTCGCGCGGCACCGGCCTGTGGGTGGACCTGGGCCGGGACGAGGGCCCCACTGTCGCCCTGCGCGCGGACATCGACGCGCTGCCCATGGAGGACGAGAAGGACGTCCCCTACCGCTCCACGAACTCGAACGCGTGCCACGCCTGCGGTCACGACGTGCACACGGCGGTCGTCCTCGGCGCGGGGCTGTTCCTGGCGTCGCAGGCCGACGCGGGAGCCCTCCCCGGCCGGGTACGGCTGATCTTCCAGCCCGCCGAGGAGGTCGCGGGCGGCGCGCTGGAGGTCATGCGCGACGGCGGCCTGAACGAGGTCGACCGCATCTTCGCGGTGCACTGCGACCCGCGTCTCGACGTCGGCCACGTCGGCCTGCGGACCGGCCCGATCACCGGGTCCTGCGACAGCCTGCGCATCCGGGTCGCGGGTCCTGGCGGGCACACCGCCCGGCCGCACCTGACCGTGGACCTCGTCTACGCGCTCAGCAAGATCGTCACCGAGCTGCCGGCCGCGCTGTCACGCCGCGTGGACCCCCGTTCCAGCCTCAGCCTCGTGTGGGGTCAGATCTCCGCGGGCTCGGTGGCCAACGCGATCCCGGACGTCGGGGTCGCGCAGGGCACGGTGAGGTCGCTCGACGAGGAGGCCTGGCACCAGGCCCCCGACATGGTCAAGACCCTGCTCGACTCGGTCGCCGGCGCGTACGGCGTGGACGCCGAGATCGACTACCGGCGCGGCACTCCGCCCACGGTGAACGAGGCCACCAGCATCCAGATGCTGCACGACGCGGTGAATCAGATCGTCGGCGACGGGGCGGCCGTGCCCACGCCGCAGAGCCTCGGCGGTGAGGACTTCTCCTGGTACCTCGAGTCGGTGCCCGGCGCGCTCGCCCGGCTGGGCACCCGGCCGGTGGGGGCCGTCGACGAGGTCGACCTCCACCGTCCGCAGTTCGACGTCGACGAGCGGGCGATCGGGATCGGCGTCAAGGTCCTCGCCGCCACGGCGCTGACCGCGCTGTGGGGCGGCGCCCGCTGACCCTCGTCCGTTGAACCGGCCGACCCCGCCGGGCCGTACGCCGCCTGCGCCCGGCGCATCCCCCCTGCGCCCGGAAGACCCCCGCCACCTCGGGGACTACCGCCTCACCGGCCGCCTCGGCGCGGGCGGCCAGGGAGTCGTCTTCCTCGGCGCGGCCGGCGCGTCGGGCGGGCCGGTGGCCGTGAAGCTCCTGCACGCACGGCTCGACGACGCTCCCGCCCGGCGCGCGTTCGCCCGGGAGATCGAGGCGGTGCGCCGGGTGGCGCCCTTCTGCACCGCACAGGTCCTCGACGCCGATCTGGACGGCGACCGGCCGTACATCGTGAGCGAGTACGTCGACGGTCCGTCGCTGCGCGAGCACGTGCGGGCGGCGGGCCCGCGGACGGGCGGCGACCTCGACCGAATCGCCGTGCAGACGGCCACCGCGCTGGCCGCGATCCACCGGGCGGGGGTCGTCCACCGCGACTTCAAGCCGGGCAACGTGCTCCTCGGCTCCGACGGGCTGCGGGTCGTCGACTTCGGCATCTCCCGCCTCGCCGACGCCACCGCCACGACGGGAGACCCGGTCGGCACCCCGGCCTACATCGCCCCCGAGCAGCTGCGGGGGCGGCCCGCGGGGCCGGCGGCGGACCTGTTCTGCTGGGCGCTCACGCTCGTCTACGCGGCGAGCGGCAGGCAGGCCTACACCGGTGACACGCACGCGGCCGTGATGGCCCGCATCCTGTACGGCACGCCGGACCTCGGGCCGCTCACCGGCCTGCTGAAGGACCTCGTCGTGGCGTGCCTGGCCGCGGAACCGGCCGACCGGCCGGACGCGGCACAGGTGCTGAGCGCCCTGCTCGGCCGGGCCCCGGAGCGACCGGGTCCGGCCGTGCCGGATACTTCCGTGCCGAGCCCTGCCGTGCCGAATCCTCCCGGGCCGAATCCTCCCGGGCCGAATCCTCCCGGGCCTACTGCCATCGGGCCGGATCCGGCCGGACCCGAACGTACGGAGCCCGAACGTACGGAGCCCGAACGTACGGAGCCCGAGCGGGTGGCGCAGGGCCGGACCGGCGGACGGCGTCCCGGGCGGGCGCGCGTGGTCGCACCGGTCGCATCGATCGCCGTGGTCGCCGTCCTCGCCGCGCTGGGCGTCGCGTGGGCGCTGACGGACCGCGGGCCCGGGCGCCTCTACGGGACCTGGACAGGTGTCGCCACCCACCCCTCGGCCGGCCGGGTCTTCCCGGTCGAGATCCGTCTCGCGGAACCGGCGCGGATGCGGTGGGGCGCCGACCTGCACTGCTCCGGCCGTCTCACCCCCGCCGGCGGGTCGGACGCGGTGGTCGTGCTGACCCTCGACCGGGTGAAAGGCGACGCCTGTCATCCGGGAAACGTCACGATCACCTGGCGGGGCGAGAACGCCGCCGGCTTCGAGGTGACGCGCGAAGGGGAAGAGGCCGCTCGCTATTCGGGATCCATTACCCGAGCAAACTAACTCAAATGGAATAAACCTGTCAGAGACGCGACGCGTTCTCGGCCCTCGCCGAGGGGTATCGCGGACAGTAGGACCACCCTGGTTAGGAGGTCCGAGTGCGGGCGTTCCGGGCGGTGACGGCGGGCGCCGTCGCCGTCGCCGTCGCCGTCGCGGCGGGATGCCACGGCGGGGCGGACGCCGCGCCGCCACGCACCGGCCCGCTGCGGGTCGGGCTCGCGTACGACATCGGCGGCCGGGGCGACAAGTCGTACAACGACGCCGCGGCCGCCGGGATCGACGAGGCCATGCGCAACCTGAGCGGCATGCGGGTGAAGGAGGTGGCGGCCGCGCGGGGCGAGCCCGCCCGCCGGAAGGTGGAGCGGGTGCGGGCCCTCGCCGAGGCCGGGTACGACCCGATCATCGCCGTCGGCTACTCATACGCCCCGGCACTGAGGCGGATCGCCCCGCGGTTCCCCCGGACGCGGTTCGCCATCCTGGACGAGCCGTCCGTGTCGGGTCCCAACATCACGAACCTGCTGTTCGCCGAGGAGCAGGGCTCGTTCCTCATGGGCGCGGCGGCGGCCATGAAGTCACGCACCGGCGACGTCGGCTTCGTCGGGGGCAATCGCTCCCCCCTGGTCAGGAAGTTCGAGGTCGGCTACGTCCAGGGTGTGAAGCACGTGAACCCGCGGGCGCGGATCAGGATCGTCTATCTCACCGGCCCCCAGGACCTGCGCGGATTCGAGAGCCCGGCGAAGGCGCGCAGGGCCGCCCGGCGCATGTACCGCGCGGGCGCCGGCGTGGTCTACCAGGTGGCCGGGGCCTCGGGGACCGGGGTGTTCCGCGCGGCGAAGGACGCGGGGGCATGGGCGATCGGCGTCGACTACGACCAGGCCAAGACCGCCGACCCCGCCGTGCGCGACGTGATCCTGACCTCGATGATCAAACGGATCGACGTCGCGGTCTACGACTATCTCGCCGACGTGGCCGACCGGACCGTCAGCAGCGGCCCTGAGGTGTACGACCTGAAGCTCGGCGGTGTCGACTACACCCTCACCGGCGGCCATATCACGGACATCCAGCCGCGCCTGGAGCAGCTCAAGCAGGAGATCATCCACGGCAGGGTCAAGGTTTCCCCAGGCTGACGCCCCGGTCACGGTGCGGCCTGGGCTCAATAACGGACATGTTGCGGACTGGTGTGCGGGTTTGGTCTATGCAGGTCAAACAACTATCTTCCGTGCAGGGTTGCCGTGCGTTCCTGCGTGCGTGCGACGAGAGTCAGACGGGCGGGGAACGGAAGGGGAGTCACGACCTTGCTCCACAATCGAATCAGCAGACTGGCCGCCGCCACCGCGGGCGGTGCCTTGCTCATGGCCGCCGCCGCGTGTGGAGGTGGCGACAACGGCACCACGACCGAGGCCTCGGCCGGCGCCGGCGCGTCCTCCGCGCCCGCCGCCGCGCAGACCAAGGTCGGCCTGGCGTACGACATCGGCGGCCGCGGCGACGGTTCCTTCAACGACGCGGCCGCGGCCGGTCTGGACAAGGCCGCGGCGGAGCTCAAGGTCGAGAAGAAGGAGCTTGAGGCGACCGCGGGCGAGACCGACGCCCAGAAGGAGGAGCGGCTGCGCCTGCTCGCCTCCGGGGGTTACAACCCGGTGATCGCAGTGGGCTTCGCCTACTCGGGTTCCGTGGCGAAGGTCGCCAAGGAGTTCCCCGACGTCAAGTTCGCCATCGTGGACGACGACGCCGCCAAGGGCGACAACATCTCGAACCTGATGTTCGCCGAGGAGCAGGGGTCGTTCCTGGTCGGCGTCGCGGCGGCGCTCAAGTCCGAGAAGGGCAACGTCGGCTTCGTGGGCGGCGTCGACGTGCCGCTGATCCACAAGTTCGAGGCGGGCTTCGAGGCCGGCGCGAAGGCCGTCAAGTCGGACATCAAGATCCAGAGCAAGTACCTCACCCAGCCCCCGGACTTCGGCGGCTTCGGTGACCCGGCCAAGGGCAAGACGGCCGCGCAGGGCATGTACGACGCCGGCGCGGACGTGGTCTACCAGGCGGCCGGCGGTTCCGGCGCGGGCGTCTTCGAGGCGGCCAAGGCCGCGAAGGCGACGGCCATCGGCGTCGACTCCGACCAGGCGGCGCTCCCGGCGTACGCCGACTTCAAGGACGTGATCATCACCTCGATGATCAAGAAGGTCGACGTGGCGGTCTTCGACTTCCTGAAGAACTACACCACCGGGACCGTCAAGTCGGGCCCGTCCGTCTACGACCTCAAGGCGGGCGGCGTGGACTACTCCACGACCGGCGGCAAGATCGACGACATCAAGTCGAAGATCGACGAGTACAAGCAGAAGATCATCAACGGCGAGATCTCGGTCCCGACGTCCTGACCTGCGTAATCAAGGGGCCCGGAGGCACCCGCTCCGGGCCCTTTGCTCTACGCTCACTACCACTTGACCGTCACCGGGCACTCCGCGAGGAGGAGGCCGACATTACCGCCGCGACCGCTACGGAACCCGCAGTAGAGCTCACCGGGATCACCAAGAGGTTCCCGGGAGTCGTCGCCAACAGCGACATCCACCTCCGCGTCGCCAAAGGGCACATCCACGCCCTCGTCGGCGAGAACGGCGCGGGGAAGTCCACGCTGATGAAAATCCTGTACGGGATGCAGCGCCCCGACGAGGGGGAGATCCGCGTCAACGGGAAGCCCGTGGGGTTCCACACCCCCGGCGACGCGATCGACGCGGGCATCGGCATGGTCCACCAGCACTTCATGCTGGCGGACAACCTGACCGTGCTGGAGAACGTGGTCCTGGGCAGCGAGCCGCGCCGCGGCGGCGTCGCCCTCGACTTCGCCGCCGCGCGCAAGAAGATCAAGGAGATCTCCGACGCGTACGGCCTGGGCGTACGGCCCGACGTGCCGGTCGAGGACCTGGGCGTCGGCGACCGCCAGCGGGTGGAGATCCTCAAGGTGCTCTACCGGGGCGCCCGCATCCTGATCCTGGACGAGCCGACCGCCGTGCTCGTGCCCCACGAGGTCGAGGAGCTGTTCGACAACCTGCGCGGACTGGTCCGCGAGGGGCTGACGATCCTGTTCATCTCCCACAAGCTGGACGAGGTCCTGCGGGTCGCCGACGAGATCACCGTCATCCGGCGCGGGACCACCGTGGCGACCGTGGACCCCAAGGACGTGACCTCCCGAAAGCTCGCCGAGCTGATGGTCGGCAGCGAGTTGCCCAGCCCCGAGACCCGCGAGTCGACCGTCACCGACGTCGTCGCCCTGTCCGTACGCGACCTGACCGTGCGCACCGGCGACGGGCGGCCGGTGGTCGAGAACGTGAGCTTCGACATCCGCAAGGGCGAGGTGCTCGGCATCGCGGGCGTCGAGGGCAACGGCCAGGCGGAACTGGTCGAGGCGATCATGGGCATGCGCCCGTGTGAGGCCGCCACGCTCACCCTCGGCGGCGCCGACATCTCCCAGTGGTCGACCCTGCAGCGGCGCGCGGGCGGCATCGGCTACATCCCCGAGGACCGCCACCGGCACGGCCTGCTGCTGGAGTCGCCGCTCTGGGAGAACCGCATCCTCGGCCACCAGACCCGCAAACCCAACGTCAAGGGCCCGTGGATCGACCGCGCCGGCGCGCGGGCCGACACCCGGCGCATCGTCGAGGAGTACGACGTGCGCACCCCCGGCATCGACGTGGACGCGGCCACGCTGTCCGGCGGCAACCAGCAGAAGCTGATCGTCGGGCGGGAGATGAGCGGCGACCCCGTGCTGCTGATCGCCAGCCACCCCACCCGCGGCGTGGACATCGGCGCGCAGGCGGCGATCTGGGACCACCTGCGCACCGCGCGCGCCGCCGGGCTCGCCGTGCTGCTGATCTCCGCGGACCTCGACGAGCTGATCGGGCTGTCCGACACGCTCAAGGTGATCCTGCGCGGCAGGATCGTCGCCGACGTCGATCCCGCCAACGTGACCCCCGAGCAACTGGGCTCGGCGATGACCGGCGCCGGGGAGGGCGTATGAACGGGTTCGTCGACCGGCTGCTCGGCCGGGTGCGCCTCGGCGGCTGGCTCGCCGTCGCCGCGCCGGTCATCGCGGTCGCCTTCGCGGTGCTGATCACCTCGGTGGTCCTGCTCATCGCGGGCAGCGATCCGGTCGAGGCGTTCACCACGCTCGCGGACTACGGCACCCAGCCGCGGTCGATGGCCATGATCCTCAACACCGGGGTCATGTACTACATCTCCGCGCTCGCGGTGGCCGTCGGCTTCCGGATGAACCTCTTCAACATCGGCGTGGACGGCCAGTACCGGCTCGCGGCCGTGGTCGCCGCCGGGCTCGGTGGCGCCGCCGTGGTGCCCGGCGTGCTCAACATCGTCCTCGTGATCGTCGTCGCGGTGGTCGTCGGCGCGCTGTGGGCCGCGATCGCCGGTCTGCTCCGGGTGTACCGGGGCGTGAGCGAGGTCATCTCGACCATCATGCTGAACGCGATCGCCACCGGCCTCGGGTCGTGGCTGGTCAGCGAGCACTTCGGCGTGCTGACCGGCAACGACCTCGGCACCCGGCCGATCCCCGACGACGCGCACATGCCGGGCATCCCGCTCATCGCGGGCACGCCGGTGCTGGTCAACGGCTTCATCGTGGTCGCGGTCCTGCTCGGTATCGCGTACTGGGTCGTGCTCAACCGCACCCGGTTCGGCTTCGAGCTGCGGGCGACCGGCAAGTCCGAGTCGGCGGCGGTGGCCAGCGGCGTCAGCGTGAAGAAGATGATCGTCGTCACGATGGTCATGTCGGGGGCGGTCGCCGGTCTGATCGGGATGCCGGAGCTGCTCGGCGCCTCCTACAAGTACAGCAACAACTTCCCGGCCGGCCTCGGCTTCACGGGCATCGCGATCGCCCTTCTCGGCCGCAACAACCCGGTCGGCATGGCGGTCGGCGCGCTGCTGTGGGGCTTCCTGGACAACTCGTCCAACCAGCTCCAGCTGCTGGACATCTCCAAGGAGATCGTCCAGATCATGCAGGGCGTCGTCGTGCTCTCCGTGATCATCGCGTACGAGCTGGTCCACCGCTACCGCATCGTCGCGGAGCAACGCAGGGTCAGCCGCGAGCTGGCCGCGCCGCAGGAGGCGCCGAAGGCGGAGGCGGCGGCATGAGCGAGCGGAACGGTGCGCGCGGCGGGCCGGACGGAATCGAGGAGACGGCATGACGGCGACGGACCTCCCGGTCGACCGCCCGGTCGAGACACCCCCGGCGCGTCGCTTCCGGCTGTCGGCGCCGGTTCTCCTGCTCGGCCTGGCCGGGCTGGTGGTGCTGCTGTCGGTCGCGCGGCTGGTGACCGGGGCGAACGACATCACCTCGGCGGGCACGGTCAGCGCCGCGCTCGGTCTCGCTGTGCCGATCGGGCTCGCCGGTCTCGGCGGCCTGTGGTCGGAGCGGGCCGGCGTGGTCAACATCGGTCTCGAAGGCATGATGGTGCTCGGCACCTGGTTCGGCGCCTGGGGCGCCCTCCAGTTCCACAGCCCCTGGGCGGGTGTGGTCGCCGGCGCCGTCGGCGGGGCGCTGGGCGCGGTGATCCACGCCGTCGCCACCGTGACCTTCGGCGTCGACCACATCATCTCCGGCGTGGCGATCAACATCGTCGGCGTCGGCTTCACCCAGTATCTGTCCCAGCTCGTCTTCGACGGCATGCCGGGCGGCGGGACGAAGAACTCGCCGCCGCTGCCCAAGATGGGCACGGTGAGCCTGGGCTTCCTCGACGACCCGCTGCGGACCGTCGAGGCCAAGCACTGGTTCGTCCTGTCGGACTTCGCGGGCGTGCTGCGGGGCATCACCCAGGGCGTGTCCTGGTTCACGATCCTGGCGATCCTGCTGATCCCGCTGTCGTTCTACATCCTGTGGCGCACGCCGTTCGGCCTGCGGCTGCGGGCGTGCGGCGAGCGTCCGGTCGCGGCGGAGTCGCTGGGCGTCAACGTCTACCTGTACAAGTGGGCCGCCGTGATCGTCTCCGGCGTGCTCGCCGGGCTCGGCGGCGCGTTCCTGTCGATCGTGGCGGCGGGCATCTACCGGGACGGGCAGACGGGCGGTCGCGGGTACATCGGCCTGGCCGCCATGATCTTCGGTAACTGGCGTCCGGGCGGGCTCGCCGGGGGCGCGGCGCTGTTCGGCTACACCGACGCCCTCCAGCTCCGTCAGGGCGGCATCTCGGTGCACGCGCTGCTGCTGGTCGTCGCGCTGCTGCTCGCCGCCGTGGCGGTCTACCAGCTCGTACGGCAGCGGCGCGGGGTCGCGGCCCTGGTCACCGGGGTCGTGGCGATCGCGGTGTACGTGGTCTTCGCGGCGACGGACACCGTGCCGGAGCAGTTCACGTCGTTCACCCCCCACCTGACCACGCTCCTGGTGCTGTCGCTGGCCTCGCAGCGGCTGCGCATGCCGGCGGCGGACGGCGTCCCGTATCGAAGGGGGCAGGCGAAATGAGCATCGACTGGGAGGCGCTGCGGGTCGCGGCCCGCGAGGCCATGACCCACGCGTACGCGCCGTACTCGAAGTTCCCCGTGGGGGCGGCGGCGCTCGTCGACGACGGCCGGGTCGTGACCGGCTGCAACGTGGAGAACGCGTCGTACGGCGTGGGGCTGTGCGCCGAGTGCGGGCTCGTCTCGGCGCTGCACGCGAGCGGCGGCGGCCGGCTGGTGGCCTTCACCTGTGTGGACGGCCACGGCGAGCTGCTGATGCCGTGCGGCCGCTGCCGCCAGCTGCTGTTCGAGCACGGCGGGCGGGACCTGCTGGTGGAGACGCCCGAGGGGCCGATGCGGATGGCCGACTTCCTGCCGTTCGCCTTCGGGCCCGACGATCTGTCGCGATAAGGGGGAAGTGTGGGGTTCGACGCGATCGAGGTCATCATCGCCAAGCGCGACCGCGGTGAGCTGTCGGCCGCCCAGATCGACTGGGTGATCGACGCGTACACGCGGGGCGAGGTGGCCGACGAGCAGATGTCGGCGCTGCTGATGGCGATCCTGCTCAACGGCATGAACCGCAGGGAGATCGCGGACTGGACCCAGGCCATGATCAGGTCGGGGGAGCGGATGGACTGGTCCTCCCTCGACCGGCCCACGGCCGACAAGCACTCCACCGGAGGGGTCGGCGACAAGATCACCCTGCCGCTGGCCCCGCTCGTCGCCGCCTGCGGCGCGTACGTGCCGCAGTTGTCCGGGCGCGGCCTCGGGCACACCGGCGGCACGCTGGACAAGCTGGAGTCGATCCCCGGCTGGCGGGCGTCCCTGTCGAACGACGAGATGCTCGCCGTGATCCGCTCGGCCGGGGCGGTCGTCTGCGCGGCGGGCGCGGGCCTCGCCCCCGCGGACAAGAAGCTCTACGCGCTGCGGGACGTGACCGGCACGGTCGAGTCGATCCCGCTGATCGCCTCCTCGATCATGTCCAAGAAGATCGCCGAGGGCACGGGCTCGCTCGTGCTCGACGTGAAGGCCGGCTCGGGCGCGTTCATGAAGAACGTGGACGACGCGCGCGAGCTGGCCCGGACGATGGTCGAGCTCGGCACCGACGCCGGGGTGCGCACGGTCGCCCTGCTGACCGCCATGGACCGGCCGCTGGGCCTGAAGGTGGGCAACGCGCTGGAGGTCGAGGAGTCCGTCGAGGTGCTCGCCGGCGGCGGCCCCGCCGACGTGGTCGAGCTCACCGTGCGGCTGGCCCGGGAGATGCTGGAGGCCGCCGGGGTGCCGGGCGCCAGGGACCCCGAGGAGGCGCTGAAGGACGGCTCGGCGATGGACGCCTGGCGGCGCATGATCGTCGCCCAGGGCGGCGACCCGGACGCGCCGCTGCCGAAGGCCGCCGAGTCGGCCGTGGTCACCGCCCCCTCCACGGGCACGCTGCGCACGCTCGACGCGCTCAAGGTCGGCCTGGCGGCCTGGCGCCTGGGGGCCGGGCGGGCCCGCAAGGAGGACCCGGTGTCGGCGGGCGCGGGAGTCGTCCTGCACGCCAAGCCGGGCGACGCCGTACGCGAGGGCGCGCCGCTGATGACCCTGTACGCCGACGAGGCCGGCCGGTTCGACCGGGCCCTCCAGGCGATCGAGGGGGCGTACGAGATCGGCGAGGACGGCGGCGCGGACCTGCTGCCGCTGGTCATCGACCGCCTGACGGCCTGAGCGTCGGCTCGGGCCGTCGGCGGGCCGCGCTACGCCTGCCGTCGACGGAGCCGTATTCGCGCGCCGATGGCCGCGGCCGCCTCGCTCATGATGGCGGTATCAACAGAACATTCGTTCACTACATCGAACCGATGTCTGCGTCATTCGCCGCGAGGGCGTCGCCGAGGGGCGTGCGGTAGTAAAGGACCGAACGCCCGGCCCGGCGGCGCCGTACGAGACCGGCGTCGAGGAGCACCTTGAGGTGGCGGCCCACCGACCCCAGCCCCTGATGGGTCAGCGCCACGAGATGCGTCGTGCTCTTCGGCGCGGCGAGCAGCACGAGCACCCGCGCACGCGCAGGGCCGAGCAGTCTGCCGAGCGCATCGGGCACCGGCGCCCGGCCGGGCTCGGCCAGCGTTCCCGAGCAGGGGTAGACCAGGGCGTAGTGCCGGCCCGCCGTCCACGCGGTCCACGCCTGGCGGGGAGTGACCGGGACGAACATCAGCCTCGCCCCGCCGATCCGCCTCGGCGGGTAGTCGTAGGTGTTGATCTGCAGCCGGTTGCCGCCGAGCCAGCGCATGCCCTTGCGCATGTCGTTCAGCGCGGCGGCCCAGCCGCCCTGGCTCATATGGCCCACGCGGGCGACGATGTCGGCCTCCACGATCCGCCGGCGGCGCGGCCAGTCGGGCAGCACCGTCCGCGTCCACACCCACTCCAACAGGCCGGCCGCGCGTTCGGGCAGGTCGGGACGGCGCAGCGGCTCCGGCAGCGGGCCGCGTAGCGCCACCTCGATGTCGGCGTGCGCCGTCTCGGGTGGCGTCGCGCGGACGCGGGCGAGTTCCTCCTCGAAAACAGGCTCGCCCTCGCCGGTCGGAGCGGGCGTGAGGAAGTCCGCGGTCCAGTTCCGTCCCCGCGCGGCCTTCAGCAGCAGCGCCGTGATCGGGTCGCCGGCCAGGCGGGCCCGGTAGGCGGGCAGGTGCTCGTCGAGCCACTCCCGCTCGCCCGGATGTGCCGCCGACGCCTTCTCGAGAGTGAACAGGCAGGCGGTGGCCTCGGCCAGCGGGGAGATCACGAACCGGCTGTCCGCAAGGGTGTCGGCGTTGACCAGCCACCAGCCCATGTTTCGCCTCCCCGCGAAACAATAACGGCGGAGCGGGGCGGTGATCGAGGCTCCCGTCATGCGTACCTATCGGGAACTGTTCCGCACCCCCGAGTTCACGCCCTTGTTCGCGGTCGCGTCCGCGCAGGTGGCGGCCTCGACCGTGAGCGGCCTCGCGCTGGGCACGCTCGTGTACGGCGCGACGCGGTCACCGCTGCTGTCGGCCCTGAGCATGTTCGGCGCGTCCTTCGCACAGGTGCTCGGGGCGACGGTGCTGCTGTCGGCCGCCGACCGGCTGCCCCCGCGCGCCGCGATGACGGCGCTGGCACTGGTGCACTGCGCCGGCACGGCCGCGCTCGCCGTGCCCGGGCTGCCGTTGTGGGCGGTGTTCGCCGCCGTCCTCGGCATGGGAATCGCGGCCTCCCTCGGCGGCGGAGTCCGGTTCGGGCTGCTCAACGAGATCCTGCCCAGGGACGGTTACCTGCTGGGCCGCTCGGTGCTCAGCATGTCGGTCGGCGTTCAGCAGATCATCGGATTCGTCGCCGGAGGCGTGCTCGTGACCGTGCTGTCCCCGCGCGGCACCCTGCTGACAGGGGCGGGGGTGTATCTCGTCGCGGCGACCGTCGCCCGGTGGGGGCTCTCCGCCCGCCCGCCCCGCGCCCAGGGACGGCCCTCGCCCGCCGAGACGTGGCGGATCAACCGCAGGCTCTGGTCCTCCGGGTCGCGCCGCCGCCTCTACCTCGCCCTGTGGGTGCCGAACGGCCTGATCGTCGGCTGTGAGTCGCTGTACGTCGCCTACGACTCCCGGCACGCCGGGCTGCTGTTCGCCTGTGCCGCCACCGGGATGCTCACCGGCGACATGCTGATGGGGCGGTTCGTCCCGAAGCGGTGGCGCGAGCGGCTGAGTGCTCCGCTGCGGCTGCTGCTCGCCGTGCCGTACCTGGTCTTCCTCGTCCACCCGTCCCCGCCGGTCGCGGTCGCCGCCGTCGTGCTCGCCTCGGCCGGATACTCGGCCGGCCTGCTGCTCCAGGAACGTCTCATGGCCGTCACCCCCGAGGAGATGAGCGGGCAGGCGCTCGGGCTGCAGTCCTCCGGCGTGCTCACCATGCAGGGGGTCGGCGCGGCGATCGCGGGGGCGGTGGCCCAGGTCACCTCGGCCGAGGCCGCCATGGGCGTGATGGCCGTGGCCTCCGTCGCGGTCACCCTCGCGCTGGCGCCCGGGCTGCGGGCCGACGCGGCCGTGGAGGTCCGCTCCTGCGCGTCCGCCGGGAGGACGGCGTGATCGGCCGTACGAGGCGGTGTGTCAGGGTGGTCCTGCCGCGCCGGACCGGCCGGACGCGCAGAGGGGAGAACCGTGGCGGATCACCGAGGCATCCGGCATGTCGAGATCGGCGTCGCCGACCTGACCCGCTCGCTCGGCTTCTACCGCGACCTGCTGGATCTCACCCCGGCGGACGGCCCGGCCGGGGGACCCGGCGTCGCCTGGCTGCAGGCGGGTCCCGTGCTGCTCAAGCTGGTCGAGACGGGAGAGGGCGATCTCGGCGGCTGGGTGAACGACGACCTCCAGCGTGGCATCCGGCACATCGGCTTCAAGGTCGGCGACGTCGATCTGCGGGCGGAGCGCGTGCGCGACGCCGGCGTGCCCTTCACGCTGCCGCCGCTCGACGCGGTCGGCGGCGTGCGCATCGCGTTCTTCCAGGACCCGGACGGCACCCATCTTGAGATCACCGACAACCACCTCCGGTATCACCGGGTCGCCTCGCCCGAGCTGGCCGAGCGGGAACGGCTGGCCGCCCTGGCCAGGCCGCGTACGGCGCCGCCGGTCTTCGACCACGTGGCGGTCACGTCCGCCGATCTCGGCACGGCGCTGGCCTTCTACCGGGACACGCTCGGCTACGAGGAGATCGGCCAGATAAGGCAGGACCAGGACCCCCGCGGCTTCCTGATCACCTATCTGCTGGCCGGGGACGCGGTTCTCGAGGTGTTCACGTTCACCGCCCCGACGACGGCGAGCCCGTGGACTCCCGATCGGGGCCGGCACGGCTTCCGGCACATCGCCGTCGCCGTCGAGAACCCGGAGAGGGAGGCCGCGCGGCTGGTGGCCGCCGGGGCACGTGTCGCGGCGGACGGTTCGCTCGTCGACCCCGACGGCGTCCCCCTCCGCCCCTCCTGACCGTCCGGCGCGCCGCGATCAGGCGGGGCGAGGCGCGTCGTCCGGGGCGGGAGGCGCGTAGCCGGCGTTCACGAGGTGCGGGAACAGGTGCGCGGACAGGACGGCCCGATGGGTGGGGATCGCCTCCGCGTGCCGCCGCCGGCCTTCCTCGGTGACGTGGACGAACACGCCGCGCCTGTCCGCCTCGCACAGGGCGCGGGCGACCAGCCCCTCGCGTTCCAGCCGGGCGATGAGGCGCGACAGCGCGCTCTGGCTCAGGTGGACCTGACCGGCGAGCTCCTGAACGCGGAACTTGGCCGCCCCCGGCTCCGCGCAGGGCGACTGCGTCTCGACCAGGCGCTCCAGCACCTCGAACTCGCTCACGCCGAGCCCGTGCTTGTCGCTGAGCTCCCGCTCCAGCGCACACGACACCTCGGAGTACCGGGCGAGCAGTTCGCGCCAGGCCATGACCACGAAGCCGGTGTCGGTGTCGTTCACGTGAGACCACCTTTCTTCGCGCGACCATACCATGCGCGCGCAATAGATGCAAACGCATTAATTGCTTGTGCATTGAATGCATGTGCATGTAACTTTCCTTGCCATGACTTCCTCCACTCAGGACGAGCGCTGGGGGGCCCGCCTGTGGGGTGCCCTCACCGTCCTCTGCGCCGTCGTGTTCCTCGACGCCCTCGACGTGTCGATGGTCGGGGTGGCGCTCCCGTCCATCCAGGCTGATCTCGGGATGTCCACCTCGTCACTCCAGTGGGTGGTGAGCGGCTACGTGCTGGGGTACGGCGGTCTGCTGCTGCTCGGGGGCCGGACCGCCGACCTGCTCGGGCGCCGCCGGGTGTTCCTGGCCGCCCTGGCCGTCTTCGCGGTCGCCTCGCTGCTCGGCGGGCTGATGAGCGACGGGACGCTGCTGATCGCGGCCCGCTTCGTCAAGGGCGTCAGCGCCGCGTTCACCGCGCCCGCCGCGCTGTCCATCATCACCACGACCTTCGCCGAGGGCCCCGCCCGCAACCGGGCCCTGAGCATCTTCACCGCCTGCGGCGCCAGCGGATTCTCGCTCGGGCTGGTCCTGTCCGGCCTGCTCACCGAGATCGGCTGGCGCTGGACGTTCTTCATGCCGGTGCCTGTCGCGATCATCGCTCTGGTGGCCGGGGCGCGGCTGCTCGACCGGGGCGAGGAGCGCGGCGAGGGCGGCCACGACCTCCTCGGCGCCGTGACCATCACGGCGGCCATGCTGCTCATGGTCTTCGCCGTGGTGGAGGCGCCCAAGGTGAGCGTGGCGCGCACGGTGCTGTCGCTCGCCGCGGCCGCCGCCCTCATCGGACTGTTCGTCTGGCTGGAGCGCCGGGTTCGGCACCCGCTGGTCCGGCTCGGCATCCTGCGCTCCGCGCCGCTCGTCCGGGCCAACATCGGCCTGGTCATCCTGTTCGGGTCGTACGTCGGCTTCCAGTTCGTGGCGATGCAGTACTTCCAGAACCTGCTGGGCTGGAGCGCCTTGGAGACCGCCCTCGCGTTCCTGCCGTCCGGGCTGCTGGTCGCGATCAGCTCGACCAAGATGGGCGGGTTCGCCGACCGCTTCGGCACCGCGCGCCTGATCGTGGTGGGCTCGGTGGCGCTGCTCGCGGGGTACGCGGTGTTCCTGCGGGTGGACCTCCACCCCGGCCTGCTCACGATGGTGCTGCCGGGCATGGCCCTGCTGGGCGTCGCCTTCGCGCTGTCGTTCCCCTCGCTCAACATCCAGGCGACCGCGGGGGTCGGCGACGAGGAGCAGGGGCTCGCCTCGGGTCTGCTGAACACCTCCGGCCAGGTCGGCGGAGCAGTGGTGCTGGCGATCGTCACCGCCGTCCTGACCGCGGGGGCGGACGGCGGCGACCCGATCGCCCGATTCCGTGCCGCGATCGTGGTCTCGGCCGGGTTCGCCCTTGTCGGCCTGGCCGTCGCCCTCACCGGGCTCCGGTTCAGGCGGCAGCCGGTCGAGGCACGGGAGGAACCGGTGCTGGAGATGGTCTGACCATCTGCCGGTTCGGAGGGGCGTCCCGGTCAGCGGGGCGCCCCTTTCCGCTGTCCGCAGGGCTGCCGGAGCCAGTGGTGGGCCGGCACCGGGAGGCCGCCGCACGCCTGTGTCCGCTCAGCCGAGCGCCGACATGAACGAGGCGACGAGACGGGACCGGTCCCCGGGGAGCGCGCGCCCGCCGTGGACCATGAACGACGTCGTGGAGGACTGCGGCACGCCGCGTCCGGCGATCCACGAGACCAACGCCTGGCGGCGGTGGTCGAGGTCGATCCTGATCCGGGCGTCCGCCCCCCGGGCCAGATCGGTGATGAGGACGCGGGCGGTCTCGTCGTCCTCCGCGACGACGGGCCCGACGAACAATCTGCCGGCGCTCCGCCAGGCCGCCCCGTAGCCGGTGATCTCACCGTCCCGCTCGACCGCCCGGACCTGCTCGGCGAAGGCGAACAGGCGGGTCAGCAGCCGCGAGCGGTCGGCCCCGAAGACCTCGATGTCGAGGGCGCACAGCGCGGCCAGGTCCCGCCCGGGCTCGGCGAGCCGTGAGGCGCCCCGCCCGGGACCCGCGCCGTACGGTCCGCCGTAGGGGTCGTCGCCGGCGTCGAAGTGGCCGACCCGGGCCTCGATCACGCCGACCGTCTCGAAGCCCAGCTTCTCGTACAGGGGCCGGCCGTACTCCGTCGCGCACAGGAACAGGGTCGCGTCGCCGGCCTCCGCCAGGACGTGCTCCAGGAGACGGCGTCCCAGCCCTCGCCCGCCGTGGCGGGAGGCCACCAGCATCATGCCGACCGCGGCCGCCGTCCTGCCGTAGCGGGTGAGGACGACCGTCCCCGCCAGTCCGCCGCCGTCAGGGGCGTCGATGCCGAAGCCCTCGCCGTTCTCCAGCAGGAGCCGCCACTTGCGCTCCTCCCTCGGCCAGGAGCGGTCCTGCGCCAGGTCGAGGCAGTGGGGCAGGTCCGCGAGGCCGAGGCGGCGGACGGGCAGGGCGGAGAGGGCTACGGGCTTCATGGGCACCTTTCCCTTGACGGCCATCCGACGGTAGCGCCCCGGCCCCCCGCCCGTGGCTCAGCGCCGGTGACGCGCAGTGCGGATATGCCCATATGACGTGATTCCTGGTGAACTGACAGACTGGTCGGCATGGTCAGGAGGATCGACGGCCCCACCCGCATCCCGGTGCCGGGCGGCAAGGTCATTGACGAGTACGTCGGCCGCGTCAACAGCGGCGACGAGCAGGTCTCCATCGCGCACATGGTGGCCCCGCCCGGCTGGGAGGAGCCCGCGCAGACCCCGGAGTTCGCCGAGTACACGCTCGTGCTCAAGGGGTCGGTCGTCGTGGAGCACGAGGGCGGCACGACCGTGGTCGAGGCGGGCCAGGCGTTCGTCAGCGAGCCCGGCGAGAAGATCCGCTACAGCTCCGGGCCGTCCGGTGCGGAGTACGTGGCCGTCTGCCTGCCCGCGTTCTCCCCGGATACCGCCAATCGCGAGGAGTGAGAATCGGCAGGTCTCGGCGATCCGAAGCCGCTCGGTCCCTGGCTAGGATTGCCGGACGGACGACCGTGGGGAGGAGGGTGGCATGAGTAAGCTGCCCGATTTGGAGGAGATTCGCAGGGCGCCCAAGGTGCTCCTGCACGACCATCTCGACGGCGGGCTGCGCCCCGGGACGATCGTCGACCTCGCCCGCGAATGCGGCCACACCCTGCCCACGTACGACCCCGGTGAGCTGGCGGTCTGGTTCAGGGACGCCGCGGACTCGGGTTCGCTGGAGCGCTACCTGGAGACGTTCTCGCACACCGTCGGGGTGATGCAGACGCGCGAGGCGCTGGTCAGGGTGGCCGCGGAGTGTGCCGAGGACCTGGCGGACGACGGCGTGATGTACGCCGAGGTGCGGTACGCGCCGGAGCAGCACACCTCCCTGGGCCTGTCGCTGGACCAGGTCGTCGAGGCCGTGCTGGAGGGCTTCCGGCTCGGCTCGGCCGGGCCGGACGGCCGGCCGCGGATCAGGGTGGGCACGCTGCTGACGGCCATGCGCCACCAGGCCCGCTCGATGGAGATCGCCGAGCTCGCCGTACGCTACCGGGACCTCGGCGTGGTGGGGTTCGACATCGCCGGCGCCGAGGCCGGTTACCCGCCCACCCGGCACCTGGACGCGTTCGAGTACCTCCAGCGGGAGAACGCCCACTTCACGATCCACGCGGGTGAGGGGTTCGGGCTGCCGTCGATCTGGCAGGCCATCCAGTGGTGCGGCGCCGACCGCCTGGGCCACGGCGTGCGGATCATCGACGACATCACGGTGTCGGACGACGGCGAGGCCAAGCTCGGCAGGCTGGCGGCGTACGTCCGCGACAAGCGGATACCGCTGGAGATGTGCCCGACGTCGAACCTGCAGACTGGGGCCGCCCCGTCGATCGCCGAGCATCCGATCGGCCTGCTGCGCCGCCTCTACTTCCGGGTGACGGTCAACACCGACAACCGGCTGATGAGCGGGACGAGCGTGTCGCAGGAGTTCGCCAGGCTGGTGGACGCGTTCAGCTACGACTGGGACGACCTGCAGTGGTTCACGGTCAACGCGATGAAGTCGGCCTTCATCCCGTTCGACGAACGGCTCGCGCTGATCAACGGCGTCATCAAGCCCGGGTACGCGCAGATGAAGTGGCGCGCATGAAACCTCAGGTGTACCGGTCCAAGCTGGCCTGGGTCTGCGGCTGGGCCTGGATGCTGTTCGCCGCCTGGAACGTGTGGGACCTGGTCGCCCACGGGAGCATCCCCAGCGCGCTGATCGCCGGCGCGGTGCTGGGCGTCATCACGGCGCTGGTCTTCGTGATGGCGCTGCGCCCCGCCATCGTGGCCGAGGAGGGCGGCGTCCGCGTGCGCAACGTGCTGCGGAACGCCTACGTCCCCTGGACCGGCGTGGACGACGTGTCCGTGGCAAGCGCCATCGTGATCGAGTCCGGGGACACCACCGTACGCTGCTGGACGCCCCAGGCGACGGCCCGTGAGCGGGCCAGGGCCGCCGGGCGGGCCGCCAAGGCGGCCAAGTCGGCGAACCGGGCCGAACGGGCGGTGGCCGAGGCCGTCGGCGCCCGCACCCACGCCGACTGGGTGGCCGGCCAGCTCACCGAGATGAGCCGGTCCCGCAGGGAGAACTCCTCCGGCGAGACCCGCGTCACCTGGTCTCCGTCCGCCCTGGCGGCCGTCGCCGCCGCGCTCGCCCTGGTCGCGGCCGCCTTCGTCGTCTCCTGACCACGGAGAGGGACCGGCGGCTCCGGAGTGGTCACCGTCTGCCGAAGGGGTCCGCGTGCGTCTGGCGCGAGTGATCGTCGTCGTTGTGCTCGCCGCCCTCGCGAGCGTCTATGTGGTCGCCGGTGCGCCGATCGCGCTGGCGGTGTTCGGCGTGCAGGTCCTCTACCTGCTGAAGGTCAGGACGTGGTGGCTGCTCGCCGCGCAGGCCGTCCTCGTCTACGCGGCGAGCGTCGCCGGCGGGGTCTCCACCGGGATCCTCGGCTTCCTGGCCGGTTCGCTGCTGCTGACCAGTACCCATCGTGATATCGCGCGCGTGCTCGCGCCGCTCGTGGTGGTGAGCGCGGCGCTGATCGACGCCTCCCGGGGCGGGGCGACGGCCGACGCGACGATCACCATGGTGCTGGTCTCGCTGGTCGTCTTCGGCCTCACCCGGCTCGTGGAGCGCGCGGGCGAGATGCACGCCGCCCGGCTCTCGCTGGCCGCCGCGGCCGTGGCAGCCGAGCGGCTGCGCCTCGCCGCCGAGCTCAACGACGGCCTCGGGCGGAGCCTCGAGGTGATCGTCGAGGGCGGTCGCCGCGCGCTCGCGGAACCGCGCGACGCGGCCGAGGTGCTGGCCTCGGTGACCGCCACCGCGCGTGCGGCGCTGACCGACGCCCGCGCCGCCTCCGCGGACTACCGCGCGACCTCCCTCGCTCCCGAGCTGGTCACGGCGCGGGCGATGCTCGACGCCGCGGGAATCGCCGTCGAGGTGCGCGGCGGCCACACCGAACCCCTCGGCCCCGGCGGGGCGCTGCTCGCGGGCGTGCTGCGCGAGGCCGTCACCGACGTCGTACGGCGGGGCACCGCCCGGCTGTGCGTCATCGAGACGGGCGAGCAGGCGGACGCGCAGGGAGGCAGGGTGCGGCTGCGCGTCGTCGACGACGGCCACCGCACCGCCGAGGGCGCGGACTTCGACGGCCTCCGGCTGGAGGAGGCGGGCGGCGCCCTCGTCACCGGCCTGACCCCCGCCGGGCACTTCGTGGTGGAGGCCACCCTTCCCCGCGGCCCGTCCGAGCGGACGGCGTCCGGCGAGACGGGCATCGGCACCGGTCTGGGGCAGAGCCGGGCGGGACGGTGGTGGTGGCTGCCGCCGGAGCCCGCGTACGACGCGTCGTACGTGGTGTCGGTCGCGGTGCTCGCGGCCGTCCTGGTGGGCTTCAGCGTCAAGGCACTCCTCCAGCTCCCCGGCGCCCTCGTGCTGCCGGCCGCGGCGTGCCTCGCCGTGATCGTCGTCATGCAGCTCCGCTCCGTCAACGGGCGTCACATGGTGGCGCTCGGGGTGATGGCGGTGCTCACGTACGCGCCCATCCCGGTGTTCGGGCCCGTGTGGCTCGGCGTGGCGGGCTTCCTCGCCGGGCCGGTCCTGCTCGCCTTCCCCTGGCGCGCCGCGTGGCCGGCGGCCGCGGCGATCGTGGCGAGCGTCGCCGGGGCCGGGATGCTGTTCGGCCTGCCGGCCCCCGTCCTCGCCAACAGCACGATCAGCGCGCTCGTCACCGGGCTCGTGGTCTACGCCCTGCTCCGCCTGGCCCAGATCGTGAAGGAGCTCCAGGCCGCGAGGGAGAGCCTGGCCCGCTCCGCGATCGTCGAGGAGCGTCTGCGCGCCGCCCGTGACCTGCACGACCTGCTGGGGCACTCCCTGGCCGCGATTCTCCTCACGTGTGAGCTGGCCCGCCGCCTGCCGAGCCCCCGGGAGCGGATCGAGGAGATCGTCGCCATGGCGGAGGGGGCGCGGGCGGACCTGCGGTCCGTCTCGGGCGAGCAGCGGGAGCTGTCCCTCGCGGCGGAGGTGGAGTCGGCGCGCACGGTGCTGTCGGCGGCCGGGATCCGGGTGACCGTGGAGCCGGTCGAGCCGGACCTGCCCGCCGAGGTCGAGACCGTGCTGGGCACCGTGCTCAGGGAGGCCGTGACGAACGTGCTCAGGCACAGCGAGGCCCGTCACTGCGCGATCACGATGCGCGCCGACGAGAGCGGGCTGCGGCTGCGGGTGCGCAACGACGGCGTCAGGCCGGGGGAGAGGCGGCGGGGGTCGTCCGGCATCGGCAACCTGACCACCCGCCTCGCCGCCCTGGACGGCCGGCTGACCTCGCGCGTCGACGGCGACCGGTTCACGCTCGACGCCTGCGTGCCGCATCCCGCCCAGCTGCCCGCGCGGCACTAGATCCAGCCGGCCTCGGTGGCGATGCGCACGGCGTCGGTCCGGTTGCGGGCGTTGAGCTTGGTGACGATCCCGGTGAGGTAGTTGCGCACGGTGCCCGCGGCCAGGTGGAGCCGCGCGGCGATGTCCGCGGCGTCCGCGCCGGAGGCCGCCAGACGGAGCACGTCCGCCTCACGCGGGGTGAGCGGGTTGTCCGACAGGTCCCAGGCGGTGACCGCGAGCGAGGGGTCGAGCACCCGCTCGCCGGCCGCGACCTTGCGGATGGCGACCACGAGTTCGTCCGGCGGCGCCGTCTTCAGCACGTAGCCGGCGACACCGGCGCCGAGGGCGCGGCGCAGGTGCCCCGGCTTGCCGTACGCGGTCAGCATCAGGGCGCGGCAGGCGGGCAGGCGCGTGCGGAGCTCGGCCGCGGCCGCCAGGCCGTCCAGTCTGCCGGGCATGTCGATGTCGAGGACGGCGACGTCGGGGCGGTGGACCAGCGCGGCGGCCAGGGCGGCCTCTCCGGACTCCACGGTCGCGACGACTTCCAGGTCCTCCTCCAGCCCGAGCAGGGCCGCCAGGGCGCTCCTGATGACGTGCTGGTCCTCGGCAAGGAGTACGCGAATCACGCGGATATGTCTACCAGTGTCCGGATCATGACGAGGTCATGGTCACGTGGTGAGGCCGTCTCTGGGAAGCGACGCCGCTGATCACCAGGCTTGAGCACATGACAGAGGTGCTCCGCCTTGACGCGGTGAGCAAGGTGTACGGAAAGGGACAGGGCGCGGTGGCCGCCCTGCGTGAGGTCTCGGTGAACATCCCGGGCGGGAGCTTCACCGCGGTGATGGGACCGTCGGGATCGGGCAAGAGCACGTTCCTGCACTGCGCGGCGGGGCTGGACACGCCCTCTTCCGGCTCGGTTCGGCTGGGCGGCACGGAGCTGTCCGGCATGGACGAGACCCGGCTGACGGAGCTGCGCAGGCAGCGGATCGGCTTCGTGTTCCAGGCGTTCAACCTGGTCTCGTCCCTGACCGTGCTGGAGAACATCACGCTGCCGATGCGGCTGGCCGGGGCGCGGGCCGACCGGGCGTGGCTCGACGAGATCGTCGGCCGGGTGGGGCTGACGGGCCGGCTCGGGCACCGCCCCGCCCAGCTGTCCGGCGGGCAGCAGCAGCGGGTCGCCATCGCCAGGGCGCTGGTGACCCGGCCGCAGGTGGTCTTCGGCGACGAGCCGACCGGCGCGCTCGACACGATGACGGCCCGTGACGTGCTCCGGCTGCTGCGGGAGGTGGTGGACGGCCTCGGCCAGACCGTGGTGATGGTGACCCACGACCCCGTGGCCGCCTCCTACGCCGACACCGTGCTGTTCCTCGCCGACGGCCGGATCGTGGACGCGATGGCCGGGCCGAGCGCGGAGAAGGTCGCCGACCGCATGACCAGGATGGGGGCGTACGCGGCATGATCACGGGACTCGCACTGAAGACCCTGCGGCACCGCGGGGCGGCGTTCGCGGGGGCGTTCGTGGCGCTGATGTGCGCCGCCGCGCTGGTCTGCGCGTGCCTGATGCTGCTGGAGACCGGCCTGCGGGGCGGGATCGCGCCGGAGCGCTACGCGGGCGCGCCGCTGATCGTCGCGGGCGACCAGAACGTCCACGAGACCGTGGCCAAGTCCTCCGGGAAGGTCAAGACGAAGGCCAAGCCGCTGTCGGAGCGGGTCTGGATCCCCGAGGCGACGGCCGCGAGGCTGCGCGGCCTGCCGGGCGTCTCCGAGGTGCTGACCGAGGTGACGTTCCCCCTGAACGGGCACGCTCTCGGGCACGGATGGGAGTCGGCGGGGCTCACGCCGTTCACCGTCGGGCGGGGCCGCCCGCCGCGCGGTGACGGCGAGGTGGTCGTGGACGCCCGCTCCGGCCTGTCCGTGGGCGCCGCTCTCGACGTCCGGGGGAAGGCCTACCGGGTCGTGGGGGTCACCGCGCAGGCCCTGCCGAGCCAGGACACGGTGTTCTTCTCGACGGCCGAGGCCCGCCGGCTGGCCGGGCGCCCGGGCCTGGTGACCGCGATCGGCGTATTTCCCCGCGTGGACGTCTCGCCGGTGCTGACCGATCGTCTGGTGGCCTACACCGGGGACGAGCGCGGCACCGTGGAGTTCCTCGACGCGGAGCAGGCGCGGGTGCGGCTGATCAGCCTGGGCGGCGCGCTGGGCGGCACGTCCCTGCTGGTGGCGATCCTCGTCGTGACCGGCACCTCCGCCCTCGCGGTCCAGCAGCGGCGGCGTGAGATCGCCCTCCTCCGCGCGGTCGCCGCCACGCCCGGGCAGGTGCGCCGGCTGCTGGGCGGCGAGGCGCTGCTGGTCGGCCTGGTCGCAGGCGTCGTCGGATCGGCGGCCGGCATCGGCCTCGGGTTCTGGCTGCGCGGCCGGTTCGTCGAGCTGGGCGCCATGCCGGCGAACCTGCGCCTGGTGGTCAGCCCCTTCCCGGCGGCGGCCGCCCTGCTGGCCGCCGTGGTGGCGGCCTGGGCCGCGACCCGTCTGTCGGTCCGCCGCACCGCGCGGATCCGCCCGGTCGAGGCGCTCGGCGAGGCCGCCATGGGCGGAGGCCGCCTGCCCCTCGGCCGGTCGATCGCGGGCGTCCTGTGCGTCGCCGGTGGAATCGCGCTGACGCTGGTGCTGTCGGGACTCGAGACCGAGGCGGCGTCGAGCCCCGTGACGATGCTGACCGCGCTCGTCTGGACGACGGCCGTCACCCTGCTCGGGCCGGTGCTCGCCCGCGTTGCGACCGCCCTGCTCGGCGTCGCGCTGCGCGCCTCCCGCGCCGGATACCTGGCGGCGGGCAACCTGCGGACGGGCCCGGGACGGATGGCCTCCGTGATGGCGCCGCTGACCCTTCTGGTGGCCATGACCTGCACCATCCTGTTCAGCCAGACCACGATGGGGCACGCGTCGGCCGCGCAGGCCGCCGCCGGCACCCACGCCGACTACGTCATGAGCGGCGCGACGGCCGAGGCGGTGCGCCGCGTGCCGGGCGTGCAGGCCGTCACCTCGGTGGTGCGCACCTCCGTGCGCGTCGGGCTGGACAAGTACGGCGCGCAGGGCGTCGACGGCGGCGAGCGGCCGCTCGGGCAGGCCGTGGACCTCGGGGTCGTCTCCGGCTCGCTCGACGGGTTCGGCGCCCGGTCGGCCGCGCTGAGCGAGTCGGCCGCCTCCAGGCTCGGGCTGTCGGTCGGCGAGTCGATCAGGTTCACCCTGGGCGACGGCACCCCGGCGGAGCTGAAGGTGGTGGCCATCTACTCCCGCGGCCTGGGGTTCGGCGACCTGACCCTGCCGTACGCGCTGGTCGCGGATCATGTCGACGATCCCTCGGGCGCCCTGCTCGTCGAGGCCCCCGCGGTCCCGCGCGCGGCCCTGGCCGCCGTGGCGCCGGTGGTGTCGCCGACGGAGGGGACCGGGACCCAGACCCCGAACGCCGAGGTCAATTACGTGGCCATGGGCCTGATCATCGCGTTCAGCGCGATCGCCGTGGTCAACACGCTGGCCATGTCCACCACGGACCGGTCGCGGGAGCTGGCCCTGCTCCGCCTGGTCGGCGCGACCCGGCGGCAGGTGCTGCGCATGCTCCGGCTGGAGACCCTGACCGCGCTGGTCGTCTCCGTGCTCGCCGGGACCGGCATCGCGTTCGTCACGCTGTCGGCCTTCGGCAGGGGGATGACCGGGTCGGCCCTGCCGTACGTCCCTCCGGCCGGCTACGCGCTGGTGATCGCCGCCGTGGCCGCGCTCGCCCTGGTCGCCACGAGCCTCCCCGCGCGTCTCGCCCTGCGCGCCCGCCCGGCCGAGACCATCGGCGCCCGTCAGTAGACCCTCCTCCCCCCGACACGCTCGAACTTCCCCGACGCACCTGAAGGCCGCAATCATGAACCGCTTCGCATCGGCAGCCGCCGTGATCTCCCTGACCACCGCCCTCGTCGCGGCCGGGGCCCCGGCCGCCGCCCACGCCGCCCCGGCGTGGACCTCCTGCGGCACCGCCGCCGGGCTGGACCCCCGCCAGGAGTGCGCGACGATCCAGGTCCCTCTCACGTACGGCAGGCCGGGCGGGGAAACGGTCTCCCTGGCCGTCTCCCGGATCCGTACGGCGCGGCCGGGACTGCGCAGGGTCGTGCTGCTGCTCATCCCGGGAGGACCGGGCAGCCCGGGCCTGAGCAGGCCGAGCGCGATGGTGAAGCGCCTGCCGGGCGCCGTGCTCGACCGCTACGACCTGGTCGGCTTCGACCCGCGGGGCGTCGGCCGGAGCTCGCCCGTCTCCTGCGGGCTCGCGCACGACGACCTGGCGCCCACCCTGCTCAAGCCCTACCCGTCCGCCGACGGGGACATCGAGCGGAACGCCGCGTGGTCACGCAGGATCGCCGAGGCCTGCGCCCGCAACGGCGACTCCGTGCTGCGCAGCATCAGCACGCGCACCGAGGCCAGGGACATCGACGCCGTCCGCCGGGCCCTCGGCGAGCGGCGGCTGTCCTACTGGGGCGTCTCCTACGGCACGTACGCCGGAGCCGTCTACGCCACGATGTTCCCCGGCCGGACAGACAGGGTGATCCTGGACAGCAACGACGATCCCGACCCGCGGAAGGTGGCCCGCGCCTGGCTGGCCAACTACTCGGTGGGCGTCGACGACCGCTTCCCCGACTTCGCGGCCTGGGCCGCCGCGCGCGACGACGAGTTCGGCCTGGGCGCGGACGCCGCGGCGGTCCGCCGCACCTTCCTGGACCTCGCCGAGCGCCTGGACCGCGAGCCGATCGAGTGGCCGGGAGCCGATCCGCCGCGGCTCGACGGCGCGGTCCTGCGCGAGACCATGCTGAACGCGCTGTATTCCGACACCGGGTTCCCCGGCTTGGCCGGGCTCATGCGGGCGGCGCTCGGCCCCGGGCCTCTCCCGGCGCCCTCCACCCCGCCGGACGAGGCGATGCAGAACGCCGCGGCCTCGGCGGCCGCGACCCTCTGCAACGACGTCGAGTGGCCGAGCTCGCTCGACCTGCACCGGCGGCTGGTGGCCCGGGACCGGGCGGCCCACCCGCTGACCGCCGGCATGCCGGTCAACATCGGCCCCTGCGCCTACTGGCCCTACCGGCCGGCCGAGGCGCCGGTGCGGGTCACGGCGAAGGGGCCGTCCAACGTCCTGCTCGTGCAGAACCTGCGCGACCCGGCGACGCCGTACAGCGGCGCCCTGCGCATGCGCGAGGCCTTCGGGAGCCGGGCGCGCATGGTCGCCGTGGACTCGGGCGGGCACGGGTCCTACCTGGTCAACGGCAACGCCTGCGGTGACGCAGCCGTCACCACGTTCCTGGTCACCGGCGAGCGGCCGGCCCGCGACACCGTCTGCAAGTAGCTCAAAGACCGAGGGCGACGGAGAGGTCCTTCTTCAGGGCCTCCAGGTCCTGCGCGGCCCTCGCCCGGGCAGGCGGGACGTCGTCGCCCTCGACCGGTACGACGACCTCCAGGTAGCACTTGAGCTTGGGTTCGGTGCCGCTGGGCCGGACGACGACCCGGGCGTCGCCGGCCAGGCGGTAGCGCAGGCCCTCGGTCGGCGGCAGCCCCGCCACCCCCCGGGACAGGTCCTCGGCGGACTCCACGACCCGTCCGGCCAGCTGCACCGGCGGCCGCGTGCGCAGGCGCTCCATGGCCTGCGCGATCAGCGACAGGTCCTCGACGCGGACCGACAGCTGGGCCGTCGCGTGCAGGCCGTACCGGCGGGCCTGGTCGTCCAGCAGGTCGAGCAGCGACCCGCCGTCCCGCTTGGCGGCGGCGGCCATCCCGGCGACGACGAGGGCGGCCCCCACGCCGTCCTTGTCGTGAACCGGCAGGCCGGTGTCCGACCCGACGCTGTAGCCCAGCGCCTCCTCGTAGCCGAAGACCAGCCCGGGACCCGACTTCATGATCCATTTGAATCCGGTCAGGGTCTCGGCGTGCCGCACGCCGTGCGCGGCGGCGATCCTGGCGAGCAGCGACGACGACACGATCGAGGTCGCGACCAGCCGGTCGTCCCCCGAGGTGTGCCGCAGCACGTGCTCGGCCAGCAGGCCGCCCACCTCGTCGCCGGTGAGCATGCGGTAGCCGCCGCCGGGCAGCGGGACGCCGACCGCGCACCGGTCCGCGTCGGGGTCGTTGGCGATCACGAGGTCGGCGCGGGTCGCGGCGGCGAGTTCGAGCGCGAGGTCCATGGCGCCCGGCTCCTCCGGGTTGGGGAACGCCACGGTGGGAAAGCCGGGGTCGGGCATCGCCTGCCGGCTCACCATGACCGGCACCTCGAAACCCGCCGCGCGGAACGCCTCGGAGACGGTCGTGCCGCCGACGCCGTGCAGCGGCGTGTACGCGACCGCGATGTCGCGGGCGTCGCCGATCGGGAGCGCGGCCAGGGCCCGCAGGTACGGCACGACGATGTCGTCGTGGTCGAGGGTCCGCCAGTCCTCGCCCAGCGGCAGCGCGTCCACCCGGCCGACCGCGTCGATGGCGGCGGAAATCTCCTCGTCGATCGGCGGCACGATCTGAGCGCCGTCGCCCCAGTAGACCTTGTAGCCGTTGTCCTGCGGCGGGTTGTGCGAGGCGGTGACCATTACGCCCGCGTCCGCGCCCAGGTGGCGCACGGCGAACGCCAGGACCGGGGTGGGCCATCTGGCGGCCATGACCGAGGCCCGCAGGCCCGCCCCGGTCAGCACGCGGGCCGTGTCGGCGGCGAACACGTCGGACCTGTGCCGCCCGTCGTAGCCGATCACCACGTGGCGTCCGGGGCCGAGCACACGGGCCAGCCCGGCGGCCGCCCGCATCACCGTGACCCGGTTCATCCGGTTCGGCCCGGCCCCCAGCGCGCCGCGCAGACCCGCCGTGCCGAACTCCAGCTTGGCGCCGAAGCGGTCCTCCAGCGCAGCGAGATCGTCCCGCTCCAGGACCGCGTCGAGCTCCGCCCGCGTCTCGGGATCGGGATCCTGGTCACGCCACTCTTCGGCGAGCCGTACGAGATCGGTCATGGGTGCCCCCTACAGCTTGTCGACGACCTGGGCGAGCAGGACGCCCATGCGGGCGGCCGTGGCCCGGCCGACCTCCAGGACCTCCTCGTGGTTGAGCGGCTCGCCCACCAGGCCCGCGCCGGGGTTGGTGACCAGGGAGATCCCGAGCACCTCGGCCCCGGCCTCCCGGGCGGCGATCGCCTCCAGCACGGTGGACATGCCCACCAGGTCGCCGCCGAGCGTGCGCAGCATGCGGATCTCCGCGGGCGTTTCGTACGTCGGGCCGCGGAAGGCGACGTACACCCCCTCGGCCAGCGTGGGGTCCACCGCGCGGGCGAGGTCGCGCAGGCGCTTCGAGTACACCTCGGTGAGGTCGATGAACGTCGCGCCGGTGATCGGGTTGTCGCCGGTGAGGTTGATGTGGTCGCCGATCAGGACCGGGTCGCCCACCTTCTGGGTCTCCGGGCGCAGCCCGCCCGCCGCGTTGGTCAGCACGACCGTGCGCACCCCGGCCGCGACGGCCGTGCGCACCCCGTGGACCACCGGCTCCACCCCGCGGCCCTCGTAGAGGTGCGTACGCCCGAGGAAGATCAGGGCGTTGAGCCCGGCGGAGGTGCGCACCGCCCGCACCGTGCCCGCGTGACCGGCGACCGCGGGCGGGGAGAACCCGGGCAGTTTCGTCACCGCGAGTTCGGCGACCGTCTCACCGATCGCGTCCGCGGCCGGGACCCAGCCCGAGCCCATGACGAGGGCGACGTCGAAGGAAGAGATGCCGGTGAGGTTCCTCAGCGTGGTCGCGGCCTCGGCCGCCAGGTCATATGGGGTCACTTTGCTGAGGGTACAGAAGCGCATGAACCCGGCAGATAAGTGCCGGGGGCGTGTCAGTCGCCGAGCTTCTTACACGGCCGGGTGCGCAGCCACGTGACGTAGTCGTCGGGCGCGCCCGCCTTCTCCGCGGACTCGGCCAGGATGCCGATGTATCGCGCCGACGGCAGCCCGCCCTCGTAGGAGTCCAGCACGTACGACCAGGCGAGCACGTCGCCCTCCAGCGTCGCGACGCGGAGCCGGACCTTGCGGTAGAGGCCGAGGTCGGTGCCCATCCAGCGGTCGAGGGACGCCTCGTCCCACTCCGGCACGTCGTACAGGACGACGAATACCTGTTCGTCGGCGTCCTCGACTATCGTGGCGAGAGCGCCCTCCCAGCTGACGTCCTCGCCGCCGAAGGTGAGCCGCCAGCCCGGGAGCCAGCCCGTTCCTCGCATGGGCGAGTGGGGCGCCCACTCCGCCATCTGCTTGGGGTCCATGTTGCTGCCGTAGGCCGCGTAAACAGGCACGGCACACAAGCCTAAACCAAGATCCCGGAAGTTGGACGGGTAGCGCGCACGGGGTGTGGCGAGAGAAAACCGCGTAGTCGGCCCGTTACGCGCCCCTCGCCGGGAATACGAAGCCAGGATGCGTGACAATGGAGCTTGTGACAAGGATCGTGATCATCGGTGGCGGCCCCGGCGGATACGAGGCGGCCCTGGTCGCCGCGCAACTGGGCGCTCAGGTCACCGTCGTGGAGGAGGAGGGTCCCGGCGGGGCGTGCGTGCTGACCGACTGCGTGCCGTCCAAGACCCTGATCGCCTCCTCCGCCCGTAAGCAGGCGCTTCTCGACGCCTCGTCCCTCGGGGTCCGCTTCGACGGCGGCCCCGACGGCGACGCCGGCGGGGTGGCCGTGGACATGATCGACGTGAACAAGCGCGTCAAGGAACTCGCGCTGGCGCAGTCGAACGACATCGCCGCCCGGCTGGCCGCCGAGGGCGTGGAGGTCATCCGCGCCCGGGGCCGGCTGGTCGATCCCCAGGTGGTGCGCGCGGGGGACCGTACGATCCGGGCCGACGTGGTCATCGTGGCGACCGGCGCCCACCCCCGTGTGCTGCCCGGAGCCGAGCCCGACGGCGAGCGCATCCTCAGCTGGCGGCAGCTGTACGACCTGGAGGAGCTGCCCGAGCACCTGATCGTGGTCGGCTCCGGCGTCACCGGCGCCGAGTTCGCCGGCGCCTACCGGTCGCTCGGGTCGCAGGTCACACTGGTCTCCTCGCGGGACCGGATGATGCCCAACGAGGACGCCGACGCGGCCGAGGTGCTGGAGGAGGTCTACCGGCGGCGCGGCATGAACGTCATGGGCCGCTCGCGTGCCGCCTCCGTGAAGCGCACCGAGCACGGCGTCGTCGTGACGCTGGAGGACGGCCGCACCGCCGAGGGCAGCCACTGCCTCATGACCGTCGGCATGGTCCCCAACACCTCCGGGCTCGGGCTCGAGGACAACGGCGTGCGGCTCGACCGCAACGGCTTCATCGAGGTCGACAAGGTGTCGCGGACCTCCGCGCCCGGCGTGTACGCCGCGGGAGACTGCACCGGCGTCCTGATGCTCGCCTCGGTCGCCGCCATGCAGGGCAGGATCGCGGTCTGGCACGCGCTCGGCGAGGCCGTGCAGCCGATCCGGCTGGCGACGGTCGCCGCCAACATCTTCACCGACCCGGAGATCGCCGCCGTGGGCGTGTCGCAGCGGCAGATCGAGGCGGGCGAGATCGAGGCGAACGTCGTCAAGCTGCCGCTCGCCACCAACGCCCGGGCCAAGATGCAGGGCTTCAACGACGGTTTCGTGAAGCTGTTCTGCCGTCCGAACACCGGCATCGTGCTCGGCGGCGTCGTGGTCGCCCCGCGGGCCTCGGAGCTGATCCTGGCCGTGTCGCTGGCCGTCCAGCACCGCCTGACCGTGGACCAGATCGCCCACACCTTCGCCGTCTACCCATCGCTGTCGGGGTCGATCACCGAGGCCGCCCGCCGCCTCATGTCCCCGCTGACCGCCGGGGGCATCTGACCCCGTCAGTCCGCGCACGCCGCGCCGACGGGGACGCGGGCGGCGGTCGTCGTACGCGGCCGCAGGGCGCGCGCCGGCCAGATCATCGCCGCGACCAGGCAAGTCACCAGGGCGAACGCGAACGGGAAGGCGAACGTCCCGGCGAGCCAGCCGGTGACGGGAGGAGCCACGAGCCCCGACATCCAGGTGATCGTCGCGACCCCCGCGACGCCCTCGGCGGGTGTCCGGGCGACCTGGCCCGCCGCCGCGAACACCAGTGGCACGACGACGGCCACGCCGGCGCCGAACAACGCGAACCCCGCGATCACCGGCACCGGTGTGCGGAAGGCGACCACGATCACGCCGCCGAGTACGGCGGTGACGGCCCCGGCGCGCACGGTCGCGACCGGCCCGATCCTGCGCACGACGAAGTCTCCGCCGAGCCGCATCGCGACCATGCACGCGGTGAACACGACGTAGCCGGCCGCGGCGACGCCCGCTCCGGCCCCGGCGACGTCCGTGAGGTAGATCGCCGCCCACTGGCCGCTGGCCCGCTCCGCGAAGGTGGCGAAGAAGCCGATCAGGCCGATCAGCAGGACGGCCCTCGGCGGCACCGTGAATCGCGACGGCGGCTTCTCGTCCGGCGCGGGACCGTCGTCGAGGAGTGCACGGCTCGCCGCGGTGCCCGCGGCGACCAGCGACACCGCCACGAGGAGGAGATGCGCACGGGCGTCCAGGCCCGTCTGCGCGGCCACCGCCCCGACGCCCGCGCCGCAGAGGTTGCCGACGCTCCACATGCCGTGCAGGCCGGACATGACCGAACGGCCCAGCCGCCGTTCGACGATCACGCCCTGGGCGTTCATCGCCAGGTCGCACATCCCGGCGGCGGCGCCGGACAGGAGGAACGCGGGCACCAGCCACAGGGGCCCCGGCGCCAGCACGGGCAGGGCCAGCGACCCGCACCACAGGGCGAGGAGGGTCCGGGTCGTCGCCCTGGCCCCGAACCGGTAGGCCAGCCGGGCGGTCAGCGGCATCGTGAGGAACGAGCCGATCGGCGGGCAGAGCAGGATGAGCCCGAGGGCCGCGGTGCCGATGGCGTGGTGCTCCTGGAGCCACGGCATCCGGGTGGCGAGGGTGCCCGCCACCGCTCCGTGTACGGCGAAGACGAGGGCTGTGGCCCGTTGATGTCTGTCTCGCATGGGGATAAATTAACAGGCAGGGTTCCTGATAAAAAGAGGATTTTCCATGAAGACCGCGACGCCCCAGCTCGCGCGGGCCATCAACGACCGGCTCGCTCTCGATCTGCTGCTGGAACGTGGCCCCCTGACCGCGCCGCAACTGCGCGCGCTCACCGGCCTGTCCCGCCCGACCGTGTCGGACCTGATCGAACGCCTCCAGGTCAACGGACTGATCCGGGTCACGGGGGAGAGCGGCGGAGACCGGCGCGGCCCCAACGCCCGGCTCTACGGCATCGTCGCCGACCGGGCCTTCGTGGGCGGGGTGGACGTGCGGCGCGACGTGGTCAACGTGACGGTCGCCGACATCACCGGCGCGACCGTGGGCTCGGCGACACGGCCGATCGGCGGGAACCTTCCCACGCTGGTCGCGGAGGCGCTCACCGAGGCGGCCGGCTCACGTCCCCTGCACGCGGTCGTGATCGGCGCGCCCGGCATGGTCGACCCGCAGACCGGAGACCTGTCGGCGGGCAACGTCGAGCCCGCCTGGCGGCCCGGGCTCCTCCCGGCCCTGCGTACCCTGGTCGACGCGCCGGTCACCGTGGAGAACGAGGTCAATCTGGCCGCCGTCGCCGAGCACGCCACCGGGGCGGCCGCCGGGCGGGACGACTTCGCGCTGCTGTGGCTCGACGACGGCGTCGGCGCGGCCGTCGTGCTGGACGGCAGGCTCCGCCGGGGCGCCTCCGGCGGCGCCGGCGAGATCGGCTTCCTCGGCCGGCTGGACATCGAAGTGTGCGACCTGCTGGGCGCACAGGCCGTCCGCGGACTGGACCTCCCGGCTCTGGCGGACCGGGTCGCGACGGCCGCGTTCACGCTCGTCGCCGTGCTCGATCCGGGCCTCGTCGTCCTCGGCGGCGCCACCAGCCTGGCGGGCGGTGATCCGCTGGCGGCCCTGGTCGCCGAGCGCCTGACGGAGGTCTCGCCCGTCCCGGTGCACGTGCGCGTGAGCGGAATCCCCGACAACCCCGTCTTGAGGGGCGCCGTCTCCACCGCTCTCTCGATCGCCCGCGACGCCGTCTTCGGGCAGGGCCGCCGCTGACCGGCGGACGCCGGCCCGTCCGGTGACCCGCGGGGGCGGTCGCCGGGCGGGCCTGCCCGCCGACGAGGGATGGTCAGTGGTGGCCGCTCGTGCCGGACAGCCCCGATCTGACCATGTACAGGGCCTGCCGCCCCCGAGCCACCGCCACGGCCGCCGCCTGCAGGTCGTACGGCGTCTGCGCGACGTGCAGCGCCTGCTTGGCCGCCTCGTACGCGTCGAGCGCCGCGCGCCATTCATAGGTCGGGCCACTGACCTGGTTGATCTTCATCTCGAAGTCGAGGGCGTCGATCTCCTCGCCGAAGCGGGTCACGTCCTCCTCGGCGGCGTGCCTGGCCACCGCCATCTCGGCCACGAACCGCTCCTTGCGCCGGTGCGCGACACCCCACAGGATCAGCGTCAGGCTCAGGCCGAGTCCGGACACGATGACGAGGATGAGCGCGGGCGACGGGCCCTTGGGGCGGCCCAGCAGGTCCTGCCCCGACGTGATCGTGGCGTCTCCGGCGGGGTGGTCCCCGGCGGCCGTGTCCTCCTCGGCGGTCGCGCCGGGCGCGACGGCGTCGTCGGGGAGGCCGGTGGGCGTGCCCCGGGCACCGGTGAGGTCCGCGTCGTCGGCCTGGGTGAAGGAGGCCTTGTCGACGTTCGCCCCGTGGAAGTCCGCGCCGTCCAGCTCCGCCTGGGTGAACTCCGCCTCCGACAGGTCGGCGTCCCTGAGCACGGCGTGCTCCAGGTGGGCCTGGCTGAGCTTGGCCTCGCCGAGCTTGGCGCGGGTGAAGTCGGCCGTACGGCCCTTGATCTGTCCGAGTGTGGCGTCCTTCAGGTCGGCGTCCACGAGTTTGGCGTCGGTGAGGTTTGCCTGGGTGAGCACGGCCCGGGTGAGAACCGCGCCGGTCAGGTCGGAGTGCGGGAACTCGGCCTGCACGGCGTCCGCGTCGGCGAGGACCGCCCCGCGCAGGTTCGCCTGCTTGGCCCGCATCTGACCCATGTCGGCATCGGAGAGGTCCGCGCCGCGCAGGTCGGCGTAGTCGAGATGCGCCTGGCTGAGGTCGGCCTCCTTCAGCGAGGCTTTGCGCAGGACGGCCCCGGTGAGGTCCTTGCCCGTGAGATCCACCTCATCCAGTTTCGCGCCCGTGAGGTCGGCGCACCGCATGCTGTACGGCAGCGTGGCGCTGGTGAGGTCCTTGCCGCGCAGGTTGGCGCCGCTGCCCGGTTTGCAGGGAGCCGAGGCCGCGTGAACGGCGGTCGCGGGAAGCGAGAGGAACGCGAGCGACAGAGCGGAGACGAGGACGGGGACGAGACGACGCACGGGGGGCCTCCTGAGGGGAACGCCCCGAGTCTCCCACGCGATCTTTAAATGCCACTTGCAATCCGCTGACCGGCCCCCGGCGATCGCCCGACGGCGTCCTCGCCGGGGGAGCGGACGGAGCGGCCCGGAGAGCGATCCCGGGACCGCGGCTCGATCCAACACGGGTATCCCGGGACCGCGGCTCGATCCAACACGGGTATCCCGGGACCGCGGCTCGATCCAACACGGGTATCCGGGGAGCGGTTGGCTGGTTCTTGCGCGGCGATCCGGGGAGCGGGTGCTGGTTCTTGCGCGGTGATCCGGGAGGCGGCGGCCGGTTCTGACCGGTGATCCCGGAACCCCCGGCCGGTGTTGCCGGACATGACGAAGGGGCGGGCCATCGGGCCCGCCCCTCGTCGATGCCGCGCCGGAAGCGCTCAGGCGTTACCAGTCGCCTCCGCCGAAGTCCCCTCCGCCGAAGTCGCCGCCGCCCCAGTCGCCGCCTCCGCCGAAGTCTCCTCCGCCGCCGCCCCAGTCACCGCCGCCGGCGTCCACGCCCGCGGCGTAGCCGGAGTCGTACCCGGCGCCGTAGCCGCCGTAGCCCCAGCCGCCGAAGGCGCTGCCGAGCATCGTGCCGACCATCATTCCGGTGAGCAGGTCGCCGCCGAAGCCGCCGTAGTAGCCGTACGCGTAGGGCTGGTAGGCGGGACCGGCGTCCCAGTACGGCCGGCGCTGGCCGTTGACCATGACTTCGCGCATCTGCGGGTCGAAGCCGCGCTCCACCGCCTCGGCGTCCGCCGCGCAGGCGGGGACGTCGCGCACCGCGCCACCGGGCGGCGCCCAGCGCACGTTGCGCACGGACGGGCCGTGCTGGGGATTGAAGAAGCACGGGGGCAGCCGCTCGGGCAGCGGCTGGTTGTTCACGCGCGCCTTCACGCAGGCCAGCGCGTAGCGCCCGTCCTCCAGGGTGGAGGTCACCGTGCGCAGTTCGTCCGCCCGCCGGACCGCGGCCAGCTCGTTCTTGGCCCGTTCGTAGGAGTCGAGCGCCCGCTGCCAGTCCGTCGTCGTCTCGGACTGCGGGAGCATCTTGACGTCCATGTCGAGTGCGGTGATCTCCTCACCGAACTTCGTCACGTCCTCCTCGACCGTCTGCTTGACGGCGGCGAGCTCGGCGGCCTCGCGCTGCTCGCGCTTGCGCTTGTTACGGCGTCCGACGATCCACAAACCGGCACCTCCCACCACGGCGATGCCCAGAATTCCGACGAGCACTCCCGAACCGCCGCCACCGCCGACCGTGCTGCCCTTGGCGCGGGCGGCCTTGACGTCACCCTCGCGCACCAGGTTCACCCGGTTGACGAAGTCCTGCATGCCGGTGACCACGTCGCTGTTGGAGCTCGTGGACAGCCGGGTCAGCGTTCCTGCCGCGTTCTTGGGGAGCTCGGTCGACCCCGCGAACAGGCTGTTGCCGTCGAGGAGCGCGACGGTCGCGCTCGACCGGCCGGCCTTGTCGAGTTCGCTCAGGAGCTGCGGGATGTAGGTGCTCACCTGGGCGGTAGTCACGGTGCCGTCGGGCATCGCGACCACGTAGATCTTGGACTTCGAGTCCTTCAGCGCCTGGCGGATCTCGCTCTGCTGGCTGGACGAGAGCGGCGATCCGCTCATCACGAACAGCGGATCTTGGGCGTTCTTCCAGGACGACAGGACCGTGGCCGGGTCCGGGGGAGCCGCCGCCATCGCGGCCGGGGCGAGTGCGAGCAGTGTGATGAGCCCGGCGAGCAGCGCCGCCAGGGCGGCCCCCACCCGGCCGAGCGGTGTCTTCATGGTCACGGCTTCAAGCCTCCTTCGCCCTACTGGACGAACGGCAGGGCGTGATGGTTCCTCCACAAACACCTATCGTTCCGCATAGGCGACGGGGCATGCGTCCTTCCGGCCGGCAAGTGGCCCTCGCGCCGGTCGCCGAACCGTCTCTTCCGATCCGCCGCCGGCCGTACGCGCTGCTCAGGCGTCCTTGATCTCGCACAGGACGGCCCCGGCGGTGACCGTCTGGCCGACGGCGGCGGCCAGGCCGGTGACCGTGCCGCCCTTGTGTGCGGTGAGCGGCTGCTCCATCTTCATCGCCTCCAGGACGACGATGGTGTCGCCGGGCTCCACGGTGTCGCCGTCGGCGACGACGACCTTGACGATCGTGCCCTGCATCGGGCTCACCAGGGAGTCGCCGCTCGCCGCGGCCTTCTTGGCGCCATTAGCGCCGGACCGTCGCGGCGCGGCCTTCCTGGCCGGCGCGGAGCCGCCCGCGCCCGCCGAACCCGGGCCCGACGAGCCCAGCCCGGCGGGCAGGACGACCTCCAGGCGCTTGCCGCCGACCTCGACCGTGATGCGTTCCCGCTCGGCCGGCTCCGCGGCGCCCACCTCGCCCTCGTACGGCGCGATCGTGTTGTCGAACTCGGTCTCGATCCACCGGGTGTGGACGGTGAACGGCTCGCCGGTGAAGGCGGGGTCGTCCACCACGGCCCGGTGGAAGGGCAGCACGGTCGGCATGCCGCCGATCTCGTACTCGGCCAGCGCGCGGCGTGAGCGCTCCAGCGCCTGGGCCCGGGTGGCGCCGGTCACGATCAGTTTGGCCACCAGCGAATCGAACGCCTGCGGCACGCTCATCCCGACCTCATATCCGCCGTCCAGCCGCACCCCGGGCCCGGACGGCACCCGCATCGAGGTGATCGTCCCCGGCGCCGGCAGGAAGCCCCGGCCCGCGTCCTCGGCGTTGATGCGGAACTCGATGGAGTGGCCGCGCAGCACAGGGTCGTCGTAGCCCAGCGGCTCGCCGTCGGCGACGCGGAACATCTCGCGGACCAGGTCGATGCCGGCGACCTCCTCGCTGACCGGGTGCTCGACCTGCAGCCGGGTGTTGACTTCGAGGAAGGAGATCGTGCCGTCCTGGCCGACCAGGAACTCACACGTGCCCGCCCCGACGTAGCCCGCCTCGCGGAGGATCGCCTTGGACGAGGAGTAGAGGAGTTCGAGCTGCTCGCCGGTCAGGAACGGCGCGGGCGCCTCCTCCACCAGCTTCTGGTGCCGGCGCTGCAGCGAGCAGTCGCGGGTGGACACGACGACGACGTTGCCATGGGCGTCGGCCAGGCACTGGGTCTCCACGTGACGCGGCCGGTCCAGGTAGCGCTCGACGAAGCATTCGCCGCGGCCGAAGGCGGTGACGGCCTCCCGCACCGCGGACTCGTACAGGTCGGGGATCTCCTCCAGGGTGCGGGCCACCTTCAGGCCGCGGCCGCCGCCGCCGAACGCCGCCTTGATCGCGATCGGCAGGCCGTGCTCGGTGGCGAAGGCGATCACCTCCTCGACGCCGGAGACCGGGTCGGGGGTGCCGGCGACCAGGGGGGCGCCCACGCGCTGGGCGATGTGACGGGCCTGGACCTTGTCTCCCAGGGCGGTGATGGCGGCGGGCGGCGGGCCGATCCAGATCAGTCCGGCGTCGATGACGGCCTGGGCGAAGCCGGCGTTCTCGGCGAGGAAGCCGTAGCCGGGGTGGACGGCGTCGGCACCGGTCTGCTTGGCCACCTTGAGGATCTTGTCGATGTCGAGGTAGGTCTCGGCCGGGCTCTGCCCGCCGAGCGCGTGGGCCTCGTCGGCCACCCGCACGTGCAGGGCGTCCAGGTCCTGGTCGGCGTAGACCGCGACGCTGGTCATCCCGGCGTCCCTGCACGCCCGGGCGATCCGTACGGCGATCTCACCACGATTGGCGATCAGGACCTTGTGCACCGTGTCCATCCTTCCCTAGGGCCCCTGGTTACGAGCCTTGCTGGATTTTAAGCATCTGCCGCGGCCAGACGGCGTCCGCCCCCTTGCTGAGTGGGACTGTTGTCGGAACTGTTTTCGCCGCTCCCGGTTCTCATCGCCGGTATGCCTCTTTCGAACCGGCATCATCGGTCAAGTCCGACAGGTTAGGCTGATCACTCATGCGGGGACCCGGCCTTCTGGCGACCGTGCTGGCGCTGTTTCTCGTGGCACCGCCCGCGCCTCCCGCACAGGCGCACGCCGCGCCGGTGCGGTGCGCGCCGCGCAAGGGCAGCATGCAGGTGGCCGAGCCGTGGGGGCAGCGGAGACTCGACCCGAAGCGCGTGTGGCCGCTCACCACGGGTGAGGGGGTCACCGTCGCGATCATCGACAGCGGGGTGGACCTGACGCACCCGCAGATCCACGTGGCGAAGTCGGTGGACTACACCGGGACGGGACACCGCGACTGCGTCGGGCACGGCACGGCGGGCGCCGGGATCATCGCCGCCCAGTACCTGAAGGGCGTCCCCTTCCACGGGGTCGCGCCGGGCGTGCGGCTGATCTCGCTCAAGCAGACGAACGAGGAGAACGGCGAGGTGGACACGCTGGCACGGGCCATCGTGGCCGCGGCCGACTACGGCGCCGACGTCATCAACGTGTCGATCCAGGCCCAGGACGATCCCAAACTCCGGCAGGCCGTGGCGTACGCGCTGGACAAGGACGCGGTGATCGTGGCGGCGGCCGGCAACACGACAGCGGAGGACGGCACGCCGGAGCCCGCCTACCCCGCGGCGTACCCGGGGGTGCTGGCCGTCGGGTCGGCCACCCCGGACGGCAGGCGCGCCGACTTCTCCAACACGGCCACCCCGGTGGCGGTGCTGGGGCCGGGCCAGAACATCACCTCCACCTGGCCCGGACGGTCGTACATGGGCGGGCTCGAAGGCACCAGCTTCGCCGCGCCGTACGTCGCGGGGGTGGCGGCACTGGTGCGTGCCCGCCATCCGGGGCTGAACCAGGAGCGGGTGCGGTGGCGCATCACCGCCACGGCGGACGGCGGCGTGGGGGCGGGCACGGGCGCCGGGATGGTGAACCCGCTGCTCGCCGTCACCGCGATCCTGCCGCTCGAGGCCGTCGACGCCCCGGTCATCGCGCCGCCGGCGCCGGCTCCGCTGCCGCCGGGCGCGGTGACCAAGGCGGCTCCGGTCGACCAGGGGGCGATCGACCTGGCGCTCACGATCGCGGTGGCGGCGCTGTGCGCCGCGGGCCTGATCGTGGCCGTGCGGGTGTTCGTGCCGATGGGCCGGCGCAGGGGGTGGCGTCCCGGCCGAGAGAGTTGACACGCCGGCATTGGGTAATTGACGCTTCAATGTTTTGGGCTGGCGAAAACTGCTGCTTTGTGTCGGGTGCTCTTGGTTGAATGATCCTGATCAGGTCGCTTTTTCAGAAAGGACTGAGATGCACCCTTTACGGCCGGGTGATCCCGAGCAGATAGGCGAGTACGCCATCCTGGGACGGCTGGACGAGGGGCCCCGCGGCGACGTCTATGTCGGCAAGGAGTCCGGCGACGACGCCCCTGTGCGGGTGATCAAGCTGTTGGCCGCCGAGCCGGGTTCGGGGCAGGCCGTCCTCGACCGGCTCACTGTGGCCACACGTGTGTCCAGCTCATATGTGGCCCGCACGATCGCGGCGGGCCTGCTCGGCGATCGGCCCTACGTCGTCAGGGAACACGTCGAGGGGCGCAGTCTGGCCGCCGCCGTCGCGGCCGGGGGCCCGCTCTCCGGCGAGGCGCTCGAACGGGTCGCGGTGGGCCTGCTCACCGCGCTGACCGCGGTGCACCTCGCCGATCTCGCGCACGGCGCGCTCACCCCGCACAACGTCATCGTCGCCGACGACGGGGTCAAGCTGACCGACGTCGCCGTCGGGCCGCCGGTGGGCGAGCCTGCCTACCACGCTCCCGAGCAGATCAGGGGCGGGCCGTACGACGCGTACGCGGACATGTTCGCGTGGGCCGCCACGGTCGTCTTCGCCGCGACGGGGCGGCCGCCGTTCCCGCAGGATCCGCAGGCGGTGCTGAACGCGCCGCCCGACCTCGGCGGCCTGGAGGAGCGGCTGCGCCAGGTCGTGCTGCCCGCGCTGGCCAAGGAGCCGGGGCAGCGCCCCACCGCCTACGCCGCGATGCTGCGGCTGCTCGGCGGCGACGCGGGTGCGCAACCGGCGGCGGCCCCGGCCTCGGGAGTGGTGCTGCCCCCGCAGGCGCCGCAGCCTCCCCAGCCCGCGCAGCCGCCGCTCGGGGGAGTCCCCGTTCCGCCGGTCCCGCAGCAGACGTGGGGACCGCCGACCGTGCCCCAGCAGCCCCAGCAGGCGCCGGCCGCTTCCTGGCAGCCGCCCGCCATGCCGCAGGAGCAGCCCCCGCAGCAGACGTGGGGGCCGCCGACCGCCCAGGGCCAGGTCGAGCCGGCCAGGCGCAGGCCTTTCCCCGTCGGCCTGGCCGCGGCGGTCGGCGCCGTGGTCCTGCTCTCCGGAGTGGGTCTGTGGGGCGCGGGCCGGTACGCCGAGGTCCAGCTGTCGCCGGCGGCCGCGGAGCGCGCCGCGGGGCAGCACGGCTCCGACGGCAAGGTGGCCGCGGACCTCACGGACGCCGGTGGCGGGGCTGCGGGTGGTGGGGCCGGGGGCGGCGGAGCCGGAGGCGGCGGGCAGAACCCGACGGCGGCGCCGCAGGTGACGGTGCCGTGGGCGCTGTCGTCCGACGACCCGGACTCCCCGGTGCAGCCGCTGGTGTTGCCGAGCGACTGGCCGACCGACGGCCCGGTGACGCCGGAGCTCACCACGGTCCCGACGCCGGGCCCGATCGTGCCGGTGCCGACCCAGCCGGTGGTCCCGCCGCCGCCGCAGCCGACCGGTCAGACGCAGCCGACGGTCCGGGTCACGACCACCGCCACGGTCATCGCGACGCCCAGCCCGGTGCCGACCGAGCCGACTCCGGAGCCCCCGCCCACGCAGTCGCCGAGCCCGGCGGCCACCGAGACGCAGGAGCCGGTGCCGAGCCCGGACGAGCCGAGATGGCCCGCCCGGCAGAGCCCGAACGCGACGCCGTCGCCGAGCCCGGCCGCGCCGTCGCCCACCGCGACGGTCGCACCGACGCGGACGGCGACGCAACCGGCGACGCCGCGCCCGACCGCGACCTCACGCCCGACCGTGCGGCCGACGGCGCGGCCGACGGTCACGAGGACGACGACCCCGCCGAAGCCGACGGTGACGGCGAAGCCGACGGTCACGGCGAGACCGACGCTGACGGTGAAGCCGACGACCCAGGCGCCGAAGCCGTCCAGCACCGCCGGTCCGGTCAGGAACCCCTACACCCCTGAGCAGGTCTGCGGGGCGGGCTTCTCCGTGCAGCGCAGCAGCACTCTGGCGGGTGGCGCCATCTACCAGCTCTACAACGCGAGCACGGGAGAGAACTGCGTCGTCACGATCAAGACGGCCGACGTCGGCAAGGCGACGCCCGTCTCCGCGACCCTGGAGGTCCAGGGCGGCGTGAGCAAGACCGACCGCGGCAGCTACGAGTACTACGCCGGCCCGGTGAAGCTGCAGGCCAAGGGCAAGTGCGTCAGGTACCTCGGCCGCGTCGGCGGGGCCGGCGCGAGCGCCGACTGGGGCAACTGCGGCTGACGAAGCCGGGAGGCGGACCGGGAAATCCGCGTCCGGATAGCCGCTGATGAGGAAGGCCGGGCGGGCAACCGCCCGGCCTTCCGCGTGCCGCGCCCGGCCTTCCGTTGGCCACGACTGGGGCGCGACCGGCTACGACTGGCCCTCGGGTGACCCCTCGTCCCGCCCTTCCGCGTGCCGTGCCGCGTGCCGTGTCAGGCCTCGTGCCGGGCACCGCCCGCGTGGCGGGCGACGGCGGGCGGTTCCCGCAGCCCGACGCGAGCCCGCGCCGGGAGGGTGGCTCAGTATCCCCGGTAGCCGGTGCCGGTCTTCATGCCGACCACGCCGGGCACGGCCGAGACCGAGCCGTAGCGCTCGATGGCGTACCGGACGCCCGCCACGATGTTGTCGACGGGATTCCAGATGTCCTTGTGTCCCGGCAGGGACCAGCGGTTGAACGTCGGGTCGATGGTCTGCATCAGCCCTTTCGACGGCGTTCCCGCGGCGGCGTTCGAGTCCCAGTTGTTGATCGCGTGCGGATTGCCGCCCGACTCGTGCCTGATGATCATCCAGATGTCGTCCCGGTTCATCTTCTCGACCGGGTAGCCCTGGGCCCTGAGGATCGCGACGGCCTGGTCGATCCACTCCTTGACCTGGCCCGTGGGCGCGGGTCCGCCGCCGGGCGGAGGCGGGCCGCTGGGGCCGTAGCCGCCGCCACCCGCGCCCCCCGCACCGCCGCTCAGGCTCGTCTGGCCGTACGACGCGTACGTCGGATGCGCCTTGTCGCCGGGAGCCCCTGTATGGCCCGTGTAGCCCGGGTCGCGGCGCCAGTCGACGGTGTGTCCCTGGCGGGGCACGAAGTCCTGTTTGCCCGGATCCGGGATTTTGGCGAAGGTGAGCGCGCCGTCGCGGTAGTCGGCGCCCAGGCGGGCGCCCAGCGTCTTCGCGGCGTCGCCGACGGCCGTGGTCACCTGCTCCAGGTGCGGCCGGGCGTCCTCGACGCCGCGGGCGACGATGGCCCGCAGTCCCTTGTTCAGCTCCTCGTCCGTGACGTCCTTGTTCCGGGCGCGGTAGGCCGCCGCGTCGGCGACCACGCCGGAGCAGATGCCGTCGATCTTCGACTTGGCGCTCTCCAGCGCGGTGGCGACCTTCTCCAGCGCGCCCGCGCACGCGACCAGGGCGTCATGGAGGCCGTCCGCCGCCTTGCCGTACCTGCCCATGTATCCCACGAAGGCATCGGCGGACAGGCCCTGCCAGGCGGCGTCGACCGTGCGTACGGCCCGGCCCACGCCGCCCGCGTAGTCCTGCGCGTCGCCGGCCGCGCCGCGCCACTTCTTGGCGATGTCGCGGATCCCGCCGGGATCGCCGTTCACCTTCTCCGCCATGGCGGCCAGCTCGGCGCCGCCGGGCAGATCCCCCACGCCACTCATGTCATCCCCTCGCCTGGCGGCTCGGGGTGTCGTCGTGCCGGAGGCACGCAGGTGACCCGGCAGCGAGACGCACTGTGCTTATTGATTCGCTCGCTCATACCCGCATCGACCCGGATGTGCCCTTGTGGGCGGTCCGGACGTTGTCCTGAACCGTTTCCAGCGCCCGCTCCACGCCCTTCAGCTTGGTTCTCGCGTCGGCGGCCTCCGCGGTCAGCGCGGCGTAGGCGGTGTCGACCGCCTGCGCCAGCGCGGCGGCGCCGTCCACGTGCCCGAAGGCGGCCGCCCGGGTGCCGGGCGTCTCGGGTAGACCGCCGTGCAGGCTCTCGTACTGCCCCCAGGCCTTGCTCACCGCCGTACGGCAGCTCTCGAGCGCCTGGAAGTGGATGTCGAAACCGGCCACGAACCGCTCCTTTCCGCCCGTCACTCGCTGTCCACCGGAGGCAGGAACGCGGTCTGGGCGAGCCGCGCGCCGAACCTCCTGTCGACGTGGTAGCCCCGGCCGGGCGGCAGCGGGTGCGCCCGGACGTTGCCGAACAGGTAGCCCTCGTCCTTGTTGCCGGACAGGATGACGGCGGGGCTGGCCATGTCCTTCAGCTTCTGGATGACCGGGTCGTACATAGCCCGGCCGGCGCCGCCCATCTGACGCGACAACACCAGGTGCAGCCCGATGTCCCGCGCCTGCGGCAACAGGTCCACCAGGGGCAGCAGCGGGTTGGACGAGGTGGCGACCAGGTCGTAGTCGTCCACGACGATGTAGACGTCCGAACCCTGCCACCAGCTCCTCGTCCGCAGCTGCTCGGGGGTGAGGTCGGCCGGCGGAAGCCGCTTGAGCAGGGCCCCGCGCACGTCGTTGACCAGTTCCTGCGCGGCGGTGCTCGACGCCGCGTAGCCGATGCGGTGGGCGGTCGCGGCCGAGTCGAGCAGCGACCTGCGGTAGTCGACGACGATCATCATCGCCTCGTGCGGCTGCCGCCTGGCCACCAGTCCCTCCGCGACGAGCCGCAGCAGGTTCGACTTGCCGCTCTCGGTGTCGCCCAGGACGACGAAGTGCGGGTCGGCGTCGAAGTCGAGCAGCACGGGCGAGAGCGTCGCCTCGTCGATGCCGATGGGGATCTTCGGTCCGCTCTCCTCGGGGCCCGGCAACGAGGCGGCGGGCAGCACCGGCGGCAGCAGCCGGATCGCCGGCGCGGGCGGCCCCTGCCAGGCGTCCCTGACGGCGTGCACCAGCCCGCGGACGCCCGCGGCGAGGTCCTCGGAGCTCTGCACGCCGTCGATCCGCGGCAGCGCGGACAGGAAGTGCAGCCCCTCCTTGGTGAGGCCGCGTCCCGGCACCCCCTCGGGGACCGCCAGCGACGCCTTCCTGTTGACCTCGGACTCGTAGGCGTCGCCGAGCTTGAGCTCGACCCTGGTGCCGAACAGGTCGCGGATGCTCGCCCGGAACTCCGACCACTTGTTTGTGGCCGCGACCACGTGGATGCCGTACCCGAGGCCGCGGGCGGCGATGTCGGTGACGACCGGTTCGAGCGACTCGAACTCCTGCCTGAGCGTCAGCCAGCCGTCCACGACCAGGAACACGTCGCCCCAGCCGTCGCCGTCGCGACCGGACTCGGCCCGCATCCGGCGGTAGGCCGCGACCGACTCGATGCCGTGCTCGGCGAAGTCCGCCTCACGCCGCTCCAGGATCGTGGAGATCTCGGCGACCGTACGACGGACGCGGTCGGCGTCGAGACGGCTCGCGACGCCGCCCACGTGCGGCAGCGCCTCCAGCGAGGCCAGGGAACCGCCGCCGAAGTCGAGACAGTAGAACTGCACCTCGCGAGGGGTGTGCATCAGGGCCATGCTCGTGATCAGGGTCCGCAGCACCGTGCTCTTGCCGCTCTGCGTGCCGCCCGCGACGCCGACGTGGCCCGCGCCTCCCGACAGGTCGAGCCAGTAGGGGTCACGGCGCTGCTCGAACGGCCGGTCGACGATGCCGACGACCGCGTGGAGCATCCCCCGTCCGCCCCAGCCCGCGGTGGTCAGGCCGTGCTCAGGGGTGACGGACAGCGGCGGCAGCAGGTGGGCCAGCGTCGGCGGCTCGGCCAGCGGGGGCAGCCAGATCCGGTGGGCCGGCGGGCCGTGACCGGTGAGCCGGCCGACCACGACGTCGAGCAGGCTGTGCCGCGGGCCGCCGGGCTCCTCGGCGGGCGCCAGCTCCTTGGACGGCTCGGCCACCTCCACCACGGGCGCGAAGGCGGTGCCGTACTCCACCACGTCGCGCATCGGCCGCCCGGCCTCGCCGGCGGCCGACCGTCCGGGGTCGGCGTGGTGGGGACCGGACACGTAGGCGGCCTTGAACCGGGTCATCCCCGTGGTGTCGTACTTCAGGTAGCCGTTGCCCGGCGCGGGCGGCAGCTCGTAGGCGTCGGCGACGCCGAGGACGACCCGGCTCTCCATGGCCGAGAACGTGCGCAGGCCGATCCGGTACGACAGGTGGGTGTCGAGGCCGCGCAGCCGGCCCTCCTCCAGGCGCTGGGAGGCCAGCAGGAGGTGCACGCCGAGGGAGCGGCCGAGCCGCCCGATCATCACGAACAGGTCGATGAACTCCGGCTTGGCGGTGAGCAGCTCGCTGAACTCGTCGATCACGACGAACAGGGTCGGCATCGGCTTGAGGTCCGCGCCCTGCTCCCTGGCCCGCTCGTAGTCGCGCAGCGAGGCGTAGTTGCCCGCGGCGCGCAGCAGCTCCTGGCGGCGCACCATCTCGCCGTGCAGCGCGTCGTGCATGCGGTCGACGAGCGGCAGCTCGTCCTCCAGGTTCGTGATGACCGCCGACACGTGGGACAGGGAGTCCAGGCCGAGGAACGTGGCGCCGCCCTTGAAGTCCACCAGCACGAAGTTGAGGATCTCGGAGGAGTGCGTGATGGCCAGGCCGAGCACCAGGGTGCGCAGCAGCTCGCTCTTGCCGGAGCCGGTCGCGCCGATGACCAGGCCGTGCGGCCCCATGCCGCCCTGCGCGGACTCCTTGATGTCGAGCTCGACGATTCGCCCGTCCGCGCCCAGGCCGATCGGCACCCGCAGCCGGTTGCGGCCCGCGCGGGGCTGCCAGATCACCGCGGGGTCGAGGTGGACGGGGTCGCCCACGCCGAGCAGGTCGGTGAGCGAGGTGTTGACGCCGAGCACGTCCTGCGCCTCGCCCTGGGCCCCGGCGGAGGCGCGCAGCGGCGCGAGCTGCCGGGCCAGCCCCTCCGCCTGGGGATAGCCGAGGCGGTCGGGGTCGCCGAGCCGGTTGCCCGACCGCCTCCCCGCGTGGTCGATCTTGATCATGTGGAAGCCGTCGGGCTGCACGTCCAGCCGGAGCGTGACCGCCTCGGGCACCGGCCCGGTCGAACCGGACAGGTCGATCACCGTCACGCCCTGGATGGCGTCCGAGCCGAGCTGGCTGTCGTGCGGCACGTGCCCGCCGTCCACGATCACCACGTGGTACGGCAGGGCGTCGGCGGAGGCGCCGGGACGGAACCGGGCCCGTTCCCTGAGCTCCTCCCCGACCAGCGTGTCGAGGTGGGCGAGGTTCTCCGCCATGAGCCTGACCTGGCCCGCCGCGTCGGTCTGCTCGGGGTGCAGGGCGTGCGGCAGCCACTTGACCCACTCCCAGTGGGGCATCCACTCCTTGCTCGCGCAGATCATGATCCGCATGTCGTCGGGGGAGTGGAAGACGACGAGCTGCGCGATCACCGCCCGCATCAGCTCGCGCATCGCCGCGGAGTCGCCGGTGAGGTGGATGCGGGCGAAGGAGTGCAGGGCGACCGCCACGGGCAGCCCCGACACCGTGGCGTGCGCCCGGACGAACCGGCGCAGCGCGCCCGCGGACAGCGCGTCCAGGTCCTCCACCGGCTTGGTGTCCGGCGGGACGAGCTGGATGGCCAGCTTCTGCACGCCGGTGCCGAGCCGTACGGTCGCGAAGTCGTCGTCGCGCGGCCTGCGCTCCCACAGGCGCGGCCCCATCGCGATCCACCACAGCGACTCCGGCGGCGGCCCGCTCCACTCCAGCGCCTCCCGCTGCTGCACGGCCGCCCTGCGGACCTTCCTGCGGATCTGCGACAGGTAGCGGAAGTAGTCGCGGCGCAGCCCGTTGAGGCGGTTCCTGCGCTCACCGGCGTTGCGCCCGAGCTGGCCCATGCTCATGCCGACCATGGAGACGGCGAACAGCCCGCTGGCCACGTACATCAGCGGGTTGCCGGTGCCGCCCGCCGTGAACATCAGCGCCATCGCGGCGCCGCCGGCCAGCATCGGCACGTACGTGAGCACGGACATCAGGCCCTGCGGCTGGACCTCGGGAATCTCCGGTGGGGATTCCAGGAGAATCTCACCGCGGGGCGGTTTGGGGCCCGGGCGGCGCTCGGGGCGCGAGACGACGACAATGCTCATCTGACTGACTTTTCTACCAGGTTTGCCGATATTTTCGGGCTGTCAGAGAGATCTTCGGGAGAGGATTCCCGCCGTGTCATCGCCGGCCCCCATTCAGGTTCAGCACGGCCAGATCCAACAGGGTCATGTCCAGCAGGGGCATGCTCAGCAGGGCGCGCTGCCGCAGGCGGCCGCGCCGCTGCCGCCCCTGTGCCACGTCACCGTGGTCGCTCCACGCAGGAAGGCGGACCTCGCGCTGCCGGCCGACATCCCGCTGCCCCACGTCCTGCCCGGGCTGCTGCGGGCGGTCGGCGAGGTGGGCGGTGACGCCGCCGCGGCCCCCGGTTGGGTGCTGCAGCGTCTCGGCGGCCCGCCGCTCGACCTCTCCCAGAGCCTGGGCGCGCTGGGCGTCCTGGACGGGGAGATCCTGTACCTGCGCCCGCGCGACGCGGTGCTGCCGCCCGCTGTGTACGACGACGTGGCCGACGTGGTCGCCACCGGCACCAAGGAGGGCGGCGGCAGGTGGGAGCCGCGGCACACGCGGCTGCTCGGCATGGGCGTGGCGGCCGGGCTGCTCGCGCTCGGCGCCGTCGTCCTCGCGCTCGCGGCGGCCCCGCCGAGGCTGACCGCCGGAGTGGCCGGCGCCGTCGCGGTGCTGCTGCTCGCCGCCGGGACCGTGGTGTCCAGGGCCGTCGGCCAGCCCACCGCCGGCGCCCTCATCGGCTACGCGGCCCTGCCGCACGGCTTCCTCGCCGGGCTGTTCACGCCCGGCGCCTCGGGGGCCGTACTGGTGCTCGGCGCGCCGAACCTGCTGGCCGCGCTGGCGTACACCGCGCTGGTGGCGACCGTCGGGGGCGTGCTGATCGCCGACGGCGTGGCGGGTTTCCTCGGCGTCGCGGTCGCGTCCGTCGCCGGGGCCGCGGGCGCCGCGTGCGTGATGGTGTTCGGGGGACCGGGCGCCGGGGCGGCGGCCGTGGTCGCGACGGTCCTGCTGGCGTTGAGCCCGCTGATCCCCACGCTGTCGTTCCGGATGGCCCGGGTGCCGCTGCCGCCGCTGCCCACAAGCGCCGAGGAACTGCGCAGCGACAACCAGCGGATCGACGGCCCCCTGGTGCTTCAGCGGACCGCGCAGGCCCACCGGTACGCCACCGGCATGGTCATCGCGATCGCGCTCGCCGGCGGCGCGGCCGAGCTGCTGCTCGTCCAGCAGGGCGGCTGGGTCGCCCGCGCGACGGCGGCGACGCTGGCGCTGGCGCTCGCGATGCGGGCGCGGGTCTTCGCGGGGGTCGCCCAGCGGCTGTGGATGGTCCTCGCGGCCGTGGCCGGGGCGGTCGCGCTGGCGTTCGCGCTGGGCACGGGCGCCGACGCGGTCGCCGAGGTGGCCGTGACGATCGGGGTGCTGTGGACGGCCCTGCTCGTGCTCGGCCTCGGCCTCTGGCTGCCCACGGGCAGGCCGTCGCCGTTCTGGGGACGGGCGGCCGACATCCTCGACGCGCTGCTGGTCGTCGCGCTGGTCCCGCTCACGCTGGGCGTGCTCGACCTGTACGCCTGGGTGCGCGGCCTGTCGGGCTGACCCTCAGCACGGGCGTCCTGCGGTCACGCCGTGGGCAGTACGGGCAGCAGCGCGGGGCGTTTGGCGGCACGGCCGTCGCCGGACGACCTGCCGAGGAGGCGCCGCACGAGCCACGGGCCGAGGAACGTGCCCGCCCAGCGCAACTCGGCGCCCACGGCCCGCCATCCGGCCGGATCGACCGGGGGATGCAGGGGCAGCGTCCAGCCGTCGTCGCTGCCGGGCAGGCCGAGGGCGTGGGCCACGGCCGCGGCGATGCGCTCGTGGCCGAGCGGACTCGCGTGGAGCCGGTCGGCGCTCCACAGCCGGGGATCGGTGCAGACGGCGTGCGGCGCCGTCTCGGCGACCACCACGCCGTGGCGGGCCGCCGCCGCCCGGATGCGGTCGTTGAGGTCGAACACCCGCGACCGGAGCGGCCGGGCGATCGGCGCGATCTTCCCGACGTCCGGGAACGTGAGGGTCGCGACGCGGGCGCCGGCGGCCGTGAGACCGGCGAACATCGCCTCCAGGTGCCCGGCCACCTCGGCGGCGTCGAAGCGGGGCCTGATCAGGTCGTTGACGCCCGCGACGACGGTGACCAGATGGGGGCGCAGGGCCAGGGCCGGCGCGAGCTGCCCGGCCCGCACCTCCCCGGCGAGCCGCCCGCGCACCGCGAGGTTGGCGTACGTGACGTCCGGGTCCACCGTCGTGAGCCGCTCGGCGAGCCGGTCGGCCCAGCCGCGCGGGTGGGCGGGGTCGCCGTCGCCGAGCCCTTCGGTCTGGCTGTCGCCGATGGCGACGTAACGCAGGCGCTCACCGTTCGGCATGGGTCACCTCCGGATTGCCGGGGGCCGGTGCGGTCCCCTCTCGTGGCCTGGACGCGGTCCCTGTGCCAGGCATTGCCGCCGCCGCTCCGCCTGGCGCGGCCGGGGTTCCTAGGTCTGGCGCGGCCGGGGTTCCTTGGTCTGGCGCGGCCGTGCTCCTTTCCCGCAGGATCGCCGCGGTCCGCAGGCACCAGTCGCGGTTGCCCTCCTCGAAGGCCAGACCGCGCAGGCAGGTCAGGTACGGCCCCACGCGCCGGCCCGCGCGGAGGAACTCCTCTTCGCCCAGGTCGCCGCGCATCTTCCGCAGGATCCGCCGGAACAGATCGATCTTGGCCTCGGCCGCGGCGGCCCTCTCCTCGACCTGCCGGATCAGCGGCCCGGCGTCGACGTGGTTGGCCGCCTGCACCTTGACGAGCAGGTCGTCGCGGATGAACGACGGCTTCGACACGGCGGCCGCGAATCGCTCCAGCTCGGTGAGCCCGGCGTCGGTGACATGGAAGAGGCGCTTGGCGGGCCGGGTCTCCTGGACCACTCGCCGCCCCGCGACCAGCCCTTCCCGCTCCAGCTTGGCCAGCTCGGCGTACAGCTGCTGGGGCAGGGCGTGCCAGAAGTTCGCCACACCGACGTCGAACGCCTTGGCCAGCTGGTAGCCGCTGAGCTCACCGTCGAGCAGCGCCGCGAGGACGGCGTGCCGCAGGGCCATGGAACCGCTCCCTTCGCTCTCCCATAGTCAAGAATATGACTATTCAAGGAATTGAGCATCAGGGAGGGGTGGCCTCGGTCAGGGCCGGTGAACGCTTTCGGGCGACGCCCGCTCGTCGAAGGCGCGGCGGGCCTCGCCGAGGAGACCGGCCACGTGGGGCAGGCCCGCGGCGTCGAGCCCGCCGCGCAGCATCTCCTCCTTCGCGGCCTCCGCGGCCGCCTCGGCCCGCCGTACGGCCTTCAGGACGGCCTCGGCCAGCGCGCGGCTGTCGAGCCCGCGCAGGCTGAGCGGGTGGATGTGGAGGGCACGCAGCGTGCCGACGGCGTCGACGGTCGCGGTGATCCGGCACCCGTCGGCACTCCCGGCATACTCGCGCGTGCTCCATTCGGCCGCGAGCTCGTCCATCCACGCGGCCGCCGCCGACAGCCGTTCCATGCGGGCGCGGAGCTCACGCATCTCGTCCACGGTCACCCCTCCCGGAGCAGAGCCTGGACGTACGGGGCGAGCGGGTCGCCGGGCGGAGGCTCTTCGCCGGAGCCCGCCGTGAAGTCCGCCATGGCCTTCCCCAGCCGCTCGCCCACCTCGCTCCGCGCGGCGGCGATCGCGCCGAGGATCGCGGCGGACATCGCGAGGTGGTCGAAATCGCGCATCGCACGCGGGTCGACGGTCAGCCCGAGCAGGTGGCCGGCTCCGGAGACCCGGGCCACCACGGCGCCCGTGGCGTCGGTCCCCTCGGCCACCTGCTCGCTCAGCCCGTGGAGCAGGTCGGCGAGCGCGCCGACGCGGCCCTGGACCTCCCGCACCAGCCCGGCGACGTCGCCTTCCCTGCCCTCGTTGAACGCGGCCGTGTTCCTCACCGGGGCTCCTCACTCGCGGGCTGCCAGTAGTCGTGGATGTGCGCGCGGTCCGCCACGGCGGGGGTGAGCGTGAGGTCGCGGCGGCCAAGCGCCGGGTCGCCCTCCTCGAAGAAGGCGGCCCGTACGTCGTTGAGCTTCTGCTCCACCTTGTTGAGGTCGCCCTCGCAGGCCATGTAGATGTCGGCGAACTGCTTGACGAGGTTGCCCAGCGCACTGGCGAACACGCCCACCTGCGATATCAGCGCGACCCGCCCGGCCGGGTGCGCGCTCATCGCCGCCAGCGTGCGGAGGATCGGCGCCGAGGCCGCGTAGAGGCCGAACACCGACAGGTCGTACTCCAGCACCTCCTTGAACTGGTTGTGCATCGCGCCGCTCATCTCGCCGGTGACCCCGTGGAGCTTCTCGTACAGGACCGTGGTGTTGAAGCGGACCCGCCGGCCGAGCAGGTCGGCCGCGTGGCCCTTCCAGTTCGGGCTGACGTCCTGGAAGTAGGAGAACCAGATGTCGGATCTGCCGCTCTCCAGCCGGCTCCCCATCTCCTTCCACAGCTCCCGCCGGTCGTAGAAGAGGAAGGGATTGCCGAGGTTGAGCGTGGCCGCCACGTCCAGGGCGAGGGCCGCGACTCCCAGCCCGGACATGGCCATCGCCGTACGCGTCTGCTGCCGCAGCGGGTTCAGCCCTTTGACCAGGTTGCGGAAGAACCCCGGATCGGTGCGGACGGCGGCGGCTCCGTCGGCCGGCGCCACGTGTACGGCTCGCCGGACGTTGCCGCTCGAGTCCGTGATGTAGAGCTTCTGGGGGCCCGGGGCGGACCGCCCGGGGACGAACAACGTGCCGGGCTCGCCGGGTGGGGTCGACATGCGGATCCTCTCAGGGACGCGTGGTGCGGACGGCCGCCGCGCCGGCCTTCTCCGCGGCCACGTAGTTGTCGGCGGCCCTGACCAGCGTCTCGCCGTCCCTGCGCAGGGCGTCGCCGAGGATGCCGGCCGCGCCCGACCAGGTGTCGGAGACGGTGTTGAACCGGTGGACGAAGGCCAGCCCGACGATGGGGACCCCGGCGAGCGGAGCGAGGTTCCAGCCCTCGAACCGGGGGGTGGCGTCCTTCATCCGCCGGACGCCCTCGGCGGAGCCGCCCACCGTGCCGGCGAACTTCCTGATGAAGCCCGCGGCCACCTCGTAGCCGGGCAGGCCGGACGAGCCACCGGACGAGCCACCGGACGAGCCACCGTCCGGCGCCGGCACCCGCACCGGGACCACGGAAGCCCCTCCCGGCAACTGCCCGCGGATCGAGTCCGGCAGGCACGGACCGGCCGGGCACGCAGGCGTGTGCGGGCAGGGGCTCACCATCGCGGAGACGGTCGAGGCCGGGAGGGCGGACGTCCCGGACGTCCCGGATGGCCCGCTGGAAGAGGATGCGCCGTACGACACGTGATCTTCCCTATCACCGGGCTCCGCGCCCCCGCCATGCGCGGGAGTGACGTTTCCGCAGGTGGAAAGCGGAAATTCGGGGCTTGTTCACTGGCGTGTAACGGCGAGCCCGCAAACCCCGTACGCCCGCCTTTGATGCGTTAGCGTGCCGATGTCCCGGAAATCGCGGCATAAGGGGGGCTCGTATGGCCGGCAGCGCATTCGACGACTTCGACGTGGAGCGGTTCGGCCAGCGTGCCGACGCCAGGATCGCGGCCGTCGAACGGCTCCAGCACACCCTGTCCTCGCTCGTCGGCCGGGCCCGGGACGAGGACGGGCTGGTCGAGGTGGAGTTCACCGGCCGGGGGCTGAGCGAGCTGGAGCTTCACCCCAAGGCGATGCGGCTGAGCTCCGGCGAACTGGCCGAGCGGATCAAGGAGACGGTGCGCGCCGCGTCCGACGACCTGTACCGGCAGATGAACCGGGCCATGGCCGAGGTCCTCGGAGAGGATGGCGACCAGACGAGATTCCTGGACGACCCCGAGGCCGTGCTCGACCAGGTCAGAGAGGCGGAGTCCGCCTTCGACCGCACCGCGGAGGACGTGCTGGGCGAGCTCGACCGGATCAGCCGCAGGCTGAACCTCTGACGGCGGCGCGTCCGTCTTCCCTGGGCCCGGGCCGGCGCTAGCCGATGCGGTCGGGGCTGGTCGTGCTCGTCACCCGCCAGACGTCGGGCTCGGGGTCGTAGATCTCCCGCTCGCGCTCGTCCTGCCCGCCCGTCCCGGCGCCGCCCGCCGGCGCGTAGGGGAGGAAGGACGAGCCCGCGCCGCTCTGCCCGGCCCGGTAGCCGCCCAGGAGGCCGCCGCCCTCTGCGGCGACTCCCGCCCCGTAGCCGGTGCGCGCCCCGCCGTACACGCCGATCACGCCGCCCGGCGGCAGCGTGCCGGTCGGCCCCGCCGTGGGCAGGGGGAGCCGCGGGTCCGGGTAGCCGGTGAGGGCGTTTGGGGTGGTGGTGCCCGCGGGGGGTGTGGCGCCGGGCAGGGGATGGGTGGTCGCCAGATCCGTCGAGCCACCGCCGATCACGGCCGGAGCCGTGCCCGATCCGTCGCCGGAGCCGCCCGGCTGTCCCGTGCCGGGCTGTCCCGCACCCGGTGCGCCGCCGGTGCCGGGGAGGCCGCCCGCGCCGGGGTCGCCCGTGCCGCCGGACCCGTCCGCGCCGCCGCCCCCGGAGCCGGTGCCACCGCTGCCCGTGCCGCCGCCGGAGCCCGAACCGTCCGTGCCCCCGGAACCGCCGCCCGAGTGGCCGCCTCCACCGGATCCCGAGCCGCCGGAGCCGGACCCGGTCGAGCCCGAGCCGGTCGTGCCGTCACCGTACGAGCCGCCGCGCCACACGCCGCCGGAGGTCGTGGTGGGCGCGCCCGTCCCGCCCACGCGGATGCGCGGGGAGTCCTCGAGGTCGATGTGCAGCGGCTCGATGGCGGGCAGCTCGAAGGCCAGCCCCTCGGCGAAGGCGTTGTTCGCCTCCTGGATCTGCTGGTTGAGCTTGCGGAAGTGGGCCCTCGCCGCCTCGTCCCCGGTGAGGTAGGGCGTGGGGCCGGGAGAGGGGGAGGGCGTGGGGAAGGTTCGGGGCGAGGCGGAGGGGGAGGACGTAGGGGAAGGGGTGGGGGAGGGGGTCCCGCTCGTGCCGCCGCCCGCGCCCTGGTCCGAACCGCCCGGGGCGGCCGGGAAGTTCGTCTTCGCGTCGCCGACCACGTCCGCGTACCAGGACATCGCCGCCCCGCTCGCGGTCATGGCGTCGCCGAGCGCGCCCGCCGTGGCGTAGAGCGCGCGGAGGGCGGACTGCACCTGCTCGGCGGCGGGGCCGCGCCAGACGGAGGCCAGTTCCTTGGCGGTCCTGCTCAGGGCCGCCTGGATGCCCATCTCGGACGGCCCGTTGCCGCCGACCTTCCCGCCCACCAGGTCGGCGGCGTCGATGAACGCTTGACCGGCCCGGCGGACCGCGTCGGGACTCGCGGCGTCCAGCTTCTGCTTGATCTGCTCCCGGGAGAGGTTCTCCGGGTCGAGCCCGTCGAGGCTCGCGTACACCTTGATCGGCTCCCAGCCGGCTTCGGCCCCCATCGTGATCTTTCCCCTTGCCCTCGGCGGCTCACGCGCTGCTGCTCTTGTGGCCCTTCTCGTAGTTCACGACGGCTTGCTCCACCGCGCTCACCATCGCCTCGATGCGGTCGATCAGCAGCTGATACTTGCCGCTGAGCACCTCGTGGGCCTGCTCGGCGTTCAACCCGAAATACTTCGCCGCCTCCCACGGTCCGGTCTCCGCGGGGCCGACGTTGGTCAGTCCCTGGACCTCGCCCGCGGTCCCCGGGCCGCTCCAGGTGGCGCTCATGCTGGCGGGGGCGCGTCCGCGCAGCGTGCCGAGCTCGTCCCGCAGCCCCTTGAGGATCTGCCGGACCCGTGTGTGGTCGATGTACACATCGGCCGGACCACCGTCGAGACCCGGCCAGCTCTCCGGCATCCTCAGCTTCGGCGGCGGAGATCCGCCGTCGGGCGCGTAGCTCATTTCGCCTCCCTCGCCTTATGCCTTGTCGATGCGCGCGGACGTGGTCTGCTGGTCGCTGACGAAGAAGTCCTCGTCTTCGAGCAGCCAGGTGGTGCGCTCGCGCTCCTGGCGCTCGCCGCCCCCACTCGCGCCGTGCGGGGCCATCGGGACCATTCCGTTGCCGGCGGCGGCGCGTGACGCCGCCCCGTTGACGCCCACACCCCCGGCGCCGATGCCCGGGCCCGCGCCGGAACCGCCGCCCGCGCCGTAGCCTCCACCGCCGTACCCGGTGCCGGGGCCCGATCCGGCGGCGCCGGTCAGGCCGTTGGGGACGGCGTTCTGCGGGGTGTGGCCGGAAAGGCTGGTGCCGCCGAGCCCGGAGTCGTCCAGCCGCGTGCCGCTCGCACCCGCGCCGGTCGATCCGGGAGCGCCGACGCCGCCGTTCAGCCCAGCGTTCAGCCCAGCGTTCAGGCCGCCGAGCCCGTTGCCCGGGCCTGTGCCGTCCAGTCCCGTGCCGATCCCGCCGCCCGGGCCGCCCGGCCCGTACGGATCGCCCGTGCCGTTCCAGCCGGGGAAGCCGCCGTCGCCGAGGCCGTCCGGGCCGGAGCCCGTGCCGAGGTCGCCGAGCGAGGCGGGGTTCTGCCAGCCCCGCACGTCCGTGGGGACCGATCCGCTCGGGAGGGTCGTTCCCGGACCGGACGTCGGGTCGTACGACGGGGGCGTCATGTCGAACTTCGGCACGTCGGTGTCGAGCGACTCGGGGAAGAGGGCGTTGGCGGCCTGCGTCGCCTGCGAGAGCTTCTTGAGGTGCTCCTCGGCCGCCTTCATGTCCTTCTCCTCCTTCGACTCCCCGAAGAGGTTGAGGAAGGGACCGTCACCGAAGGCCGAGCCGATCGCGCCGGCCAGGCCGCCGACGATGAAGCCGCCCACGCCGCCGATGACCGCGCCGGGGATGGCTCCGACGCCAGCGAAGGGAGAGCCGGCGATGGCGCCGCCGGCCGCGCCGACCGCTCCCGCCTCCACGGCCGCGTCGTACCAGTCGATGTCGCTCTTCGTGGGCTCGGGGACGTTCTCGCCCCGGAACTGGTTGAGGGAACTGGCGTAGACGTCCAGCGCGGGCACCACGCCGCGCGCCGAGGGCGACCCCGACTGCCCCGCCGCGGCGGAGGTGTCCACGATCGCGGTCATCACCGCGACCGTGGAGGCCCTGAGCCGGCGGAGTTGCTCCTTGACCTGCTTGGCGTCCTCACCCGTCGTCCAGTGCTTGTCGAGCGAGTCCAGGTGCCGGTCGAGCGTCTCGACCACGGACTTGAGCTTGTCGTGCACGCCCTTGAACTCGCCCGAGGCCGCCCTGATGAGCTCGGGGTCGGTCTTCTCGAGCGAGGTGCGCAGCGTGTCCAGCATGACGACGCCCGGATCGGACGCGTCGATCGCCGCCCTGATGGGCATCTTCCGCTCCGCCACGGCGCCTCCTCAACCACTCCGCATGCGACTAGACGTCCGCCACACCGACGTGCCGCGCGCCCGCCTGCTCTCCGGCGTCGAGGTTCCTGACCGCCAGTTCCAGGCGTTCGGCGGCGATGCCGAGGGTCGAGGCGATCTCCGCGTAGATGGCGGTGACCGCGACCTCCGCGCTGGTCAGGCTCGAGTGGAACCCCGTGGCGGCCTCCCAGAAGCCGCCGATCGCCTCACGCCGCATGATCAGGCGCTTCACCGCGCCGCCCTCGTGAAAGGCGACCGGTGTCATCGTGCCCTTGGACGCGCCCGGCGCCAGCACCTCGAGGACCTCCTCGAAGTCCTTGCGCGCGTTCCTGAGCGCGGTCCGGCTGACCTGCACGCCACCGTCGCGACCCATGCGTCACCCTCCGTCAACGCCGTGACGGGCACCGGCGAAGGAGCGCCGGCGCCTGCGGCCGTACCGTCGGACGTCCGCTCACTTGCCGTCGAACATGGCCGCGTTGATCCGCTCCACGTCCTGCATGTTCATGTTGGTGATGTTGATGTTCTTCGCCAGCAGCGAGACGATGTCCGCCAGGCCCTTGGCCTCCTGCTGCCAGATCCGCCGGGTCTGGTCGTAGGCGTCCTTGGCGCTGCCCTGCCAGATCGCGGTCTTGGTGTTGAGCTTGTTCTCCAGGTTCTCCAGCTCGGTGACCAGCCGGTTGAAGGCGTTCTGGAACTCGGTCTCGCCTGAGTCGAGACCACTGAAGTTGACCTTGGTGATGTCGAAGTCCACCATCGCGCTCTCCGTCCGTTCCTGGTGGTCGTCTCGGGCTCAGCGGCTGTACGAGGCGGGCGGGGCCTGGTTGATGAGCGCCTCGATCTTGTTGATCTCGGCGGTCGCCTGCGCGTTGAACTCGGCGTAGTTCTTGTTGTTCGCCCGGATGCTCTCCGCGAGGGTCTGCAGGCTGCCCAGGATGACGTCCATGCGCTCGTGCCACAGCAGGTGCACCTTGTTGAACGCGTGGTGCGACTCGCCCTGCCAGTGGGTCCTGAGGTTCTCGCCGGCGCTGTCCAGGTAACGCTGGATGCCGCGGATGTTCTCGGCCGCGTCGCCGATCCAGGTGATCGCCTCGTCCAGGTCGTGCCGGCTGACTTGAGCCTGGCTTGCGCCAGAGTGCGACATGGCCACCTCCACTGATCCTGTCAATTACCCCCGACCAGGAGGGTCGGGTGGTCGACCCAAAAGTCACAGTAATGGATCAGTGGACGCCTTGCCGGGACTGTCCGAGATTAAGATTCTGTCACGTCTCTTGTGGTTTTGTCAGACAGCCGGTTAGGGGATTTGTACGTTTTGCGAGCTTTGAGGTGACTCGCGCCGTATTTAGGTGAAACCGAAATCAATCGGCCGGAGGATGTTGTGACGGATACGAGCGGGGGCGCGACGAATCCTTTCGCCGGCCTCGCGACCCCCATGGGATCGGGCGGCGCGGTGGACCCGCGTCTGACGGACCCCGAGTTCAAGATGGACTACGGCGAGGTCGCGAAGTTCGGCAACGACGTGGCCGGCCGGGGGCAGGTCCTGGCGGACACGAGCGGCCGGATCAAGAAGATCCACCTTCCGCCGCTGACCTTCGGTGTGATCGGCGGCGCCCTGAACGGCGTGCACAGCCAGGTGCGGAACCAGGCGGCCGACGCCGTGGCGAAGGGCAAGGACGTCCTGGAGTCCTGGAAGGCGGCCCTCGACCAGGCGGTCAAGAACGCCAAGGAAGCCGAGAAGCAGAGCTCGGGCGGCACCGGGAAGGACGGCCTGGACGGCCTGAAGGGCGGTCCGAAGGGGGCCGGGTTCGACCCCAAGAGCCTCGGGCTCGGCGGCGGCGGCCTCCCGAAGGGCGCATCCGGCCTCGGCGACGGCTGGAAGCCGCCCAAGGACATGCCGGGCGCCGACCTCGACACCGGCCTGAAGCATCCGGACCTGCCCGGCACGGGCGACCTGCCCGGTTCCGGCGGGAACGGCGGCCTGCCCGGCGCCGGCGACCCGAACGGCAGCGGCCTCGACCCCGACGGCAGTGGCCTCGGGAAGGACGGCCTCGGCCGTACGAGCCTCGACGGGCTCGGCCAGAACGGGGCGAACCCGCTGGAGACGCCCAAGCTGAACGCCCCGGGCGACACCTCCCTCTCGGGGCACAACCCGAACCCGCCGTCCGTGCCGACGCTGCCGACGACGCCGGCGACCCCCGGCCTCGGCCCGACGGGCTACGGCCCGGGCGACTACCCCGCGGGGGCGCGGACCGGCACCGGCGGCTACGGCGCGGGCTACGGCCCGGCGGTGTACGGCCCGGGCGGGGGCCTGGGCGCCGGGGGCGCCGGGCGTCCCGGTGCCATGGCCGGCGGGATACCCGCCATGCCGTACGCGCCGATGGGGGGCGCGGGGAGCGGCGACCAGGACAAGGAACGTGAGCGGGGCGTCGCGGTGCCGGAGGACGAGAGCACCTGGTTCGGCGACGAGGACGTGGCGCCTCCCGTCCTCGGGATGCAGGAGGACTAGGCCATGGTGAGCATCGGGAACGTCGAGATCTGGGACGCGCGCAACAACTTCGTCACCGGCGCCGGCCTGGCCGGGATGGCCTCGCTCCTGGAGCCGAGCGCGCTGCCGCTGGCGGGACTGCTGGCCACGATGATCGCCGACCCCGACGCCATGTCGCGGGGCGCGCGCGAGTGGCACAACAAGGGAGGGGAGGACGGCCCGGCGCCCGCCGACATCGGGCGGCTCAGGGAGGATCTCAGGGCGCAGGTCACCGCGCTCGAGTCGGACGGGCATCTCAAGGGGCGGATGCTGACCACGGTCAAGGAGAAGTTCCTCGAGCTGGACCACCAGCTCGCCGGGCTGGACCAGGGCATGAAGGGCGTCGGCGACAGCCTCGACTCCGCGTGCATGCTCTACACGGCGGCGAGCTACATCTCGCTGGCGATGGGCACGACGGCGTTGACGCTGGCGAACATCAGCGTCGCGGCCAAGGCCAACCCCGTCTCCATGGCCGCGATCCAGCCCACCGTCACCGGCATCATGGCCACCATGTCGAGGACCGCGCAGAAGGTGTTCACGGTCCTGGCGAAGCTGAACTGGAAGGTCGCCGCCATCTTCACCGGGGTCGCCTACCTCGCCGGCGGCGTCCAGCAGAAGTTCCCCGGCATGCAGGCCGTCACGATGCAGGCGCCCGACTTCACCAAGGCCAAGGTGGCCTTCGACCCGGCCGGCGGAGGCCTCACCGAACCCCTGCCGGACCCCGGCGACATACCGAAGACGCCGTCCTTCCTGCCGCCGATCGGCATCTGATGGAGTGGGCGGCCGGCGCGTTCGAGCGGCGGCTCGGGGCGGCGCACGACGCGGGCGACCTCGCGGCCTGCCTGAGCATGCTCAGGGACACCGAGCTGGCGCTGCCCCTGCCGCCGGACGGCGACCCCGCCTGGGTGAGGATCAGCGCGCCCGATCGGGTGTGGCTGCCCGCCTACACCTCCGTCGAGGCCATGACGGCGGCCACGGGCCTGTCACGCGCCCGGATCACCTCGCTGGTCGAACTCGCCGCCGGCTGGCCCGACCCGCACTGGGGCCTGGCCGTCAACCCCGGCCTGCCGGTGCGCTTCCTGCTCGAACCGGGGACCGTCGCCAGGCTGGCGGTCCCCACACTCGCGCAGGACCGCATGGCGGAGCCCGAGCCGGCGCTGCCGGTGGTGCAGAAGCCGCTGACGCCGGGGGATCTGCGCGGCTATCTCGGCGAGGGGGAGTCGCGCGTCTCCGGCTACTGCCACCACGCGCTCGACGTGGCCCACGTGGCGACGCCCGCCGTGCTCGTCGACATGCTGGGCCGCCGGGCCGACGAGGGGCTGCTCACCGGCGACGGCTCGGTGGTCCTGCTGCGCTGGCGTACGGTCGGGCTCAACCTCTACCGCACGCCGTACGGCGGGACCGACGAGGCGGGCATGGCGGCGGTGGCCGGCTGGGTCGTCGAGGAGCCGCCGTTCGCCGGCATGGGTCTCGCGCCGAACGCCGACTATCCGGTCCGCGAGTACAAGGTGGACGCCGTACGGCTGCCGCACGGCTCGGAGATCGTCGAGCTGACCACGGCGGGGACCGAGATCGTGCGCGCGGTCTACGACGGCGACCTCGGCCGCTGGGGGCCCGGAGAGCCGGCCGCCGCATCCCTGAGCTCCTACCGGGCGCGCTGGCGGGGGGCCGATCACCCGGCCATCCCCGATCCCGGGCACGACGGGCTGCTGATCCGGCTGCTGAGCGACGAGCCGGCCGACGGGTTCGAAGAGCGTGCCCCGGGCCGGTTCGTACGGCCCGTGCCCGCCGGGGAGTGCGAGGCCGTCTTCCACGTCACCCGGAGGTGCGAGTGGCGCGGCGCCCCCTGCCTCATACGGGACGAGCGCGCGGGCGAACTGCTGCTCGAATACACCGGCGGGCGGCTGCCGGTCGCGCGGGCGCTGGGCATGGAGCGGATCGAGCGGGGCGTCCACCGGCGGTGGGTGGCCCGCGCCGAGGCCGGCGAACCGCGCGAGCACGCCGAACTCCTCGACCTGGGACTCACTCGCTAGCCTGAATTCGGGACGACCAGGACCGGAGGGACGGACGCAGGTGAGCGAGACCGATCCGCACATCCACGTCGAATCGAAGGTGCTGCAGGCCGGCGCCGGCTACCGCAATGTGGTCGCGTCGTCGCTGGGCCGCGCACCAGACGCGCCCGATGTCGTCACCACCGGTTGCGGACTTCGGGTGCCCTACGCGATGACCTCGATCCGTCCCGAGAGCGTCACCTGCCTCGCGTGCCGCGAACACGCCCACCGCGAGCACCTGCGCTACGCCGAGCAGGTGGAGCGCCTGAGCCGGATGCCCGGCGCGCCCGTCACCGGCGACCAGGCCGCCAAGGCCGCGCAGTGGGCCAGGGACCTCGCGATGCGGTTCTTGGGCGCGTAACCTCGCCGCCGTCTGACGCACTTCACTAGCCGGATGTCCGATCACGGTGTGATAATCCCGGATATTGGACAGAGATCGTCATCGGTGTGAACGCGGTCGAACGGGGTGGTGAACACGACCGGGGGACAGGCGCCGGACGCCGCCGGGATGCGGGCGTACGCCGAGGAGCTGCGGGCCACGTTCCTGCGCCTGCAGGAGGAGGCGCCCGCGCTGCACGAGAGGGCGCGCGCCGTGCAGGTGACGGAGAAGTCGCGTGACGGGCTGGTGGCGGCCACGGTCGGCGCGAACGGCGAGCTGATCAGGCTGGATCTCGACCCGCGCATCTACCGCCGGCAGGACGCGCGCGGCCTGGCCGACGCCATCACCCGGACCATCCACGCCGCCGTGGCCAGGGCCCAGGACCGGGTCGTCGAGATCTTCGCGCCGATCATCCCCGCCGACCAGATGAGGGCGCACATCGAGGGGGATCTCGACGCCGTGCTGGAGCAGATGTCGACGCGGTTGCCGAAGCCGCCGGGGGAGAGATGAGCGAGCTTTTCGAAGTGAACTATGTCGACATCCGCCCGCAGCAGCTCGCGAAGGGCCTGTCCCAGTGGCACGCCGCGTCGTCCGACACCGAGAGCGGCTACCTCGCCAGTCTGCGGGAGATCCGGCGGCTCAACGCCGCCGCGCCGTGGGGACACGACACGGCTGGCTCGGCCTTCCACTCCGCGTACACCCGAGGCGACGGGCCGGAGAAGCTGATGGACCGGGGTGCGGAGCTCGTCGGCAAGGTGGTCGAGCTCGGCCCGACCGTACGGCGGAGCGCGGAGAACGCCCGCGGCATGGACGCCGCACGGGCCAGGGAGGTGCACGAGATCCTGAGAAGGGTCTGACGGATGACTCACTCCGCCACATCGGGGACGAGCCCGGACGCGGCGAACAGCAAGGTCGATCCGACCATGGGCGACGGGCTGCCCGCGTTCGCCGATGGCGGCGGCTCGGTCGTCGACGTCACGCCCGCCTGGGGCGAGTCGCTGCCCGACTGGGCCGACGACCTCATCGCCCTGCTCACGGCGGGCCAGACGTGGCCGGAGGCGAGCGAGAGCCTGCTGTGGGAGCTGGCCAGGGCGCACCGGGCCGCGACCGTGAGCCTGGTGCGGTCCGTCGATCCGGTGGGAACCGCCGCAGTCTCCGTGCTCAGCGGAATGCAGGGCCCGTCGATGCAGGCGTTCATCAACCGGCTCGGCGAGCACTACTCGGAGCAGTCCGGGCTGCTCGGCGTGGCGAACAACCACTTCGCCTATGCCGCGCAGGCCGACGACTTCGCCCGTGAGACGCAGTATTCGAAGCTGTCGGTCAACGTGGTGTTCTGGATCGCGCTGATCGCCACGTTCATCGCACTCGTCGCCGCCTTCTACTCGGCGGGCGCCTCCACCAGATTCATCGGGCCGATCGCCGCCCGCGCCCGGGCCGAGACCCTGAAGATCCTCGAACGGCTCGCCGTCGCCGCCGGACGCCCCGCCGCCGCCCAGGCGCTCGCGCGGGGGACCGCGCTCGCCTCGGTCCGGGCCGGCCTGCTCGGCCGCATCCTCGCCAACCCCCTGGGCAGGGAGATCGTCGAGGAGGTCGGCGAGGAGGTCGCCGGCGACGACATCGCCCAGCGTAAGCAGCAGGAGATGGGCACCCGCGACGGCCGGGACTGGAGGAGGACGGGCGCCATCGCGGTGGGCGCGGCCGGCGGCGGGGCCATCGGCCTGCGGGCAGCGCGCCCCGTGAGCAACCTGGTCAACAGGACGCCCCTGCTCAGGAGGCTGAACACCGACCTGCCGGGTGTCGGCAACGCGTTCAGGCGCTTCCCCGGCAGGGCGCTGACGACCGGCCTGACCAACGTCATCGCCTCCCCGGCCGGAAGCATGCTGGGCAACGGGCTCGTGTACGGCCAGTGGGAGATGCCCGACGGGGAGTCGCTGCTGGGGGCCGCTCTCGGCGGGGCCGGCCGTACGAACACGATCAGCCCGTTCAACCCCGACGTCGTCCAGGCGGTCGTCAGCCCGCGTACGGCCCTGGCCTCGGCGTACGACACGAGTGTGCGCACCGACCTGATCCGCGCCTTCTCCGATCCCGCCGCCGGACAGCCGTCCGGCGGTGTTGCGGGCTCCGGCGAGACGGGTACGTCCGGCGGTGGCCAGACCGCGAGCAACGGCGGGCAGAACGGCGCGGGCGGCACGAGCACCGCGTCCGTCGCAACGCAACCCCCCGCTGCGCCGGCCACCGCGCCCGGTGGGGCTGGGCCGGTGTCGAATGCCACGTCGAACGGCTCCACGCAGCCGTCGGCCACTGCACCCGGCGCGGCCGGTTCCGCGAGCACGGCGTCCAACGCGCCAGGCCAGTCGTCCGCCACCGCCGCGTCCGCCGCGCAATCCGGCGCGGCCGGTTCCGCGAGCACATCCAACGTGGGCAACACGGGCGGCGCATCCAGCGCGGGCACCGGGAACGCGGCGGCCGCGTCCGCCGCGAGCAGCGGTCAGGCGCCGGCCGCGGCGCAGAGTGCGTCCAGCCAGTCGTCCGCCACCGCCGCGTCCGCCGCGCAATCCGGCGCGGCCGGTCCAAGCAACACCGGCAATGGCGCCAACGCGGTCAATGCGGTCAATGCGGTCGGTACGAGCGGTGCCGACCTGGGAGCGGCCGGTCCAGGCAACGCCGCGAACGCGGCCAACGCCGGCAACGCCGGCAACGCGGCCAACGCCGGCAACGCCGCGAATGCGGCCAACGCCGCCAGTGCGGCCAGCGCCGCGAACGCCGGCAACGCCGCCAGCGTGGCCAACGCCGCGAACGTGGCCAACGCCAATGTGGCCGGTGGGACTGGCGCGGGAAGCACAGCGGCGGGCGCGTCTACCGCGACCGGCCCGGCGAGCCCGGGCAACGCGGGTGATGCCGGCACCGGTGCCGCGGGTGCCGTAGCGGCCTCCACGGCGAACACCGCGACGCCGGGCGCCCCGGCCGCCGCTCCCGCCGCGTCGAGTGCGACGGCGGCGTCCACAGCACCCTCCGCATCCCCCGCCGCCTCGGCGGCGCTCGCGTCGGCTCGTACGGCGGTCTCCGACACGCTGCTCACGATCGCGCCCGATGTGCTTCTCCTGCGCGACGGCCGGGGCGCCAGGCTGACCGGTCCTGACGGAAGGCCGATCGAGCTCTCGGCCGAGGACATGGAGGCCCTCGCCGACCGGCTCGCGGCGCGTGCCGCCGAGGGTGTGGACGCGCACCGGCTGCGCGCGGAGGCGGCCGCCCTGCTGGGGGCCAGGATCGCGGAGGAGAGCCGGGGTCTCCCGGTGGAGGGAGCTCTCGACGCGCTCGCCCGCCTGTCCGGCACGACGCCGGACGGCCGCGCCGCCGCCGTGGAGGTGGCGGGCGAGGTGCTGGAGGACAACCCACGCGGCTGGCGGCCCGACCGGCTGAGCGACGCGGGGGCCGGGCTGGTGGAGGAGGCGGCGGCGGTCCGGCCGTACGGACCCGACCATGCTCTTCGTGTCGGCCGGTCCGCCGGCGCGGCCGCGGAGATCGTCCGCCGCGCCGAGAGCCTCGCCGGCGGTCCGGCCGCGCCGGATCCGTCCGGGACCGCCAATCCGGCGACACGAGGGCCGGGGCCGTCCACGGCACCGTCCTCAGCGTCGTCCACGCCACCGTCCACGCCATCGTCCACTGCGGGAGCCGCCACCCGGCCCGGACCTCGTACGACCCGTGGCCGTGGCACGGTGACGGCCCCGGGCATCGAGAGAAGCCGCTTCGTCGCCGACGGCAGGCCGCCGCACCTGGCCGACCTGTCGCCGGGGGAGGCGGAGCAGGGCTTCCTGGCGCTGCAGGCGTCCGACCTGGGCCCTGACGTGACGGGGTTGGACCGGGCCGGTGAGCGGACGGTCGTCGTGGACTCGGGCCGGTCGGGCGCCCAGCACTTCCGGTACGAGATCGGCCGGGTGCGCGGCGGTCGTCTCGCCAGGACCAGAGTCCGGGCGGGCACGGCCAGCGACCCCCACGTCGTACGGCTGTCGCCGCGCCTGGCGAACGACATCCTGCCCCGGGTGTGGCTGCACGAGATCAGCGACGTCTTCCAGCGGCTTTCCGGCCCCCCGCAGGGGGTGATCCGCTCCTTCCTGAGCCGTACGGCGGAGCCGGACGCCGCGGCCTGCGTGACGGCCCGCTACCGGGAGCACGCCCTGCTGGAGCGGACGTGGCGGGCGGCCCCGGCGGAGGAACGGCCCGCCATCGCGCACGAGATCGAGCAGCTGGCGCGCGAGATCGAGCGACTCGGGCACATCGCCCCGGCGCCCCCGTGGTCGGCGCCCCGGCCGCCGGCCGTCGCCGCCCCGGCCGCGCCCGACCCGGCGGCGACCCAGGCAGCGCAGACCACGACAGCCCAGAACACGACAGCGCAGAACACGACAGCGCAGAACACGACAGCCCAGAACAGCACGACGACCCAGAGCGCGCCCGATCCGGTGGCGGATCTGTTCGCGCGGGTCCGCACCCAGCGGGAGACGTTGGCGGACGCGGCCGACGAGCTGAGCAAGGCCGTCCAGGAGAAGGACAAGAGCCTCAGAGCGGCCCTGCTCGACGCGCACAAGGCCGACAAGGACGCACGCAAGGCGGCACGCCAGAAGGACTACGCCGCCGGGGAACGCCGCCGTAAGGCGCTGGCCGACCGCGACGTCCACCGCAGGACGGCCGAGCGCGCACAGCGGAGCAAGGAGGCCTACGAGCGAGCGGCGTCGCAGGCGGCCGAGGCGCGCAGGGCGTACGAGAAGCTCGAGAAGGCACTGAACGCCCTGCCCGCGGGCCGGACGGGGCCGCTGCCGGCGAATATCGCCCAGTCGGCCCGGGAGGCGGAGGCCGCCCACACCGCGTACACGGAGGCGTTCGCGGACGCCCTGCCGGCATCCAGGGCCCTGTCCGAGGTTCTGTCCGAGGCCACACCGGCGGGCCGGCTGCCCCATCTCGAACGGCTCACGCAGGTCGTCAACGACATGCTCGAACGCGCGGGCGTCGACCAGCGCTACTCGCCGGACGAGCTGTCGCACGTGTTGCGCTCGAACTTCAGATGGCTGGTGTCGCCGGACGGCGCGCTGCTGCGGGTGGGCCGCGGCACGCGCGGTGAGCTGCGGCTGCGGCTGAAGGTCACGGACCTGGTCGAGGTCTTCGGCCATCCGGTGCGCCACGCGCAGTCGATGCTCGGCCACTTGCCGCAGGGCGGCCGCTCGGCCTCCGCCACCGCCAATCGCGCCCTCAGCCTGGCGCCGAACCTCGACCTGAACGCCCTGAGCAAGCCGTGGCAGGACACCCACTGGCTCGCGACGCTGATGCGGTTCGGCCTGTTCAAAGGCGGGTTCAGCGTCGGCCGGAGCGAGTCGTTCAACGGCAACGCGGCGGAGTTCGCGCTGGCCGGTGCGGTGCAGGACAACGCGGGCGAGGCGCTGGTGCTCGACGGGGTCGCCGCGGCGGAGGTGGAGCTGCGCACCGCGAACGGCACCGAGCGGGCGCGCGTGGACAGCGGCACGACCGGCGACGCGCGGAGCCTGCAGATCTATCTGCCGCACACGCACGCGGAGCGGGGACCGGCCGAGGTCACCCGGCTGCCGGAAAAGCAGTGGCGGCGCACGCCGTTCCCCGAGCATTCGGTCACCGGGCTGACCGGGCTCGCGGACCTCGCCGAGCGCACCGCCGCGGGGGCCGGCCGGCCCGAGATCGGCGGCATGACGCGCGACCAGATCTTCACGATCCTGACGAAGGAGCTGCCGGCCCGGCTCGGCGAGGCGATCAACGATCCCGAGGGCCTGCGCCGCCCGATCACCGCGAACGGGCGGGTGATCGGTTATATGCGGATCAAGACCGAGGTGTCGATGAAGACGGCACGGCCGGTCGGCACGCCGAGCGTCAAGCACCGCCTGGAACGGCTGCGCGTCGGATTCTCGGGCGCGTCCGGCTCGCGCTCGGCCGGCCGGTCCGGGGAGGTGAAGGGCACCGCGGGCGTCAAGCTGCCCATCGAAGACCAGGGCATGCTCGGCGACGCCGGTCTCGACGGCTACAAGACCGCCACACCGCGGTTCACCATGGGGCTCGGCCGTTTCTGGTCGCGGTCGCGGTCGATGAGCGCGGGCGGGACCGCCATCCGGCCGAGCGTGCAGCGCTGGGCGGGCCACACCCAGGCGTACGCGCTGGAGCTCGAACACACGGTCACCGTGCATCTGAACAGCGACGACGCCCCTCGCACCCCTATCAAGGGCACGAGCTCGGGCCTGTTCCGCATGCCAGAGTCGCAGGCCTACCGTCATGGCCTTCCCGTCGACCGGGCGGCCGTGCGGAAGGACGGCCGGCTGCGGGACGACCCGAAGCCCGGCGTGCCGAAGGGCCGCCTGCCCGAGCTGCCCGGCTGGTCGCGCGAGTCCGGGGCAGGGCCCGCGCTCGTCCAGGCGAGCGAGCGGCAGGACAGCGTCCGGAACTTCGACGAGGTGCGCGCGAAGGTCATCGCGGCGCTGCGCGAGCAGGGCCTGCTGCCGGACGAGAACGGCGGCCTGTCCCGCGACCCGCTGACCCGGGCGAGCCAGATCGCCAACATGATCGAGGTCGCCGAACAGTTCTCCCCGGCCCGGCTGCAGACCGGATACGACCAGGCCAGGCAGGACGGGATCGTCCTCGACCTGGTGAGCCAGGGCATCGGCCGGCCCAGCCGGCACTACACCATGCGCATCCGGTTGAAGCAGTCGGGCAGGGAGGAGTTCCAGGGCACCAGCGAGGCCGACGTCGTGGCGGACCTCGACATCTCGTCGGAGACCTCCGGCCGGTCGGTCGGCCGGTCGGCAGGCCGGTCCGGCGACCTCGGCGCCGGCGTCGGCCTGGAGACGAAGCCGGGCGAGGACGGCTCGACCGGCGGCGGGCCGGGCTTCCACGCCAACAGGGGGCGCACGGCCGGCACGACCCTCAACGACACGGTCAACCACGTCACGTTGATCGAGGCCACCGCTCCGGCGGCGGTCTTCGAGGTTCCGCACACGCTCACCGTGGAACTCGTCGAGGACGGCGGGAAGACCAGGACGCTGGCCGAGAGCGACGGCGTGTGGATGCGGGTGCTGCTGCCCTCCGACCTGCTGCCGGAACGCCGGGCGGAGCCCTCGCCCGCGCACCCGACGTCCAGGGAGGCGCTGAGCCTCGCCACCCTGCTGCACGTGGACGGGAGCGGCGTGCTCGAGGCCCTCGGCTCGGTGCTGCCGAGGGCGATGCGGCCGGGCTCGATGTCGTACCACCACCTCGCCGAGACGTTCAACGTACGCGGCCTCATCTCCCACCCGGAATGGCTGGTCGCCGACGCCGACGGGCCGGCCGGCACGTACGGCACCGCGACGGCCGTGCGCCCGCGCGGCCTGCGCACGCACCGAGCGGCGGCGTGGATCACGGCCGAGCCGGGCGAGTCGACGTTCGTCACCGCGGCCGACCTGGTGATCGGTGACATCAACTTCACGATGGGCGCGCACTCCACGCGAATGGAGACCCGGCGCGGACGGTCCGCGGACGTCTCGACCGGCGTCAAGGAGGATCTGCCCGACCCGTTCGGCAGCACGCAGGAGGCCGGCGTGTCCGGGGCGGGGAGCAGGGCGTCCTCGATCACCGATACGGCGATCTGGGGCAGGGAACGGCTGGCCATCGACACCGGCAAGCACTATGTGTTCGCGATGAAGGCGGACATCACGGTCTCCGGGGACGAGTCGGGAAACCGCCGGGCCAACGCCGAGCTGCCGGGCAGAACGGTCGTCTACTCCCTCCCCGAGCGCGACGCCCTCGCCCTGTACGGCAAGGGCGAGGTCAAGCTCCCGCTCGGCCAGGTGGCCGACGCGGTGACGCGGCTGCTCGACGGCACCCTCGAGCTCGACCCGCGTACGGCGGTGCCGATGGTCCGCAGATACCTGGCCGACCGGGCGCTGGCGCGCAGGGCCGGTCATCCCCGGCTCGACCTGGAGCGGAAGCATCCCCGCGCCGTGCTCTTCGAACGGCTCGTCAAGGACTTCCCCATGGGCCGGGCGCCCGGGCTCAAGCAGATGCAGGACAGGCTGCCGGACCTCGCCACCCGGGTGGACGTCCCCGACCTGTACGAGGACTCCCTCGGCGAGAGCACCGTGAAGACCGTCCGGCTCACGGCCCCGGACGGCACACCGACCCGGCTGCTCGACCAGGTGCTCGGACAGATCGGCACGGTGGCGCCCGGCGCGCTGAAGCGCGACCCGGTCCTGCTGCGCAGCCTGTTCGGCGACTTCGCCGGCAGACGCTGGTGGGGCAAGCTCGACGACATGACCGGACCGGCCGGCTTCGTCAAAACGTACTCGCTCAAGATCGGCCCGCACCTCACCGAGGACGTGACGCTCAGGATCACGGCGGAGCTCCACGGCGACCAGGCGACGTACGGCGGGAGCGTCCACAACTTCGGCCAGATCCTGCAGGACTACCTCTACGGCCAGCAGGACGCCGGTGAGTCGTCCGGCAGGACGTTCGGCGGCAACGCGAAGGCCGGAGCGGGACAGGACGTGGGCAGCGGCGGCCGAGCGGTCGCCACCGACCGCTCGCACACCGGCACGGCCTCGATCGGCACCCAGCGGACCCGCATCCAGCGTCATTCGGCGTTCCGCGGCGGGCAGCTCGTCGCACATCCGGTGACGATCAGGATCGAGGTCGAGCGGTCGTCGGGCCGCCTGCGCGGCGCCGTCGCGAGGACCACCGGCGTCCCCCGGACCAGCCACGTCACGCTGCGCGGCACCATGACCCGGGTGCTGCCGGACGGCATGGTGGCGAAGAAGGGCACGGTTCCCGCGCGGGGGCCCACGCGGCCCGACGTACGGCGGGTCGCGCCGCCGGAGGTCTTCGCGACCGAGGGGATCAGGTCCGACGGGCTGCTGCGCGCGGTGTTCGGCCGGCTCGCCCGGCCGGACCTCCTCGGCGGGACCGCCGCCATGGAGCACTACGCCGAGCTGGCCAAGGCCTTCACCGGCAACGGGCTGGCGACCCGGCTGGAGCGGATGACCGGCCCGGACGGGCACCGGATCATCCGGCTGCCGATGCCGGGCAGACCCGGCGAGGTGGTGGACGTCCGGGTGCACGCGGACCTCTCCGAGCCCGACCCGGTGGCCCTGAACCTGCAGGACACCGAACTGGGGCAGGTGGACCGCGAGCAGAACGTCGCGGGCACGTCCACCGACCGGGGGCAGATGCTGCCGCTCGGCCGGACGTACAGCGGGGGGCTCGCCGCGGGCGCCGGCACCGACGTCGGCGCCGGCGACCAGACCGCGCAGTCGAGTTCGGGCAGCGGCGGCGTCCGCGACGAGACCAGCGTGTTCGAGAAGGGCACCGGGGCGCTGGTGCGGTTCCGGGTCGACTTCGACCTCCGGTTCGAGGTGCGCCGGGTGGCGCCGGACGGCGCGGAGACGCTGCTGCGGGCGGTGGAGATCCCCCACGGCGCGACCGGCAGGGCCCACCTGATCATGTTCCAGCACGCGTTCGAGGAGATGCTGGCCCGTCGCGACGCCGGCCCCGCCCGGCCGCGGTGGGACTTCCGGCGGCGGCCCGCGGCGCCCGGCATGTTCTTCTCCCACGACGCCGTGCGCGGGATGGCCGCGAGGCACCCGTCGTACGACCCGGCGACGCCGACCAGGGCGATGGCCGAGGCTCTCAGAGGACGGACCGGAACGCTGCCGGTGGGCATCGTGGCCGACCTCGGGCGCGCGCATCCCATGGCGTTCGTGGAGGAGGCCAGGCTGCTCGCCCGCGACCTCGGCGCCGACGTCCACCTCCACCTCAGGCGGCCCGACGGCGCCGTCGAGCGCTACCGCGCCACGCCCCTGGGGGAGCTGACCGGCGACTCCTTCGCCGAGGCGCTCGGCAGGGTTTCGCCCGACCTGGTGGCGCTGGCCGCCCGGCACGACCTTGACCTGCGCGACCTGTACGACGGGCGGCCGAGTGGGTTCGCCGACCGGATCGCCGAACGGCTCGACGCCCTCGGCGTGCCCAGGGACACCCCGGCAGACCCGGGCTGGCCGGTGCCCGAGACCGCGGCGGACGGCACCTGGGGCGGCAACCCCCTCGTCACCGGTCCTCCCGGCGGCAGCGTGACGGCCGAAGCCATCGAGCGGACCGCGTTCGTGGCCGACGGCCGGGCCCCGCACCTGCCGAACCTGTCGAACGACGAGATCCCCCCGGCCGTCGCCGACCTGCGCCCGTCGGACTTCGGCAGGGGCGTCCAGGCCGTGACCGTGACGCCGGACGGCAGGGTCGTCACCGTCGAGACCGCCCGGTTCGGCACCCAGCGTTTCGTCGTGCTGCCCGAGGACCCCGGCGGCGGACGCCCGGGCCGTACGGAGGTCCACACGGGCACGGGCACGGATCCGCACGTGACCCGGCTCGCGCCTAGACTGGCCCCCGACGTGGTGGCCCGGGTGCTGCTGCACGAGGTCAGCGACACCCTGCAGAAGCGCGCCGCGGCGGAGCAGGGCGTGGTGCGCGCCTTCCTGAACGCCCTGAATCCCGGCTACGACGCGTGCGCCGCCGCCCGCCGCAACGAGCACGCCTACCTGTCCCGCAAGTGGCTGTTGGCGTCCTCGGACGAGGAACGGGCGCGGCTGCGGCACGAGATCGAGGCGGTCGCCCGTGACCTCGGGGCGCGGGGTCAGCCGGCGCCCCCGCCGCCGTGGGTCACCGCGCCGCCTCCCGCGCCGGTCCTCGACGTGTGGGAGCGGATGCGCAGGCTCAGCAACCCCTCCGGCGGGGAGCCGCCCGACGACGAGGACGACGTGCCCGAGCCGGAGGAGACCGGACAAGGACAGGTGATCTGATGCCGTACTCGATCGCGCGGAGCAGGGACGAGGCGCACCTCTACCTCGACCTGAACCCCTGCGCCTGCGGCTCGGCCGGCACCGACTGGGACAGCGGCCTGGCGAGTGCCGAGGGGGAGCTGGTCACCTGTTATGAGGGACGGTGCGCGGCGTGCGGCGCCGAGCGGGAGTACCTGTTCGGCCTGCCCGAGCGCGAGGTGACGCCCACCGGCTACCCGACGTTCGGCGGCGCGGAGCCGTCCGAGTTGCTGGATCCCGGCGAGTGGATGTGGGTGGCCGACCTGGCGGCGGGCAACGTGCCGGAGGGCCCCCGGCTGGAGGGAGAACGGCGGCAGGCGCTGTCCGTCGCGCGGGCGGCGGTCGAGGAAGTGATCAAATTCGTCCCGCCCGGGCAGGACGAGGTGCCCGAGGAGGCGTTCTGGTCGGAGCGCGGACGGGCCGTACGCGCCGCGGAGCCGGGGCGGTTCCGCCTCGACCGGCTGCTCGTCGTCCGCGACACCTACCGCGAGCTGGCCGGGGCCTAAGGTGGCCGGAATGGAGCAGGCAGTGCCGATCTCGTACGCGCGGACGCTCGCGGAGGCCCGGCTGTATCTCGCGCTGACGGTGGAGGAGGCCGGCCGGGAGGAGCCGCCCGTCGAGGGTCCCGAGGGGTGGACGCTGCGGTCCGGCGGCGTCGAGGTGCTCGTGCCGTACGCCGGAGAGGCGGAGGCCCGGGACGAGGGGGAGCCGTTCGGCGTCGGCCTGTCCGAGCTGCTCGATCCCGGCCAGTGGCGGCTCGCGAGCGCGGGGTACGCGCGCCGGGCGCTCGCCGACGACCTCGAGTACGCCGAGGAGCCGGGAGACGAGAGCCTCTTCCTGCGGGTGGTGAGCGGCTGGGAGTCGGCCAGGGACGCGCTCGGCGAGGTGCTCAAGTTCATCCCGCCCGGCGAGCGGGAGGTGCCCGCCGAGGCCTTCTGGACCGAGACGGGCCTGGCCGCCCGCGAGGCGGAGCCCGAGAGCTTCCTGCGCGACCGGCTGGCCGAGGACATCGCGTTCTACCAGCAGAACCTGGACGACTTCCGCGGGCTGAACGGCTGACCTATCTGCCGACCGGCACGGGCACGCGGGCGGCGGAGGGGTCGAGCGCCGGCCCCTCGGGGATGAGGTGCAGCAGGTGCGCGGGCACCGGCGTGGCGTCGGAGGCGTCGTAGCCGAGCTTCGGCAGCAGGTCGGCCGAGGCGACGGCGAACCTGCGGCCCTGGTCGGTGACCAGGTAGTAGTTCGTGATCGACGCCACCTGTCCCTCGCCCGGCAGCAGCCCGGCGACCGCCGCCGATCCCGGCGGGAGCAGCACCTGGTCGAAGCTCTCCTGGCCGCCGGGGGTCCGGGGCGTGGGGATCGCGATCGAGGCGCCGACCGTCAGGGTCGCCCGGGTGGAGCCGCCACGGGCGCCCGCGTAGACCGCGCACAGCGGCGTGGTCGCGGAGGGGGAGACCACGGCGGGCATCGCCTCGGGCAGCCCGCCTCCCGTCACGCTCTGCTTGGACGGCGCGGCGTTGGCCGTCGCCGCGTCGATCGGGACGGCCCGCGGGGGACGCCTGCCGTACGCCGCCTTGATGCCGGGGTCGGCCAGCATGAGCGTGGCCTGGGTGAGGGTGATCGGCGCGAGGCCGTCGGACAGCAGGACGTACCAGCGGGCGGGGGCGTCCGCGATGCCGGGCACGGTGAAGACCTGTCCGATCGCCGCCGTGCCCCCGCCGGGCCCCCGCACCTTCTTGCCCAGGTCGCGCACCTTCGGGCCGCCGAAGTCGGGGCCCTCGGGAACGGCGTTGAGCCAGGCGGCGGGCACCTTCCTGGGCTGCGCGTTCAGCGCGCTCACCGCGCTGGAGCTCGCCCGCATCCGCCGGTCGCCCCAGACCACCCACTTCTGCCGGCCGTCGTCCACGACCATGGCGCCGCCGCCGAGGGGCCTGCCGCCGACGTCCAGGCCGCCCACCAGCGTGACGTACGGCCGTGGCGCCCCGGTGGCGTCGGGGCCGTCCACCACGCACACCGACCACGGGCCGTGCACCAGCTTGTCCTTGGCCGGCAGCGAGTCGGGCGCGCCGGGGATGCCGACGAGCGGCCCGCGCGGCAGCTCGGCCAGCGAGGCGGCGGAGACGTCGCGCACCGTCACGTCGGGGGTGTCGAGCAGCAGCCGGGCGGAGACGTAGTTCGCCACGGGAAGCAGCACGCGCTCCTGCCGGCTGTAGACGTAGGTCGCGCCGGTGTCCTGCTCGACGAGGAGCTGGCCGGGCTCGGTGAGCTTGGTGGCGCCACCCGGCTTGATCACCCCCCAGATGCCGAAGACGGCGAGCAGGAGCACCGACAGCAGGACTCCGCAGAACGTGGCCAGATTGTGCCGCCGCATCGGCGACTCCGCCACGTCCGGCTCTCCCTGCAGCAGGGCCTGACCCAGGCGCTGCTGCATCAGCCGGTATGCCTGGTAGAGGTCCTTCCGGGTCTGCACGTCACCTCTCCCTGTCAGAGGGCATGACCGTCAGCATATTGATCCGGAGGCGTCCCTGTGATCTCCGCGGTGTCTCGGTGGTTCCGCTTCGTGCAGGTCGTTGAAATTTGTACGGTTACCGCCACGTTCGCACGGAGCGGCCGTCGCGGGCCGGTGAGGGCCGGGGCGGCCGGGACCGGTTCACCGAGGCGGGCGGTGGCCTGCTTGTCTCTCGGCGGCGTCGAGTGCGGGCGTGAGCGGTGCGAGCGTGGTGCGCAGCAGGTCCGGCAGGGAGCCGGACGGCAGGACAAGCCCGCTGGTCGTGGAGGATGCGACGGTCGTCTGCAGCCATTGTCGGAGAGCAAGGCGGACTGCGGCGGCCACGCTCGCCGCGAGCACGCGGGCGGTGTGCCCGCCGGTGTGGCCGAGGCGCCGGGCGATCGCGTCGCTGAGGGGATGTTCGATCGCGGCGGCGGCGTCGACGAACTCGTCGCGCAGTGCGGGGCGGGTGGTGATCAGCAGGAGCGCGTCGCGACCGGGTTGGCCGGGATCGGTGTACTGGTCCACGATCGCGTCGACGACAGCCTCGGCGAGGCCGACGTCGGCGGGCCGCTCGGTCACGGCCGCCGCGACCCGTGCTTCCCGTTCGCCGGTGATGGCGGCCACAATCGCCTGTTCCCGGCTGGAGAAGTAGTTGTTGTAGGTCCGGGGGGAGACCCCGGCGGCCTGGGCGATGTCGTCCACGCGCACGTTGTCCGGTCCGCGCTCGAGAGCCAGCCGCAGTGCCGCCGCGCGCAACGCCTCTCGCGTGGCCTGCTTCTTCTGCTCGCGCAACCCGGTCGGTCTCGTCTCCACCGTCCCAGCGTCCCAGATTCGATGCGTGCCCGCAAACTTGCGTGTGCGCAAGTTTTCTCTCTAGTCTGCCTCCCGGCAGGGAGGAGGTCCCAGCGGCCCAGGTGCGTTTCAGCGCTCCATCCGCCCTGCTCTCGTCCGTGTGAGCAAGGGAGAACACGTGATCACAGATGTCGTCATCGCCGGCGGCGGCCCCAACGGGCTGATGCTGGCCTGCGAGCTGAGCCTGGCAGGGGTTCGGCCGGTCGTGCTGGAGCGGCTGCCGGAGATGAGCGAGGAACCGAAAGCGAACGGATTGCTCGGCCAGGTCGTGAGAATGCTCGACCGCCGAGGGCTGCACGAACCTCTCAGCGGCAGCCCGGCACCCCCGCAGCCGAACTCCGCGTACTTCATGTTCGGTGCGCTGGGCCTGGACCTGAGCCTGCTGGAGGACAGCCCCGTTTACGCCCTGCCGGTGCCGCAGCGCCGCATCGTGCAGGTCCTGCAGGAGCGCGCCACCGAACTGGGCGTGGAAATCCGGCGGGAACACGAGGTCGTCGGTGTGTCCCAGGACGACGACGCGGTCACCATCGATGTCGCGAACCCCGGCGGGGCCTACCGGCTGCGGGCCCGCTACCTCGTCGGCGCGGATGGAGCGCACAGCGCCACGCGCAAGCTCTCCGGCATCGGGTTCCCCGGCGTCACCTATGACCGGATGACCGTCCTCTCAGCGCACGTGAACCTTCCGGAGGACTGGATCGATCCCGCGACCGGCGCGCTGAACGTGCCCGGCCACGGCGCTGTTCTGCCGTTCCTGCCCCAGCGCACGGAGCGCGGCGGGTTCTCCTACGCACCGATGCCCGGCCACCCGGCGCTGGTCAGCACCACGGAGTGGGACCTGCCCGCGACCGACGCACCGATGGACCTTGAAGTGTTGCGGGCGAGCGTCCGCCGGGTGCTCGGCGTCGATGTGCCGCTGGGTGCGCCCGATGGCCCGGGCCCGCACGTGCTGCGTCGCCTGACCGGCGGCAACACCCGGGTCGCCGACCGGTTCGCCGACGGCCGGGTGTTCCTGATCGGTGATGCCGCTCACGTGTACGCCGCCACCGGGGGAGGACCCGGGCTCAACCTCGGCCTTCAGGACGCGGTCAACCTCGGCTGGAAACTCGCCGCCGTGATCCGCGGCACCGCCCCGCCCGGCCTGCTGGACAGCTACGAGGCCGAGCGGCGACTCGCCGCCCACCGCATGATCCTGAATGCGCAGGCACAGTCGGCCCTGATAGCCCCCGGCGGCGACGTCACCGGACTGCGCGAACTGTTCACCGAGCTGCTCCGCGACCAGAGCACCGTGCAGCGCCTCGCCGAACTCGTCGCGGGCGCCGACGTCCGCTACGACATGGGCGAACCCGAGGCGCATCCGCTGATCGGCCGGTTCGCGCCGGACATGGAACTGCGCACCCCGGCCGGGCCGGTCCGGCTGGCCGAGCTGACCAGAACCGCGCGCCCCCTACTGCTCGACCTGACCGAAGGAGCGTCGCTGGCGCAGGCGCTCGGCCCGCGGCACGACCACGTCGACATCGTCACCGCGCGCCCTCAGGTCCCGGCACCCACCGCACTGCTTCTTCGCCCGGACTGCTATGTGGCCTGGGCGTCCGCATCACCCGAACCGGATCCCACGGAGATCGAAGCACTTCGGGCAGCCGTGCATCGATGGTTCGGTGGCGACGACCCCGCCCGCCTCTGAGCGGACCGGTGTGAAGGGCCACGATCAACGGCGCCGCGGCATCGGCCTAGGGCCGGCGAGGCTTTCGCTCTCCCCTTCGCCGAACTTTCCGGGCGTTAGGAAAAAAGGGGAATGGGGTGGCGGAAAAGCCTGATTCTCCAGGCCGCGGATATAGCCGCTCGGCATAAGGGGTTCACATGATTGACAAACGATTTACGGTGAGGGCGGCCCCTTTGTCGATGAAGGAGTGACTGGATGAGTAACAGCTTGCTCGGCGGCGACCCCGCGGAGATGCAGGGCATGGCCGCGCAGTTCAGCCAGCAGGCGGACCAGGTTCGCGCCACGATGGCCAACCTCGACCGTGAGGCGGCCAAGGTCGGCACCGCCTGGACCGGCCCCGGCGCACAGCGCTTCCACGACGCATGGCAGAGCTACCGAGCGGCGTTCCAGCGCATGGCGGAAGAGCTCAACGAGGCCTCCCGGGTCATCACCACCTACCGCGGCAACATCGAGTCCGCGACTCGCTGACAGCCGGCCGCCGGACCACCATGGGTGCCATGGAGGTCCGGCGGTTTCCGTGTCCAGAGCTTCGCCGTGACGCGCGCAGGAGCCTCAGTCCGGCGCCGCGGCCTGGATCGGGGTCGCCGCGCCCGAGACGACCAGCAGGCCGCGCCCGGGAGGCCCGCCGACGGCGCCGCGCGGCAGCCGTACGGCGAACAGGTCCCCGTCGGCAGGGCTCTGCACGTTGAGCAGCAGGCCGGTCCTGCCCTTGCGCGCCTCGGCCGCGAATCCCCGGTAGGCCGTCGCCAGATCGCCGGTGGCTCCGGCGATGAGCAGGCCGTGCTCGCCGTCCCGCCCGGTGCGCAGGATCTCGTCCAGGGCCAGGCCGAGCGCGGAGTCGGGCGAGATGAGCTCCGCGTCGTCCACGGCCACCACGTAGCGCTCGTGCCCGGCGACCAGCGCGAGCGGGTCGAGCGCGCCGGGCAGGCCGCCGAAGTCGTCCGCGCCGCCCCCGGTCACGCTTCTGGCGTTGCCGTCCAGCACGGCGAGCACCCCCGGCGCCCCGGCGAGGTCGCGCAACGGGCTGCGGCGCGGGGTCACGACGAGCACGGGCGTGCCCCGGTCGAGCAGCGAGCGCGCCGCCGTGACCAGCGCGGACGACCGTCCCGATCGCGGCGGTCCGGCGATCACCGCGGCCGGTCCCTGGCCCTGCAGGTCCACGCCCATCGGGGCGAGTGCGTCGCCGCCCGCGCCGAGCAGCGCCCACAGAGCCGAGGGCGGCCGATGCGCGGGCGCCAGGTCGAGCGCCTGCCTCGCCGTGATCCGCATCGGCAGCGCGTCCACCCGCAGCGGCGGCTCCGACGGCCAGGCCCACGTGCCGGGAAGGTCCGAGCCGAGGGTGCCCGAGCCGAGGGTGTCCGAGCCGAGGGTGCCCGAGCCCCCGAACCGCGCGGCCGCCGTACGGGCGAGCTCCTGCAGGACGGCCACCTGCGCGGGGCCCGAGGGGTCGTCGCACAGCAGGGCGAGCTGGCTCTCCACCAGGCCGTGCTCGCCGACGGCGAGGGCCCTGCCCGGAGGCATGGAGCTCGGCAGGTCGCGCACCGGCAGCCCGGCGAGCCCGTAGTCGGCGGGGTCGGCGAGCCGCAGCACGAGCCGGTCCTCGAAGACCGTGGAGATCTGCCCGAGCAGGCCCGACCGGTCGGCGGTGACCACGGCCCGCAGGCCCACGGCAGGTCCCTCCCGCAGCAGTTGCAGCAGGGCGTCGACCAGCCGCCCGTAGTCGTAGTTCTCGAACGCGGCGACGTACCCCTCCCAGCGGTCCACGAGCAGCACCATCCAGGGCAGCGCCCCCACGCCCGTACGGTCGCGGGCGGGCCGTGAGCGGGCGGCGGCGCGCGCCTCGGCCAGCGAGGCGTACCCGGCCTCGGCCAGCAGGTGCTGGCGGCGCCCGACCTCCGCGCGCAGGCGGGTCAGCAGGCGTTCCACCCGGTCGAGCTGGTCGCGGGTGACCACCGCGCCGCAGTGCGGCAGCGCGACGAGCGGCAGCAGCGCGCCCGACCCGCAGTCGACGGCGTGGACGTGCACGTCCTCGGGAGAGGCGCCGGCCGCGATCGAGCCCGCGATCGTCCGCAGCGCGCTGGAGCGGCCGCTGCGCGCGCCGCCCGCGATCAGCAGGTGGCCGCCGTGCCGCATGTCCAGCGCGAGCGGGCGGCGGCCCTGCTCCCACGGCAGGTCGGTCACGCCGAACGGCAGCGGCGGCACCTCCTCGGACCCCGGCCGGTACGGCGCGGCGCCCGCGAGCAGACCGCCGGGGGAGTCCGCGGTCCCGGTGTCGAGGACGACCTGGCCGGGCAGCGGCGGCAGCCACGGGCTCGGCTGACGGGGCATGTCGCTCCCGGCCTCCCGCAGCGCGTCCACGAGCAGGGCCAGGTCGGTGCCGTCCGCGGCTTGGGCGGGCGGGGCGGGCAGCGGGTGGCCGAGCGCCTGCCAGGGCAGGTCGAGAACCCGCACGGCGTCCCCGGCGTCGGCCGCCCCGGCACTCCGCGGATGAGGGGTGCGCCCGCCGATCCTGGCGGTCTGCACCGCCACGGGCGCTCCGGAACCCGCCCGCACGTAGCAGCGGCCCGGCGTCGTCCGCGAGATGTGCGCGGCGTCCGGCACGTCGATGACGTCGGCGGACTCGGTGGCGTCGGTGACCCGCAGCGCGATCCTGAGCGAGGTGTTGGCCTGGATGTCGGCGGTCACCACGCCGCCGGGCCGCTGGGTCGCGAGGATCAGGTGGATGCCGAGCGAGCGGCCCCTCCGGGCGATGTCGACCAGCCCCTCGACGAAGTCGGGCAGCTCCGTGACCAGGGCGGCGAACTCGTCGATGATCAGCACGAGCCGGGGCAGCGGCGGCAGGTCCTTCTTGCTCCCGGCGCTGTCCGGCACCGGCGCGGCGAAGATGCCGCCGCCGCGCGCCCGCAGGACGCCGCCCGCGCCGAGCACCCAGGTGGCGCCGCGGGCCCGCTGGTAGTCCTCGATGTCCTTGGCCCCCGCGTCCAGCAGCAGGCGTTCCCTGCGCCGGATCTCGGCGGCCAGCGACGACAGGGCCCGCTGGGTCAGGTGGCCGTCGAGGTCGCTCACCATGCCGACCGTGTGCGGGAGCCGTACGCACTCCTTGAAGGCCGCGCCGCCCTTGTAGTCGATGAGCACGAACGTCATCTCGTCCGGCCGGTTGGCCACGGCGAGCGAGCAGATCAGCGTCTGCAGCAGCTCCGACTTGCCCGCGCCGGTCGTGCCCGCGACCAGGGCGTGCGGCCCGTCCCTGCTCAGGTCCACCTCGAAGGGCCCGTCCGGTCCCACGCCGATCAGGGCCCGGGTCGTACGGCCCTGCCGCTCGGCGAGCGCGGCGGGCTCGAGCGGCGCCTCCAGCAGGTCGAGCAGGCGGACCGCGTCGGGCAGGGCGGCCGAGGGGTCGTCGCGGCTCACGTCGCGCAGCGGGGCGAGCGCGCGGGCCAGGCGCTCGGCCCAGGACGGCGAGACCTGGTCGGCGCGGATGCCGGTGATCGGGTCGAGCCCGCCGCCGTGGAGGCGCACGCCGCCGTCGCGGTCGCAGGACACGACCGTCGCGCACTCCTCGGGCAGCAGCCGCTCGTCGTCGTCGATCGCGATCGTGTAGACCCCGGCACGCGGGCCCTGCCGCAGCACCTGCGGCATGCCGGGCAGGCCGCGCAGCACCTGCGCGCCGTCGAGCACGACGAGCACGTCGAACGGCCGCTCGTCGTAGGTCGCGAAGGCCGGCTCGGCGGGCCGGTTGCCGCTCGCGCGCCCCAGGTCGTCCCAGCCGGCCGGGCCCCCGGACAGGCGGGCGCCGCGCGGCACCCCCGGATAGGGGCCCGAGCCGTTCTCGGCGTCGAGCCGTTCCGTGACCAGGGCGGCGAGCTCGGCGACCCTGCGGGCGGCGGCCTCGGGGTCGGCGCCGACGAGCGCGGCGCAGTCGGACGACAGTGCGCCCCCGCGGGCGGCGTCCGGGGCGCAGTGCGGCAGCCAGCGCACCCAGCCCCACTGCCCGGCGCCGTCGGCGTTGGCGGACAGCACCACGACGGCCAGGTCGCGCGGGCTGTGTAAGGCGGCGGCCTGGCCGACGAGCCAGCGGGCGCAGCCGAGCGCCACGTCCCTCGGGCCGGTGAGCCCGGCCACGCCGAGACGCCGCATGACCAGCGCGACCGGGACGTCGTGGCAGGAGGGCGGCTCCCGGCGCGGGACGTCCTGGGGCGTGCCGCTCTCGGGCTCGAACTCCAGGTCCGCGGGCAGGTCGGCCAGTCCCACGCGCAGCCGCAGCGCGTCGTGGTCGTGCACCCTGCGCTCCCAGAGCCGGCGGCGCGGGCCGGTCGCGGTGAGCAGCACCTCGGCCGGATCGGGCGCGCCGCCGCGCCTGGCCTCCTCGTCCTGCCGCACCGCGCGGGCCACCTCCTCCTCGAAGGCGGCCAGCCGCTCGCGGTACGCCTTGAGCGCCCGGCGGTGCTTCTTCCTGCCGTGCCTGCGGTCGCTCACCCACTGGCCGATCATGATGAGCGGCGTCATGAACGCGATCAGCAGGTAGTACCAGGTGCCGGTGACGGCGGCCATGACCACACCGAGGACGGCGGGCAGCAGCGCGGCCAGCAGCTGCAGCCGCATGCCCTCGCCCCGCTTGGGCTCGGCGGGGACCGTGAACCGCCGCTGCCGCTCCGGCCGCTGCAGGCGCGGCGGGCGGTTGTAGGCGAGCCCGCCGTCCGGCAGCGCGTCGAGGTGGGCGTCGGGCGGCAGGACCGGTCCCAGAGCGAGGACCGAGCCGCCGCAGGCGAGCATGCCGGAGGCCGGCCACGGCACGGCCTTCGTTAGGGGCTCGCCCTCCAGCCGGGCCACCGGGTCGCCGCCGGAGGTCGCGGGTGCCGCGAGCTCCACGGTGGCCGTGCCGGGGGCCAGCCGCACCACCAGCGCGACCGGCGGCATCCGCGGGTCGGGTACGGAGATCGCGCAGGCGGGGTCGGCGCCGATCGTGTGCGCGCCGAACCCGATCCGGTGGACGGCTCCCGCGCCGGGCCCGCCCACCACGCGCAGCTCGGCCTGCCCGCCCGGCTCCTCGGTCACCGTCGCCACGGCGGCGTGGCCGTCCACGGCCACCAGGTCGCCATCCCTGAGCAGGCCGAACACGGGCGCGTCCGGGTCGACCGGGCGGCCGTCGACCCACAGTTTCACCTCGGCCGGGGGCCGGGCCTGCCGGTCGCGGTCCAGGTCGTACGGCGCGCGGGCGTGCGGAAGCCGTACGACGTTGGCCGGCCGGGCGGCGGCGCCGTCGAGCAGGTCGGCGAGCGCCGCAGCGAGGGCGGCGGCCGAGGTGCTCTCGTCGCCCTCGACCAGCACGTCGCGACGGCCGTCCTCGCCGACCACGGTGAGCGTTATCCGCATGCGCGAACTCCCAGAAGGCGGTTGTACGGCGGCCTCGCGGAGAGCGTTTCATCCCGGCGCGTTCCCGTGAAGATCTCCGGGTGCGGCCCTGCGGAGACACCGTAGCCGCGCCACCCGCGCTCATCTGCGCGTTTTCCGGAATAGGTAAAGGTGCCTGTCATGACACACTTCGACGTCACCGCCGGGAGAGTCCTTCCGCGTACGGATCCGCTTGCGTGCCGTCCGCAAAGCACGAACAGTGTGAATGGTGTGACAACAGGGAAAGAAGTGCATACGTACTATCACGAAATATCGTGAGAGTAAAGCTATGAGTCGATATGGCGATAGATCGACTCCCGTTGACAGGCGTATTCCTAACGGATAAGCATGGGTCGCGCATCAGGGCACTTATGGCGGCGCAAGCTGGCCATAATGGAGTGAATTCGCAACAAACGGCAAGACCGTAAATAAATTCGAGCGGCCCGAAACAGAAGGGCGCCCTCATCCCTGGGAGTCCCCCACCCATGAGGATCAGCGAGAAGACGTCGCAGGACGGCCGGGCACCCGCACGGCCCGGCCTGTCCGGGCCGGCCGCACGCAAGCTGCCCGTCCCGCCGAGGGAGCGCAAGCCCGCGCTCGCCGCGCTCGCCGTCCTCCTCATCCTGGGTGGCGCGCTGGCCACCACGCTGCTGGTCATGCGCAGCGGCGACCGCGTCTCGGCCGTGCGGATCACCCAGCAGGTCGGGGCCGGGCAGCTCATCCCGCTGTCCGCGATGCAGGAGGTGCAGATCGCCGACACCGGCGTCGACTACGTCCCCTGGCGGTTCAAAGACCAGGTGGCCACGACGTACGCCCGGGTGACGTTGCTCCCGGGCACGCTGCTCACCGAGCCGATGACCGCCAAGACGACCGACCAGGTCGGACCGGGCAAGGCCAAGGTGGGCCTGTCGCTCAAGGCCGGTCAGATGCCGGCCGACCTGAGGAGCGGCGACGTCGTCCAGGTGGTCTACGTGCCGGCGCCCGGACGCGGGTCGGCCACCGCCCAGCAGAAGGTGCTGGCGACCGCCGCCCGCGTCCACGGCGTGGGCTCGGGGCGCTCGGGCGGCGGGCTGGTCACGGTCGTCGTCGACACGTCGATCGCGCCCGCCGTCGCCCAGTACGCCTCCAGTGGGGAGATCGCCCTCATCACGCTCCCGGGGGTCAAGTGACGTGGCGCTGATCGTGCTCGCCGCCGACAAGGGGGCGCCCGGCGTGACCACCGCGGCGACCGCCCTCGGCGCCGTGTGGCCCCGCCCGGTGCTGCTGGCCGAGTGCGACCCCTCCGGCGGAGACCTCGCCTACCGGCTGCCCGGCGACGACGGGAGCGTGCTCAACCCCGGGCGCGGCCTGCTCAGCCTCGGCGCGGTCGCGCGGCGCGGGCTCCACGCGGAGCTGATCTACGAGCACACGCAGCGGCTCGTCGGCGGCCTCGACGTGCTGGCCGGCCTGACCAACGGCGAGCAGGCGGCCGGTCTCACCTGGCTGTGGGGCCCGCTCGGCCGGGCGTTCGCCGCCCTGCCCCAGGCCGACGTGCTCGCCGACTGCGGCCGGCTGGGCCTGCACCCCCAGATCGGCGACCTGGTGGCCGAGGCCGACCAGGTCGTGCTGTTCACCCGGGCCAGCCTCGACAACGTCGCCCACCTGCGCGAACGGCTGTCGCTGATCGGGCGCAAGGTCGGGGTCGTGGTGATCGCCGACCCCCGGTCGTACCGGTCGTCGCTGGAGGAGATCAGGCGCATCGTCTCCGGCTGGGACGTCGCCTTCGTCGGCGGCCTCGCGTACGACCCGAAGGGTGCCGAACTGCTGCGCGGGCAGTGGGGCGGGCGGCTCGACCGCAGCCTCCTGATCCGCACGGCCAGGGAGCTGGCCACGCGCCTGGCCGCGCAGCTGGCCGCGGGCGGCGACACGGCGGCGGCGCCGCCCGTCATCAGGACGGCGAACAGGGCGAACAGGGAGCCGGAGGTGCGGTCGTGAACTCCCAGCGGCGGCCGATCGACCACGGTCTGGTGAAGCGGTTCCGGCAGGAGGTCGGCGACCGGCTGGCGCACCAGCGGCGGCTCGACCAGGCGAGCGGCGTGCCGCCGATGTCGGGGGAGGACGAGCGGCAGTTCGCCCGGGCCCTGATCGCGCAGGTGCTGGAGGAGCACGCGCGGGGCGAGATCGGCGTCGGCCGCACCCCGCCCACGGCCGAGGAGGAGGAGGCGCTGGCGGCGGGCATCCACGCCGCGCTGTTCGGCGTCGGCCGCCTGCAGCCGCTGCTCGACGACCCCGAGGTCGAGAACATCGACATCAACGGCTGCGACCGGGTCTTCGTCGGGTACGCCGACGGCCAGGAGCTCATGCACGACCCCGTCGCGGAGACCGACGAGGAGCTCGTCGAGCTGATCCAGATCCTCGCGGCGTACTCGGGCCTGTCGTCGCGGCCCTTCGACACCGCCAACCCGCAGCTCGACCTGCGCCTGCCGGACGGCTCCCGCCTGTCGGCCGTCATGGACGTCACCGTGCGGCCGGCGTTGTCGATCCGCCGCGCCCGCCTCGGCAAGGTGTTCCTCAGCGACCTCGTCGGGAACGGCACGCTCACCCCCGAGCTGGGCCGGTTCCTCACGGCCGCGGTGGCCGCGCGGAAGAACATCATGATCGCGGGATCGACGAACGCGGGGAAGACCACGCTGCTGCGGGCCCTGGCCAACGAGATCCCGCAGCACGAGCGGCTGATCACGGTGGAGCGCGCGCTGGAGCTGGGGCTCGACCAGTTCCCCGAGCTGCACCCCAACGTGGTGGCCTTCGAGCACCGCCTGCCCAACTCCGAGGGGCAGGGCGAGATCACGATGGCCGAGCTCGTGCGGCGGTCGCTGCGCATGAACCCCTCGCGGGTGATCGTCGGCGAGGTGCTGGGCGACGAGATCGTCACGATGCTCAACGCGATGACCCAGGGCAACGACGGGTCGCTGTCGACGATCCACGCCAACTCCAGCATGGAGGTGTTCAACCGCATCGCGACGTACGCGTTGCAGGCCGAGGAGCGGCTGCCGATCGAGGCCACCCACATGCTCATCGCCGGGGCCATCGACTTCGTGGTGTTCATCGAGAAGCGCAACGACTACCACCGGGGAGGCACCCTGCGCCGTTACGTGTCCAGCGTCCGGGAGGTCACGGGCTGCGACGGGCGCGTGCTGTCCTCGGAGGTGTTCGCCATGGCGGGCGATTACCTCGTGCCGCACGCCCCGATCTCCTGCGCGGACGAACTGGCCGCCCACGGGTACGACCCGGCGCGGGGAGCGTGGCGATGAGCGGCCTGCTGCCTCCCGGCGTCCTCGATCCCCTGGTGCTGCTGGCCGGCGCCGCGGCGGGCGGCGGTCTCTTCCTGCTCGCCCTGGCGCTGTACGGCCTGCGCCCCCGGCCGGCCGGTCCGGACGGCAGGGCCGAGCGGATGCGCCTGCTGCGCGCCCTGTCCACGCGCTCGGCGATCGCGGCGGTCACGGGTGTCCTGGTGCTGGTGGTGACCGGCTGGCCGGTCATCGCGGGGGGAGCCGTACTGCTGGTCCTGGCCTGGCGGGGGTTCACCGGCGGCGCGGCGGAGGAGCGGGCCGCCATGCGGCGCCTGGAGGGCCTGGCGGCGTGGACGGAGTCGCTGCGCGACACGATCGCCGGCGCGGCCGGGCTCGAACAGGCCATCCCCTCCTCCATCCGGGCCGCGGCCCCCACGCTGCAACCACACCTGCGGGCCCTGGTCGACCGGCTGCACACGCGGATGCCGCTCGCCGACGCGCTGCGGATGTTCGCCGACGAGCTGGACGACCCCTCGGCCGACCTCGTCGTGGCGGCGCTGATCCTCAACTCGCGGCTGCGCGGGCCCGGCCTGCGCGACGTGCTCTCGGCCCTCGCGGTCTCCGCGCGCGAGGAGCTGGACATGCGCCGGCGGGTGGAGGCCGAGCGCAGGTCCACCCGCAAGAGCGTGCAGATCGTGGTCGGCACCGCCCTCGCCTTCGCCGCCGCGCTGGTCGTCTTCAACCGCTCGTACGTCGAGGAGTACAACTCGGTGCTCGGCCAGGCCGTGCTGGTCGTGGTGGCGGGCCTGTTCGGCGCGGGGTTCGCCTGGATGCGGCGGCTCGCCCGGTTCGACAAGCCGGCCCGGATCCTGGCCCCGTACCACCGCCCCCCATCGTCCGCCAAGGACGTGGTCGTGCAGAACGTCGCGGGGAGGGGCGGTGAGCTGCTCCATGACCAGGCGTGATCGCACCGTTCGGCACGGCGGCGGCCCTCCGCCGGCGGCTTCGCCTTCCGATCGCATGCGAGAAATCGCGCCTCCGCCCGTCACCGGGCGCGATGGCAGCCGTGATCTCGCGGACGGGCGGAGGGCGCCGTGATCGAGACAGTGCTCTGCGGAGCCGTGCTGGGCCTCGGGCTCTTCCTGCTGCTGCGGGCGCTGTTCCCGCCCCGGCCGGGCCTGACCGCCCGGCTCGCCGCGCTCGACCAGGCCCGCGACGGCGAGGGCGTGCCGCGGGCGCCGCTGATCGCGCCCGAGGAGGACGTCAGCGAGTTCCGCCGCACGCTCGGCCTGCGGCTGGCCCGGTTCTACGCGGCGCGGGGGTGGGAGGCGCGGTCCGTCAAGGCCGACCTGGCACTTCTCGGCAAGTCCTTCGAGGGCTTCCTCGCGACCAAGCTGCTGCTCGGCGTCTCCGGCCTGCTGGCGTTCCCGATCCTCGTCGGCTGGCTCGCGCTGATGGGGTGGGGCGTCTCGGTGCAGGTGCCGCTCTGGTCGGCCCTCGTCGTCTGCGTGATCTTCTTCCTGCTGCCCGACGCGCAGATCCGGCGGGACGCCGCCGTACGACGCCGGGACTTCCGGCACGCCGTGGGGGCCTTCCTCGACCTCGTGTCGATGAACCTCGCGGGCGGCCGGGGCGTGCCCGAGGCGCTGATGATGGCGGTCGCCGTCGGCAGTCCCGTCACCACGCCCGGGGCGTTGAACGGCGCCGTGTCCGCCAACGGGGCCGTGAACGGGGCCGGGCCCGCCCCCGGCTCCAACTGGGCGATGGAGCGCATCCGCGAGGCGCTGGCCAATGCCCGGATCGTCGGCATCACCCCCTGGCAGGCCCTCGGCCAGCTCGGCGACGAGATCAACGTGGACGAGCTGCGGGACCTGTCGGCCGCGCTCGGGCTCGTCGCCGACGACGGCGCCAAGGTCCGCGCCTCCCTCACCGCCCGCGCCGCCACCCTGCGCCGCCGCGAACTCGCGGAGGTCGAGGGCAAGGCGGGCGAACGGTCCCAGTCGATGCTCGTCGCCCAGCTCCTGCTGTGCGCGGGCTTCGTGATCTTCCTCAGTTTTCCCGCAGCCATGAAGATGTTGGGGGCCTGATGCTCTGGTTCCACTATTTGATCGCCGTGCTCCACGTACGGCTGGACCGCGCCAGGAACGCCCCGTCCAGGGGAGCCTCGGCGGTCGAATGGGTGATCATCACCGCCATCATCGCCGGAGTCGCGCTCGGCCTGGCCACGCTGATCAAGCAGTTGGTCGAGCAGAAGCAGTCCGACATCCAGAACAGCTTCGGCGGCGGCGGCGGCGGTGGCGGTGGCGGTGGCGGCGGTGCCGGCGGCGGTGGCGGGGAGTGACCGGCAGGGGCGTGGCGACCCGGGTATGGCGACCATGCCGGGAGTGACGAACGCGCGTGCCGCGGATCCCGTGCGGTGCGCGGAGCGCGTGGTGGCCGTCGTGGGCACCGCCGTCGTGGGCACCGGGGCCGTCGGCCACGGCGCCCCGGCCGGGGCGACCGCGGACGCGGCCCGCGTGCCGAACGGGTCCCGCCCGCGTCGGGCCGGGGCCGGTGCGCGGGCCGGGGCGAGTGAACGGCTCGCGGGAAACGCGCGGGCCGGGGCGAGCGGGCGCGGCGAGCGAGGCGGGCGGGCCTCGGGACGCCGGAGGGGCGAGCGGGGCGCCACGGTGATCGAGCTCGCCATGCTCATGCCGGTCGTGCTCGCCGTCGTGCTGCTGATCGTGCAGGTCACGCTCTGGTTCCACGGCCGTCAGGTCGCCGACGCCGCCGCGCGGGAGGGCGCGCGCGTCGCCCGGGCGGGCGGCTCCGACGGCTGGCAGGAGGCGGCCGAGGGCAAGGCGCGGCAGATCGTGCAGGCCATCGGACCGCAGTTGCTGAAGAACGCCCAGGCCAAGGCGTGGGAGCAGGGCGACCAACGCGGCGTGGAGATCACCGGCAGCGCCGTCCAGGTGGTGCCGCTGCTGCCCGAGACGACCTTCACGATCACCTCGCGCTTCGGCGGGCCCATCGAGTGCTTCCGCCCCGACGACGGCTCGGACGGCTGCGAATGACCCGGATCGCACTCCAATCCGCCCCGTCCGGCGAGCACGGCGGGGAACGCGGGTCGATGACGGCCGAGACGGTCATGCTGGCCCCGCTATTCCTGCTCTTCCTGCTGTTCCTCGTCGGCGCGGGCCGGATCGTGGAGGCCCAGGGAGAGGTCAACGGGGCCGCGCGGGACGCCGCCCGGGCGGCCTCCGTGCAGCGCACCGAGGCGGAGGCCGAGTCGGCCGCGAAGGAGGCGGCCGAAGCCGCGCTGTCCGGCGACTGCTCGCCGCAGGTCAGCATGTCCGGCAGTGAGTGGAAGATGGACGGCTTCGTCCGGGCGACCGTGACCTGCGAGCTCAACCTCGACGTCCTCGGCTTCGGCGCCACCAAGCAGATGTCGGGCGCCTCGGTCGTGCCGCTCGAACGGTATCGGAGGGTGCAGTGACCCCGCCGCGCCCGTGTCCCGGCTCTCCGGCTTGCGTCGTCCCGTGGCGTGGTCGGCGTCCGCGTGGCCGGCGTCCGCGTGACCACGGGACCGCGCAGCGTCCGGCCCGAGGCGCGATGCCCTCGCCGCGCACCCGCGTGAGACCTGTGGTGGTCTGGCACGCGCCGCGCGCCACCGCACGCGGCGGCCCGGCGGAGCGCGGCTCCATGTCGGTGTTCGTGGTCCTCTTCTCGGGAGTGGTGTTCCTGCTGGCCGGGCTGCTGGTCGACGGCGGGGCCGCCATGAACGCCCGGCTGAAGGCCGCGGACATCGCCGAGCAGGCCGCCCGCGCCGCCGCCGACCAGATCGACGTCGAGACCCTGCGGGCCACCGGTCAGGTGCGACTGCTCGCCGACGAGAGCGCGGTGTGCGGCCCGGCCGAGGAGATCACGGCCAACCAGCAGGCCGACGGCGTACGCATGACCGAGTGCACCGTGGGCGGCGGCCAGGCAGACGTCACCGTGGCGGTGTCGGTCCACTGGAACGCCTTCTTCCTCGCCGCGCTGGGTTTCGCCGGCTCGGACATGGAGGCGGAGGCTACGGCCGCTCCTGACCCGGGAGAGGCATGACAGGCACGCGGCCGCCGGGCGGGCGGCGGGAGGAGTTCCTCCGCGAGACCCAGCGGGGGTCCGGGCGCGAGGTCCAGCGGAGTCAGGGGCGCGAAGTGCGGCGAGGGTTCGAACGCGAACCGCAACGGTCTTCCGGCCGCGAAGCGCGGCGGGGGTTCGAGCGCGAAGCGCAGCGGGGTTCCGGCGCCGAGGCCCCCACGGGTGGCACGCCCGGGCGGGGCCCCCGCCCGCGTCCGGAGGGCCTGCCGTCCGTGCTGGGGCCGCAGCGGGCGCCCGAGCACTGGCACGACGACCGGCCCGTACGGCTGCGGACCCGGCGTACGGCCGGGGACGTCCTCGCCGGTCTCGGGGCGCTGGTCGCGCTGGTGGCCCTGGTGGGCGGCGTGCCGTACGCGCTGCTCCGGCTGGCCGGTCCGCCCGTCAGCGGCGACCTGCTGAACGCGGACCTGTTCACCAGCCAGGTCGGCCCCGACACGATCATCGCGATCCTGATCCTCCTGGTGTGGCTGGCCTGGCTGCAGCTGTTCCTGTGCGTGGTCGTCGAGGTCTACGCGGGGCTGCGGCGGGTCGGTATGCCGGCCCGGGTGCCGCTGTCGGGCGGCACCCAGGCGCTCGCGAACCGTCTGGTCTCCGCCGTGCTGCTGCTGTTCACCGCGGCCGCCGTGGCGGTGCCCATCGCCCGCGCGGGCGCCCCGGCCCCGATCCGGCCGCAGGTCGCGGCGTTGTCGGCGCCGGTGCCGCACACCGAGGCGGAGCGCCCGGCCCTGCACGCGAGGGAGGTCAAGAAGGTCTACGTGGTCCAGCCTCCGCACGGCCGCCACCACGAGAGCCTGTGGGAGATCGCGGAGAAGTGCCTGGGCGACGGGCGCCGCTATCCGGAGATCTATCAGCTCAACCAGCACAAGGAGCAGCCCGACGGCAGCCGGCTGCACATGGCCGACCTCATCCGTCCCGGCTGGGTGCTCGACATGCCGGACGACGCCAGGAACGTCCACATCGTGCCGGTCGACGACGACCGGCCGGAGATCCTCAAGGAGCACCGCCACGCGCCCGCCGAGCTCGACGGCGACACCCGGTACGCCGGGGGAGGGGCGACCGGCGGCGACGCCCACGCCGACCAGGGCGCCAAGGAAGACGCGAAGGAAGACCGGCGCACGACGCCGGACCCGCGTGCCACCGCCGGTTCGCACACCGGGGGCACGACAGGTGGCGCGGCGGGGGACGGCCAGGCGGGCGGTGAGGCGGACACCACGCGGCCCGACCAGGGGCAGGGCGACCCCACCGCCCGGCAGGGCGAGGCCGGACGGCAGGGCGAGGCCGGACGGCCGGGGGACGCGGGCCACGAGCGGGGCAGGGCGACGCCCGAGCCGAGCAGACCGGGGATCGTGCTGCCGCCGCCCGCGATGCCGCAGGACACCCCGTCGGAGCGCACCGGCCGCGTCGGCGATGCGGCGGACACACCCGCCACCGCCCGGTCGACGCCGGCACCGCGCCCCGTCGGCACGACCACCGCCCAGCCCGCCGGGGTGGACGAGACGGCGCGGAAGGCACCTCCCACGGCGCAGCCGACGGCGCACGGGCGGCCCACGGCGGGGTCCACAGTGGGCTCCACGGCGGGGTCCACGGCGGGGTCCACAGCGGAGGCCACGACGTCGGGTGGTCACGCCGCCGGGCAGCCGTCCACGCGGCCCTCCGCGGCGCCGTCCGTGCCGTCCTCGGACACGGGCGGTCACCTGACCGCCGGCGAGGAGGCCGGCGACCGGCAGGGCGGGCCGGTCCTCGCCGACTACCTGGCGGCGTCGTCGCTGGCGGCGGCCGGGCTGCTGGCCCTGCTCGGCCGCAGGCGGCGGGAGCAACTGTGGCGCCGGGCCTTCGGACGGCGCATCGCCCGGCCGCGCGGGGACGCCGCCGAGGCCGAGGTCGCGATCCGGCTGGGCGCCGACGCCCCCGGCAGCCGGATGCTCGACATCGGCCTGCGCCTGCTCGGCCGCCTGCTGGCCGACGCGGGCCGGCGCCCTCCGACGATCTACGCCGTCCACCTGTCCAACCGCAGCCTCGACCTGTGGATCCACCCGGCGGAACAGGACGCGCCCGAGCCGTGGGAGTCCTGCGACGACGGGCAGGTCTGGCGTCTTCCGGCCCACGAGGGACGCCGCATCGACGAGCACACGCTGGCCGGGGTTCCCGCGCCCTATCCCGGGCTGGTCTCGCTCGGCACCGGGCAGGGCGGCCGCGTCCTGGTCGACCTGGAGGCCGCCCACGGGGTGATCGCGATCACCGGGGCGCACACCGTCGCCGCGCTGTCGGCGCTGGCGGTCGAAGTGGCGACCAACCGGTGGTCCGACCAGATGCGCATCACGCTCGTCGGCTTCGGCGAGGAGCTGACCCGGCTCGCGCCCGAGCGGATCAGGACGGCGGGCAGCCTGACCGAGGTGCTGCCGGAGTTCGAGGAGCGTGCCCGGTACGACGGCGACGTGCTGACCGGCCGCGTCCACAGCCGGGTCGCCGACCCCGCCCACACGCCGCACTATCTCCTGTCGGCCATCCGCCCCGACGAGGACGAGGCACGCCGCCTGGCGCTGCTCGGCAAGGGCCGGCGTACGGCCTGCGGCTTCGTGATCGCGGGCCAGGTGCCGCACGCCACCTGGACGTGGGACATCACCGACGACGGCCGGGCCCGCGTGGACGCCCTGGGCCTGGACATCGAGGCCCACCTGCTGCCGCGCCGGCACTACGACGCCGTGGTCGGCCTGTTCGACACCACCCGGCAGCAGGAGGGCGAGCCGCTCACCCCGCTCACCGAGCGACTGAGCGAGGAGCCGCCCTCCATCGAGGTCCGCGTCCTCGGCCCGATCGAGATCAGTCCGGTGAACCCGCTCGAAGAGGGCCGGGCGGCCCTCGCCCACGAACTCGTCGTCTACCTGGCCACCCACCCGGAGGGGGTCCACCCGGCCGTGCTGGCCGGCGTCCTGTGGCCGCGTGGCGTGCAGCTCGCGGTGCGCGACGCCACGATCGCACGGGTCGCCGAGTGGCTCGGGCGCGACTCCGAGGGACGCCCTCACCTGTTCATCGACCGGTCCGGGCGGTTGCGGCTCGGGCCGGAGATCCGTACGGACTGGCGGCTCTTCCAAGACCTCGTACGGCAGGCCGGCGAATGGGCCGAGACCGCCGGACCCGGGGCCACCGGATCAGGCGCGGCCACGCTCGGCGCCGGTGACGTGGAGGCCGGCCTGCTGGAGCGTGCGCTGAAGCTGGTGCGCGGCCCGCTGCTGAACGGCAGGCCGCCCGACCGGTACGCCTGGCTGGCGGCCGACCCCTTGGAGTACGACGTGACGGCCTGGGTGGCGGACGCCGCCCACGCGCTGTGCGAGATCCGGCTGGCCCGTCACGACCCGCACGGCGCGGTGGCGGCGGCCCGGGCCGGGCTGCTGCTCGCGGCCGACGACGAGGGGCTGTGGCGCGACCTGCTCCGGGCGGCGCGCGCCACGGGGGAGCCCGTCCGGCTGCGGGCGGTCGTCGACGGTCTGCTGCGCCGCGCCGCCTCACACCCGTACGGCGGCGGGATGGCGCCGGAGACGGAGGCGCTCATCGACGAGTTGCTGCCCGACTGGCGCCGCACCGTCTCCCCGGACCTCAGAACCTCACGTCTCGCCTGATCGGAGCCCCAATGCCCGGGACGTCACCCTCCGAATCATGCCGATCGGCGCATAGCGCTGGCTCGTCCCCGGCGGCCCTTCCTAGGGTGGCCGAGACAAGGGTGGCTGTGACAGGGATGGCAGGGGCGGGGGATCGCGTACTGCGGAGGACCGCGTTGATGCGTCCAGGACTCGCCACGGCGGCGGCCGCGCCGCCCGCCCCGGCCCGTGCCCTGCTACGCCCGGCCCGTACCCTGCTTCTCTCGTCCCGTGCGCTGCTACGCCCGGCCCGTGCCCTGCTTCTCTCGGCCTGCGTGCTGCTTCTGCCGGCGTGCGCCCCGCCGGACGCGGACCGCGGCTTCACCCCCGGGGGCGGCGCCGAGCCGGCCGCGGCGACGGCGGCCGGGACGCCGGCCCGCCCGCCGGGGACAGAGGCGATCACGGCGGCACCCGGGCTGACCGTCGAGATCGAGTGGCCGGACGAGCCCGACCCGGTGCGGTCGGCCGCGATCAAGGCGTTCGCCCGTGACTTCACGGCCCAGTGGCGGGCCGTCGGCACCTCCGGCGGCGACCGCTCGTACGTGAAGGGCATCGACCCCGAGTCGTCCGCGTACCAGGACGCCGCCACCTGGGTGCGCGAATTCCTCGACGCCCGGCGGTCGGCCCGGGGCGTCGCCAAGCTCTACGCCCTGCGGGTGCCCGCGATGGTGGGACGCGGTGCGGAGGTCTACGGCTGCGTCGACGTGACCGGCGTGCGGCTGACCGACCAGGAGGGCACCGCGCTGGCCCGGCAGCCCGCCTGGCTGAAACACCCGCGCGCGGTCTACCTGCAGACCGCCGGCCTGGGGCGCGGCGACGACGGCGTCTGGCGGATCCGGCTCTACCGCCACGCGGACTACCCGGACGAGCTCGCGAAGGAGTGCCAGCGATGAGCAGCAGAACGGCGATCGCGGTGACGTCCCTGCTGGCCTGCGGCATGCTCGCGGTGTGCGTGCCGCCGGCCGCCGCCGACCCGGACGGGACGCCGCACGGCGAGGCGTTCCAGCAGGGCAACACCGCCGGGGTCAAGCTGACCAATTCCAAAATCGGCCTGTCCGGCAACGGGCTCGGCGGCAAGAGCGACGGCTACCGGATGCCCCGCCCCTGCTGGTACGAGCCGAACTCGTCGGCCGACGACATGCGCAACCTCCAGGCGCAGCAGAAGAAGCAGGCGGTGGAGGCGGGGCTGGACTACGACGTGGACCTGGACAAGTTCGGCGACAAGATCGGCGAGAAGGGCCAGTGGTGGGGCGTCGCCTACGACGCCGGCAACCCGGCGGGACCGTCGTGCGCCGCCGGGCTCGAGCCGCTCGTCTGGGTGCCCGAGGGCACCACCCCCGCCGGGGGGATCACGCTCGAACAGCTCATGCAGATCGCCAGGGCCGCGCTGACCGTGCCGGAGCCGAAGATCAAGCTGAGCCCGGACGTCAAGAGCTACGTCAACCTCGGGACCTGGGTGTGGCTGGACGGGGCGGAGGCGGCGCCCCGGTCCGTCACCGCCACGCTGCCGGGGGTCATGTCCGCCACCGTCACGGCGACGCCGGACCACCTCGTGATCAAGTCCGGCACCGGCGCCGACCGTGCCGAGGTGTACGACAAGGGATGCGGCGCCACCGGCAAGCCGTACGTGAAGGGCGCCGACAAGGACGGCGAGGGCAAACCCGAGTGCGGCGTCGTCTACCTGCACTCCTCCGTCGACCAGCCGGGCAAGGTCTACACGCTGACCGTGACGAGCGTCTGGAACGTCGTCGGCAACGGCAACCAGGGCGGCCAGGCCGTCCCCTTCGCCTACGATCCGATCCAGGTCTCGGCCACCAGGGACGTGCCCGTCGGCGAGGTCCAGAGCATCGTCAAGAACTGACTCCCCGCCCGGCCCACAGGAGGGCAGGCCGCCGGTCAGGCATGGCGGGCTGACGGCCCGCGGGCGCGTGTAGGGAGATCGGCGGAACGCCGGTCGTCCGGGCGGGGGACGACCGGCCGGGGCGCCGCTGCCTACTCTCCCTGCCGGTCCCGCCCGACAGGCGGCGGGCCGGACACGAGGAGTAGCCATGTCGGTGCTTTCGGACGCACGCGCCTTCCGCCGTACGGCGGCCGGGCTCTGCCTGGTCGCCGCCCCGCTCGTCTACGTCGCGGGGGTGGTCGCGGACCCGGCGCTGCGGCAGGGCGGGGACGTCGTCGGCGTCTACGGCCGTCATCCCGAGCAGGTGTCGGTCAGCGCCTCGCTCCTGCACTGGAGCTGGGTCCTGCTGGTCCCGGGGATCATCGGCATGATCCACCTGATCCGGCACAAGGGCGTGCTCTTCGGGCACGTCGCGGGTGGCCTGGCGCTGCTCGGCGTCGTCAACTTCTCCGCGCTGATGCTCGGCGACTTCTTCTACGCCCGGTTGGAGCGGGTCCTGCCGCCCGAGCAGGGAGCCCGGATCGGGGACGAGGCGTTCGCCGATCCCGGGGCGACGTTCGGTTTCCAGGTGCCCGGCTTCGCCGGGCTGCTCGGCCTGTTCCTGCTGGGGCTCGCGCTGGCCTACTCCCGGCGTACGCCGTGGTGGGCGCCGTTCGCGATGCTCGCCGGCATCCTGGGGGCGCCGATCTACCCGGTGGGCACGATCGTCGGCGGGCTGCTCTACCTGGCCGGCGCCGGGGTGATCGGGCTCAGGATGCTGCGCATGACCGACGACGAGTGGGCGGGCGACGCCCCGGCGAGGGCCGCCGCGGAGGCGTGAGGTGCCCAGCCGGCGAGCGTCGGCGAGGGCCCCGTGGAGGCGCGAGGCGCTCAGCCGGGGAGCGGGAAGACGGCCAGCACGCGGTAGCCCCCTGACGGTGTGGGCCCGGCGGACAGCTCGCCCCCGTGCAGCGCGGTCCGCTCCCGCATGCCGATGAGCCCGTGCCCGCCCGTGCCCGCCGAGTGAACGCGCACCCCGTCGTTGACGACGGTCACGCGCAACTCGCCGGGCGCGTACCGGAGGACGACGTCGACCCTCGTGGCGTGCGCGTGCTTCAGCACGTTCGTCAGGGCCTCCTGGACCACCCGGTAGACGGACAGGCCGAGCCCGGCCGGCAGCGGCCGGGGTTCGCCCGCGACACGCAGGCGCACCTCCGGGCCGGCCTCCGCCACCTGGGAGATCAGCTCGTCGAGCCGGTCGAGCCCGGCCTCCGGGGAGGGCGGCGCGCCCTCGTCGTCGCGCAGCATGCCGAGCATCAGCCCGAGCTCCTCGACCGCCTCGCGGCCGGCCTGCTCCACCGCGAGCAGCAGGTCGCGCTCGCGGGCGCGGTCGTCCCCGAGCAGCCTGCGCACCCCGCCCGCGTGCAACGTCATGAGGCTCACGTTGTGGGAGACGACGTCGTGGAGCTCCCGGGCGATGCGGGATCGCTCCTGTGCGACCGCCCACCGCGCCCGCTCCTCCCGCTCGGCTTCGAGCCGGGCCGCCTGCTCGGCCAGCCGTCTGGTCTGGTCGATCTGCCGCCGCAACAGGATGCCGCTGACGTACGCGACGCCGACGAAGATCGCGCCGATGAGGACCTCGGCGGCGTCGTTGCTCTGCAGTGTCTGCAGGTGCGCGTAGGCGAGCAGCACGCACCCGAGCCCCGCGAGCCCGCGCCGGCTGCCGGGTTCGGCCGCGCCGGCCACGGTGTGGACGAGGATCAGCGTCGAGTAGAAATGCCAGGCCGCGTAGTACCCGGGACCGGCGACCGCCTGCACGGCCCACCCGATGGCCGTCAGCACGAGGAGCGCGGTCGCGGGGAACATCGACCGCAGCAGCACCACCAGCCCGGCGGCGACCGCGCCCGCCGCGAAGGGGAACGGGGCGGCGATCTGCCACGGCTCCGGGCCCTGCCGGCCGAACGACTCCACCAGCCCGGCGACCGCCACGGCGAGGGAGAGCAGGACGTCGAGGCGGGAGGGCCGCCAGTCGCCCGCGAGTCGCCTCAGCACGGTCCGGGCCGCTCTCCCGGCCGTACGACCCCGGCCTCGTAGGCGAAAACCACCGCCTGGATGCGGTCGCGCAGGCGGAGTTTGTGCAGGACACGGGCGACGTGCGTCTTGACGGTCGCCTCGCCGATGCCCAGGTCACGGGCGATCTCGGGATTGGACAGGCCCTGCGCGACCATCCGCAGGACCTGGAGTTCGCGCTCGCTGAGCGAGCCGAGCTCGGCCGGCGCGGCGAGGTCGGGCAGGCTCGCGATCTCGTCGATCACCCGGGGGGCCACCGTGGGGTCGATCAGCGCGGCGCCCGCCGCCGCGGCCCGCACCGCCTCCACCAGGTGCTCCGGGGGCGAGGTCTTGAGCAGGAAGCCGTTCACCCGGGCCCGCAGCGAGGCCTTCAGATTGTCGCCCGTGTTGAAGGTGGTCAGCATGATGATCTTCGGTGGCCGGGGGTCGGCGAGAAGCATCTTGGCCGCGCCGATTCCGTCCAGCCGGGGCATCGCGATGTCCAGCAGCAGCACGTCGGGCCGCAGCCGCCGGGTCACCTCCACCGCTTCGAAGCCGTCGGCCGCCTCCCCGGCGACCTCGATCCCCGGCTCGGACTCCGCGACGAGCCGCAGCCCGGCCCTGATCATCGCCTGGTCGTCGGCGATCACCAGCCTGATGGTCACGGAGGCTCCCGTCGTCGATGACACCGGCGGCAGCGTAACCAGGCAGCTCGCGGGCGGGCGTCCCCCGGCGACGTGACCTGGCGGGCCGCGCGGTCCCTCGAGTGACGGATGGCCCGTCCCTCGTTCGGAGGACCCGCCCCCCGGAACCCCGGAACGGCCCTGGCGGTCCGGTGCGGACTCAGGCGCGGGACTCGTGGGCGAGCAGCCATTCCTTGACGGGCGTGCCGTAGTAGTAGCCGCCGTAGCCGCCGGCCGAGGGCAGCACGCGGTGGCACGGCACGAACGGCGCGATCAGGTTCTGCGCGCAGGCCGACCCCGCGGCCCGCGCGGCCGTCCTGGGCAGCCCCGCCTTCTCCGCCAGCTGCGCGTACGACACGGTCGTCCCGGCGGGCACGGCGCGCAGCGCCTCGTACAGGCGCTGCCTCGTCGGGGTGCCGGGCTGCTCGGCCGGGATCCGGTCGAGCGCGTCGACCTTCCCGTCGAGGTAGTCCCGTACGGCCTCGGCCACGTCGCCGAGGTCTCCCTCCCGCAGGGGAAGCGCCCGCAGGGACGGCGAGAGCCGGGCGAACATCTCCCGGGGGTCGGCGGTGAAGCCGGCGGCGACGAGCACGCCGTCACGGGCGAGGATGGCGAGGGGACCCACGGGGGTGGGCAGGGTCTGCGTGACAATCATGATTTGTCGCGTCCTTCCGAAGTGTCAGATGCGTGGCTCCACAGGTGCAGCGCGGCGTACGCGCGCCAGGGCCGCCACCGCTCGGTCTCGTCCGGGGCGATGCCGAGCCGTTCCATGGTCTTGCGCAGCACGAGATCGCCCTCGGGCCACGCGTCCGGGTCGCGCAGCGCGCGCAGCGCGATGTAACCGGCCGTCCACGGGCCGATGCCGGGGATCTCCAGCAGCCCGGCGACGGTGTCGGCGGGGTCGCCGGCGCCGTCGAGGTCGATCGCGCCGGAGGCCACGGCCTCGGCCAGCGCCCTGATCGTGGCGACCCTGCGGGTGGTGAGCCCGAGCCCGTCGAGGTCGGCGGCGGCGAGCCGGTCGGCCGTGGGGAACAGCAACGGCACCTGGTCCGCCTCGGGTGCGCGGTCGCCGCCCGCCCCGTCCGGAACGGCGGGCAGACCGGCCCGGGCGGCGATGCGGCCGAGCAGGGTGCGGGCCCCGGCGACCGAGATCTGCTGCCCGACCACCGCCCGGACCGCCAGCTCGAACCCGTCGTACGCCCCCGGAACCCGCAGCCCGGGACGGGCGGCGACCAGCGGCGCGAGCGACGTCCCGCCGAGGATCTCCCGCACCGCCCCGGGGTCGGCGTCGAGATCGAGCAGGCGGCGGCAGCGCGCCACCAGCCGGGAGAGCCGGTGCGTCTCGGTGGTCCGCACGGTGAGCCGGATGTGCCCGGCGGCGGGCCGCAGCGTGATCGAGCCGCCGGGGACGGCGCGCGTGTAGGCCGTCACGTCGGGCCCCGACCGGCAGACGGCCTCCACCGAGGGGATCGCCCGGGCGGCGAGGAAACGCAGCACCGCCTGCGCGTCGTAGGGCTCCCGGTGACCGAGCCGCAGGGTGAGGCCGGTCGTGAGGGCGACCGGACCGTGCGCCCCCCGCACCGGCCCGCCGGCCCTGCGCAGCTCACCCGGGGCGAAGCCGTACGACTCCTTCATGGCCGCGTTGAACTGCCGCACGCTGCCGAACCCGGCGGCGAACGCGACGTCCGTGATCGGCAGGGTGGTCTCGGTGAGCAGTTGCTTGGCGAGCAGCAGCCGCCGGGTGCGGGCGACGGCGAGCGGGCCGGTGCCGAGTTCGGCGGCGAACAGGCGGTGCAGGTGCCGCTCGGTCACGTGCAGCCGGCGGGCCAGCCCGGCGACGCCGGACTCGTCGGCCACCCCGTCGTCGATCAGCCGCAGCGCGCGTCCGACCAGGTCGGCCCGGACGTCCCAGCCGGGGTCGCCGGGGCTGAGCTCCGGACGGCAGCGGCGGCAGGGACGGAACCCGGCCGCCTCGGCCGCGGCGGCGTGGCGGTAGAAGCGCACGTTGGACCGCGCGGGGGTGCGGGCGGGGCAGATCGGGCGGCAGTAGATGCCGGTGGTGGTGACAGCCGTGTAGAAACGCCCGTCGAAGCGGGAGTCCCGTGCGGACACGGCGAGGTAGCACGCGTCGAAGTCGAGCTGTCGTCTGGTCACGCACATGACGTTATGCGCTGGCCACCGCGGCGGGCTGGCGGAAATCGGACGCCGCCGTCGCGGCGGCTTCGCGCGAGCCGGGCGCTGACGCCGGGAGTGCCTCGCGCCGGACCGGGCGCTGAGCGAAGTGCCTCGCGTGAGCCGGGAGTGCGCCCGCGCGGGTTCGGGCGCCGGCGTCACTTGCTGGAGATGCCGACCCCGAGGTCGAACTCCCGGTAGACCCGGGCCCAGAAGCCGTCGCGCAGCCACACGCGTGCCTCCGGATAGGGCCGGAGAGAGTGGCCGAGCTCCTTCTCGGCCTCGATGAGCAGCTCGGTGTCGATCACCGTGGGCAGCAGCGGGCCCGGCAGCAGGTCGCGGATGTTGTCCCGGCCGCGGGTCAGTATCCACTTCTGCGCCACGTGTTCGCCGACCTCCTCCACCCGGGGCCGGCCCGGGCCGAGCTTGGCGACCTGACCGGCGGGCGCCTTCGGCGGCATCGGCTTGACCGTACGGCCCGCGAAGACCTGGGCGGGCGACGGCGTGGGCGGCACGGGAACGGGCACCGGGGCGCGGGTGAAGAACGGACGCAGGAAGTCGGCGCTCAGGATCTCGACAGTGTCCGACTCCCAGACGAGCCGTTCGGCCTGGTTGGTGCCGAACGGCGGCTCGACCCCCCACAGGTGGACGCGCACGCCGTACGCCTGCGCGGCCTCCACGGCGGGCACCATGTCCTCATCTCCGGCGATCAGCACGGTGTCGCTCACGGCGTGGTGCCGGGCCAGGGCCTCGAGATCGCTGCGGATCTGCGCGTCCACGCCCTTCTGCTGGCCACGGGCGTTCAGGTTGCCCAGCCTGACCTTGACCCAGGGCAGCTGGGCGATCACCCGCTGGTCCACGGTGGGCACACGGTCCCGGGCGGCGTCGTACCAGTAGACGCGCAACAACTCGCCCTGGATGCGGTCGACCGCGTGCTTCTGCAGCGCCTGGATCAGCTCGTCCGCGGCGACGCGGTACTCCTTACGCTCCTTGGCGCCTAAGAGAACCTCACCGGCGGCCGCGTAAAGGTAACCGACGTCCACGAGAACGGCATACTTGGCGGAAATGCCATGTGCGCTGAAGTCCGGGATGGCCATGGTGTCCTCCTGGACTCGTCACTAGATGATCGGCTGACTATATTCCCCCGCTTTCTAGATAGTCCCAACTCTTGAGCCAGTTGACACCCTGTTCCGTCGATGTAATCGGACCGTGGTCGTCGCGGATGGCAGGGTAGACGGCGTCAGCCGCCGGGGAAGAAGGCCCGGCGCCAGGCTCCCGGTCCGTGCGGGAGCCCCGGGCGCAGCCGATGCGCCGGGTTCCTCCAGTTTCCCGTCGCCGGCGGCGGCGTGGGCCGGGCGCCGCCGGCCGTCGCCCCTGCCGCCGACCCTGCCGCCATCTGGGCCGCCAGCGCGGCGACGAGGGCGACGGTCTCCTCGGGGGTGGCGTCCCCCCGGACGATGCTGAGATACGGCTCGCTGCTGCTCACAGCGGGATGTTCCCATGCTTCTTCGGCGGCAGCGCGGCCCGCTTGGAGCGGAGGGCGCGCAGCGCGCGGACGACCTGGACCCGGGTGTCCGAGGGCCGGATGACCGCGTCGACGTAGCCGCGCTCGGCCGCGAGATACGGATTGGCCAGCGTGTCCTCGTACTCGCCGACGAAACGGGCCCGCGCGGCGTCCGGGTCGTCGGCGGCGGCCAGCTCGCGGCGGTAGAGGATGTTGACCGCGCCCTGCGCCCCCATGACGGCGATCTGGGCGGTGGGCCAGGCCAGGTTGATGTCCGCGCCGAGGTGCTTGGACCCCATGACGTCGTACGCGCCGCCGTACGCCTTACGGGTGATGACGGTGACCAGCGGCACGGTCGCCTCGGCGTAGGCGTACAGCAGCTTGGCGCCGCGCCGGATGATGCCGTTCCACTCCTGGTCGGTGCCCGGGAGGAAGCCCGGCACGTCGACGAAGGTCAGCACCGGAATGTTGAAGGCGTCGCAGGTGCGCACGAACCGGGCGGCCTTCTCACTCGCGGCGATGTCGAGCGTGCCGGCGAAGCTCAACGGCTGGTTGGCGACGACGCCCACAGAACGCCCCTCGACCCGGCCGAAGCCCACGAGGATGTTCGGCGCGAAGCCCGCGTGGATCTCCAGGAACTCGCCGTCGTCGAGGACGTGCTCGATGACCGTGTGCATGTCGTACGGCTGGTTGGCCGAGTCGGGGATCAGCGTGTCGAGCTCGCGGTCCTCGTCGGTCGTCTCCAGGTCCGCCTCGACGTCGAAGGCGGGCGGGTCGTCCATGTTGTTGGACGGCAGGTACGACAGCAGCGCCCTGGCGAAGTCGAGGCAGTCCTGCTCGTCGGACGCCTCGTAGTGGGCGACGCCGCTCTTCGAGTTGTGCGTGTGCGCGCCGCCCAGCTCCTCGAACGTCACCTCCTCGCCGGTCACGGTCTTGATGACATCGGGCCCGGTGATGAACATGTGCGACTTCTCCTGCACCATCAGGACGAAGTCGGTCAGCGCGGGGGAGTACACGGCGCCGCCCGCGCACGGGCCCATGATCAGCGAGATCTGCGGCACGACGCCGGAGGCGTGCACGTTGCGCTTGAAGATCTCGGCGTAGAGGCCGAGGGAGACCACGCCCTCCTGGATGCGCGCCCCGCCCGAGTCGTTGATGCCGATCACCGGGCAGCCGGTCTTGAGCGCGTGGTCCATGACCTTCACGATCTTCTCGCCGAAGACCTCGCCCAGCGAGCCGCCGAACACGGTGAAGTCCTGCGCGAACACCGCGACCGGCCGGCCGTCCACCGTGCCGTACCCGGTCACGACCCCGTCGCCGTACGGGCGCTCGCGGTCGAGGCCGAAGGCGGTCGCCCGGTGCCGGGCCAGCTCGTCGAACTCCACGAATGAGCCCTCGTCGAGGAAGGCCGCCAGCCGCTCGCGGGCCGTCATCTTGCCCTTGGCGTGCTGCTTCTCCACCGCTCGCTGGGACCCGGCGTGGGCCGCCTCGCTCCGGCGGCGCTCCAGGTCCGCGATCTTGCCGGCGGTGGTGTGGATGTCGATCTCGGGGACGCGTTCGGCGCTCATCGCCCGCTCACCGTTCCTCGTATGCTCAGCGGCCCTCGGGTCCCGAACGCCGCTCCGGGTCGCGTCGAATCCATGGTCGACAGGTTAACCAGCCGGGGGCCGCCCGGTCGCGCCGGGTCGCGCTCACCGGGCTGCTCCTTGCATCAGGTGAGGAACGGGGTTCACGTCCCGTTCGTTCGAATCGACGACGGCTTGAGACAGATGGGGGCTCCATGACGGACGCCGTACGCACGCAGGGGTTGTACAAGCGCTTCGGACAGCAGGTGGCGGTCGGCGGGGTCGATCTGGTCGTGCCGAGAGGCAGCTTCGCCGGCCTGGTCGGTCCCAACGGCGCCGGCAAGACGACGACCCTGAGCATGGCCACCGGGCTGCTGCGCCCGGACGGCGGGCGGATCGAGATCGACGGCCACGACGTGTGGGCCGACCCGGTCAGCGTCAAGGCGCACATCGGCGTGCTGCCCGAGGGCCTGCGGCTGTTCGAACGGCTGTCCGGCCGTGAGCTGCTCATGTACGGCGGCCAGTTGCGCGGCATCCCCCTGGACGAGGTCGGCCGGCGCGCCGACGAACTGCTCAAGGTCATGGACCTGGTCGAGGCGCAGGACAAGCTGGTGGTCGACTACTCCACCGGCATGCGCAAGAAGATCGGCCTCGCGGCGGCGCTGCTGCACAACCCGCGCGTGCTGTTCCTCGACGAGCCGTTCGAGGGCGTCGACCCCGTCTCCGCCAACACGCTGACCGAGGTGCTGCGCAGGTTCACCGCCTCGGGCTCCACCGTCGTGTTCTCCAGCCACGTGATGGACCTGGTCGAGCGGCTGTGCGACTGGGTGTCGGTGATGAACCGCGGCCTCGTCGTCGCGCAGGGCCCGCTCGACGACGTACGGCGGGGCCGCACGCTCAACGAGGCGTTCCTCGACCTGGTCGGCGTGCGCGGCAACGGGGACGAGGGGCTGTCGTGGCTCGGCTCCGGGAGCACGCCGTGACGATGACGTGGCTGTTCGTCCGGCTCAAGCTCAGCCTGGTCCGCGGGGGCCTGCGCGGGAGCGTGGGCAAGCAGGCCGGCTTCGCCTTCTCGCTGGCCGCCGCGTTCCTCACCGCCGTCGCGGGGTTCGGGCTGCTGTCCCTCATCCGGCTCGCGCCGGCCGACGTCGGCCTCGACCTCGTGTCGGCGGCGTTCGCGATGTTCGCCGCCGGGTGGGTCGTCGTGCCGCTCATGGCCTTCGGGCTGGACGAGACGCTCGACCCGGCCCGGCTCGCCCTGTTCCCGCTCACCACCCGGCAGCTCGCGACCGGCATGTTCGCGGCGTCGGCCGCCGGGCCGTGGCCGATGGCCTCGCTGGCCGCGCTGTGCGGAGGGGTGGTCGCGCTCGCCCACGGACCCGGCGGGGTGCTCATCGGGGTGCCCGCGGTGGTCCTCCAGTTCGCCTTCTGTCTCACGGCCTCCCGCCTGGTGACCACCGCGTTGTCCGGGGTGCTGCGCACGCGCAGGGGACGTGACCTGCTCGCGGTGGTCGCGATCATCGGCGTGCTGCTCGTCCAGGTGCCGAACCTGCTGCTGAACCGCGGGCTGACGGGCGACCCCACGCGGATCCTGGCGTCCGCCGGGGACGTCCTGCGGTGGACGCCGCCGGGGCTGGCCGCGCACGCGATCGCCGACGGCGGGCTCATCGGCGTCGCCGAACTGGTCGTCGTCGCGATGTCGGTGGTCGTCATGGGATGGCTGTGGATCGCGGCGCTGCGGTACGCGCTGGTGCGGCCCGACTCCTCCAACCGGGGTGGCGGCTCCGTCCGCCGTTCCCGGACAGGCCGTTCCCGGACAGGCCGGTTCCTGCCCGGCGGCATGCTCGGCGCCGTCGTCGCCAAGGAGCTGAAGTACGCGAGGCGGGAACCGCGGGCCCGGGTGAACTGGATCAGCGCGATCTTCGTGAGCGCGGTCGTCATGTTCTCCCTGCGGGGTCCCGGCGGCTCGACGGGACAGTGGACGGCGATCGGTCCCGCCTGCCTGGCGGCCGTGGTGATCGGGCTGCAGGCGGCCAACTCCTTCGGCATCGACGGCAGGTCGCTGTGGATGAACGCGGTGGCCGTCGCGACCCCGCGCGACCTGCGCACCGACCTGGCCGGGCGGCACCTGGCCATGGCGGTCGTCGCGGTGCCGCTGCTGGCGCTGGCGTCGCTGGCCGCCGCCCTCGTGGCGGGGAACGCCGCGTGGGCCGTCGTCGCCGCGCTCACCGCGTGGGGCGTGCTCGGCACCGCCATGGGAATCGGCTCGATCACCAGCGTGACCGCCCCGTACACCTATCCCGACCGGATGAACGCCTTCACCGGCGCCGCCCCCGGGCAGGGCGGGCAGGCGTTCGCCGCCTCCTTCGCCACGATGCTCGTCACCGGCGTGCTCGCCCTGCCGATCGTGCTGCCGGTCCTCCTCGGCCTGACCTGGTGGGCCGTGCTCGCCGTGCCGTACGGCATGGCGGTCGCCTGGGCGGGACGCCGCATCGCCGCCGGCATCGGCTTCGCCCGCCTCCCCGAACTCCTCGCCGCCGTCTCCCGCCCCTCCTGAGAGGTAACAGAGCGGTCCCGAAGTCCATGCGGCGTTGCGGGCGATTCGGCCCGGCTCTATAACCGTTTGGACCGTTCTTAAAAGGGAGAGGCGATATGCGCGAACGTGGCCTGACGGGCCGTGCGATCTGGGCGCCGCTGGTCGCGGCGGCGCTGAGCGGCCTGGTCATCGGAGCGCTGGCGCGCCTCCTGATGCGCGGGATCAAACTGGCCATCGAAGGGCCGACCGACATCTCCCCGGCGGGCACGGCGATCATCATCGTCGCCTTCGGCGTGCTGGCCCTGCCCGCCGCGGTGACCGCGACCGCACGTCCGGTGATCATGCGCGCCGGTCGCTGGGTGACCGCCCTGGTGGCGGGGCAGCAGGTCGCGGCGACGGGGCTCGGCGACGCGAAGACCATCCTGCTGGCCGACGACAGCCAGTTGACGACGATCTCCATGCTGCTCGTCGGGTTCGGCGCGATCGTCGTGGCGCACGGCCTGCTCGCCCAGTACCTCACCCGCCGTTTCAGGGCGCTCCCCGCGACCCGGGCGGAGGCGCTCGGGACCACGGACGCACGACCGGCCTGAGCTGCATGGATCAGTGGTCTAGTCCAATTGGTGAGACCGCCCTCGGGCCACCGAGCGGGATTCGCTAGCCTTCGAAGCATGGCCGCCATCGCTCCTGCCGAACGACACAACGCCGTAGCGGAGATGCCGGACGAACTCCGCGCTGACGTGCGCCTATTGGGTGGACTCCTGGGTCAGGTGATCGCCGAACACGGCGGTCCCGACCTCCTCGCCGACGTGGAACGGCTCCGCAAGGCGGTGATCGCGGCCCGGCGTCAGGAGACGACGGCCGACGAGGTCGCGGCCTTGGTGGCCGAGTGGCCCGTCGACCGCGCAGTGCAGATCGCCCGGGCCTTCACCTGCTACTTCCATCTCGCCAACCTCGCCGAGGAGCACTACCGGATCCGCACCCTGCGGCAGCGTGACAAGGACGACGTGCCACTGCGCGAGTCCCTGGCCGAGGCCGTGCAGGGGCTGCGCGGGGACGACCGGCTCCAGGAACTGATCGACGGGCTGGAGTTCCGGCCCGTGCTGACCGCCCATCCCACGGAGGCGCGGCGGCGTGCGATCGTCACCGCCATCCAGCGGATCAGCGCCCAGCTCGACGCCTACAACGCCCCCGGGCGAGGCGCGGCCGAGCGCGAGGAGGCCCATCGGCGGCTGCTGGAGGAGATCGACATCCTCTGGCGGGCCAATCAGCTCCGCCACACGAAGCTCGACCCGCTGGACGAGGTCCGTACGGCGATGGCGGCCTTCGACGAGACGCTGTTCCGCACGGTGCCGCAGATCTACCGGTCGCTCGACGCGGCGCTCGGCCCCGGCACCGGCACGCGGGAGCCGCTCGCCAAGGCGTACATCCGCTACGGCAGCTGGATCGGCGGGGACCGCGACGGCAACCCCAACGTCACCGCCAGGGTGACCAGGGAGGCCATGCAGATCCAGGCCGAGCACGTGCTGATCGCCCTGGAGAACGCGACCACCCGAATCGGCAGGTCGCTCACCCTGGCCGAGGTCTTCACCCCGCCGTCCGCCGAGCTGCGCTCCGCGCTCGCGCAGGCCGAGCACGACCACCCCGACCTGGTGTCGGAGATGGCCACCCGATCGCCGCGGGAGCCGCACCGCCAGTGGCTGATGTTCGTGGCGGCCAGGATCGCCGCGACCCGCCGCCGCGACCTCGACCTCGCCTACCGCGCGCCGTCGGAGCTGCTGACCGACCTGCGGCTAGCGCAGGACTCCCTGCGCGGCGCCGGCGCCGTACGGCAGGCCTACGGCGAGCTGCAGCACCTGATCTGGCAGGTCGAGACCTTCGGCTTCCACCTGGCCGAGCTGGAGGTGCGCCAGCACTCCGCGGTCCACGCGGCGGCGCTCGAGGAGATCGCCTCCGGCGCGCTGTCGGAGCGCACCGAGGAGGTCCTGGCCACGATCCGGGTGATCGCCTGGATCCAGGAGCGCTTCGGCGTGACCGCCTGCTCCCGGTACGTCGTCTCGTTCACCCGCTCCGCCGACGACATCGCGGCGGTGTACGAGCTGGCCAGGCACGCCCTGGGCGAGCGCGCCCCGGTGCTCGACGTGGTCCCCCTGTTCGAGTCGGGCGAGGACCTGGACAACTCCTCCGCCGTGCTGGAGGGCATGAGCAAGCTAGAGCCCGTGCGCCGGCGGCTCGCCGCGAACGGGCGGCGCATGGAGGTCATGCTCGGCTACTCCGACTCGGCCAAGGAACTCGGCCCGGCGGCGGCCACCCTGCGGCTGTACGACGCGCAGGCCGCGCTGACCGCGTGGGCCGCGGCCAACGACATCACGCTCACGCTCTTCCACGGCCGCGGCGGCGCGCTCGGCCGGGGCGGCGGACCGGCCAACCGCGCCGTGCTCGCCCAGGCCCCCGGCTCGGTCGCCGGCCGGTTCAAGGTCACCGAGCAGGGCGAGGTCATCTTCGCGCGGTACGGCCACTCGGCGATCGCCAAGCGGCACATCGAGCAGGTCACCAACGCCGTGCTGCTCGCGTCCACCTCCGCTGTGGAGTCGGGCACCGCCGCGGCGGCGGAGAAGTTCCGCCGGCTGGCCGACACCGTGGCGGCGGCCTCCGAGCGCGCCTACCGGGCGCTGACCGAGGCTCAGGGCTTCCCCGAGTGGTTCGCGCTGGTCAGCCCGCTGGAGGAGCTCGGCTCGCTGCGGCTCGGCTCCCGGCCGGCGCGGCGCGGCCTCGGCGCGCCCCGCTCGCTGGACGACCTGCGGGCCATCCCGTGGGTGTTCTCGTGGGCCCAGACGCGGGTCAACCTCCCCGGCTGGTACGGCCTGGGCAGCGGCCTGGCGGCCGTGGTCACCGACGGCGGCATGGCCGAACTGCGGTCGGCGTACCAGGAGTGGGCGTTGTTCGCCGCGATGCTGGACAACGCCGAGATGTCGCTGGCCAAGACCGACCGGTCCATCGCGTCCCGCTACCTGGCCCTGGGCGGCCGGGCCGACTTCGCCGAGCAGGTCCTGGAGGAGTACGACCTGACGAGGCGGCTGGTGCTGGAGGTGACCGGGCACACCCGGCTGCTGGAGAACAGGCGGGTCCTGTCGCGGGCCGTGCAGCTGCGCGACCCCTACGTGGACGCGCTCAGCCACCTGCAGCTGCGGGCGCTGACGGCGCTGCGGACGTCGGGCGACCTTTCGGACAAGGAGCGCGAGCGCCTGTCCACCCTGCTGCTGCTCAGCGTGAACGGCGTGGCGGCCGGCCTGCAGAACACCGGCTGACGCCGCGAGCGCACCGGCCGGACGCCCGGGCTCCGGGCGCCCGGCCGGGCACTTTCAGGGCTGTCCGACGTCGACGCGTTCCGGGCAGGCGTAGATGTTGAAGCGCTCCTCGCGCAGGAACCCCACCAGCGTGATGCCGAACTCCCGCGCCAGGTCGACGGCGAGCGAGGAGGGCGCGGACACGGCGCACACGATCTGGATGCCCGCGCTCGCCGCCTTCTGCATGATCTCGTAGCTGACCCGGCCGCTCACCAGCAGGACGTGCCGGTCGAGGGGGCTCCGGCCGCCGAGCAGCGCCCAGCCGACCAGCTTGTCGACGGCGTTGTGCCGCCCCACGTCCTCCCGTACGGCCACGGGCGTGCCGTCGGGGGTGAACAGCCCGGCGGCGTGCAGCCCGCCCGTCCTGCCGAAGACCCCCTGGGCCTCCCGCAGCCGGTCCGGCAGGCCGTACAGGGTCGTGGCGGACACGCCGACCGGCGGGCGCACGGCCGGCACGGCGCACCGGTCGCGCAACGCGTCGAGGCTCGCCGTGCCGCAGACGCCGCACGCGCTCGACGTGAGGAAGTTGCGCGCCCGGGCGCCGAGGTCGGGCAGGTGCGGGGTGGTGAGCCGCACGGTCACGGTGTTGTAGCGCGCCTCGGGGTCCAGGTCCTCGTCGGTGCAGTAGCCGATGGCGGCGATGTCGCCGGGACCGGTGATCCCCTCGCCGTGCAGGAAGCCCGCCGCGAGCTCGAAGTCCGCGCCCGGCGTCCGCATCGTGATCGCCACCGTACGGCTCTCGCCGCCGGCGAGGAGCCGGATCTCCAGCGGCTCCTCGGTGGCGAGATCGTCCCGCCGGTCGCGTACGGACGACCCGGACACCCTCCGGACGCGTGCGCGTGTGACGGGCCCCAGCCGAGCCGTGGGCCGCGCCGCGCCGTCCCGTTCCATGTGCCGTCTCCTCCAGGGCATGGCTGCCGTTGTTTCCGGTACGCAGCCTGCCACGCCGCGTCTCAGGCGTCGTCCGCCGGGTGGCGCGCGGAGGAATCGGCGCACAGGCGCGTCACGGCGCGGGCGACGGAGGACACGCCGATGTCGGTCATGCAGGCGGCCCCCGCCGGAGACAGCGGGCATTCGGCCGTCCACCAGCACGGTTGCTCGGTGATGGCGGTGGGCCGGCGGTGCGGGCATCCGGGCTGTCCCTGCAGGTCGACGGCGCCGCCTGGGCCCGCGGAGGCGCCGATGCCGTACCTGCGGGCCCAGGTGGGGCCGAAAAGCCCGACGGTGGCCGCTCCGGCCGCGGCGGCCACCCGCAACGGCCCGGTGTCGCCGCCGACGACCACACCGCCGCGCCGCGCCACGGCGGCGAAGCACGCGGCGAGCCCGCGCAGGCCGCACCGCGGCAGCGCCGCCACCTCCGGGCCGAACGCCGAGTGCGCGGCGCCGGCGCGCTTGGGCGGCGCGTCGGGCGTGAGCAGGGGATGGCCGCGCCGGGCCAGCAGCGCGGCGAGTTCGCGCCAGCGCCCGGCGGGCCACCGCTTCACGTCCATGCCCGCGTCGGCGACCAGCACGACCGGGGGCCGCGCCGTACCTGCCGGGGTGACGGCCGGGAGGCGGCGGGCGAGCGCGCTCTCGCCGTACGCGATCTCGTCCGGCGTCAGGCGCACGGCCGGACGGGCGAGGGCGTCCTCGGGCCGGAGCAGCCCCTCGGCGACCAGGATGCGCAGGTAGCGCTCGCCGACCGGCTCGTCCGGGGGCGGACGGCGCCACAGGTCGGTGACGCACCGCGCGCCCGACGCGGCGAGGAGATCGGGGATGCCGTCATAGCGGGTGGTGGTGATCGCGAGGTCCGGGCGGCGGGCGGCCAGTGCTTCGGCCACGGCCTCCCGCTCGGCGCCCGCGCCGCCGTGGCGGGGGGTGAGCACCCGTGCGACGGCGGGGTCGCCGCGCAGGAGGGCGGCGCCGGGCTCATGGGTGAGCACGCGCAGCGACGCGCCCGGGTTGCGCAGGGCCAGGCCGTGCACGGCGGGCAGGAGCATGACCAGGTCGCCGATCCCGCCGAGCAGGTCGACGACCAGGATCTCCCGGTACGGCTCACGCATCCCGGCGGCCGAGCGGCCGGCCAGGGCCGGCCAGGGTCTCGTACAGCGCCCGGTGGGCGGAGGCGACCCGCGACCAGGAGTGCCGGGCGGCGAGCCGCCGGGCGGCCGCGCCGAGGCGCCGCCGCGCCTCACGGTCGCCGAGCAGCGGCCCGACGGCGTCCGCGATGGCGGCGGGGTCGCGGCGGGCCCCGATCACGGCGACGGCCTCCCCGAGCGGAAGGCGGGGGTCGGGCTCGTCCGGCACGGTGACCGCGGTCGGCAGTCCGTGGGCCAGCATCGTCAGCAGGGCGCCGCTCTTGGTCGTCACCCCGGCCGTGAAGGGCAGGACGCCCACGTCCGCCGCGTGCAGGAGCTCCGACACCCGGGCGGCGGGCAGGTGCCCGGTGAACGTCACCGCGTCCGCGACCCCGTGCCGCGCGGCCAGTGCCCCGAGCTCCGCGCGGAAGGCCCGGGCCTCGGCCTCCGGCAGCGCCTGGGAGGTGAAGCCGCCCACGACCAGCAGCCGCAGGCGGGGGCGGGCCGCGCGCAGCGCGGGCAGCGCCTCGACGAGCTGCCGCACGCCCTTCACGGGATGCACGAACCCGAAGAAGGCGAGCAGCGGATCGTCCGGGCCCAGGCCGAGCGTGTCTCGCACCCGCACGCGCGCCTGCCGTCCGCCGCCGTGATCCACGACGTTCGGCGCCAGGGGCACCTCCACGGCGGCCGTCCCGACGCGCTTTCGGACCTGCCGGGCATGGGAGGCGTTGGTCACGACCACGAGGGCGCTGGCGGGCACCAGCCGCCCGGTCTCCCGGTCCCACAGGCGGGCGCGTTCCAGGGGCCGCCAGACGGGGCCGGGCACCCAGCCGGGGGCCGCCCACCAGCCGTACTCGTGCAGGGTGGTCACCAGCGGCGCGCCGGGCGGCAGCAGGGGCGGCAGCAGCCCGGGCAGCCCCGAGAACCGGTAGGCGGACGGGGCGAACTGCACATGGACCACGTCGGGGCGCAGCCGTCGCACTCGCCGGGCGGCGTCGAGCGTGGCGGGCAGCCAGTGCCGGGGGGAGCGGGCCTCCGGTGATCCCACGGGCACCCCCACCGCCTCGACCCCGGCCTCGCCGAGCGCGCCGACGAGCCGTTCGACGTAGTCGCCGACGCCGTCGTGATCGGCGTGCCCGGGACCATGGACCATGGCGACGCGGATCCGGCCACCCTCCGTCACGGCCGCCTCCCCTCGTCGGCTGTCTTCCCCCTGGTGGCGATGCTGAAGAGCCTCGATCTGGTCGAGCAGGACAGCAACCGCGGCAGGTACCGGCTCGGCGTGGGCCAGGTCAGGCTCGCCGGGGCGACCGGCGGCTCACGAGTCGTTGTGGGAGGCCGGAGCCTGTCGCGGCGACGTCGTGTCCGCGCGTCCACGACCCCGGCGTCCGGTCCCGCTGAAGAGGGCGCCCTGCCCACCCCGCATGCGTGCGCCCTGCCACGGCCGGCGGCCGCGGCGCTCGGGAAGGTGCCCGAGGGACTTTCGTGGCAAACCATGCATTTATGGGGCTTTATGCGCCTTTTTCGGGGGGTACGCGCAGGAAATGGAGCATCCCGCGGCGCTCGCTGGCCCGCCGGTCCCGTGGCGGGGGCTCGCCCGCGTGCTCGTGATCCGCCCCGACAACCTCGGCGACGTCGTGATGGCGGGCCCGGCGCTGCGGGCGCTCCGGCGGGCCGCTCCCCGGGCCCGGCTGGACCTGCTGGCGGCCCCCGCCGGCGCCGCCGCCGCCGCGCTGCTTCCCGAGGTCGACGGCGTGCTCACGGCCTCGGTCTCGTGGCAGAAGACCGGCGGAGAGGACGTCCCGGTCACCGACGACCTGGACCTCGTCGAGCGGATCGGGTGGGGCGGCTACGAGGCGGCGGTGATCCTGACCTCGTTCTCCCAGGCCCCCTGGCCGGCCGCGTACTTCTGCCGGCTCGCCGGGGTGCCCGTACGAGTCGGCATGTCCAAGGAGTTCGGCGGGGCGGGGCTGACCCACTGGGTGCCGTCACCGCCGGACGAGACCCACCAGGTGGATCGCGCGCTGCACCTGCTCGAACGGGCGGGTGTCCCTCCGGTCGAGGGCAGGCTGCGCGTGCGGGTGCCCGCGGAGGCGGCCCGCACGGCCCGCCGCCTGCTCGGCGCCGCCGCGGGCGGCCGGTCCGCCGGGGACGGTCACAAGGACGGCCGCGGTGACGGGGACGGCCGCGGTCACCGCGACGGCCGCGGGAGGCGACCCTGCGCGCTGATCCTGCCCGGGGCATCCTGCTCCGCGCGGCGGTACCCGGCCGACCGGTTCGCCCGGGTGGCCGGGCTGCTCACCGCCGCGGGGCTTCGGGTCGTCGTGGCGGGCACGGCCAGGGAGAGGCCGCTCGTCGAGCTCACCGGCGCCGGCGTGCCCGGCGCGCTCCTGTTGCCCGGCAGGCTCGACGTGCCGGTCCTGGCGGCGCTCATCGACGCCGTCGACGTGGTCGTGTGCAACAACAGCGGCGGGGCGCATCTGGCCAGCGCGCTCGGCACGCCCGTGGTCGTGCTGTTCGCCGGCACCGAGCAGGTGGAGCAGTACCGGCCGCGGTTCGGCCCGGCCTCGATCCTCACGGTGCCCACGGCGTGCTCCCCCTGCCGCCAGTTCGCCTGTCCCTTCGCCCTCGACTGCCTCGACATCCCTCCGGAGCAGGTCGCCGCCGAGGCGTTGCGCCTGGCCGACGAGCGCGGCGGCCCCTGGTGGCGGACCCCGGCGGGGACGCGGGACGCGCAATGAGCCGGTGGAGGGACCGGGCCCGGCGGACGGCGGTGCCGTCGCCCGCGAGAGCGCTGCGGTGATCACGGTGCCTCACCCCGCGCCGACTACCCCGCCGGGCACGGTGCCGACCGCGACGCCGACCACCCCGCCGGGCACGGTGCTGGCCGCGACGCCGGACACCGTGCCGGACACCGTGCCGGACACCGTGCCGGACACCGTGCCGGACACCGTGCCGGACGTGCTGCGGCCCGAGGCGCCGGCACCGGTGCGGGACGCGACGCGGGAGACGGCGCGGATCGCGACACGGGACACGGCGCCGCGTCTGTCGTTCCTCGTGGTCGGCACCCCGAGGTCGGGCACCACCGTGACCCAGCGGCTGTGCTGCGAACTGCCGGGCGTGGTGATGCCGCCCGAGACCCACTTCCTGCACCTGTTCGCGCCCGGCCTGCTGGCCAGACGCAGTTTCCCTCTCACATGGCCGGAGGTCGCGGACGAGCTGAGCCGGTTCGAGGCGCTGCCCACCTCGACGGGCCTGCGCCTGGATCGCGGCCGGATGTCCGATCTGATCGGGCCGCGCTGCGATCGTCTGATCGACCTGTTCTCCGCGCTTGTCGTGGCACTGTGTCCTCCGTGTCCAGCGGGCCCACCCCCCGTGCGGTACGGCGAGAAGACGCCGGAACACCTGCTGTGGTGGCGGGCCGCGACGTCGGCCGACCCCGCCCTGAAGATCGTCGGGGTGGTGCGTGACCCGCGTGCCGTGGCCGCCTCGCACCGGGGTGTGCCCTGGGGGATCCGCGACCCGGGCGAGCTCGCCGAGGAGTGGGCCTTCGACCAGCGGTCGCTGCGCGCGGCCCGGCACCGGCTCGGGCCACGGCGATGCCTGGTGGTGCGATACGAGGACCTCGTCGCCGATCCGGCCGCCTGCCGTGCCCGGCTCGCGGACTTCCTCGGCGTACCGCCCGCCGGACCGGCCGGACCGGCGGGAAACAGACCGCCGCCGCCGATCGTGCACCCCTGGGAGTGGTGGAAGGCCCGCGCGCTCGAACCGGTGACGCCGGAGCGGCGCGACCTGTGGCGCGGCGTGCTCACTCCGGCCGAGGCCGCGCTCGTCGCCGAGGTCGCCGCCCCCGAGATGGCCGTCTTCGGCTACCTGCCGGCGGACCGCGGCAGCCGGCCTGGCCATGGCGGGCGGACCGGGACATGCGGACCCCGGCTCGCCGCCCGGCTCCGGCGCATGCGCGCGCTGGAGTCCGCCACAGCGGCCCAGCCCGGCCGATGAGAACGGGCACCGGGCAGCGGCGGAGGCGGCCCCGGAGGCCGATAGCCTGGGCGGGTGCCCAACTCGCCGTACGCCGATCTCGACCGTCCTCCGCTGTCCGAGACCGCGCTGACCAGGGCGCTGGTGCGCCCCGGCTCGCTGTGGTCGTCCGTACGCGTCGTCGAGCGGACCGGCTCCACCAACGCCGACCTGGCCAGGACCGTGCGCGAGAATCCGGCCGAGGGCGCCGTGCTGGTCGCGGAGGAGCAGGCGGCCGGCCGGGGCAGGCTCGGGCGGCCGTGGACCGCGCCGTCGCGCTCGGGACTGACGTTCTCGATGCTGCTGCGGCCGGAGGTGCCGCTCGCCCGGCAGGGCTGGCTGGCGCTGCTGGTCGGCCTCGCCGCCGCCTCGGCGGTACGGCGGCTCGCGGAGGTCGACGTGCGGCTCAAGTGGCCCAACGACCTGATGGTGGGGGAGCGCAAGCTCGCCGGCATCCTGGCCGAGCGGGTCGACCACGCGGTGGTCGTCGGCATGGGGCTCAACGTCTCACTGCGGCGGGAGGAACTGCCCGTGGACCGGGCCACGTCCCTCGCGATCGAGGACGCCGCCTGCACCGACCGCGACCCGCTGCTGCGTGCGATCCTGCGGGAGATCGAGTCGCACTACCGCGACTGGGTGGCCGCCGACGGCGACCCGGACGCCTCGGGCCTGCGTTCCGCCTACCTCGCCTGGTCGTCCACCGTGGGGCAGGAGGTCAGGGTCGAGCTGCCCGGCGAACGGGTGCTGACCGGCCTCGCGACCGGCGTCGACGCGTCCGGTCACCTGCTCGTACGCGGCAAGGACGGGGACCAAGCGCTCAGCGCGGGCGACGTCGTCCACGTCCGCCGCGACACGTCCGGGGGGAGCCGTGACACTTCCGGGGAGAACAGTGACACCTCCGGGGGGAACCGCGCCGCGGGCTGACCCAAGGTCGTGCCCGACAAATCATGGCCCTGCTGCGCGTGGCCCAGGCGGCGCCTCGCCGCGTTGTCGTCGTGGGCCGGAGGCTCCGCTCCGAGCTCCTCCGCCTTGCGATGCATCCACCTGGATCCATGCTCGCGACGGGCAGCATTCGTCAGACACTCTCAACGCATGCAATCGACCGGCGATCGTGTCACGATTTGCGCCATGGGTCTCCCTGATCAATACCTGGCCGACGGCGAGCGGATCGTTCTATCGTTCCATCCACACTGGAAGCGGCTGATCCTGCCGTTCCTCGCCTTCCTCGTCGTGCTCGCCGCCGTCGTCGCGGCCTTCGTCTTCATCCCCGGCGACTACGAGTACGCGGGGTACGCCCGCGGCACGGTGGCCGTGGTCGCCTTCGTGGCGCTGGTCCTGTGGACGCTCATCCCCTACCTGCGCTGGGTGACGACCTCCTACACGCTGACCTCGCACCGCTTCGCGATCAGCACGGGCGTGCTGAACAAGTCGGAGGACGACATCCCGCTGGCCAAGGTCAGCAGCGTGAGCTCCGACCAGCGGCTCATGGAGCGAATCCTCGGCTGCGGCACGCTCCGGGTCGAGTCGGCGTCGGAGAAGGGCGACATCGACTACCGGGACATCCCCCAGATCCAGCGCGTACGGCACGAGCTGTTCCGGCTGGTGGAGGACGCCGCGGACGGGAACATCGACGGGGACTGAGTGCGGCGCGGCCCACGGGCCGGCGTAGCGGGCTCGGACGAGACAGACAGGCAGGACACGGGGGAGGGGGACGTGGAGACAGGGGGGCGCCCCGGCGCCGACGACATGCGGCGGCTGTTCCTGGGGCCGCCGCCGGCCTACACGCGACGGCAGGTGGCCGAAGCGGCCGGCATTCCGCAGGACCTGGCGGCGCGGATCTGGCGGGCCCTCGGCTTCGCCACGTTCGCCGACGAGGCCGTCGCGTTCACCGAGGCCGACCTGGCGGCCCTGCACCGCATCCGCGACCTGCTCGACGCGGAGATGCTGGACGAGCGGACCGTCATCCGCATGGCGCGGGCCCTCGGCCGTACGACCGCGCGCCTCGCCCAGTGGCAGGCCGAGATCATGGTGGACGCGCTGATGGAGCCCGGCGCGAGGCCGGGGGAGGACGCGCTGCGGCAGGTGATGGACACCGTCAGCCGCCTGCTGCCGGACTTCGAGCAGACGCTGGTGCACGTATGGCGCTCCCAGCTCGCCGCGACCGCGAGCCGGCTGGTCTCCCTGGCCGAGCCCGGCGAGGACGTCTCGCCGACCCGCCCGAGGCTCGCCGTCGGGTTCGCCGACCTCGTCGCCTTCACCCGCGTGTCGCGCGAGCTGGACGAGCTGGCACTGGCCGACCTGGTCGAGGGGTTCGAGTCGCGGGCCTCCGACGTGATCGCGGCGCACGACGGGCGGCTGGTCAAGACACTCGGCGACGAGGTGCTCTTCACCGCCGGCGACCCGCGGACCGCGGCCCTCATCGCGCTCGACCTGCTCGACGAGCTCAAACGGGACGCCGAGGGGCCGGACGTGCGGGTCGGGCTGGCGTACGGGCCGGTGCTGCCGGCCATGGGTGACGTGTTCGGCACGACGGTCAACCTGGCGGCGCGGCTGACGGCCATCGCGCGGCCGGGCACGATCCTGGCCGACAGCGAGCTGGCCGCGGGCCTCGCCGGGGCGTCCGGCGTCGACCTGGTCAAACTCCGCCGCCGTCCCGCGCGCGGGCTCGGCGTGGTGGAGCCGTATGTTCTGAGGAGATCCAGCCGAGAAAGTTGAGGTGCGGGACATGCCGTACGAAGTCCAGGGCGTCGTGGCGCGCGGCAAGGGAGAGGCGGTGACGCTGGAGACGGTCGTCGTGCCGGACCCCGGACCCGGCGAGGCGGTCGTCAACGTGCAGGCCTGCGGCGTCTGCCACACCGACCTCCACTACCGGGAGGGCGGCATCAACGACGACTTCCCGTTCCTGCTCGGCCACGAGGCCGCGGGAGTCGTCGAGGCGGTCGGCGAGGGCGTGACCGAGGTCGAGCCCGGCGACTACGTGATCCTGAACTGGCGGGCGGTGTGCGGGCAGTGCCGCGCCTGCCTGCGTGGCCGGCCGTGGTACTGCTTCAACACCCACAACGCCGCGCAGAAGATGACCCTGGCCGACGGCACCGCGCTCAGCCCGGCGCTCGGCATCGGGGCCTTCCTGGAGAAGACCCTCGTGGCGGCCGGGCAGTGCACGAAGGTCAACCCGGCGGCCAAGCCGGCCGTCGCCGGCCTGCTCGGCTGCGGCGTGATGGCCGGCCTCGGGGCCGCGATCAACACCGGCGGTGTCACACGGGGCGACACGGTCGCGGTGATCGGCTGCGGCGGCGTCGGCAACGCGGCCATCGCGGGCGCGCACCTCGCCGGAGCGCGGACGATCATCGCCGTGGACGTGGACGAACGCAAGCTCGACTGGGCCCGCGGCTTCGGCGCCACGCACACCGTCAACTCCCGGGACACCGACCCGGTGGAGGCGATCCGCGACCTGACCGGCGGGTTCGGCGCGGACGTCGTGATCGAGGCGGTGGGCCGCCCCGAGACCTACAAGCAGGCCTTCTACGCGCGCGACCTCGCCGGGACGGTCGTGCTGGTCGGCGTGCCGACCCCGGAGATGCAGCTCGAACTGCCGCTGCTCGACGTCTTCGGGCGCGGCGGAGCGCTGAAGTCCTCCTGGTACGGCGACTGCCTGCCCAGCCGGGACTTCCCCATGCTGATCGACCTCTATCTGCAGGGCCGGCTCGACCTCGACGGGTTCGTCACCGAGACCATCGGCCTCGACCAGGTCGAGGAGGCCTTCGGCAAGATGCACCGCGGGGAGGTGCTGCGGTCGGTCGTGGTGCTCTGATCGGGTTCCGGGGGAGCCGGTCCCGGAAGGGGGCGGTGCCGTGTGGAGCGGCGCCGCCCTCTTTTTGTGCTCCGGGTCACGTAGGCAAGCCTTACCAAAGTGAGTTATCTTAGGTATGCCTAACCTTCCTAATGATCCTCTGAGAGGCGACCCATGTACGTCTGCATCTGCCGCGCCGTCACCGAGAGCGAGGTGCACGACTGCATCGCCGACGGGGCGAGGACGGCCCGCCAGGTGCGGGATGCCACAGGGGCAGGGGGGGACTGCGCGTCTTGTGTCCGGAAGATCTGTGCGATCCTGAAACGGTCAGAGGACCTGGTAACCAGCGCATAGATCGAGGAAGCTTATGCAGGGCGACAAAGAGATCATCGCGCTGCTCAACGAGCAGCTCACCTCCGAGCTGACCGCCATCAACCAGTACTTCCTGCACGCGAAGCTGCAGGAGAACTGGGGATATACGAAGCTCGCCGCCATCACGCGGGCGGAGTCCATCGACGAGATGCGGCACGCGGAGGAACTCACCGACCGGATTCTGTTCCTGGAGGGTCTGCCGAACTACCAGAAGCTCAACACCCTGCACATCGGCCAGACGGTCAGGGAGCAGCTTGAGGCGGACCTCGAGCTGGAGCTGGGCGTGGTCAGGCGGCTGCGGCCGGGGAGCGCCCTCATGCGGGAGCGGGGAGACATCACCTCGGCGGCGCTCTTCGAGCGCATCCTGGCCGACGAGGAGCACCACATCGACTATCTGGAGACCGAGCTCGGCCTCCTGGAGAGCCTGGGCGAGCAGCTGTACCTTCAGCGGTACGCCGAGCCGCCGTCGTCCTCCTGAGCCGTCATACCCGGGGCTGCACGGGAATTCAGATGGACAACGCCCGCCGTCATCGTTTCGGCGGGCGTTTTTCATACCCTCATCCGATTTCCTGCGACGATGTTCTAAATGGTCGAGAATAGGGTAGAAGATCGCGTCGCTTGCGTGCTGACTATCCCGGATTTATCAGTGTTTGCCCAGGTCAATTGATGGGTCAACGACAAGTCAAAAGGCGCGCTGTAGCCGGGAAACGATCGCTTAAGGTCCTACGATCGCACCATGACCTGCGTACTTCTCGCCGAGGATGACACCTCGATATCCGAGCCACTGGCGCGTGCCCTGCGCCGGGAGGGCTATCAGGTGGAGGTGAGCCCGGATGGCCCGCAGGCCCTGGAGAGGGCCTTGTCGGGGGGCGTCGACCTGATTGTTCTCGACCTCGGCCTTCCAGAGATGGACGGGCTGGAGGTCGCGCGCCGCATTCGCGCGGAGGGGCACGGGACTCCGGTCCTGATCCTCACCGCCCGCGTCGACGAAGTCGACACCGTCGTCGGTCTCGATGCCGGGGCCGACGACTACGTGACCAAGCCGTTCCGCCTGGCGGAGTTGCTCGCCCGCGTGCGGGCCCTGCTCCGGCGCGGAACCTCGGAGACCCCGGTGGTGCAAGGCGTCCGCATCGACGCCGACTCGCGCCGGGCCTGGATGGGAGACAAGGAACTGCACCTGACCACCAAGGAGTTCGACCTGCTGCGCGTGCTCGTACGGGACGCCGGCAAGGTCGTCACCCGTGAGCAGATCATGCGCGAGGTGTGGGACACGAACTGGTGGGGGTCGACGAAGACACTGGACATGCACATCTCGTGGCTGCGCCGCAAGCTCGGCGACGACGCGGCGAAGCCGCGGTACATAACGACAGTCCGAGGGGTCGGCTTCCGTTTCGAGCGCGAGTAGCCGCCGTGGGGCGGTTGCGGGGGAGGGGCTAGCACGTGCGCCGGCGCCTGCTTTCCTCCATGCTGCTCGTCGCGGTCATCGCGGTACTGCTGTTAGGCGTGCCCCTGGGCGTGGTCGTCGTGCGTCTGATCAACGACGAGGTCGCCCAGGAGCTCAGGACGGACGCGAACCGGCTGCTGCTCGGAGTGGAGTACTCCGTCAGCCAGCGGCAGGAGATCAGTCCCGACCAGCTCGCGCGGAACTACCCGGACCGGTACCTCCAGGTGTTCGTCCGCGGGAACCCGCCGATCGTCGTGGGGGCGCCTCCTCCGGCTGGCCGCGACCTGACCGAGGAGGCGCGTTCCGAGAACGGATACGTACGCGTCAGCCGTGACGCGGCCCAGATTCAACAGGACACCCAGGCACGGCTGGTGCTCATCATGGCGCTCGCCGTCGTGGCCCTCGGGGCCGCGATCGGTCTGGCCACCGTCACCTCGCGTCGCCTGAGCCTGCCGCTCCAAGATCTCACCAGGATCGCGGAGCGGCTGGGCTCGGGCGACGCCAGGCCGAGCAGGCACCGCTACGGCATCCCGGAGCTGGATCTCGTTGCCGAGGTGCTGGACCGCAGCGCGCTGCGGATCTCCGACCTGCTCGCGCGGGAGCGCGAGTTCGCGACCGACGCCTCCCACCAGCTGCGTACGCCGCTGACCGGGCTGAGCATGCGCCTGGAGGAGATCGTCGCGGCGGCCGACCAGCCCGAGGTGGTCCGCGAGGAGGGCGAGGCGGCCGTGGTGCAGGTCGAGCGGCTGACGGCGGTGATCGACGAACTGCTGGCCGCCGCCCGCAGGCAGCGGCACGCCCAGGCGGAGCCGATCGACGTGGACGACGTGGTGGGGCAGCAGATCGTCGAGTGGGAGCCCGCGTTCCGCCGGGCCCATCGGTCGCTGGTGCTCGCGGGCGACCGCGGCCTGCGCGCCCTCGGCACGACCGGCGGGCTCAGCCAGGTGCTGTCCACCCTGCTGGAGAACTCCCTCAAGCACGGCGACGGCGTACTGACGATCAACACATCGAGTACGGGCAGGTCTGTGGTGATCGAGGTGGCCGACGAGGGCCCGGGCATCCCGGAGGCCCTCGGCCACCGGGTGTTCGAGCGGAGCGTGAGCGGAGGAGGCGGCACGGGCCTGGGGCTCACCCTCGCCCGCGCGCTGGTCGCGGCCGACGGCGGGCGGCTGGAGCTCGTCAAGCGCCGCCCGGCGACCTTCGCCATCTTCTTACGGCACACCCGCGACAACGACCGTCACCGGGTGGTGAGCGGCCCCGCGTGACGGGGTTTCAGCGGGTGGTGAGGGGGTCGGCCTGTGCCTTCACCTCGGGGTGGGGCCGGACGCCGGCCCTCCCCACGCTCTCGTCCGCCAGCGCGGGGGCGGCCAGGAACACCCACTTCTTGTAGGACCAGAAGCGGAACAACGTGCCCAACCCGATGCCGACGAACTGGGCGATGTTGTAGCTCAGCGCGTCGTGCAGGCCCAGCGAGTACGTCACGAAGCCGATGGTGAGCAGCGGGGGCAGCAGCCCGATGCCGTTCAGCAGGAAGAACAGCACGTACTCGCGCGCCAGGCCGCTCTGCTCCCGATGGCGGTAGGTCCAAAAGCGGTTGCCCATGTACGCGAACGTGGCGGCGACGATCGTGGCCACGACCTTCGACGACAGCGGGCCCAGGCCGACGCCGAACCGCAGCAGGTTGGTGCCGCCGAAGTCGATGACGAACGCGATCGCGCCCACCATGCCGAACTTGAGCAACTCGTGGATGAGCGCGGCGAACCGCTCGTAGGCGCTTCGAAGAAACTGCACGTCCCGTACGGTCCTTCCTGTTCAGCGGCCATGGTCGGCGGCGAGGTCTTCTCAGGCTACCGGTAGGAGGCACAAATCGGGGTCTTGCCGCAACCGTGGCCCGCTTCGTCCCAGGTCACCAAAGAACATTTCAAGAAAAATCCTGCTATCTGGGATGACTGGGCGCTCTTCGCACTACGCTCTCGCCCGACCAGGATCACTTCGTTCGGGGGCGCGCGCGTTCTGGAGGGGTGGCCTTTCATCGTGTTGCGGACAATCACGACCCTCGGTCTCGGCCTCGTCCTGCTCGCGGGGTGTGGGACCGAGGGCGTGCGCGAGACCCCGGCCGTGCCCGGTGACACGTCTCCGGCGACCGTCGAGGTCACCATGGCCGAGGCGCAGGCGGCCTTCGACGGCCTCGGCGACCTGTCCGAGGCCTGGAAGGACGAGGACTGCGCCAAGATCGAGCACCTCACGACCGGCGTGGAGAGCACCATCGGCGGCCGTGTCTGCGCGGCCGCGCGCGAGGGCCTCGCCGTGCCCGGTCCGCCCGGCTACCGGGATCCGGAGTTCCTGCTGCCCGCCCGGCAGGACGGCGAGGACGGCGCCTGGTTCGCCGTGCTCGCCAGGAAGCCCCAGCCCGTCTACCTGGTCTTCGTCCGGGCGGACGGCCGATGGCGGCTCGGCGCCGGGCCGATCCCGGTCGTGGGGAAGGCTCCCCAGGTGGTGGAGGACGGCGTCGAGGGCGAGGTGACCGACGCCATAGCCGACCCGGACGCGGCCGTCGGCGCGCGGCTCGCGCCCACCCGGCACGTGGCGTTCCTGACCGATCCCGCGGGGGTGAGCGGAAAGGGGGTCAGCGGGGTGCGCTTCGCCTCCGGCGACCCCATGCGCGGCCTGCTCGCGGAACTGGTCCGGGCCCCCGGCAGGGTCCGCCCCGATCACCTGTCCACGGACGTGCGCATCGAGGGGCCGGCCCGCGCGCTCGCGCTGCCCGGCGGCGGGTCGCTGGTGTTCCACGCGTTGCGCGTCGTCTTCACGCAGAAGCCCGGCTCCGGCCGTTCCTCCCTGGCCCATCCCCGCTATCGGAGCGCCGACGTACGCGCCTTCACGGGCGGCACGTCCACGTCCGTCACTGGCAGTGAGATCCTCGTGCTGGCCACCAAGGTGGCGAAGGACAACACGATGACGACGGTCGGCATGCGGCGGGTCCTCGCCGATCTCGCCGAGGGCTCCAGCTAGCGGCGTACCTTGAACCTCAGATGTAGCACTCCGTCGCCCTGGATGACCACGTGGGGATCCTCCAGCAGATGCTGACCGTAAATGTCGCCGAAGTAGCGTTTGCCCGACCCGAACACCACCGGCACCACGTCCATCGCCACCTCGTCCACGAGACCGGCCGCGAGGATCTGGCTGCCCACTTCGCCGGCGTTCACAGCGACGATGCGCTCTCCGGCGAGCTCCTGGGCCTTGTCGATCGCGGCCGTCACGCCGTCGACGAAATGGTACGACGCCTCGGGGTGCCAGCCCTCGGGCTTGGGCCGGTGGGACACCACGACCACGTGGTCACCCGCGGGCGGCTGCCCCTCCCAGCCGTTCACCAGGTCGAACAGGTGGCGGCCCATCACGACAGTGCCGATCGCCTCCCACGTCGACCGGACGTACTCCGCCGACGCACGTGAGACCTTGAAGCCGCTTCCGGCTCCTCCGGAATGGTCGTACTGCCGGTCGCCGCCTTCGGTGATCGGGGTGTCCCCGTTGAAGTACCAATCGTGCAGTGGTCCGACGTCGTCGTTCTTGTCGGCGATGAAGCCGTCCACCGACACCACGTCGTGCATGATCACCGTACCCATGAGTTCTCCTGGAGTCGCCCTGCGCGTTCCCCCGATCTTGCCGCCCCGGGGGCGACCGGGCTTGTAGAAAATCAATCAGCCGGCATCGGACCGTTGTCCGGGGGAAACGCCTGCTCGGGGGGGAACCGGCGCCGCAGGGCCAGGTATCCCGTCGGGGTGTGTCCGGTGAAGTCCTTGAACTCCCTGCTGAAGTGGGCCTGGTCGAAATAGCCCGCCGTCTGGGCGAGCTGTGACCAGTCGACCGGACGCAGGGCGTCTACGGACAGGATCAGCCGCGCGAAGCGATAGATCCGCGCCACCCGCTTCGGGGTGACCCCGACGTGAGACTTGAACTGCGTGGCCAGGTGGTTGCCGCTCACCCCCGCGGCATCGGCCAGCGCGCCGACCGGGACCGCGCCGTGGGAGGTCGCCAAACGCTCGCCTGTCCGCTGGACCAGGTCGAGACCGCCCCATGGCGCCTCGGCGAATCGCGATCGCAGCTCCTCCTCCACGACCCGCAGTGTCTCGGTGGCCGATGCGATGTCGCCGACCTGGTTGCGAATCCGGTCCACGGACCGTTGCCAGACGGCGTCGACCGGCACCCACCGGTTCCGCAGCTCGATCGCCGGCATGCCGATGAACGGGGACATCCCCCATGGCTTGAAATGCACCCCGACGAGCCGCACCCGTGTGGGGTACTCGAAGAGGAAACGTCTAGTCCATACGCCCATGAACCACCCGTCGGTGAGCACTGCCGGCGGCACCGAAGGGTCGGAATCCCACAGGCGGACGGGTACGCCCAGATTGACGAACAGGTGTGCCGACGGCATCGGCGGGACGTTCATCAGGCGGTGTCGCGGCACCCCGCTCAGGCAGTAGATGTCGTCGATGAACCGGTCGAGCGGCGGCGCGGGCACCCGGCCGACGTATTCCATGGAGTCAGTGTGGCCGACGAGGGTTCGATTCGCGAGGGAGGCTCCGGCTGACGGTTCTTCGCGCACAATAGGTAGGCTGACGTGTCGTGAACAGCCCGAACGTTCCCCCTTCGAAGCCCGTGACCGCGCCCGTGGTGGGCATGGTCGGCGCGGGCCAGCTCGCGAGGATGACGCAGCAGGCGGCCATCGCGCTCGGCGTCGACCTGCGCGTGCTCGCGAACACCCGTGACGAGAGCGCCGCCAAGGTGATCGTGGACACCCGGCTCGGCGACTACCGCGACCTGGCCGACCTCCGGGAGTTCGCCAAGGGGTGCGACGCCGTCACCTTCGACCACGAGCACGTGCCGACCGAGCACATCCGGGCCCTGGCCGCCGACGGGTACGCCGTGCATCCCGGGGCCGACGCCCTGGTCCACGCGCAGGACAAGGCGGTCATGCGGGAGCGGCTCACCGCGATCGGCGCGCCCTGCCCGGCCTGGGCCCGGGTGAGCGACGTGGCCGGCGTCGAGGCGTTCGCCGCGGAGCACGGCTGGCCGGTGGTGCTGAAGGCCGTACGCGGCGGCTACGACGGCCGGGGCGTGTGGGTCTGCGCCTCGCCCGAGGAGGCGCGCGAGGCGCTCGCCACCGGTGTCGAGATGCTGGCCGAGGCGTTCGTCCCGTTCGAGCGTGAGGTCGCCGTGCTGGTCGCCCGGTCCCCGCACGGTCAGGGCGTCAGCTATCCCGTGGTCGAGACCGTCCAGAAGGACGGCATCTGCGTCGAGGTCATCGCGCCCGCGCCGGACATGAGCGAGGAGGAGGCGGCCGACGCCCAGCGCGTAGCGCTCACGATCGCCCGCGACCTCGGCGTGACCGGGCTGCTCGCGGTCGAGATGTTCGTCACGAAAACCGGGCTCATCGTCAACGAACTGGCCATGCGCCCGCACAACAGCGGCCACTGGACGATCGAGGGCGCCCGCACCTCGCAGTTCGAGCAGCACCTGCGGGCCGTGCTCAACCTGCCACTCGGGTCGCCGTCGATGGCCGCGCCGGTCGTCGTCATGGCCAACCTGCTCGGCGGACCCGACCCTGACGTGTACTCCCGGTACGAGCACGTGATGGCCAACGACCCGGGCATCAAGATCCATTTCTACGGCAAGGACGTCCGGCCCGGCCGCAAGATCGGGCACGTCACCGCCCTCGGGACCGACCTCGACGAGGTGCGGGCCCGCGCTCACCACGCCGTCACCTGCCTGAGAGGACCTGAGGATGCCTGACGTCGGGATCGTCATGGGGAGCGACTCGGACTGGCCGGTGATGCGTCAGGCGGCCGAGGCGGTCGCGGAGTTCGGCGTGTCCTTCGAGGCCGACGTGGTGTCGGCGCACCGCATGCCCGCCGAAATGATCGAGTACGGCTCCCGCGCCGCCGGTCGCGGGCTGAAGGTGATCATCGCGGGCGCGGGCGGCGCGGCCCACCTGCCGGGCATGCTGGCCTCGGTCACTCCGCTGCCCGTGATCGGCGTCCCGGTGCCGCTCAAATACCTGGACGGCATGGACTCGCTGCTGTCGATCGTCCAGATGCCGGCCGGGGTGCCCGTGGCCACCGTCGCCGTCGGCGGGGCCCGCAACGCGGGACTGCTCGCCGTACGGATCCTGGCGGCGTCGGACGAGGGGTTGCGGCGGCGGATGGAGGAGTTCCAGGCCGCCCTCCGGGACCAGGCGCACGCCAAGGGCGAGCGGCTGCGCGCCGAGGCGGCCCAGCTCGGTCGGTAGGCGGCGCGGCCGGTAGGCGGCCCGGGGTCAGTCAGTAGGGGGACTCGGTCAGGGGCGGCCGAGGGCGCGGTATTCCCAGCCGGCGTCCCGCCAGGTCTCCGCGTCGAGCGCGTTGCGGCCGTCGACCACGACGCGTGCCGCGACAATCGCTCCCAGCTCCTCGGGGTCGAGGCTGACGAACTCCTGCCACTCGGTGAGCAGGAGCACGACCTCGGCCCCCCGGGCGGCCTCCATGGCCGATTCGGTGTACCCGAGGTGGGGATGGGCCGCCCGCGCGTTCGGCAGGGCCACCGGGTCGTAGACCGTGACCTGCCCGCCCTGCTCGGCGATCTTCACGGCCACGTCGAGCGCCGGCGAGTCGCGGATGTCGTCGGAGTTGGGCTTGAACGCCGCTCCCAGCACCGCGACCCTGCGGCCGTCGAACGCCCCACCCAGGACCTCCCGGGTGAGGTCGACCGTCCGGGTGCGGCGCCGCAGGTTGATCTCGTCGACCTCGCGGAGGAAGGCGAGCGCCTGCGCGGCGCCCAGCTCGTCGGCTCTGGCCGTGAACGCCCTGATGTCCTTCGGCAGGCAGCCGCCGCCGAAGCCGAGGCCGGGGGCGAGGTACCTGCCACCGATCCGCTCGTCGTACGACAGCGCCTGCGCCAGCTGCGTGACGTCGCCGCCGGCGGCCTCGCAGACCTCGGCCATGGCGTTGATGAACGAGATCTTCGTGGCCAGGAACGCGTTGGCGGCCGACTTCACCAGCTCGGCCGTGGCGAAGTCGGTCACCACGATCGGGACCTCGCCCAGGGGCGCGTAGACGTCCCGCAGCACCTTCTCGGCCCGCTCGGAGGCGACCCCGAGGACGATCCGGTCGGGGCGGAGCGTGTCCTGCACCGCGAAGCCCTCACGCAGGAACTCGGGGTTCCAGGCCAGCTCCACCTGCATGCCGGCGGGCGAGAGCCGTACGAGCTTGTCCGCGAGGCGCTCGGCGGTGCCGACGGGCACCGTGGACTTGCCCACGACCAAGCACTCGCGGTCGAGGTAGGGGGCCAGCGACTCGACCACCGCGTCGAGGTAGGAGACGTCGGCGGCGTACTCGCCCTTCTTCTGGGGAGTGCCCACACAGATGAAGTGGACGTCGCCGAACCTCGCCGCCTCCTCGTACGAGTTGGTGAAGCGCAGCCTGCCCGAGTCGAGGTTGCGGCGGAGCAGCTCCTCAAGGCCGGGCTCGTGGATCGGCAGCTCACCGCGCTGCAGCCGTTCGACCTTGCTCTGGTCCACATCCAGACCGAGCACTTCGAAGCCCAGTTCGGCCATGCACGCCGCGTGCGTAGCACCCAGGTATCCGGTCCCCAGCACAGTGAGGCGGTACGGCACGGCATGCTCCCCTCTTACCGACTCTTTGTGATCTGGCATGGTACCGGCCCAGTCAACTGCCCTGTGAGCCACCTGGGCAAACCGGCGCCTTGGCCCCCACGGTACGGCTCTCGGCTCGCCCGGTCGACGCCAGGCGATCCGGTTCCCCGCCCCTGTCAGGGAGTTCTGTCAGGAAGGCTGCCGTACTGACTGGTAACTTTCTAGTCGGACGTCCTAGTATCGCGCTATGAGCTTCCCTCTCTACGCGCCCGCTGAGGAGCACGACATGCTCCGCGAGACGGTCCGGGCCCTCGCCGACGAGAAGATCGCCCCGCGTGCCGCGGCGGCCGACGAGAACGAGGAGTTCCCCTGGGAGGTCTACAAGGACCTCGTCGCCGCCGACCTGCATGCCGTCCACATCCCCGAGGCGTACGGCGGGGCGGGTGCGGACGCGCTCGCGACCGTGATCGTGATCGAGGAGGTCGCCCGCGCGTGCGCCTCGTCGTCGCTGATCCCGGCCGTCAACAAGCTGGGCACCGTCCCCCTGCTGCTGTCGGCGTCCGAGGAGCTCAAGCAGCGCTACCTGACGCCGGTCGCGCGCGGGGAGGCCATGTTCTCCTACGCCCTGAGCGAGCCGGAGGCGGGCTCGGACGCCGCCTCGATGAAGACGAGGGCCCAGCGCGACGGCGACCACTACGTGCTCAACGGCACCAAGATGTGGATCACCAACGCCGGCGTGTCGGAGTACTACACGGTCATGGCCGTGACCGACCCCTCGGCCGGCGCCCGGGGCATCTCCGCGTTCGTGGTGGAGAAGGACGACGAGGGCGTGTCGTTCGGCCCCAAGGAGAAGAAGCTGGGCATCAAGGGCTCGCCCACCCGTCAGGTCATCCTCGAGAACGTCCGCATCCCGGCCTCGCGGATGATCGGCGAGCCGGGCACCGGGTTCAAAACCGCGCTGGCCACGCTCGACCACACCCGCGTCACGATCGCCGCGCAGGCGCTCGGCATCGCCCAGGGCGCGCTCGACTACGCGGTCGGGTACGTCAAGGAGCGCAAGCAGTTCGGCAAGCCGATCGCCGACTTCCAGGGCCTGCAGTTCATGCTCGCCGACATGGCCATGAAGCTGGAGGCCGCACGGCAGCTCACCTACGCCGCCGCGGCCAAGTCGGAGCTCGCCATGAACGGCACCCCGGTCAAGGACCTCACGTTCTTCTCCAGCGCCGCCAAGTGCGCCGCCTCCGACGCCGCCATGGAGATCACCGTCGACGCCGTCCAGCTCCTCGGCGGGTACGGGTACACGCGCGAGTTCCCGGTCGAGCGCATGATGCGCGACGCCAAGATCACCCAGATCTACGAGGGCACCAACCAGATCCAGCGCATGGTCATGGCGCGCCAGCTCCTCAAGTAACCCCTGACGTGCGAGAACCTCGCCTGACCGATTCGGCGGGCGGGGTTCTCGGCGGACTGAGTGGTCGTCGGGCACGGGAGGCGTATCAGCACCAGCGGACTCAGATCTCCCGCCGGATCTGCAGCACAGTGTCCAGATTGTTCAGATATATGCGGCGGCTGGGGTGGTCGGCGGGGGTGATCCGGACCGCCTGCCGGAGTAGTTGGATCGCCTCGTCCAGGTCCGCCGTCGTTCCGGTGCGTTCGAACCGACTCTGCAGCGCGCCCCCCAGATTGGACAGGTACATGGCGCTGCCGGGGTGGTCGGCGGGGATGGTCCGGACCGCCTGCCGGAGTTGTCGGATCACCTCGTCCAGGTCCGCCATCACTCCGGTGCGGTCAAACCGGAGCCGTAGCGCGATCCCCAGATCGTTGAGTATCGCGGCACGGGCGGGGTGGTCGGCGGGGGCGGCCTGAACGGCTTGGTGCCCCCATCGGATCGCCTCCTCCAGGTCGGAGAACGCTCCGGTGCGCTCGAATCGAATCTGCAGCATGTTTCCCAGGGCGTGCAGGTACGTGGCGCGGTCGGGGTGGTCGGCGGGGATGGCCTGCTCGGCCTGCCGGCGTTGTCGGATCGCCTCGTCCAGATCGGTGATGTCTCCGGTGCGCTCGTACCGGGTCTGCAGCGCCGTTCCCAGGTTGTCCAAGTAGGTGGTGCGGTTGGGATCGTCGGCGGTGGCGGTTCGGACCGCCTGCTGGAGTCGTCGGATCGCCTCGTCCAGGTCCGTCATCGCTCCGGTGCGCTCGAACCGGGTCTGCAGCATGGTCCCCAGGTTGAACAGGTACATGGCGCGGACGGGGTGGTCGACGGGGGTGCTTCGGACCGCCTGCTGGAGATACTGAATCGCCTCGTTCAGGTCCGTGACGGCTCCGGTGCACTCGAACCGAATTTGCAGCGCGATCCCCAGATTGGATACGCGCACGGCACGATTGGAGTGATCGGCGGGAGTGGCGCTCAGGATGCGCCGCCATAGCTGAATCGTGGCCGACAGCATTTCCGGATCAGTCGTGCCGCGTACCCACCCGAGGAGTTCTGTCGCGGTGGGAACCGCTTGTTCGGCCAGGATGGGCAGCAGCGGTTCGGGCAGGAGTTCGCTGCCGTGCCTGAATCGGGGAGCGAACGTCTCGATACCGTTCATGAAGCAAGGGGTGAACAGATCGATCGAGGCCTCCAGAGCCGCACGCTCCCGTCCTTTGGGCAGGGCCAGGTAGCGGTACCAGTTCAGCCAGCCGAGCAGATGCATCGCCTGCAGATCGGTCGCGTCGCCGCGGAGGGTCGCGACGAGTTGCTCGGCCTGCGCGACAGCGGCCTTTTCCAGCACCGGAGACAGGCTCCGTCTGGCGGTGACCCGTTGCAGCCGCTCCTGTAGCGCTTGCAGGAGATCTTCCCGCTCTGTCATAGGCCTCTCCTGATTCGCATACCGAAGAGGGACGCTAATGTCACATTAATCGCATAAACAGTGCTACTGCTATTTCCAGCCGAAGTCCCTTGTGTGCTTGCGCGGCGAGGCGCGGAGAAGTGGGAAATCGGTGAGCGAGAAAACCTCCAATTAATTGGCCGAATCGCCGACGCCTGGCATAGGTGTGCGCGGCTGCGCACCCACCGCTCACCCCCATCGGCCACGGACCTTTCAGTAGGAAAAGGCCCTTCCGATTGGGTAGGTCGGTGCCGTCCGTATTCTCCGGGGCGGCCGAAACTTGGTGCGGTTCACCCAATCCGCTCAACTTCAACGGACGTTCGGCATGCTCTTGACGGTGGTCAAAATATTGCCCTAGTTTCAGGGGGTTCCGCACTCACAGGGACACCCTCCTTTCCCGGGAACGGAGCGCCTTCGTGCCTCGACGCCTCCTTCGCATTCCCGCCGCCGTCGCCGGCTCTCTCGCCCTCGTTGCGGCCACGCTGACCGGACCCGCCGGGGCCGCGACGGACACTCGGACCGGCACCACCGCTGCGGCCGCCACCCCCTCGCACCTGTCCGGCACCCTCGCGGACGGCGCCACCTGGATCGCCGACGTGCCCGCCGACTGGAACGGCACGCTCCTGCTGTTCAGCCACGGCTATGGTCCGCTCGTCGCGCAGAACGCGCCCTCCGACGAGGCCCGTACGGCCCTCCTCGCGGAGGGTTACGCGCTCGCCGGTTCCTCGTTCGACCCCCAGGGCTCGTGGTGGGCGCTGAACAGCGCCGAACGCGACCAGTTCGCCACCCTCGACGCCTTCGCCCGTACGGTCCGCCGGCCGTCCCGCACCCTGTCGGTCGGGCTGTCCATGGGCGGCCTGGTCAACGCCCAGATCGCCCGCGACGGAGCCGGCCGCGTCGACGGGGCCCTCGGGCTGTGCGCCCTTGTCGCGGGGGGCGTCGACCTGGACGACTACCAGTACGACGCCGAGTACACGATCGCCTCGCTGCTGCTGCCGGGCCAGGACGTACGGCTCACCGGGTTCGCCGACGCCGCGGACGCCGCCGCGACGGCGCAGCGGCTGACCGACGCCGTTATCGCCGCGCAGGCCACCCCACAGGGACGGGCCAGGATCGCGCTCGCCGCCGCCTATCTCAACCAGAGCGACTGGGCGCCCGGCCAGGACCCGCCGGCGGCCGGCGATCCTGAGGGGCAGGAAGCCCAGCAGTTCGCCTGGCTCTCCCAAGGGGTGCTGGGGTTCATCGAGCACGGCCGCTGGTCGATCGAGCAGTCCGCCGGGGGCAACACGTCCTGGAACGCCGGGCTCGACTACGCGGCGCTGCTGCGCGACTCCGAGCACGCCGGCCAGGTGCGGGCGCTGTATCGCAAGGCCGGCCTCGACCTGCGCGCCGACCTGGCCACCCTGACCCGCGGCGCTCGCCTGCGCGCCGACCCGGGGGCGCGGCGCAGGCTGCAGGCGTCCTCCACCGCCGGTCAGAGCCTCGCGGTGCCGCTGCTCAACCTGCACACCATCGCCGACGAGCTCGTCCCGGTGCAGCAGGAGGCGGCGTTCGCCGAACGGGTCCGGGCGGCAGGTGACGATCGGCTGCTCCGGCAGGCGTACGTCGCGCGCCAGGGCCACTGCGCCTTCACCACCGCGGAGATCGTCGCGGGTGTGCGGGCGATCGACAGGCGGGTCACGACCGGCCGCTGGGGTGACGTCGCCGAGCCCGCCGTCCTGCAGCGCTCCGCTCTGTCGCTGAACCTCGGCGGGGCCGCCTTCGTCCGCTATAAGCCCGGCCGTCTCGTCGTCGGCCGGCACTCCTGATCGATCGGCTCGCGGGTGCCTATGCGGCGTCGCTGCTCGATCTCGGCCGAACCGGGCCGAATCAGAAGAATCCGGGGCAAATGTGATCCCAATGTCATAAAGATCCGCCATCGTGGGAGGAGTGCGAACGTGGCTCGGTGATCAGGTGAGGAAACGGCTGGGCACGTTCAATCTGATCGGGCCCTCCATCGCGCAGTGCGCCGTGGGCGCCGCGCTGGCCTGGCTCGTCGCCGTTCATCTGCTCGGCCACGCCCACCCCCTCTTCGCGCCCATCTCCGTGATGATCTGTGTCGGCATAGGGCTCGGTCAGCGGCTGCGCAGGCTGGCCGAGCTGGTGATCGGCGTCAGCCTGGGCGTGGGCGTCGGCGACCTGCTGGTGTCCTGGATCGGCTCGGGCCCCTGGCAGCTGGCGCTCGTGATCGCGCTGGCGATGACGGTCGCGTGGCTGTTGAACAGCAGCGAACTGTTCGTGTCGCAGGTCGGCTCGTCCGCGGTGCTGGTCGCCATGCTGGTGCCGGGCGCGGACGTCGGCGGGCTCGACCGGATGGCCGACGCGCTCACCGGCGGCATCGTCGGCATCGTCGCGGTCGCCCTGTTGCCCGCCAGCCCGCTCACCATCGCGGGCAAACACCTGTCCGGCGTGCTGGACGCGTTCTCCACCGTGCTGGAACAGGCGGCTGAGGCGATCGAGAAGGGCGATGCGGACCTGGCCGCCGAGGCACTGGAGTGCGGACGCAGGACCCAGACCGCGGTCGAGGAGTTCGCGGCGGCGCTGGAGAACAGCAAGGAGATCATCAGGATCTCACCGCTGCGGTGGCATCACCGGGCCAGGCTGGCCGGGTATCAGACCGCCGCCGTACCGGTGGACCTGGCGCTGCGCAACGCACGGGTGCTGGTCCGCCGTACGCTCGCGGCGATGGGGGAGCCCAGCCCGCCGCCGGTCGCGCTGGCCGAGGTGCTGCGCGAAGTCTCGGAGGCGGCGCTGCTGCTCCAGCTCGAACTGGGGGCCGGGCGCGAACCGATGCTGGCCAGGCAGGCGCTGCTCGCCGTCGCCGCACGGGAGCGGCCCAAGAACCTGGGCTTCTCGGCGAACGTCATCCTCGCGCAGCTGCGCTCCATCGCCGTCGACCTCCTGGAGGCGACCGGGATGGGTCACGACGAGGCCTCGGCCGCGCTGACCCCGCTGAACGAGCTGAGCGACGAGAGCATGCGCGGCTGAGGCCGGCGCCTGCTCCGCCGGAAGCGGCTCATGGTTCGCCGTTGACGACGTGCTCGACGTGCCACCGGCCCTCGTGACGAACGGCCGTAAGGAGGATCTCCCAGCCCGGGCGGGCCATCCGGGCGACATCGGGAGGAACGGCGATGGAAACAACCTGCGACTCGTCCGGATGCCGGAAGGTGATCGACTCCCCGGACACTTCGATGATTTCCAGGTATTCGTCCTGCACCCGTTCGTCGACAGACTGCGCGTCGAGGAGTGGTTCGTCCTCGGCGTACGCCTTGAGCACGTTCACGAATTTCCGAACCGCGATATAGCCGTCGATCCTGCGGGTGTGGTAGGCGACCTCTGCCGCCGCTTCCTCGGCGTCGATGTGGCCCTGAGCCTGAAACCATCCGAGCAGCTCCGGCAGGGCCCTCCTGACCTTCCCCAGCTCGTCGGCGCTCGCGAATTTCTTGTGCACAAGGGTCTCGAAAAGGCCGGGAAGTTGCCGGGCGATCTCCCTGGCCGGAATGGAGCCGATGTTCCTGTCGCCGTACCAGCCGATGCTCCACCGGAGTGTGCCGACCGTTTTCTCGTACTGCCTGAAGGAGCGGGGGGAGCAAAGCTCACGGCGGTCCGTGAGGAACTCCGTGAGAACGCTGTCGATCGAGGGTCCGTCGCAGGGAGCGTTGCGGGCCTCCTCCTCGCGCTCGCGTTCGCGCCGCGCGCGCTGTTCCTCGGCGTCGTCCAGCCCTTTCGCCGCCAGCTCATGGGCGAGGTCGCCGTCGGGATCGACGATCTCGCCGTCCAGCTCGTGCCAGGCGATCCGGTGGCGACGGCTCGCCGCCGCGAGGCGCGTCCACAACTCACGGTCCGGGGCCTCCTCCGGCGGCGTCCATCCGTCGCGCCGCCAGTGCGGGGACCAGCGGGCGACCCGCTGCCGCAGATCGTCGTCGACGACCAGCTGGACGGGCACGGGCCGGGTGAGGCATTCCAATGCCTGGACGGCCGCGAGAAGGTCCATGCGGTCCTGTGTGGTCTCCATCTCGGAACCGTGGAGCTCCCGTTTGTGTCTGCCGTACGTCAGCACCGCACCCCAACCGCCCGGGGCGGGAGACCGTTCGCCGATTCCGATGGCGTGAATGCGTACGGGCCTGTCCTCGGAAGGCCGGAAACGGTCGGCCACCGCATGCTCCTCACGCTCGCGGACAAGAATGCCATCTTCTGCGAATTTTTCGCGCTTTGCCAAGATCGCTGCGAAAACTCCGCCGCCGTGATTCGCTGGCTTCAACGGCCGAAACGCCGGCGGCGGTATTTCCGCGATGTCTGGGACGCGGTCAGTTCGGGCAGGCGTCGTGGCAGCCGCCGAAGCGCCCGGTGTCCGGTGGGGTGAAGCGGCTCTCCTGCGTCCCCCGCACCGCCTCGGTCATCGCCTTTTTCCAGATGAGGCCGGGAATCGACGTTCCGCCCACGCGGGCGTAGTGACGGCCGCCGATGGTGACGTCGATCATCGGGTGCCGGGGCGCGCCGCGCGTGTCGCCGAGGCTGACGGCCGAGGCCAGGTCAGGGGTGTAACCGGCGTACCAGGCGGTTCGGTGGGCGTCCCCCTCGCCGGGCATGCCCGCCGCGTCGCGGCCGATGCCCTTGAGCGTGCTCTTCGCCAGGACGTCCGACAGCACTGCGGTGACCGCGTCGGCGACCGCCGGGTCGAGGACCTGCTCGCAGTGCGGGGGGAAGGTGCGCAGGACGCCCGACCCGTCCCGGATCTCCGTGATCACGCCTGGCTCGCAGTAGCGGCCGCGGGCGGCGAGGCTCGCGTAGGAGTTGGCCACCGAGACGGGATCGGCCTCGGTGATGCCGATCGTGAACGTCTCGAACTCACGAAATGGCTTCCCATCGGCGCTCCGCAACCCGAGCCGCTGGGCCATCTTGACGGTCTCACACAGGCCGACCTGCTCCTCCAATTTCATGTAGAAGGTGTTCACCGCGTCTCGGGTGCCGGATCGCAGGGTGACGAGCCGGTTTCCGCCCTTCTTCCGGTTATGGACGGCGACATGCGTATCGCCGACAGCGTTGCCCGCACAGTCTTTGAACCTCGAAAGGCTCTGGGCGCGGTGTTCGTCGCCGACGTGGAAGCCGTCGTCAAATCGGAAGCCGGCGGCGAGCGCGGCGGCCAGGGTGTAGGGCATCGCCGTCGTGCCCTGTTGGAATCCCGGCCCGTCGACAGGGTCGCGGCTGGCGGCCATGGCCCTGATGGCGCCTTCACCCGGCGCGATCATGACTTGGGCGGCGATCTGTGCGTCCTCGCGGTGAACGTGGGCGTCCACGGCCCGCTGCGCGGCCCGCTGGAGCCGCCGGTCGATCGTCGTCCGGATCGTCAGGCCGTCGCGGGTGAGCAGTCGCGGATCCTCGGCGAGAAGCCGCTTTGTGACGTACCGGCAGAGGTAGGGATATCCGCTGTCCGCGCAGTCGCCGGACAACTCCTCGATGACGACGCCCTCGGCGTCCAGCAGCACGCTTTTGCGGGCCACGGCGGAAGCGGAGGCCACGGCGGAAGCGGAGGCCACGGTGGAAGCGGAGGTCACGGCGGTGGAACTCGATGCCGCGGCGGTGGCACCGGCGGCCACGGGTTGCTCGCCTGCGCCGTCCGGACGTAACAACAGCAGAACCGCGGCGAACGCGCCCACCGCCGCGATGCCCAGGAAAACCAGAATCCCCTTCATCGTTGCCCCCTCAAACACCTGATGCGATTCTGAATCATCGTCGAAACGACGAAGCGCGGACAACCGCCAGGAATCGCGCGGCATTCCGGATGGGGGTATCGCCGGAAATCGGCATGCGCGTGCCCTGCCGGTGAATTTCGCCCGCCGGATCACGCTGGTCGCCACTTCCGCCGTGGCGCCGGTTGCCACCCGGATCATCGGTACGGTGGGTGAGTCGCGACGGCGTCCGGCTGCCGGAGGTGGCGTTGGTATCCCGAGTGGTCAGCTGGCTGGGACTGGTCGGTCAGCTGTTCCTGTTGCCGTTCTACTTGTCGAGCGGGCTGGTCGCGCCCCTCTGGGCGATCGTCGTTCTTCTCGTGGTGTGGGCGGGGCTGCTGGGCGTGGCCGTGTGGGCCGTGCGCAGGCGCTCGGCATGGGGCCTGGCGGTGCCCCTCCTCGGTGTCGGCGCATGGGTGGGCGGCCTCTCGGCCGGCGAGGCGTTCCTGGGGTGGACGCCATGACCACCGTCCCCTCCGCCCGGCGCAACGCTCCAGGCCACAAGCACGCAGGAGACAACGGCAGTCCGCGCGGGCCGATACATCGCGGCGTGTAGCCGTCGTATATCCCACGTCCGGCGGCGGTTCCTAGCGTGGAGGGCGACCCGCCCGACCGACCGGGGATGAGGACGTCCGTGGCCTATCTCTTCGCCTTCTGCCGGCTGCTCACGGGGATCGTCTTCCTCATGTCCGCCGTGAGCAAGTTGCGTGGGCGGACGGCGTACGAGGAGTTCACGGCGGCCACCCGCGCGCTCACGCGCCTGCCGGCCCGGCGCGTCAGGCCCGTCGCGGCGCTCGTCGCCGCCGCCGAGGCCGCCGTCGCGCCGCTGCTGGCCTGGGGGCCCACCGTGCTCGCCGGCTTCTGCGTCGCACTGGGGCTGCTCGCGGCCTTCAGCGTGGCCATCCTCGTCGCGCTGCGGCGCGGCCGACGGGTCCCCTGCCGCTGCTTCGGCGCCTCCGCCGTTCCGGTCGGTCCCGGTCATCTCGCACGCAACGCCGTGCTCGTCGTCGCGGCCGCGGCCGGAGCGGTCCTGTCCGCGACCGAGGCGGTCGTGGGCGGGAGCGGAACCGTCCTCACGGACATCGGGCCGGCGGGGCTCGCCGCGGTCGCGCTCGCGGCCGGAGCCACGGCGGTCCTGCTGTCGGCGACCGGTGAGATCGCCGGTCTGTTCACCAGTACACCCTGACGGAGGTACCCCCTCATGCCGTTCCTGACAGCGCTCGTGCTGGGCGTCGGCGTCCTGTGCCTGATCGACCTGGTGCTGACGGTCGGGGTGATCCGGCGGTTGCGGGAGCACCAGGCGATGCTGTCGGCGCGGCCGGTGGCGTCCCCGCCGATCGTGCTCCCGCCCGGTGCGACGATCGGCGGCTTCTCCGCCGTGAGCACCGACGGCGTCCACGTCTCCGACGAGACGTTGACCGAGCCGGTCCTCGTCGGCGTCTTCTCACCCGACTGCTCCGCCTGCCACGACCGCCTGCCGCAGTTCGCCGAGCACGCGCGGACCTACCCGGGAGGACGCGGCAACGTGCTCGCCGTGCTCGTCGGCACGGAGGAGGAGGTCGCGGACCAGCGGCGGACGCTGGAGCCGGTCGCCCTGGTGCTGATCGAGGAGTACGGCACCGGCCTGACCGGGGCGTTGCAGGTGAAGGGCTTCCCGTCCCTCGCCCTGGTCGACGAGCACAAGAGGGTCGTCGCGAGCGGGACCACTGTCGACGACCTCGGCAAGATTCCCGCGCACGCGTGAAGGCGCGGGCGCGGGGCTATGCCGGAGCGCGGGCGGTGGTCACCGCTCTCGGCATGGCCTGGCGGGCGAGCAGGGGGCTGACCACCGCCTTCGCCGTCCTCAGCATGCTCATGGCCGCCCTGCCGGTGACGATCGCGTGGTGCACCAAGCTGGTGCTCGACGAGATCGCCGGCGGCCAGGCCGAGACCGGCGTGACCGCGGCCCTGGGCGCCGCGCTCGCCGGGTGCGGGGTGCTGACGGCGCTCGGGCCGCAGGTCGTCCAGTACGTCAGGGACGAGAGCGGGCGCAGGGTCGGCCTCGTCGCCCAGGACCGTCTCTTCCGGGCCACCGAGCGGTTCGTCGGCCTCTCCAGGTTCGAGGACCCCGCGTTCCTCGACCGGATCCGGATGGCGCAGCAGTACGGCGGAGCGACCCCGGGCATGGTGGTCTCCGCCGCCCTGGGCGGCGCCAGGACGGTGCTGACCGGTGCCGGGTTCCTCGTCTCCCTTGTGACGATAAATCCGTGGATGGCCGTCCTGGTGGTGGGGGCGGCGGTGCCGTCCCTGGCCGCGGAGCTCTGGCTGTCCCGGCGGCGTGCCGCGATGCTGTGGGGCATCGGCCCGGTCGAGCGCCGCGAGTTCTTCTTCGGCGAGCTTCTCGTCAACGTCCGGGCGGCCAAGGAGCTGAGGCTCTTCGGCATCGGGGCGCACCTGCGCGGGCTGATGAACGCCCAGAGGCGGGCCGCGAACGCCGAGCGGAGCCGTACCGACCGGCGCGAGCTCGGCGTCCAGGCCGTCACTGGGACCACGGCGGCGCTGGCGGCCGGGGGCGGCCTGCTGTGGGTTCTCGTCTCCGCCGCGAACGGCACGGGCGGGGTCGGCGACGTGGCGCTGTTCGTCGCGGCCGTCGCCGGAGTCCAGGCGGCGGTGAGCGGTCTCGTCGTCGAACTCGTCACCGCGCACCAGCAGGTGCTGCTGTTCGGCCACTACCTCGCCGTCCTGGACGCCGAGCCGGACCTGCCGGTCCCGGTCCGGCCCCGGCGGGGCGGCCCGCTGCGCCGGGGGATCGAGCTGGACGACGTGTGGTTCCGTTACTCGCCCGGCCACCCCTGGGCCCTGCGCGGCGTGAACCTGACCATCCCGTACGGCACGGCGGTGGCGCTCGTCGGGAGGAACGGCGCGGGCAAGAGCACCGTGGTCAAGCTCCTGTGCCGGATGTACGACCCCGAACGCGGCTCGATTCGCTGGGACGGGGTCGATCTCAGGGAGATGGACCCGGTTGAGCTTCGCGCCCGGATCGGGGCGGTGTTCCAGGACTACATGGAGTACGACATGACCGCGGCCGAGAACATCGGCCTCGGCGATCTCGCCGCGCTCGACGACCGGGGGAGGATCGAGGCGGCCGCGCGGCGGGCGGGCGCGCACGGCGCCGTGAGCGGCCTGCCCCGGGGGTACGACACCATGCTGTCGCGGGTCTTCGCCGTTCCCCCGGACGCCGACGCAGAAGACGCCGGCGCAGAAGACGGCGGCGTGGAGGACGGCGGTGCGGAGGACGGCGGTGCGGAGGACGGCGGTGCGGAGGACGGCGGTGCCGCGACGGGCGTCCACCTGTCGGGCGGGCAGTGGCAGCGGCTCGCCCTCGCCCGCGCTTACCTGCGGGGCGAGCGGGACCTGCTGATCCTGGACGAGCCCAGCTCCGGCCTCGACGCCGAGGCGGAGCACGAGATCCACCAGGGCCTGAGGGAGCACCGCCGCGGGCGCACGAGCGTGCTGATCAGTCATCGTCTCGGCGCGGTGCGCGACGCGGACCACATCGTGGTCCTCGACGGCGGACAGGTCGCCGAGCAGGGCGCGCACGCCGAGCTGCTGGGGCGTGGCGGCATATACGCCCACCTGTTCACCCTGCAGGCGGAGGGATACCGGCAGCCGGAGGACCGGGACGCGGGCGCCCCGCACGACCGGCTCTCGGGGGCGCGATGACACCGGTCCTGCTCGTCCTTCTCGCGGCGGGGCTCCCGGCCGCCGCCGTGACGGCGATCCGGCGGACCCTGCACGTCGTCGAGGTGCATGGGGAGAGCATGGAACCGGCCCTGCGGTCCGGTGACCGGGTCCTCGTACGGAGGCTGCGGCCCGGACGGCGCGTCCGGCGCGGGGACGTCGTCGTCATCTCCCGTGTGGGCCCGGGAGAGGGCTTCACGCTCGACGGCGGCACGAATCTGGTGATCAAGCGGGCCGCGGCCGTGGCCGGGGACCCGGTTCCGCCGGAGTTCGAGGGATCGGGAGAGGCCCGCGTGCCGCCGGGACGGCTGCTCGTCCTCGGGGACAACCCGTCGCGCAGCACCGATTCCCGGCAGTGGGGTCTCCTCCCCGAAAGCAGAATCGCGGGTGTCGTGATCAGGCGGCTGCACACGGAATTCAGATGAGCCGAATACAGGACTCCATGTATCGCAGTGGTATGTCCGTGATCGCAGCCGCTCCTAATGTCGGCCGGGCAACGGAGTTCTTCAAGAAGGAGGAACTGAATGACACGGACGATTCAGCGGCTGGCGGACCGGATGGTCGCCCGGCTGGTCCCGGCGACCCGCGCCGAGGCGATCAACTGCTGGTACGAGGGTTCGACCTGCGTCCGGCGCTACTGCTGCACCGGGTCGGAGATTCCCGGCGGCCGCTACTGCACTACGTGGCAGTACCTCTGCTAGACGAGCACGGCGGAGCGCCCTGTGAAATCGGGGCGCTCCGCCCTCCCTCATCCCCTCAAATGAAGGCCGCGGTGGTTCGGGCGATCTCCATGGCGTACAGGCGGGTGAGATCGTTCATCCGATAATGGTCGGGGGCCACCGGCTTCATCAGGCGGAGATCGGCCAGTCTGCCGAGCGCCGCCCACGCCGTACGCCGGTCGCAGCCGAGCAGCTCCGCCGCGATCGCCGACCGGCAGTCGGCCACGCCTCGCTCGCCGAGCCGGTGGAACAGGGCGAGCGCGCTGCCGTCCGCCGTCCCCTCGCACTGCCGCAGGGCCTGGTAGTCGAGGTCGAGGGCGCCCCGCACGGAGAGGTCACCGCAGGTCAGCAGGTCGAGCCGGTGCTCCTCGTCGGCCAGCATGTCGGCGAACGCCGCCAGGGTCCACTCCCGCCGCACAGCCAGTCGCTTGCCCGCGATCCGCAGCGCGAGCGGCAGGTTGTCGCAGAGCCTGGCCACTCTCCGCACCTGCTCGGCGTCGACCCGGTCCCGGCCGCAGAGCCCGGACAGCAGCTCGTACGCCGCGTCGTCGGTCAGGGGAGCGAGGGGCAGGTGGACGACCTCGTCGAGCGCCGCGAGCACGGCCCTGCTGGTGATCACGAACTGGCACCCGGGACACGCGCCGATCAAAGGGCGCAGCTGCCCTTCGCCGGTCGCGTTGTCGATGAGGACCAGCACGCGCTTGGCCTCCGTGGCGGTCCTGAACTGGAGCACCGCGTCGTCGAGGTCCGGGGCGATCCGGTCGCCCGGCAGTCCCAGCAGGCTCAGCAGCCGCGCCAGCGTCTCGTACGCGCCGGGCCTGGGCAGGGACCGCAGGTCGACGTGGAGCACGCCGCCGGGGAAGTCCGGCGCCGCCGCCCGGACGGCGTGCAGGGCCAGGGCCGACTTCCCCACTCCCGCGGGGCCGTGTACGGCGACGGGCCGCGGGGGAGAGGCGGCGATCGCGGCCACGAGCTCCTCCAGCTCCGGGTCCCGGCCCACGAGACATCCCGGACCCGAGGCCGGCGCCGCCTTGGGCACGGGCACGGGCTGGGACGGATCGCGAGCGGGAGCCACGGGGACCGCCAGGAGCGCCGGGTCCCGGTTGAGTACGCTCCGGTGCAGCCCGGCCAGCTCCGGCCCGGGCTCGACGCCCAGCTCCTCCGCCAGGAACGTGCGCGCCTGCCCGTAGGCGGACAACGCCGCCGCGGAGTCCCCGGTGCGGTACAGCGCGAGCATGAGGGTGCCCCACAACCGCTCCCTGGTGGGATGGGCGGCCACCATCTCGCGGAGCTCCGGCACGGCGTCGGCGTGTTCGCCCAGCGTGAGACGGGCCTCGGCCCGCGCTTCCAGGGCCAGGCAGCGCTGCTCGGCGAGCGCGTCCAGGCGCGGGCCGAGCGCCGCCGTCCTGGGCACGTCCTCGGCCGGCGCGCCCCGCCAGCACGTGAGGGCCGCCGACAGGTGCCGCAGCGCCGCCTCCGGCCGCCCGGCGGACAGCGCCTTCTTGCCCTGGCGCAGGGCATCGGCGAAGTCGGTCACGTCGAGCTCGCCGGCCCGCACGGCGAGGACGTAGCCGGGCGGCCGGGCCGTCAGCCGATCGCCGTCTTCGAGCGCGCGACGCAGCCGGTTGACGTAGGTGCGGACGTTGGCGACGGCGGAGCGGGGCGGCTCCTCATCCCACACGGCCATGACCAGCCGGTCGATCGACACGACCCGGTTGGGTTCGAGCAGCAGCGCGGTCAGCAGGGCGCGCTGCTTGGGTGAGCCGAGCGGGACCGGCCTGTCGTCCCTCCTGACCTCGATCGGGCCCAGCAACCGGAACCGGAGGTTCATCCCGCCCTCCGCGGGCCCGAGGAGGCGGACGGCGGTTCCCAGCCGAGTGATCGATGCACGAAAGGACCTCCGTAGGCGTCTCGGGAGGAGCGTCTGAGGAAAGCACAACGAAGATCGCCGTCCGTGTGGGCTCCCACAAGGTGCGTGAGCGTCCGGAACAGTCCCGGACACCGCAGGGAGGAAGGCGGGTTCCGTCATCGCGAAGGCCGTGCGTGATTAGCGGAGGGCCGGGCGGGAACCGACTACCGCATGACGGGTACGGGCGACGAGGCCCTGTCCGACCTCATCATCCAGGTGGCGACCCGCCTGTTCGCCGGGCTGGGCTACGACGGTACGGACATGCGGCAGATCGCCGACGCCGCGGGCGTCGACGTGACGATGCTCAAGCGGCACTTCAGCGACAAACGGACGCTCTACCTCGCGGTCATGGATCGGATGAACCGCTACCACAACGCCGTCCTGGAGAAGGGCGTCAAGGACCTCGTCAGCGCACCGCCCGAACGCAAGATCGCCGCCCTGCACGCGCTCCTCGACCTGTATGTCGACTTCTGCTGCCGATACCCGGAGTATCCGGCGCTCTACACCTTCAGATGGCTCTCCGACGCCAGCGACGTCCCCGAGCCGGAGCCGATGTACGCCGCGCCGGCGGCGCAGTTCGTAAGCGACAGCATCGCTCCCCTGGTGACCGCCCGGGACGTGGACGTGGACTACATGATCAACTCGGTCATCTGGTGCGTCCACAGCTTCGTGCAGAGCGGCGTGTACGACCGGTCGGGCCGGCGTTACGGCCACGACCATCCGGGAGCGCTGTGGCACTTCCGCAGGCACCTGCATCGAATGGTCCACCGCACCCTCCGCCTGCCGGGAGAGCCCCCGCCGGTCGAGCGTCCGTCCCGCGAGTGAGGCCCCAGGTGCCGGACATCGATCCGGGACGGGCGTGGTAGTAATGGGACCCGCGGAGGAGGCCGTACAGACGCAGCCACGAAGACAGAGTTGGTGCAACCATGACCGAGCGGTACCTCGGCGTTCTCGGCATCGGCGAGGCGCTGGGCGTGAGCCGGCACGCGGTGCACAAGTGGCGCTCGCGCTATCCCGCCGAATCGGCGCACCCGTTCCCCGAGCCCGATGTCGAGATCGACGGGACCCCCGGCTGGCGCCCCGACCGGCTGACGGAGATCACCGAGTGGCGCAACGGTCTGCCGGGCCGTGGTACCGGCGGCGGACGTCCCACCGCCGCGCGCCAGGAATACCTCAAGGAGGCGGCGGCGCGGGGCATGGACCGGGACGAGGCGCTGCGCGCGCTCGCCACGCTCGCCGAGGAGTTTCCCGAGATGACCGAGCCGGAGATCTGCGCCTGGCTCATCGGGCACTGGCGGCGCTGACACGTCCAGGATCGACAAGGGGTTCCCCCGCGACATCGAGGCGAACCAGCGGATGAGTCTCACAGAAGTATGGTTCCGTGAACTGCACTTCTGTGCCGGAGGTGCCTGTGGTCCCGAAGCCCGAGCGGATGTTCGACCGAGTGCGGGAGTGGCAGGGACTCGCCTCGTTCGTGTCGGGGAGTGCGATGAGCGGGGCCACGCTCGGGATCGTCAGCGGACGACACAGGCAAGGCAAGAGCTTCCTCCTGCGGGCCCTGGCGGAGGAGACCGGTGGCCTGTACTTCGCCGCAACGGAGGCCACGGAGGCGGAGTCGCTCCGGCTCTTCGCGGATGCGCTCGTACGGCATACGCGGGAGGTGCCGGAGCGTCCGTTCCGCGACTGGAACGACGCGATCGCGGAGCTGTTCCGCAGGTTCCGGAGCCGGCCGACCCTGGTGGTCGTGGACGAGTTTCCCTTCCTGTCCAGGGTCACGCCGAGCCTTCCCTCCTCATCCAACGCGAACTCGGCCCGGGCGGCAGCGGGCGGGACAGCTCCGCGCGACTGATCCTCTGCGGCTCCGCCTTGGCGGTCATGGGCGGGCTGCTCGCGGGGCAGGCGCCGCTGCGGGGGCGAGCCGGGCTCGAACTGGTCGTGCAGCCCTTCGGCTACCGCGACGCCGCGCGGTTCTGGGGGCTGACGGATCCGCGCCTGGCCGTGCTCGTGCACTCGATCGTCGGGGGCACTCCCGCGTACCGGTACGAGTTCACACAAGGTGACGCGCCCGCCGGCCTGGCGGATTTCGATGCCTGGGTGGTCAGGAGCGTTCTCAACCCGCAGAAGCCTCTCTTCCGCGAGGCCCGGTATCTCCTCGCGGAGGAATCGGACATCCGCGATCCGGCGCTGTACCACTCGGTGCTGGCCGCCATCGCGAGTGGAAACACCACGAACGGTGGCATCGCGAGCTACATAGGCCGCAGGTCCGATCAGATCACCCATCCGCTCAACGTCCTCGAGGACTGCGCGCTGGTCGCCCGTGAGCCGGACGTCTTCCGCCAGGGCCGTTCCCGCTACCGCATCGTCGAGCCCCTGATCACCTTCTACGAGGGTGTGATGCGGCGGCGCTGGCCGGAACTGGAGGCGTACCGCGGCGAGACGGTGTGGGGATCGGTACGTGAGACCTTCCTGGCCCAAATCGTGGGCCCGCACTTCGAGGCTCTGTGCCGCGACTACGCCATGGGCGCCGGCGAGGAAGTGTTCGGGGGCTTCCCCGCCACGGTGGGCGCGGGCACCGTGAACGACCCGGAGAACCGCACCCAGATAGAGATTGACGTGGCGGTCTTCTCTCCCCCTGATGGAGGCCGGGCGGGCAGGCTGCTGTCCCTGGGGGAGGCGAAGTGGGGGGAGACGATGAGCCACCACCACGTGGGGCGGCTCGCCCGGGCCCGCGATTTCCTCGCCGCAAAGGGCTACGACACCCGCGACACGATCCTCGCGTGCTACGGCGGTGCGGGCTTCACCGCCGAGTTGCGGGCCTCGGCCGCCTCGGACGACCGCCTGCGTCTCATCGGTCTCGACGAGATCTACGGCGGCTGACGACCGCTCGCTCGGGCCGGCCGCACCTCCGCCTTGCGGTGGTGCCGCACGCCCTACCGCCGGCCGGGCGTCCGGACGGTCAGCTCTTGCAGATGTTCTGCGTGGCGGTGCGGGCGGTGGGGGTCGCCTGCGGCGAGGGCGCCGCTGGCGTCGCGGAGCCCTCCGGCGCGGCCACGGTCACCTTCTTCACGTCGTGGTTCTGCTGGCCCACGACGACCTCGATGCCGGTCACGTCCGCTTGCTCGCGCAACTCCGCGCCCGGGATGGCGGCGGCCACCGTACGCGCCGAGTCCTCGCGCCCGGGCGGGTAGCGGACGACGGTGGTGGCGAAGTCGCGCCGGGCCGTGTTGCCGGGAGTCGAGGGCACCATGAAGCCCGCTTCGACGAGGCGGGCCTTAGTGGTCGCGCCGAGGCCGTTGACGGACGTCCCGTTGAGCACCTTGACCGAGATCCGGCCGGGCGGGATCGTGAGCGCCGTCGGCGAGGTCGTGGGGGTCGCCGAGGCCGCGGGGCTGCCCGAAGGAGACGCCGAGGCCTTCGCCGACGGCTTGACGAGGGGCTGGTCGGCGTCGATCCGCCGGAACAGGTCGCGGGCGGCGGCCTTGTCCCACAGCACCGCCGACTCGCCGGTCGGCGCCTGGTAGTTCACGTCGGACAGCGGCACGGTCGCGAACGACACGTCGTCGGTCGAGACGGCCTTGAACTGGTCGATCATGCCGAGCAGGTTCTTCTGCAGATCCGGGTCCACCTTGATCGTCCTGAAGGTGGAGTCGAGGAACCCCTTGAGCCTGATCGGGTTGGCCAGCGTGCCGCCGCTGAGCGCCTTGTTGAGCAGCGCGGAGATGACCTGCTGCTGCCGGTCGATGCGGTCGAGGTCGGAGCGCGCGGTGGCCCTCGTGCGGGCGTAGGCGAGCGCGTTGACGCCGTCCAGCGTGTACGTCCCCGGCTGCAGGTTCAGCTTGGTTTTCGGGTCGTCGATGGTCACCGGCGTGCAGACGGTCACCCCGCCCAGCGACTCCACCACGCCGATGAACCCGAGCACGTTGACCTCGACGTAGTGGTTGATGCGCAGCCCCGTCGCCTGCTCCACCGTCTTGACCGCCAGCTTGGCGCCGCCGAACTGGTACGCGGCGTTGATCTTGTGCTCGCCCTTGCCGGGAACCGTCGTCCAGGTGTCCCGCGGCAGGCTGACGACGGTCACCTTGCCGTGGTCCTCCGACAGGTGGATCACCATCATGGTGTCGGTGCGCTCGCCGACGTCGCGGCCGAGGTGGAGCTGGTTCTGCTGGCGCCTGCTCAGGTTGTCGCGCCGGTCCACGCCCACGAGCAGGATGTTCATCGCGCCCCGGGACCCGGCGTCGCTCGTGCCCGCGTCCACCGACTCGATCCGGTTGAGCGCGTAGTTCGGCACCAGCCATGCGACGCCGGAACCGATCAGCACGACTCCGGACAGCGAGCCCGAAATGACCAGCGATCGGAGGTTCGACCTCCGCTGGCGGGCGCGTTGCGCCGTCAGCTTCACCCCGCCGTACCCGTCGCCCCCTATGCGGACGCCGGAGTCCTCCCCATCGTCGCCGGGCATTCCCGTCCTCCGGTTGCCTTCTCCACCCCTCCGTACAGTAGCGTGAGCGCCGCCATGAAGCCCTTTCCCGACTCGCGACAGGCGAGCCAGAATCCCGCGCGGAACTGGCCCCCGATCTCGGTGATCATGCCGGTGCTCAACGAGGAACGGCACCTGCGCGACGCCGTGCGGCAGGTTCTCGAACAGGACTACGAGGGCCCGCTCGAGGTCGTCATCAGCGTGGGCCCCTCCCACGACCGCACGCAGGAGGTGGCCGACGCGATCGCGGCAGCGGACCCCCGCGTCGTCGTCGTGCCGAATCCCACCGGCCGCACCCCCAACGCCCTGAACGCCGCCATCGCCGCGTCCCGCAACCCCATCATCGCGCGGGTCGACGGGCACGCCATCCTGCCCCGCGACTACCTGCGTACGGCCGTGGAGACGCTGGAGCAGACCGGGGCCGACAACGTCGGCGGCATCATGGCCGCCGAGGGGATCACGCCGTTCGAGCAGGCGGTGGCCTGCGCCATGACCTCGAAGATCGGTGTGGGCAACGCGCGGTTCCACACGGGCGGGGAGGCCGGCCCGGCCGACACCGTCTACCTGGGCGTCTTCCGCCGCAGCGCCCTCGACCGGGTGGGCGGCTACGACGAGCACTTCCTGCGCGCGCAGGACTGGGAGATGAACCACCGCATCCGGGAGACCGGCGGGCTGGTGTGGTTCCAGCCGAGGATGCGAGTCACCTACCGTCCCCGGCCCAACGTGCGCGCCCTGGCCAAGCAGTACTTCCACTACGGCCGCTGGCGGCGGGTCGTCTCCCGCACCCACCAGGGCACGATCAACCTGCGCTACCTGGCCCCGCCCGCCGCGGTGGCGGCGATGGCGCTGGGCCTGGTGGTCTCGCCGTTCTTCTGGCCCGGCCTGATCATCCCCGGCGGCTACCTCGCGGCGATCCTCGCGGGCTCGGTGCTCACCGGCCGCGGGCTGTCCGGCGCCGCGCTCGTACGCCTGCCGCTGGTGTACGCCACCATGCACGTCTCGTGGGGGACGGGCTTCCTGACCAGCCCCCCGAAGCTCAGCAAGCCCCGTCCCAAGCCCGAACGGGCGAGCCTAGAGGACCTCTTCGAAGACTGAGGTGTCCAGCGTGAAGCCGATCGGGCGGGGGACGTGGATCTCCCGCCCGAACGGCACCGTCGAGATCACCTGGTACTGACCCTCCTTGGGGTCGCTGTAGACCGTGACCGACGCGGGCCTCGTCAGCGGGTCCACGAGGAGCATCACCGGGACCCCGCCCCCAGCGTAGATCGCCGGCTTCTTGATGCGGTCGTCCTCCGCGCTCCCCTTCGACACCACCTCGGCGACCAGCATCAGACCGGAAGAGAAAAGCTCCCGATTGCCCCAGCGCGGGCAATCCTTGGGGGCGAGGACGAAGTCCGGCTCGACCGGGTCCCGGCTGCCGTCGATACACACGTCCACGTTGCCGCTGAAACCCTCCCACCCTCGCTCGTCGATGAGGGGGATGAACGCGCGGAACAGGTGCATGGCCGCTCGGGCGTGTTCGGGGGTGCCCACAGGGCTCACTATCAGTCTCCCGTCGATGATCTCGGTCCGCAGACCCGGAAGTGGGGGCAGCGAATCGAACAGCTCACGAGGAGTGCCGGGCAGTGGCCGCTCGGGTACGGGTGCCAGAGCGGGGCCGTGGGGCTTGCGTGAAGTCGCGACCATGGGTGTGCATCCCTTCGTGTCCGCGTCGATACGCTGAGTTGATACGCCCAGTATTTCAGTCGCGGGCGGCAGGGGCGAGGGCTTCGAGGCCGAGGGAGCGGGCGCGGGCCTCGGCGCGGGCGGCGGCACGCCGTACGGCCTCCTCGAAGCGGGCCAGCGGGTCCGGATGGTCGGCGCCGAGCAGGTAGGCCCGCAGGGCGCGCCGGGCGGCGGCCATGTCGTCGTCCCCCGGGGCGTCGAGACGGCGCAGGATGTCCGGCAGCTCGGCCAGGTCGGCGCCGAGCAGGTACGCCGCGCCCGCGGCCGGGTAGCGCTCGCGGAACCGGTCCTCCGGCAGGCCCGCCACGTTCGCCACGACGTACGGCTTGCCGCTGGCCACGAAGTCCGACACCACGCTGGAGATGTCGGAGATCAGCACGTCCGCCTCGTTGAAGCACTCGTACAGCGACGGCTCGCGGCCGGTCACGACGAGATGCGGCATGCCGGTGCTCTCCTGCAGCAAAGTCATGATCTTCCGGTGCGCCAGGCGGGCGGCCGGCGAGCGGTGGCCGGTCAGCGGGTGCGGCTTGTAGATCACCCGCACCGGCCGGTTCAGCAGGGCGCGCACGATCGCGGGGCCCATGGCGACGAGCGAGCTGTGGAACAGGTCGTCGCTCCAGCCCTCCCACGTGGGCGCGTACAGGACGGTCCGGTACGGCGCCGCTCCCTCGGCGTACGGGCTGGTGCGCCGCACCCCGGCGAGCTGGGGGCGGCCGACCTCCTCGACGGCCTCGTCCCGCACGCCCACCTGGGCGCGCAGGTAGCGGTCCCGCCCGGCGGGCCCGGCCACCCAGACCTCGTCGTACACCTTGGTGTACGGGTTGAAGGACGCCTCCTTGTCGCTGTCGCCGTGGCCGATGAACACGCTCCGCACGCCCGGCACCCGGAGCATGTGGATGTTGTTGCCGACGTTGGCGGGGAACAGCGCGACCCGCACGCCGTCGAGCGCGCGGAAGTTCATGAGATCGACGGAGGCGGGGACGCACACCACCGGCAGCGTCGTCGACCCGAGGGCCGTGACCAGCGCCCGCTCGCGCAGCACCACCAGCGTCCTCGGCGTGATCCGCTCCAGCGTCCCGAGCCACATCGTGGCCTGGTAGGCCGCCGTGACGGGCCCGGAGAAGTACATGACGACCTCGGGCCGGTAGGCGGCGACCCACTCGTCCACGACCGCGAGGACCCGGCGCCGGTCGCCCAGGTGCCTGGCCCGCCGCGCGTGCGCCAGCAGCGCGGCCATCGCGACGACCTCCAGCGCCAGGGCCACGGCGGCGCCCGCCGCGCCCGTCCAGCCCAGCCCCGCCGACGCCCCGGCCGCGGCCGGCACGACCGCGAGCGCGTCGAGGTAGAGCAGCTTGGCGCCCCGCCAGGTGAGCAGCGCGCGGGGCGGCGCGGGCGGGATCCGCAGCGCGGGCAGGTCGATGTTGCGGGTCATCACCGGCATGTGGTTGTGCCGGCGGTCGACGTGCTCGGCGAGCCACGTCTGCGCCGCCCGCAGGCCGTGGAAGAGGAACAGCCCGGCCGCGAACGCCGCGAACCACCACGGCCGCCCCGGGGCCAGCCGCGCCAGCAGCACGACGACGGCCGTCTCCCGCGACAGGAAGCGGACCGTGGCCCCGAGATGGGCCCGGCTGAGCGTCCCCGCCGCCCTGCCGGGCAGCGCGATCTCCGCGGCGTACGACAGCGGCACGAGCACCGCGAAGGTCGCGGGCAGCGGCCACACGGCGGCCGCGAGCATGGCCGGGTACGACGCGAGCGTGAGCGCGGTGAACGCGCCCCTGCGCCCACCGGTCATGCCTCTCAGCGCCGGTCGACGGACCAGCCTGACCAGTGCGTTCGGGGCCCTGCGCCCCCTGATGTTTCCCCCCATGGGCGGGCGCCCGTCCCTCCGTAGATGGTTGCGGTCATCGGCTGAGCCGTACGTCCACGACCTGTCCCGTGAGGCGGGACAGCAGCACGTCGAGGCTGGTGCGGGCGACGGCGGCGGGGGAGAGAAGCGTTCCGGCGGGTTCGTCGCCGAACGCGCGCAGCCGCATGGGGGTGGCGGTGCGCTCGGGGTTGACGCAGTTGACGCGGACACCCTGGCAGGCCCACTCGTCGGCGAGGGCCTGGGTGAGGTTGACGACGGCGGCCTTCGTGGAGGAGTAGAGGCTGTAGTCGGCCCGGCCCCGGGTGTAGGACGAGGAGGTGTAGAGCAGGAGGTGGCCGCGGGTCTCCATCAGGTATTTCACGGACGCGCGGGCGATGTTGACCGGCCCGAGGTAGTTCACCCCGATAGTCTCCTCGATCGTGTGCTGCCCGGACTCGCCGAGTTTGCCCATGTGCAGCACGCCCGCGGTGTTGACGACGTAGTCGATCCGGCCGGTCTCGGCGTACACGCGGGCCAGCGCGTCCTCCACGGCGGCGACGTCCTCGACGCGCACGCCGTTCTGGCTGCGGGAGAACGAGTGGACGCTCGCGCCGTAGCCCCTGGCCAGCGCGACGATGTCCGCCCCGATGCCGTAGCTGCCGCCGAAGACCACGAGCGTGCGGCCCGCGAGCCCGGCCCGGTAGGCCTCCTCGTCCAGCGCGGGCGCCGTGTTCTCGGCGAGCTGGAAGAGCTTGTCGGCGATGAAGACGTCGACCGGATGGGTGACCTTCATGTTGTGCTCGCTGCCGGGCACGATGTAGATCGGCACGTCGGGCAGGTACCGCAGCACGACGCCGCAGTCGTCCGTCGTGGGCAGCGAGGGGAACTCGGGGTCGGCCAGGGCGCGCTCGTACGCCGCCCGGATCACCGACAGCCGGAAGCACTGCGGGGTCTGCCCGCGGCGCAGGCGCGAGCGGTCGGGGATGTCGCGGATGATGTCGCCACGCGGGCCCGGCGCGGCCACCACGATCGTGTCGGAGGACGGGATGGCCACCTCGACCGCCTCGTAGCGTTCGAGGGCGGCCACGCACTCGCCGATGATGCGCGGCTCGATCAGCGGCCGCACCGCGTCGTGCAGCAGCACGTCGCACTCCTGCTCGCCCAGCGCGCACAGCGCCCGCCAGGTCGTCTCGGTACGGCTCGCGCCTCCTTCGAGCACCCGGCCGACCTTGGTGTAGCCGTTCCTCCTGACGAGCTCCTCGGCCTCGGCGACGAAGCCGGGGGCCATCAGGACGACGACCTCGTCGATCTCCGGATGGCCGTCGAACACGTCGAGGGTGTGCTCCAGGATCGTCTTCCCGGCGATCTTCAGAAGCTGTTTCGGGGTGTTGAGGCCCACGCGCTGACCGACGCCGCCGGCCAGCACCACCCCCACCCTGCGCAGACGCGATTCGGCGATCATGATGTCCTCCCCGGAGGAGACCATACCCGTGCCGGAAGCCGGAGAAGGTGATTGCCACCTAGTGATCACTCGGTTACTTTGCGAGGTGAGCACGTGCGGGTCAACGTGAAGCGGGTTTCCATATGGGGGCGGATCCGAGCAAGCCCGGTACGTCACGGGACACAGAGACGGTGGCGGTCGTCCTCGCGACCTCCCCGGCCGCCGGGCTGCCCTGGTCCGACGGCGCCCGGTCCGAGGGCAGCCTCCTGGAGCGGCTCACCGCCCAGCTCCGCACGCTTCCGGTCCGCGAGGTGCTGGTCGTGGTGCGGAGCCAGGACGCGCAGACAGGAGGGTGGGAGAAGGGCGCGGAGAGCGGCCCGCGGCACCAGATCTGCGTCAGCGACGGGCTCGCCGAGGACCTGCGGATCGTGGCCAAGACGGCCCGGGCCTCGACCTCCCCGGTCGCCGTGCTGGCGGCCGACGTGGTCGCGCACACCGAGGCGCTGTCGCTGCTGCTCGACCATCCCGCGCGCCCGACCGGCGCGATCGTCGCCAGCGGTGACCCGGCCCCGCTGCGGCCGCCCGTACGGACCGAGTGGGGCCGCGTCGTGTCGGCGGGCACGTCATTCCACGAGGTCGAGTGGGCCAACGGCACCTTCCGCGGCGTCCTGCAGGTGGGGGAGTCCCACCTCGCCGGGCTGGCCGACATCGCCGAGGACCTGGCCGACCTGGCCCAGCGCCGTCATCTCGGGCGGGTCGGCGACGGCGAGGTGGCCGAGCTGCTGCTCACCGGCCTGGTGCGGGCCGGCGTGCAGGTGCACGCCGTCACCCTGGGCACCCTGCACTGCGGGCGGGCCGGCACCCGCCCGGCCGCCGAGCGCGCGGTGCGCGAGCTCGCCGACGTCGACGAGGCGCAGGCCAGGCTCGACGCCGCGGTGAAGAGCGGCGACGGCTTCTTCACCACCCACTGCGTCAGCTCGTGGTCGCGTCACCTCATCCGCCCGGCCGCCCGCCTCGGGCTGACCCCGAACACGGTCACCGGCATCTCGGTCGGGTTCGCCGCCATCGCCGCGATCTGGTTCTCCGACGGCAACCGGGCGGGGCTCGTGGTCGGCGCCGTCGCGCTCTACCTGTCGTTCGTGCTCGACTGCCTGGACGGCCAGCTCGCCCGGTACACGCGCCGGTTCTCCCCGCTCGGGGGCTGGCTCGACGCGATCTGCGACCGGCTCAAGGAATACCTGGTGTACGTGGGGCTGGCGGCCGGATACGTGACCGTGCCGGACAGGGCGTGGGAGATCTGGGGCCTGGCCGTGGCCGCGATGGTCCTGCAGACGATCCGCCACATGGTCGACTTCTCCTACGCGGGAGCGGTGGCCGACCGGGCCAGGGCGGCGGGCCTGCGGGCGGCCGCCCCGCGTTCGATGGCCGTGCCGTGGGACGAGGCGCCCGCGGCGGCGGCCGCCAAGGGCACCGGTTCGGTGCTGGCGCTGTCGCGGCGGCTCGACGCGCTGAGCGGCGTGAGGGGCGTGGCGTACTGGGCGAAGAAGATGATCGTGCTGCCGATCGGAGAGCGGATGGCGCTGATCTCGGTAACGGCCGCGCTGTTCGACGCGCGGGTGACGTTCCTCGCGCTGCTGGGCTGGGGCGCGCTGGCGCTGGCCTACACGGCCGCCGGGCGGATGGCGAGGTCCTTCGCATGAGCGAGCGTAGCGAGCGCATCAATAAGCACAGTGCCTGGCGAGGTGCTGACCTGCGCGCCTCCGGCACGGCCCGGCTCCGAGCCGAAGGCG
>NZ_JBSGHN010000003.1:0-238311 GCF_053604425.1 Microbispora sp. NPDC004025 | reverse complement strand
CGGGCGAGGAGGTGGCATGAGCGAGCGTAGCGAGCGAATCAGTGAACACAGCGTCTGGCGCATGCCGCTCCGAGCCGAAGGCGAGGAGGTGGCATGAGCGAGCGTAGCGAGCGAATCAGTGAACACAGCGTCTGGCGCATGCCGCTCCGAGCCGAAGGCGAGGAGGTGGCATGAGTCGGCGCCCGCACGAGACCGACCGGAAGAGTCGCGGCGCGATCGCCGTGCACATGATCCCGGTGCCGCGCAGCGTCGTGGTGGCCTACCGGGACGACGGCCCGCTGTCGAAGGCGATGGGGCTGCTCGTCGCCGGGCAGCTCCCGCCGCTGCCGCCCGCGATCGCGGGGGCCTTCGTGACCGCCGTGCTGCTGGTGCTGGGCATCGCCGGGGCCGACGACTTCGCGGTCTTCGCTCCGGCGGTGGCCCTGCTGCTGGCCGGGGCGGGCAGCGCGCACCGGCACGACGGCCGGCTCGACTGGCTGGCGCCCCCGATCCTGCGGCTGACCGAATACGGCTTCATCGCCTCGGCCGGATTCGCCCGTTCCGTTCCGCCCGTGCTCGTCGTCGCGCTGCTCGGCGCGATGGCCTTTCATCACTACGACACCGTCTATCGGGTGCGCCAGCACGTGTATCCGCCGCCGTGGCTGGCCACGGCCGGGCTGGGCTGGGACGGCCGGATGCTCGTCGTCGCCCTCGGCGGCCTGCTCGACGTGATGACCGCCGTGTTCGCGCTGCTCGCGCTCTATCTCTGGGGCCTGTTCGGCTGGGAGAGCCTGACATGCTGGCTCGCCGCCCCCCGGACACCGGACGAGGCCGTGGAACCGGCGCCCCCGGATTAACGTCAGACCAACGGTGGATTACCCAAGCGGGGTGCCGAGCCAACTAACCTTTGGGGTTACTGTCTGACGCTCGACCTCAAGGAGTGCGGGAAATTGCTCGGAATGGTGCTGGCCGCCGGAGCCGGACGTCGCCTGCGGCCGTACACCGACACGCTGCCGAAGGCGCTGGTGCCGGTCGACGGTGAGACGACGATCCTCGACATCGCCCTGCGTAACCTGGCGGCCGTGGACCTCCGCGAGGTCGTGGTGATCGTCGGCTACCAGGCTCAGGCCGTCCGGGAGCGGCAGGCCGACCTGGAGCGGCGTCACGGGGTGAAGCTGACGCTCGTCCACAACGACAAGGCCGAGGAGTGGAACAACGCCTACTCGCTGTGGTGCGCCCGTGACTACTTCTCGCAGGGCGCGCTGCTGGTGAACGGCGACACCGTCCACCCCGTGTCGGTGGAGCGGACCCTGCTGGCCGCCGAGAACACCTCCGACGTCCTGCTCGCCGTGGACGACGTGAAGTCGCTGGCGGACGAGGAGATGAAGGTCACGCTGGAGGACGGCCGGCTGAAGCGGATCACCAAGCTGATGGACCCCGCCGAGGCGTACGGCGAGTACATCGGCGCCACCCTGATCCGGCCGGGCGCGGCCGAGCGGCTGGCCGACGCGCTGAAGGCCACCTTCGAGCGCGACCCGCAGCTCTACTACGAGGACGGCTACCAGGAGATGGTCGAGCGCGGCGAGAAGATCGCCGTCGCTCCGATCGGCAAGGTCGAGTGGGTCGAGGTGGACAACCACGACGACCTCGCGAAGGCCCGTGAGATCGCGTGCCGTTACTGATTTCCGCGGTCTTCTGAGGAGTTCGCATGCCGATTCTGGCAAGGATGCTCCCCGCGCCTCTCACGATGGAGGTGCGGCGGGGCGCGATCGCGCAGCTCGGCACCCTGCTCGCCGACAGCAGGGTGGCCACCTCCGGCCGGGTCGCGGTCGCGGTCGGCGTCGGGCAGGGCGACCGCATCGCGGAGGTCATCGCGCCGTCGCTGGGTGAGGCCAAGGTGCTCCGGGTGGCGGACGGCACCGTGGACGCGGCCGTGTCCCTCGGCGCGGACCTGCGCAAGGGCAACTATGAAGCGGTGGTCGGCGTCGGCGGCGGCCGGACGATCGACGCCACCAAGTACGCCGCGTCGCTCGCCGGCATCCCCATGGTCGCCGTGGCCACCAACCTCTCGCACGACGGCATCTGCTCGCCGGTGGCCTCGCTCGTGTACGAGGGCGGCAAGGGCTCGTTCGGCGTGCCCATGCCGCTGGCGATCATGGTGGACCTCGAGTTCGTCCACGACGCCCCGCCCGCGCTCGTACGGTCAGGGATCGGCGACGTGCTCAGCAACCTGTCGGCCATCGAGGACTGGCAGCTCGGCAACAGCGAGCGGGGCGAGCCCATAGACGGGCTGGCGATCTCCATGTCGCGCACGGCCGCCGAGGCCGTGCTCGGCCGGCAGGACACGATCGAGTCGGACGCGTTCCTGACCGTGCTCGCCGAGGCGCTGATCCTGTCGGGGATGTCGATGGTCATCGCGGGGTCAAGCCGTCCGGCGAGTGGTGGCGACCATGAGATCCTTCATGCCGTGGATCAGCTTTTCCCCGGCACTTCCAATCACGGTGAGCTGGCCGGCATCGGCGCGGCGTTCTGCTACTTCCTCCGCGAGGACGCGCACCGGCTCGGCCAGGTGACCGGCTGCCTCAGGCGGCACGGCCTGCCCGTCGCGCCCGGCGACGTCGGCCTCACGACCGACCAGTTCACGGCCGCGGTGATGCTGGCCCCCAGCACCCGGCCCGGCCGCTACACCATCCTTGAGCACCTCCGGCTGTCGGAGCACGAGGTCCGTGGGAGAGTTGAGGACTATGTCCGCGCCGTCGGTCGCTGAGCTTCGCGCGGTCGCCCAGCCGCAGACCACCATGGACCGCCGCAGCGGCGAACATTGGGCCGGCCTGCTGTACATGCGGCGCCTGTCCATCTACGCCACCTGGCTGCTGGCCAAGACCCCCATCTCGCCGAACCAGGTCACCGGCCTGATGATCGTGTGCGGGGTGGCGGCGGGCGCCGTGCTGGCCCTCCCGGGTTTCTGGGCGGCGCTGGGCGCGGCCCTGCTCATCCAGGTCTACCTGCTGCTCGACTGCTCCGACGGGGAGCTGGCCCGGTGGACCGGCCGCACCTCGATCACCGGCGTCTACCTCGACCGGGTCGGGCACTACTTCGCCGAGGCGGCGCTGCTGATCGGGCTGGGCTTCCGCGCCTCCGAGACGCTGCCCGACTGGTACACGGTCATGGGCGTGGCGGCGGCGCTCGGCGCGATCCTGATCAAGTCGGAGACCGACCTGGTCGACGTCGCCCGCGCCCGGTCGGGCCTGGTCGCGACCACCGAGGCGGCGGCGCAGCAGTTCACCTCGCCCCGGCTCGCGCTGGCCCGCAGGTTCGCCGCGGCGCTGCGGTTCCACCGGGTGATCCAGGCCGTCGAGCTGTCGCTGATCGTCGTGGTCGCGGCGGTGCTCGACAACTGGTTCTCCGCCACGCGGATCCTCGTGGTCGCCTGCGTCGTCATCGCGGGAGTCCAGCTCCTGCTGCATCTGGTCAGCATCCTCGCGTCCCGGCGGCTGTCATGAGCGCGCCGGTCCCGGCGTGGCATGCCGATCGGTCGTACATTCGCGGTTGGGTAGGGGTTTGGTGGCAGTTCCGATACCCTTGTCCCACGGTAAACCAGGCAGATTCCGGATTGCCCGGCCATACAGACTCGGTGATCATGAAGTCGTGTGTAGTGCGCCCCATGTCGAGGCAGTGACGCGGTGAAAATCTCCTGTGTCATCCTCACCATGGGCAACAGGATCGCCGAGCTCGACCGGGCGGTGGAGTCCGCGCTCACCCAGACCGACGGCGACATCGAGGTGGTCATCGTCGGCAACGGCGCGGACGTGCCGCGGCTGACCGTCCAGCCGCTCCCCGGCTCCGCCGCCACGATCAAGACCGTACGGCTGGCACACAACGCGGGCATCCCCGAGGGACGCAACCGCGGCGTGCAGGAGTGCTCGGGCGACATCGTCCTGTTCCTCGACGACGACGGCTGGTACGCCAACGCCAAGGTCGCCGCGCACGTCCGCGAGCGGTTCACGCACGAGCCCGACCTGGCGGTGATCAGCTTCCGGGTGATGGACCCCGAGGGCGGTTCGGTGCAGCGGCGGCACGTGCCCCGGCTGCGGGCCGGCGACCCCGAGCGGTCCTCCCCGGTGACGACCTTCCTCGGCGGCGCGTGCGCCATTCGCAAGTCGGCGTTCCTGCAGGTCGGCGGGTTGCCGGAGAAGTTCTTCTACGCCCACGAGGAGACCGACCTCGCCTGGCGGCTGCTGGGCGAGGGATACCGGATCGAGTACGACGCCGAGACGGTCATGTACCACCCGCTGGTGCTGCCGTCCCGGCACACGGACTTCTACCGGCTGAACGCCCGCAACCGGGTGTGGCTGGCCCGGCGCAACCTGCCGTGGCCGCTCGCGCTGCTCTACCTGCTCAACTGGGTCGTGCTCACGCTCGTGCGCGAGCGTTCGATGCCCGCGATCAAGGCGTGGTTCCGCGGCTTCTTCGAAGGGCTGCGCGAGCCGGCGGGTGAGCGCCGCCCGATGGCCTGGCGCACCGCCTGGCGCATGCTCCGCCTCGGCCGCCCGCCCATCGTCTAGGTGTGCCGGCCGCGGACGTCGCCGGCGGCTGCCGGGGCGTGCGCTCCGCCTCGGCGCGGCCGGGGGCACGATGCGGCAAGCGGCAGGCGGTCGACGCCCTGCGGGAACCATAGTTAACCCCAAACTGTAAGATTTCGGGCGTTTGTGCTGCCTGATCTTCAGGGGTGTGGGCTTGCCCGTTTTCCACCGCGAACGGCTCCGCGTCATCGTCGACTCTCCGGTCTTCCACCGTGCGGTCATCGCCGTCATCGCGCTGAACGGGATCGCGCTCGGGCTGGAGACGTCGAACGAGCTGGCCGACCGTCACGGCACGACCTTCCTCGTGATCGACCGGGTCATCCTCGCCGTTTTCGTCGTCGAGATCGTCCTGCGGATCGTCGTCCACGGCAAGGCGTTCTTCCGTGATCCGTGGAGCTGGTTCGACCTGGTCATCGTCGGCATGGCCCTCGTGCCGGCCTCGGAGTCGGTGTCGATCCTGAGGCTCTTCCGGTTCCTGCGCGTGCTGCGACTGATCTCCGTGGTGCCGGGCATGCGGCGGGTGGTCTCGGCGCTGTTCGCCGCGCTTCCGGGGCTGGCCTCGGCCGTGGTCCTTCTGTTGCTGTCGCTCTACACGGCGTCCGTGATCGGCGAGCAGCTCTTCCACGAGGCGGCCCCGCAGTATTTCGGGGACCTCGGGCGGTCGCTGTTCACCATGTTCACGGTGCTCACGGTCGAGAACTGGCCACAGGTGGCCGAGGACGTGATGGCGAAGGAGCCGCTGGCGTGGATCTTCTTCGCCACGTTCATCGTGATCACGGCGTTCTTCGTGCTCAACCTGCTCATCGGTGTGATCGTCTCCGCGATGGAGGCCGAGGTCAACGCCCAGCGGTGGAAGGAGGACCAGGAGCTGGAACTGGAGCAGCACATCGTGGTCATGAACGAGATCAGGGCGCTGAGCGAGAAGGTCGACCGGCTGGCGGCCGCCCTGCCGGCGGCCGCGGGCGATCGTCCCACGCGAGCAGGCGCCTCCCCGGAAAGGGACCGCTGCGCCTGCGGCCATGATCCGTCACACGGCGGCGAGGTACGACAGGCCGAGGCGGACGACCGGCACCGGGGCGGGTGAGGGCAGCGGGAGCATGCGTCACGCGCGTCCGGGCTCCTCGAAGGTCATCGCCACCTGCTCGGCGGTGGCCGTCATCAGTGCCCGCCGGGGCAGGCCGAGCTCGCTCAGCTCCTTGGCGATCGGATGGTTGCCGAGGCGGATGAGCGCGCCGCCCGGCCGCCAGCGGACGCCCCGGGCGCGAGCCGTCCAGGGGATGCGGCGGGTGACCCCGTCGAGGTGGGCGTAGGCGTCCGGCATGGGAAGGGTCTCGCCGAGCAGCGGCACGGGCGCCGCCGGAACGCCGGGCCTGAGCAGCAGATCGACGACCATCCGCCCGTCCTTGCGCAGCAGGCACCGCTTGTACGGCGAGCCGAGCCGCAGGTCGACGTCGGCGAGTTCCTTGGGGAAGCCCCAGATGGTCCTTCCGGCCTCCAGCGTGAACGTCTGGTCGACCGGCAGCCAGTGGACGAAGGCGCCCGTGCCCGCCCCGCGCAGGTCCTTCAGCCCGGCCAGCGGCCCGCGACTCGGCGGGGGGCCCGCGTCGGCGGGCCGTACGAGGAAGGTCACCCCGAACTCGTTGTAGGAGCCCAGGTCGGAGTCGTGATAGCGGACGAACACCAACGAGCACAGGGCCTTGCCCGGCAGGACCTCGGTGACGTCCATCCTGGAGTACGCGAGGACCGCGCGGGCGGCGTCGGCCCGCACCAGGTAGGCGGCGAGGCACACCGAGGCGTCGCGCACCTCCACCGGCGTCTCGACCCCGCGCCCCTGGACGACATGGCTTGCCATGGTTCCAGTACAGCAAGACCGGCGGCCCGGCGACAGCCGTACGGCGGCAAGGTTGTCCCAGACCTGATTTTTCGGCGGATGTCGAAACCAGGGGTGGCCGTTCGTGTAGAGGGTGAACGGGCCCGCGTCCGGTGGGCCCCACGGAGGAGGTGGACGAGACGGTGAGGCACTACCTGCTCAGCATCCAGCAGCCCGACGGCGGGACGCCCCCGCCGGAGGTCCTGGAGCCGATCATGCGGGACCTCGCGGCCCTCAACGGAGAGCTGCGGGCCGCGGGCGCGTGGGTCTTCTCCGGAGGGCTGCACGATCCGGCCACGGCCACGGTCGTGCGGGCGCGCGACGGCGAGGAACTCGTCACCGACGGGCCGTACACCGAGGGCAAGGAGCACGTCGGCGGGCTGACCATCATCAAGGCGCCCGACCTCGACGCGGCGCTGGAGTGGGGCCGCAAGCTCGCCCGCGCGACCACGCTCCCGGTGGAGGTGCGCCCGTTCGCCGGGGTCGTGGAAGGCGATGACGACCTCGCGTAGTGCGGCATCCCCGGACGTCGAGCGGGTGTTCCGCGAGGAGTACGGCCGCGCCGTCGCGGTCCTGGTCCGCCACTTCGGCGACATCGACGTCGCCGAGGAGGCGGTCCAGGACGCGTTCGCCGAGGCGGTGCGGCGCTGGCCCCGCGACGGGATGCCGCCCAGTCCGGCCGGCTGGATCATCACCACCGCCCGCAACCGGATGATCGACCGCCACCGGCGGGAGTCCCTGCGGGAGGACCGGCACGCGCGGGCGGTCCGGCTGCACGCCGCCGAGTACGGACCGGCCGAGGGGCCGGACGAGGAGGGGCCGGACGAGGAGGGGCCCGTGCACGACGACCGGCTCCGCCTGATCTTCACCTGCTGCCACCCGGCGCTCGCCCCCGCCGCCCGGGTCGCGCTGACGCTGCGCCTGCTTGGCGGCCTCACCACGGCCGAGATCGCACGGGCGTTCCTGGTCCCGGAGCCGACCATGGCCCAGCGGCTGGTCCGGGCCAAGGCCAAGATCCGCGACGCCGGCATCCCGTACCGCGTGCCACGCGAGGCCGATCTGCCGGAGCGGCTCAGGGCCGTGCTCGCCGTCGTGTACTTGATCTTCAACGAGGGGTACACGGCGAGCGCGGGCGACCGGCTGGTCCGCGAGGACCTGTGCGCGGAGGCCGTCCGGCTCGGCCGCCTGCTGGCCGCGCTGATGCCCGGCGAGCCGGAGGTCATGGGGCTGCTCGCGCTCATGCTGCTCCTCCAAGCGCGGCGTGGCGCCCGCACCACCCCGGACGGCGACCTCGTGCCGCTGCCCGATCAGGACCGCGGCCGGTGGGACCGCGCCCTCACCGCCGAGGGCCAGGACATCGTGCGGGCATGCCTGCGGCGCGGCCGGCCGGGGCCGTACCAGATCCAGGCGGCGATCAACGCCGTCCACGCCGACGCGCCGACGGCGGCCGCCACGGACTGGCGGCAGATCCTGAGCCTGTACGACCACCTGCTCGCCCTCGCCCCGAGCCCGGTGGCCGCGCTGAACCGCGCGGTCGTGGTGGCCGAGGTCGACGGGCCGGACGCCGCGCTCGCGCTCCTGAACGCTCTCGACCTGAACGGCTATCACCTGTTCCACGCCGTCCGGGCCGACCTGCTGCGGCGGCTCGGCCGGGCCGAGGAGGCCGCGCGGGCGTACGAGGCGGCGATCGCCCGCACCCGCAACGCCTCCGAGCGGGCCTTCCTGGGCCGCCGCCTGCGTCAGGTGCGGGAGCGGTTGAGATAGAGCACGACGGCCAGCACGCGGCGGTGGTCCTCCTCCGAGCCGGGCAGGCCGAGCTTGGCGAGGATCGAGCTGACGTGGGTCTCCACCGTCCGGTCGGTCAGGTAGAGCCGCCGGGCGATGCCGACGTTCGTACGGCCCTCGGCCATCAGCGCGAGCACCTCGCGCTCACGGGCGCTGAGCGACGCGAGGGGGTCGGCGGCCCGGCGTACGCCGATGAGGCGCGAGACGACCTCGGGATCGAGGGCGGAGCCGCCGGCCGCCACGCGGCGCAGCGTGTCGAGGAAGTCGTCCACGTCGAAGACCCGGTCTTTGAGCAGGTAGCCGAACCCGCCGCGGGACACCAGGTCGACAGAGTGCCGGGTCTCGACGTGCTGGGAGAGCAGGACGATGCCGAGGCCGGGGTGGGCGCCGCGGATCCGCCTGGCCGCCCGTGCGCCGTCGTCGGTGTGGTCGGGCGGCATCCGGATGTCGGCGATGACCAGGTCGGGATCGGCGGCGTCGACGGCGGCGACCAGCCCGGGGGCGTCCTGGGCCTTGGCCACGACCTCGTGCCCGTCGTCGGCGAGCAGCCGGGCCAGCCCCTCCCTGAACAGGGCGGAGTCCTCCCCGATCACGACGCGCACGGCAGCACCGCCTCCACCGTCGTCCCGCCGCCCTCCGGGCTCGACAGCCGCAGCGCGCCGCCCGCCGCCCGCACCCGGTCGGCCAGGCCCGCCAGCCCGGCGCCCGGCCGCATCAGCGCCCCGCCCCGCCCGTCGTCGCTGATCCGCACGGTGACGTGGTCGCCGGCCCGGCTGACGCGCACGCCGATGGCGGCGGGGCCGGCGTGCTTGACGGCGTTCGTCATCGCCTCGCTCGCCACGTAGTAGGCGGTCATCGCCACGTCGTCCGGCAGGTCGTCGGCGGACACGTCGAGCGCCACGGGCACCGGGACCTTGCCCGCCAGCATGACCAGCGCGTTGCCGAGACCGTCGTCGAGGCTGCTCGGGCGCAGGCCGTGCGCGATCCGCCGCAGCTCGGTGACCGCGACGGCCAGCTCGGCCACCCACTCGTCCAGCAGGGCGTCGACGTCGGCCGTGCCGTCGCCGAGGTGGCGCTGGGCGAGCCGGATCGCCATGCCGAGGGACACCAGGCGCTGCTGGGCGCCGTCGTGCAGGTCGCGTTCGAGCCGCCGCCGCTCCTCGTAACCGGCGTGCAGCAACCGGGTCCGGCCGGCCTCGGCCTCCTCCAGCGCCCGGCTCACCTCGATCCGCAGCCGGACCACCTCGATGAGCAGGGCGCTCGCGCCGGCCGCCTCGCGCAGCAGCTCACGGCTCCCGGTCCGGCCGCGTACGATCGCGCCGATCTCGTGACCCCCGAGCCGTACGGGTGTCACGGGGGAGCCGCCGGGATCGACGGGGGCGCCGGCCGCGTCGACCAGACCGGTGGCGCCCGGGATCCGGTAGCCGACGCGCAGCGCCGGGTCGCGCAGCGCCTCGCGCAGCGCCGCCTCCAGCTCCTCCGGCCGGGCCAGCCCGGCGTGCGTGCGGTCGCGCAGCCGCGCGACGGCGGTCAGCACGGCCTGCCGGGCCGGGTAGAGCCGCCGGTCCACCCGGCGCTGGAGCCGGACGCGCAGCGGAGACAGGGCGGCGGCGCAGACGGCGGTGGCGGCCGCCGCCGCGACGGGTGAGCCGCGCCCCGCGCCGAGGCCGGCGAGGAACGAGGCGGCCGTGTAGAAGGCCAGCAGGATCGTGGTGACCAGGCCGTAGGTGACGGCCGCGCTGATCGCCCGGTCGACGTCGTAGAGGTCGTGGCGCAGCATCGCGATCGCGGTCGCCGCCGGGATCGCCACGGCCGTCGCCGCCAGGCCGAACACCACCAGGTCGGGACTGTCGAAAAGCAGGTAACCGGCCCAGCACAGCAGCAGCGTGAGCGGCAGGAATCCGGCACCGAGGGCGAACCACTTGACCCGCGCCCGGCTCACCTCGTCGGCCGCCCGGCGGTAGCGGGTGACCATCGCCGCCGCCGACGCGATCAGCAGCCCGAGGAAGACCGGCAGCAGCGCCACCCCTGCGATCTCCAGCATCGGCAGGTACGCCCGAGGAGGCCGCAGCAGATGGGGCGTGCTCTCGAACGGCGGCGGATACGCGTCGGGGGCGCACGCCGCGATCAGCATGAACAGCACGGGCACGACCAGCAGCCCGGCGACGGCCCAGCGCCAGCGCCGCCCCGGCAGCCTGCCGTCGGGGAAGACGAGCATGAGCAGCGCCGAAGGCACGTACAGGAACATCCAGTCGCCCTGCGACAGCGCCGCGTAAACCTCGGTGAGCAGCCCCCGCCGCGCGGCGAGGCTCGCGTACGACTCGCCGACCGCGAGGTAGACGGTCGTCGCGCCGGTCAGCACCAGCAGCAGGCCCACCACGCTGCGCGGGCGCCGGGTGGCGACCAGCACGCCGAGCACGACGGAGGGCAGGGCGAGCGCGATGCCGATCGCGAGCGCCATCCCGTCCAGCACCACCGTCCCGTCGCCCGCTACGGCCGGCGCGACCGGGGCGGCCATCAGCACGCACACCAGCGTCGCGGCGGCGTACGTGAGCAGACGGGGGAGTGCCACGAGCACACCGTAGGCCGCGCCGCGGCCGGGGTGAATACGTGCCAGCACGGAGATCGGACCAGAGCCGGCCCGGATCCGCCGACAGGGCCGGCGCGCCCACACTGCGAGACATCGGCAATCCGGTCCCGCAGCCCAGGAGGCACAGTGAAACGCTCGGTTCCCCTCGTCATCGGCCTGGTCATGGCCGGTCTGTTCGGTCTCGTCGACGTGATCTCGGTGCCGCTGGGCGACGGCGAGCACCCGCCGTTCGCGGTGGCTCTCGCCGACGGCGTGCTCGGCCTGATCACCGTGGCCGGTGTCGTGCTGGCCTGGCGCGGCAGCCGCGCCGGGGTGGTGGCCGTGATCGTCACCCGGCTGCTGTCGGCGCTCAGCGCCGTGCCGGCGTTCTTCGCCGAAGGCGTCCCGGTGCCGGCCATCGCGGTGGCCGCGGTCGGCATCGCGCTGACCCTCGCCTGTGTCGCGTTCCTCGCTCCTGCGCTGCGCTCCCGCGCATGATCCCCCACCTGCTCGATCGAGGAGAACCCGTGGAAACGGCTCCGTCGCACACTCGTCATCTGCCGCTCGCGCTGGCGCTGTTCACCGCGCCGTGGGGCTTCGTCGTCGCCAACGGCGCCTACGCCTGGGCCACCCGCGCCGGAGGGGACGACAGCACCGGGGCGAACGCACTCGCCCTCGTGGCGGCCCACCCCGGCCTGTACCGCCTCAGCACCGTCGCCGCCATGCTGGGCAGTCTGCTCATGGTCCCGGCCGCCCTCGGCGCGAGGCGCCTCGTCGGCGACCGGAGCCGCAGGCTCGGGGCCCTCGGTGCGACCCTGGTGGCGGGCGGGTACATCTGCTACTTCGCGGTCGCCTTCACGGGGATCACCGACATCGTCATGGCGGAGCGCGGGGGCCGCGTCGACGACTACGCGGCGGTCATCGACGGTGCCCAGAGCGAGCCGATGGGCATCTGGGTGTTCCTGCTCTTCGTGCTCGGCAACCTCGCCGGCACGCTGCTGCTCGGGCTGGCCCTGCTCCGCGCCCGTGTCGTGCCGCTGTGGGCCGCCGCCGGGGTCCTCGCGTGGCCGCCGTTGCACGTGATCGGGCTCGTGGCCGGCACCGAGTGGTTCGAGGTCGCGGGCGCGATCACCCAGGCCGCCGGTCTCGCCGTCACGGGTGCGCGCCTGCTGTCCGCGCCCGGCCGGCCCTGAGCGGGGGTCAGGCCGGGACCGTACGGCCGGGGCTCAGGGCCGGCACCGTGTTCGCGGCCTGGGCCCACTGCTCCAGCAGAGCGACGAACTCGCCGGCCACGGCGGGCCAGTGATGGTGGTTCAGCGCCTCGACATAGCCCCGGGCGCCCATCGCGGCCCGCCGTTCGGCGTCCTCGCGCAGGCGGAGCACGGCCTGCACGACGGTGCCGGCCACCGCTCCGACGTCGCCGAACGGGACGATCGTCCCGCAGTCGACCCGCCCGACCAGCGACGCCGCCCTCGGCAGCGGGGTCGTGACGACGGGGATGCCACGGGCCATGTACTCGACGATCTTCGTGGGCGTCGACTCGCGGTAGTTCGGCACGTCCTGCAGCAGGGACAGCCCGGCAAGGGCGCCCTCGGCCATCCGCAGCGCGTGGTTGTTGGGGACGTACCCGAACCAGTCGAGCAGCCCCGCGCGCTGCGCGTCGCGCAGCATGGGACGCACCGCCGCGTCCGCCGGTCCGATCAGGTCCAGGCGGATGCCGTACGGCCGGAGCCGGCGGGCGATCTCCACCATCTCGGCAGCGCCGCGGGCGTGAGAGATGTGCCCCACGTAGACGACCCGGGAGTCCCCCGGCGGTGCGGGCGGCGTCGGCGGCACGTACGTGTGGTTGGGCACCACGGGGTGCGGGCCGGGGAAGCGCTCACGGTAGGACTCCTCGGCGAGGATCAGATGGAGACGCCGCTCGGCACGGCCCTCGACCGCGCGGATCAGGGGCGGCAGGACGCTCCGCAACGGCCCCGGCAGGTAGGCCTTCGCCCGCAGCGCGCCGATCGTGTCCTCGTGAACGTCCCAGACCGTGGGCGGCCGTCTGCGCGGCAGCGCGAGCAGCAGCTCGATGTCGTGCACGAGCAGCAGGTCGGCGTCCCGCACGGCCCTGCGCAGGGCGGAGGCGGCGGCCCGCAGCGCCTTACCGCGGTGCAGGCCGACCGCCCTCGGCACGTCGACGGCCCGGATGCCCGGCCGCGGCGTCACGTTGCAGTGCGTGAAGGGCGCGACGAAGGTCACCTCGTGCCCGGCGTCGAGCAGCGCCCGGATCTGCCGGTGGGTGATCCGCGCGTCCTCCGGGTGATGGACTGTCGTGCCGACGCATACCCTCATACGGGGAGGCTGACCGTGCCGTCCGAAATGACCGGATGCGCCGGGTGAATGCCTCCCGAAATGAGGCTTAACTTCCGGTGCTCACCGGCTTCGCCGCCTGTCCGCTCGGCCGCCGGTACAGCCACGTCAGCCGGGGTTCGAGCAGCCACTTGAACGCCGTACGGGTCACCGGCAGGCACAGCACGATGGCCAGGGCGAAGCCCGACGCCGCGATGGCCGCCACCCCGAGCGGGCCGTACAGCCAGGGGAAGCTGACCCAGCCCATCTCCTTGGCGATCATCACCGGCACGCCGTGCAGCAGGTAGCAGTAGAGCGTGCGGGTGCCGAGGTCGGTGAACCACGTCTGGCGCCGGGGGATGAGCGACATCACGGCCGCCGACATGGCCAGCGCGGCCACCAGCAGGCCGGTGCGCAGCAGCATGCCCTTCCACCAGACCAGGTGGAGGTCCTTGTAGCTGTCCTTGTAGTAGATCGGGCCGAGCTTCACCGAGTAGTTCTTCACCAGGAAGATCGCCACACCCGCGGCGCCCAGCAGCACGACCACCGACAGCATCATCACCCAGCGCTGCTTGAGGAAGTCGAAGACCTCCGGCTTGAGCACGAGGCCGAGGACGAAGAACGGCAGCAGCCCGAAGAACCGGTCCATGCTGAAGTCGCCGGACAACTGGGAGAACCCGGCGAAGAGATAGACGGCCACCGAGATGACGAACGGGTATTTCATCCGCTTCCACACGGGTGTGGAAAGCCGCCAGAACAGCAGTGCGAGCAGATACCAGTTCAACCACGCCGGATCCATGATCGTGAGGCTGAACTTGTGCCCGAAGGCGGTGCGCAGGAGGGCGTAGCCCACCTCGACGATCACGTACGGCACCAGGAACGTGTCGACCAGCTTGTTGGTCTTCGCGTTCGAGTTCCAGAAGTTCCTGGACAGGTAACCGCTGATGATGACGAACAGCGGCATGTGGAAGACGTAGATGAACAGGTACGTCGCCCGTGCGGAGTCGGCCGCGAGCGTCGGGACCAGTGCGTGCCCGATCGGCACCAGGGCGATGCCGACGAACTTCACGTTGTCCAGGTAGGGGTCGCGCGGCTTCTTGGCCCGGGGCGCGGGCTCCTGCTCGGGCTCGTTCTCCGGGCCGCCATCGCGTCCCCCACCGCGGGCGAAGGCGTCGTCCGGACGTAGGGGCACCTCGGCCCAGGCGGGCAGCGGGGCGCGCAGCGGCCCGCCGAGCGGGCCGGTCTGGCGGGGGTCGCCCAGGTCGCCGGCGTCGTCCTGCGAGGAGCGCCGCCAGGGGTCGAACCGGGCGGGGTCGGCCTCCTGCCCGGGCCACGCGGGAGCGGGCGCCTCCGGCGCGGACGCGGCGCCGAAGGCCGCGTTCGGAGCGGCCCCGGGGAAGGCGTCCGGGAAGTCCCGCCCGCCGCGCCGGCCGCGGGTGGTCTCGGGGAACGGCGGTGCGGCGCCGAAGGGGTCGTCCGGCGGGAAGGCCGGGCCCGCGCCGGACGGGGGAGTGTCGAGGAAGGGGTTGGCCGTCCCGCCCGCGGCGGCGGCAGGCTGCTGCGGGAAGCCCGGGGGCTCGGGGAAGCCCGGAGGCTCGGGGAACGACGGCGCGGCGCCGAAGGCCGGCGTCGGGAAGGCCGGGGAGTCGCCGAAGGGCGGCGTCGGGGCGTCGGGGCCGGCCCGCAGGCCCGAGCCGTCTCGGTGGCCGGGACCGGACGACCGCCGGCCGGCGCCGGGGAAGGCGTCCGACAGGTCGCGGGGACCGAGCTCGGGGAACGCCTGCGGCGGGGCGGGGCCGTCGGAGGCGGCCGCCGCGCGCGGGACGCCCGGACGCTCCTGGCCCCGGCCGAAGTAGTCGAAGCCCTCAGCCTGCGGGGCGGAGGCGGGCGGCATGCCCAGGCGGGAGGCGCCCGGCTTGCGCGGCTTCCGTACGGGCAGGGGCTGCTTCTCGTACGGCTTGTCCTGCGACGCGGCACCGGCCGGCGCGGAACCGGTGGGTGCGGAGCCGGTGGGTGCGGAGCCGGTGGGCGGGGCGCTGTTCGGAATGGAGCTGTGCGGAATGCCTCCGGAACCCTCCGCGCCGCGCGGTTTGCGCGTGGGCAGGGGCTGCTTCTCGTACGGCTTGTCGTAGGGAGCGGAGCCGCCGCGCGCTTCGGCGGCCGGCCCTGCTGCGCTCCCCGGGCCGCTCTCGCCGCCTTCGTGGCGTCCGTGTACGGGTGCGGCCGTGCTCTCGTCGACGGGGGCGGGGAGGACGCTCTCGTGGCGCCCGTGCTCGGGCCGCTCGCTCGCCGGGCCGCCCGACCCGCCCGCACCCTGCTCCGCCTCCGGACCGCCCGCGGGCTTCGGCTCCCGCCGCGGCAGGCCTCCGTCCGGTACGGGCCAGTCTCCGGTGATCCGGCCTATCACTCCGGTGGGAGCCTCTTCGGCATCGGGGTCGTTGCCTTGCGGGGATCCGGGGACCGGGGGGTGATGGCGGGTGTCACTCACGGGAGAAACGCTCAGCTATCTGTTGGAGGCTCGGGGGAACGGCCACGCCTGGCGCAGCGTCGCCGTGTCCTTTCGGACACTAGCGAAGGCGCCCCGGCGCATCAGCCCGAACGGGCGAACAGGGCGCGTTCGCCAGGTGTTCACCCTAACGTTCTTGAAGACTGATGTCGCCTCTGGGGCTGAACGTAACGGATGTGACACTGTCGTGGTCCCCTGTCAGACCACCGGTGACGAACGGGCCGGGACACCTCCGTTCCACGTGGACGGAGGCGTCCCGGCCCGGTCGCGACGCGGGTCAGCTCGCGCAGGGGTTGGTGTCGGAGGTGACGACGTTGTCGCCCAGGTTGATGGGGGAACGGACGCCCTTCCAGTCGGCGCCGACGACGAGCTGGATGATCGGTCCGCGCACCTTGCCCTTGGGCGCGTCCGGCGGGGGCGAGGATGGCGTGAACGGCGTGGCCGGGCCGCTCGCCGCCTTGCCGGTCTCCGGGCTGACGGGGTTGACCAGCTTGCCGACCAGGATCTTCGAATAGTTCCAGCCCTGACCGGTGTAGCGGACCATGGTCTTCGGCTGGTCGGTGCCGTCGGGCTTCCGGGCGTCGCCGACGCCGACGACGTTGAAGCCGAGGCCGGCGAGCTCCTCGGCGACCTCCTTGGCCAGGCCGTCCCTGTTGGTGCCGTTGAACACCTGCACCTTGACCTGCTGCGGCTTGGTGATCACCGGCCCGGAGGGCGAGGCGGCCGGGCTCGCGGACGCGGTGGGAGCCACCTCGGTGTCGTTCGCGATGGCCCTGAAGAGGTTGCCGGCGGCCGGCTGCTTCCACTGGACGCGGTTCTTGTCGGCGGAGTACGGCTCCCACGGCACGGTGGTGGCCTTGAAGCCCTTCGCCGACAGCTTCGACGCGCTCTGCGCGATCTTGATGAGCTCCTCGGTGTTGAGCGCGTCGTCCATCGTGACGGACTTCGCCGCCGCGGCGATGAAGGCCTGCAGCTTGCCGACGTCGGTGAGCAGGGCGCTGCTGGTCGCCTTCTTCACGACCTGGGAGATGAAGACCTGCTGGCGCTTGATGCGGGAGATGTCGCTGCCGTCGCCGAGGCCGTAGCGCAGCCGCACGTAGCCCAGCGCCGCCTCGCCCCGCACGGTCTGCTTGCCCGCGGGGAGCGTCAGCTTCGACTTCTTGTCGTTGACGGCCTGCGGCAGGCAGATCTCGATGCCGCCGAGGGCGTTGACGATGTTCTTGAAGCCGGTGAAGTCGACCTTCACGTAGTGGTGGACGCGGATCCCGGTGAGGCTCTCGATGGTCCGCCGCGTGCAGATCATCCCGCCGTCGGAGAACGCGGAGTTGATCATTCCGAGGTGTGCCGGGATGAGCGTCCGGCTGCGGGAGTAACAGGCGGGGATCATCACCATGGAGTCGCGGGGGAAGCTGAGCAGCGTCGCCGCGTCACGGTTGGGCGACACGTGCAGCAGCATGATCGTGTCGGTGCGCTCGCCGTCGTTGACCAGGTGCTGGCCGTACTTCTTGTTGTCTCCCGCCCGGGTGTCCGAGCCCACGAGCAGCACGTTGATCGCGCCGGTCTCGTTGACCGGGCGGTTCTTGTCGAGGTCGTCGGTGGACGCGCCTCTGTTGATCAGGCCGATGGTGCTCCGGTAGACCTTGTATGCCGTCAGCGTGCCGATGACCAGCACACACGTGAGCACCACGCTGATCCAGCCGCCGATCCCGAGGCCGGAACGGCCGCCGCCGCCTCCGCCGCGCCGGCGTGGCGGCCCGCCGTCCGGGGGCAAGTCGCCGCCGCCGCCGTGCGCGCGGCTCGGGACGGTGGCGGGGGCGTGGCCGCTCTCCTCGTCGCCGCCGCGCCTGCGGCCGCGCCGCCGCGGCGGCTCCTCATCGTCATAGGAGGGGTCGTAGGAGGGCTCGGGCGGGACGCCCGGCTCGGCGCGCCGCCCGCCGCGGCGTCGTCCCCCGTCGTAGGCCTCGGGCGGGCGGTCGTCCCGGGGCGGTCGCTGCCCGCCACGTCTCCCCGGCATCTCCGCGTAGCCGGCGGGGGCGGTGGCCACCGGCATGTCGGCGTATCCGGCCGGCGCGGGAGCCGCTCTGCGGCCCTGCGGGGGCTCGAAGGCCCCGCCGTACGCGGCGTCCTCCGGGGGACCCCACACCCTCTGGTCGGAGGGGGGCGGCGGAGGGCTGGTGCGCGCGGAGACGCGCCTGCGCTCGCTCACCGCACGCCTGCCCGGAAAGCGGTGGCCTGGCGACATGACGCGTCAGCCGGACGACATGGTGTGGCAGCCGGACGAGTGGGCGAGAGGCCGGAAGAATTACTGGTTCGCTCGCACACTTGTCCTCCTTGCCTGGCGATCACAGGTCGCGCTCCGAGGGTAGGTCACGGGAGCGTCTGCGAGTGCCGCGATTGGGAGGATCCGGGCCACGATCATGCCGTGTCACGTCCCCCTGATCCAGGGGCAGAGCATACTAAACGCCGACATTTTGGGTATGGGATTGAGTTTGCCTTTACCTGGTTTTGATGATGCGCGCGTCGTTTGGCCAGGTCAAGGGGTTTGTGCCGGTCTGCCGGACCCGCGTACGGACAGGGCGACGGCCAGGCAGGCGAGCGGCACCGCGGGCAGCACGTAGCGGTAGTCGAACTGGGCCGTGGCGGCCGGGACGAGCAGCAGCGCCCAGGCCGTCGCCCAGGCGATGCCCCAGTTCGTGGGGGCGTGCTTCGCGCGGGCCTGGTCGGTGGGGGCCTGGTTGCTGGGGGCCTGGTTGCTGGAGGCACGGTTCGCGTGGGCATGGTTCGAGGGAGACCATTGCGAGGAGTCGCGATTCTCGGACGCCCGCGGTGTCCAGGCCGCCCGGGTTTCGCCCGTTGCCCGGGTCGTGCGCCTCGCCGGGGCGGCACGGCGCGCCGAGCGGGCCCGGATGGCCCAGGCGGCCGGCGGGACCAGGAGGATCACGAGCAGCGCCGTCCCCGGCAGCCACGCGACATCCTGGTAGGCCCGCATCAGGGCCGCGAACGGCTCGGCGATGCGCACCGTGATCGACCCGCCCTCGTAACGCTGCGCGAACTCCTTGCCCACCACGGCGGGGTGCCGCCCGGGCGGTGGCGGCACGGCCGCCGGGAACTCGTAGTACCTGTACGTCTCGGCGTCGGGGTAGACGGGCCGGCCGGGCGTGAACGACCTGCCGAGCTCGGTCAGCGTCGTGCGGACGAACGCGAGCGGCTGGCTGCGGATCGCGAGCGAGGCGAACCTCCCGGCCAGGGTTTCGGTCTCCTTGGTGAACGTGATGCCGGGCAGCCGGACCAGGGGGGACTGCGCGTTCCAGATGTACTCCTGGGACGCCGGCCGGGACGCGGGGGGCCGCGGGTCGCACAGCACGGCGAGGTCGGGCGGCGGCTTCATCACCGAACAGTCGGCGAACGACATCGTCCGCGCGTAGAGGAAGACGCCGTTCGAGCCGACCAGCCCGACGCGCTCGTAGGTCGCGTAGAACCACCCCGCGTAGCCCGCGACCGGCAGGAGCGCGGCCACGAGGAAGGGCACGGTGAGCCTGGCCACCGCCCTGCCTGGGCGCACCGCGCCGCTCGCGCCGCCCGTCCCGCTCGCGCCGCGCACGCCGTACGCGAGCAGGAAGAGCGCGAAGACGGCGACCAGTGGGAGCCCGACGGTCCTGGTCAGCGTGGCGGCGGCCAGCACGAGGCCGAGGGCGGCGGCCGAGCGCGGCGTCAGCGGGCGGCGCATCGCCAGGCACACCGCCCCCACGAGCAGGAAGGTGAACAGCGAGTCGGAGACGAGCAGGTGCTCCAGCTCGATCTGGTACGCGTCGAGCAGCACCGGGACGCAGGCCAGGACGGCCGCCCACCGAGGACCGCCACGCCGCAGGACGGTCACGTAGAGCATCACGCCGACGAGCAGCCCCAGCACGTGCTGGACGGTCACGACCAGGGCGAAGCTGTGGAACGCCTCCAGCAACCTCAGGAACATCGAGTAGCCCGCCGGGCGGACGAGGTCCGGCCTCGGCCGCATGGCGGTCACCACGTAGGTGTAGGAGTCGGGGAACCACAGCGCGGGCCGGAAGCCGAGCGCGGTCACCAGCCGCAGGAGCGCCCCGAGCCCGAGGACCACGAGAAACCACCGGTGCCGGCGCGCCCACCCGGGGAGGTCCTCACGCGTCCACGCCACCGGGTGCATCGGGTCGCGAGGCGTCAGACGCCCACGCACCCAGCCCTCAAGCCGGCCGCCACCGGCCCGCGTGGCCCCGAGCCACCCGGCCCCGCGCCACCCGACCCCGCGCCCTCCGGCTCCGTGCCCTCCGGCTCCGGCACGTTCGGCTCCGACCCGGTTGGTTCCGACTCGCTCGGTTCCGGCTTGCTCGGCTCGGTGCCGCCCCATTCCGGCCCGTCCGTTCGGGAGCGGCGTGGGCGGACCAGCGGGCGCACCGGCGGACGACGACTCGCCGGGCCAGGCGGGTCCGGGACGTTCATGCGGGTGCCCGTCCTCCCCCTCCGGCCAGGGCGCCGAGCCCCGGCTGTCCGACACCCTCATGCGCCCCCCTGCCTGCCTCCCGGCGTACGCTACCGGCTCCCCGCGGCCCCTGTGCGGGGCCGGGACGCGCCTGTGGACAACGGCGACGCGCGAGGTGGACGGGACACGACGATGAAGGCGGAGCGCCGGGGCGGGCCGCTAGTCTCGGGTGCATCCCGGTGAACACGTCAGGCCACGCGCGTGGCCGCACACGGCTGCCGTCGCAGCGGAAGGCGGCGGGCAGGCTGCTCGCGGCCGTCTCCGTCGTGCCCGCGCTCGCGCTGAGCGGATGGCTGATCGCCGGCCTCCCATTGCTGCTGCTCGGGTGGTTCCTGCCGCTGCCCATGACGCTGCTCGGCGGCGGCGCCGCCCTCCTGCTGAGCGCGTACGGCCTGCGCCGCCTGCCCGAGGCCGCGACGCCGCCCCGCTGGGCGACGGTGGCCACCCTCGCCGTGGCGCTCGGATCGGGGATGTTCAACGGGTTCCTGCACGGCGAGCAGCTGATCGTCCGGCGTGACCCGTCGACCTACGCGCAGTACGCCGTCTGGCTCGCCCGGCACGGGTCGCTCCCGATCCCGACGGGCGACTTCGGCGGTCCCGACCCCGCACTGCGCTTCGACAGCATGGGGTTCTACGCGGTCGACGGCGGGATCGGCCCGCAGTTCATGGCCGGGCCGCCGATGATCCACGCGATCGGTCACTGGCTGGGCGGCGTCCCCGGCCTGCTGCTCGTGCCGCCTGTGCTGGGCGCGCTCGCGGTGCTCACCGTCGCCGGGACCGCCGCGCGGCTCGTGGGCGCGCGCTGGGCGCCCCTGGCCGCCCTCGTGTTCGCGGTCGGCCTGCCGATCCTCTACACGTCGCGGACGACGTTCAGCGAGATTCCCTCGCTCATCCTGCTGTTCGGCGGGATGAACCTGCTGCTCGACGCGCGTGCCCGGCTCCGGGCCGCGCCGCCCGGCCCGGGTCTCCCGTCCGCCGCGCTCGCGGGGCTGTCGTTCGGGCTGGCGCTGCTGGTGCGCATCGACGGCCTGCGCGACGTGCTGCCCGTGCTCGTCTTCGCCGGGGCGCTCGTCGCACTCCGGCGGACACCCCTCGCGAGGCCCTTGCCCGAGGGACGGCTGGGCGCGCCCCTGCTGACCGGCCTGTTCGTGGGCGGCGTGTGGGGGTTCACCGGTGGTTACGCCCTTGCCCGGCCCTATCTGGAGTACCTGTCGGGCTCGCTCGTTCCCCTGCTCGCGATCTGCGCCGTCGTCGTGGTGCTCACGGTCGCCGGCGCGGCGCTCGCGCCCCGGATCGCCGCCCGCGCCCGCCGCCTGCCGGGTGCGGAGTGGCTGCCGGACGCCGCCGCGGCCCTGGTCGTGCTGGTCATGGCGGGCTTCGCCGTACGGCCCTGGGCGCAGACCGTGCGCCGTGACGCGGTCACGCCCGAGGACATGCTCACGGCCGACTTCATCGAGAAGACGCAGATAGCCAACGGCCTGGTGCCCGACAAGTCCCGGCTGTACTACGAGCACTCCCTCGACTGGGTCTCCTGGTACGTCGGTCTCCCCGCCGTCGTGCTGGCGACCGTGGCGGCGGCCGTGCTCGCGCGCCGCCTGGTGAAGGGAGGGGAGTTCGGCTGGCTGCTGCCGCTGGCGGTGATCGGTTGGACGACGGTGACGACGCTCTGGCGTCCCGCGATCACCCCCGACCACCCCTTCGCCTCCCGCAGGCTGGTGCCGATCGTCATCCCCGGTCTGGTGCTGCTCGCCGTCTGGGGGCTGCGGTGGCTTTCGCGGCGGCTCGCGCGTACGGGCTGGTTCGCCGCCCGTCCGGGCCGTTCGCGGGCGGCCGTCGCGGCCGGGGCGCTGCTGCTGGCGGTCCCGCCCGCGATCACCTCGATCGGCACCGCGTTCTCGCCGGTCAACAGGGGGGAGGCCGCCGCGATCGCGGGCCTGTGCCGGGCGATCCCGGCGAACGCCTCCGTGCTCGTCGCCGAGCGCGTCACGGGCGACCGGCTGACGCAGGTCCTGCGCGGCCAGTGCGGGGTGCCGACGGCTCGCGTGGTCTATCCCCCGCGATCCGACGTGCCGCGCCAGGCCGACGTGCTGCGCCTGGTCGAGGCCGTCCGGCGCACCGGCCGCCGGCCCGTGCTGCTCGCCGCCGAGCCCGAGCAGCTCATGGCGTACGGCCCGGCGACCCGGGTGATGAGCCTGCACACCCGGCAGGACGAACGTTCGCTGGTGGACCCGCCCAACGGCACCTGGTCGCTCAACATCGACGTCTGGATGACCGTTCCAACCGATTAGTCCTAGGGTTCGGCGTGTGGAGTCCGCTGAGATGGAGGAATTGTCCTTCGGTGACGATCGGCGCGAGCCGGAACCCGGGGCGGGTCCTGTCCGGAAGCCGCTGGTCATCGCCGCTCTGGCGGTCGTGTTCCTCGCCGGACTCGGGCTCGCCGGGTGGTGGATCCACGAGCAGTCCCGTTGGCCGCTGCCCCTGCCGGCGGAGTCACTGCCGCAGTCGGGGTTCTTCTCGGTCTACATCTGTCTGCCCTCGACGCCCGATCTTCCGACCTGTCATGACGGCGCGGCGACGGAAGAGGACAAACAAGGGATCGAGGCCGCGCTCAAAGCGATGCCGGAGGTCCGGATCTTCCGTTTCCGGACCCAGGAACAGGGGTGGGAGGACTTCCAGGAATGGGTCACGCCCAGGGAGGGCTCCGGGATCGCGAGCGCCTACGAGCCCGCCGACATGCCGGAGGCCTACCACGGCGCGCTCGGCCCGGGGGACTGGCAGGGGGTCAAGCAGCGCCTGCAGGGTTTGCCCGGTGTCTCGGACGTCATCGTCTTCGGGGACACCGCATGGCGCGGCAGGGCCGACATCGCGATCCAGTTCTGTCCGGACAAAGGCGACCGCGCCTACGAGCGATGCGAGAGGACTCCGAGGGCTTCCGAACAGGAGAGGGCGGCCGTACTCGACCGGATCGAGGACCTCGACGGGGTGGAGGCGGTCTACTTCGAGGACCTCGCCCACGCGCTGCGGGACAGGCGGCGCATGCTGTGGGACGGGACGGAGATCGACCCGCTCGTCGTGCCCGAAGGCTTCTGGCTCAAGCTCGACAGGCCGGGCAGGTTGAGCGAGATGAGAGAGATCTTCGAACGGATGCCGGGCGTCGCCGCTGTGCTCGAGGTGTCCGCGCCGCCGCAGTGGCGGTTCACGGTGACTCCCGGAGCCGGTAGATGACGGCGAATTCCGCGGAGCGTACGTGGTGGAGAAGGCCGCTCACGGTCGCGGCCGTCGTGCTCGTCGTGGCGCTGGCGGTAGGCGGGGTGTTCGCCCATCGGGCCTCCCGGGAGCCGTCCCCGCCGCCGGACGGGCCGTGGCCTCGTACGGGCACCTTCCTGGTCCACCTGTGCGGGTCCCCATCCCCTTATGACGGGCAGTCGTCCGATGAGTCGCTTTCCCCGGATGAGAGTTGTCCGTCGGGCGCGGCGACGGCGGCCCAGCGGCGTGAGATCGAGCGCGTGCTCGCGAGCCACGCGGAGACCCGCGGATACCGGCGACTCACGCCGGCGCAGGCTCTCGCCATCGCCCGTCAGGATGAACGCGTCGGCGACATCCTCGACGAATACCTGCTGAGGCGAGCGGTGTACGGCGGAGCCCTGGCGCCGGGGGACTGGCGGCGGGTCCTCGGCGAGGCGCAGCGGCTTCCGGGGGTCTTCTACGTCGAGTCCTACCGCGACGACTTCTGGTGGGACAAGGCCGACGTGGCGGTCCGGCTGTGCTGGAAGGACTGCGAAGGCGGCCCGGCGGACCGGCAGGCCGTGCTCGACCGTGTCCGGGCGCTGCCGGGCGTGGACGAGATCTACTTCGAGGACGCCGAACACGCCGTGGCGGTCATGCGTCACGTGCACTGGGTGAATCGGCCGGAGTCCTACCACGCGGACCTGGTGCCGGAGGCCTTCCACGTGAAATTCGCCGGCCACTGGGACTTCGCCGAGGTGCAGCGGGCCTTCGCCGGGATGCCAAGCGTCGTGAAGGTGGTCCGGCATGCTCACCCGTGAGGGTTCATCGCGCTTTCTAGCGGACGGGGCCAGAGCGGCCACCAAGGGGAAACGGCTGTGAGGCGAAGTGAGACCGCGATTTGGCGGGGCAGAGTACCCTAGCCGGACGTGACCACGCTCGAGACCTCTGGAAGCGCCGTGACTCCCGCAGAAACCCCGTACGTCACGATCGTCCTGCCGTGTTACAACGAGCAGGATCACGTGATCGCCGAGGTGGAGCGCATCTGCGCCGCCATGGACGCGAGCGGCTACACCTACGAACTGCTGGCCGTGGACGACTGCTCCACCGACGAGACGCTCGCGCGGCTCCACGAGGCCGCGCCGCGCTTCCCGCACATGCGGATCAGGGCGTTCCACCGCAACGGCGGCTCGGGCACCGTACGCAGGATCGGCAGCCAGGAGGCCCGCGGCGAGATCGTCGTGTGGACCGACGCCGACATGAGCTACCCGAACGAGCGCATCCCCGAGCTGGTCCAGATCCTGGAGAAGGACGCGACGATCGACCAGGTCGTCGGCGCGCGCACCACCGAGGAGGGCTCGCACAAGTTCCTGCGGGTGCCGGCGAAGTGGTTCATCCGCAAGGTGGCGGAGCGGCTGGCCGGGCAGAAGATCCCCGACCTCAACTCCGGCCTGCGGGCCTTCCGCAAGTCGGTGGCCAGGCCGTACCTGCGGCTGCTGCCCCCCGGGTTCTCCTGCGTCACGACGATCACGCTGGCGTTCATGTCGAACCAGCACGACGTCTACTACCTGCCGATCGACTACGCGAAGCGGGCCGGGAAGTCGAAGTTCAACTTCGTCTCCGACGCCTACCGATACATCCTGCAGGTGCTGCGGATGATCATGTACTTCAACCCGCTCAAGGTGCTCATGCCGCCCGCGCTCTGGCTGGTCGGCATCGGCCTGGTCAAGGGCGTGTACGACATGATCAGCCATCTGGGCTTCTACCTCACCAGCAACACCGTCGTGACCTTCCTGTCTGGCATGCTGATCGGGGCGGTGGCGCTGCTGGCCGACCTGATCGTGCGCTCCAGAGGTGACGTTTGAGGATCGCGATCGTCGGCCCCACCTATCCGTACAAGGGCGGCGGAGCGCAGCACACGACGGAACTGGCCCACCGGCTGCGAGCCCGGGGCCACGACGTGGTCATCGAGTCGTGGCGGGCGCAGTATCCCGCGTTCCTGTATCCCGGGCAGCAGACGATCGACAGCCCCGAGGGCGAGCCGTACCCCGGCACCCGCCGTGACCTCGACTGGCGTCGGCCGGACGGCTGGCTGGCGTGCGGGCGGCGGCTGCGGGGGGCCGACCTCGTCGTGCTCACCGTGCTCAGCCCGGTGCAGGTGCCCGCCTATCTCGGCATCCTGTCCGGTCTGCGCCGCCGGGCGCGGGTGGTCGCCCTGTGTCACAACGTGCTGCCGCACGAGAGCAAGCCGTACGACAGGCCGCTGATGAAGGCGCTGCTGCGCCGGGTGGACGGCGTGCTCGCCCACTCGGAGCAGCAGGCGGACCTCGCCCGCGCGCTCGCCGCCGCGCCGGTGCGGGTGGCCGCCCTCGCGCCGCACCTGCCCGCGCGCGGCGCCCGGGAGACGGCGGGGCACACGGCGCACGGCAGGCTGCTGTTCTTCGGCATCGTGCGGCCGTACAAGGGGCTCGACCTGCTGCTGGAGGCGCTCGCGCAGGTGCCGGACGTACGGCTCACCGTGGCGGGCGAGTTCTGGGGCGGCCTGGAGGACACCCACGCCCTGATCGAGCGGCTGGGTCTCGCCGGCAGGGTCGAGATCCGGCCGGGGTACGTGCCGGCCGAGGACGTGCCCGGTCTGTTCGCCGGGGCCGACGCCCTGGTGCTGCCCTACCGGTCGGCGACCGCCAGCCAGAACGTGTGGCTCGGTCACGAGCACGGCGTGCCGGTGATCGCCACCCGGGTCGGGGCGCTGCCCGACAACGTACGCGACGGGGTGGACGGCCTGCTGGCAGAGCCGGGCTCGGCCGGCGCGCTGGCGGAGGCGATCAAGCGGTTCTACGAGCCGGGGACGCCCGAGCGGCTGCGGGCGGGCGTCGCGCCCGTCGACCCCGAGCCACACTGGGCGGTCTACCTGGACACGTTGCTGGCCGCGTCGGACGGCTGACCGGCGGGGGCGGTGCGGCCGCGGGCGAGCAGGAAGCCGAGCCCGGCCCAGGCGGCGTCGCCGAGGGTGAACATCACGCGGGACACCACCGCGATCGCCAGCGCCCTCGGCGTGTCGAGCACCGGCGCGAGCGCCACGACCATCGCGCCCTCCCGCACGCCGATCCCGGCGGGCACCACGACCGTGAGGATGCCGGTGGACCAGGCCAGCGCGTACGCCCCGGCTGCGACGGCGTACAGGGACAGGTCCGCGGGCCGCATGCCCCCGACGAGGACCCACAGGTGCACGCCGTACACCAGCCAGCCGGCCATCGTCCACGCGGCGGCCTTGGCCATCTCCGCCCCGCTGAGCACCCGGTCGAGCGGCTCTCTGCGGACGACGCGCAGGGCGAGGTTGAGCCCCCAGGTCATCACCCGTGGGTGGAGGCAGACGAGGATGAGCGGGATCAGTGCGAGCAGCCACCACGCCTGCCTGGCGATCTGCTGCGACAGCGTGGCCGCGGCGAGCGCGAGCGCGCAGCCCAGGGAGGTCACCAGACCGAGCGCGGTGGCGCTGAACGTCCGGCGCGGCGGCGCGCCGTGGTCGCGGGCCAGCTCGATCATCGCGGCGAACGCCCAGACCGAGCCGGGGATGTACTTGCCGAGCTGGCCGACGAACAGCACCCGCGCCGCCACGCGCAGCGGCAGCGGCGAGCCGAGCCCGGCGAGGATGTCGCGCCAGGCGACCAGCATGAACCCGAGCCCGGCGACCACCGCCAGGAACGAGGCGCCGAGCGACCACCACGACAGCCGCGACAGGGCGGCCGAGGTGTCCGTCCAGTTCCGGGCCAGGCCGTATGCCAGGAAGGCGAGCGCGACCACGGCGAGCAGCACCCGCAGCAGCGGGCTGGAGCGCAGGCGGTTCAGCAGGCGCGGCACGCGCCCAGAGTAAAGCCTGAAGCTACTGATCGGTAGGTTCGCCGCGCGGGTTGTCCACAGGCTCGGCTGATCGCGAGGCGAGGGCGGGGCGGCCACGGGTACTGTTGGGCACCGTGGACGACAGGCAGGACGCGAGGGTGATCGACCGGTGAGCGGGGAACGCGCGGCCCAGCTGGAATACTCCGAGTTCCAGGCCGCGATGCTCGACGAGGACAAGCGCCGGCGCAAGGCCGCGAAGATCATCGCCGTGCTCGCGCACTTCCTGGGCAGGGACGCGGCCAAGCCCGGCGAGGTGCTGTCGGGGCTCACCGTCGGCGACGTCGGGTGCTCGGCCGGGTTCATCGCCGACGAGCTGGCCGCCGCGGGCGCGCGCCGCACGCTCGGGCTCGACATCGACGTCCCGGGCCTGCGCAAGGCGTCGGACCGCTTCGGCGGGCGGGTCGCGTTCGTCTGCGCCGACGGCTCCCGCCTGCCTTTCCCGGACGGCTCGATCGACGTGCTGGTCTTCAACCACATCTACGAGCACGTGGTCGACCCCGACGCCGTGATCGCCGACATGCACCGGGTGCTGTCCGACGACGGCGTGCTCTACCTGGGCCTGGGCAACCGGCTCGGCGTCATGGAGCCGCACTACAAGCTGCCCTTCCTGTCCTACCTGCCGCCCGCCGCGGCCGACCGGTACGTGCGGGCGTTCGGCCGGGCCGACCACTACTACGAGCGTTTCCGCACCCGCCCGGGGCTGCGGCGGATGCTCGCGGACTTCCACGTGTGGGACTACACGTTCCCGGTGCTGGCCGCGCCCGAGCGGTTCGCCGGGGGCGAGCTGTTCCCCGGCGCGGTCGGCCGCGCCGCCAAGGTGACGCTGGAGCGGACCCCGCGCCCGGCCCTGCGGGCGTTGCTGCCGGTCGTCCCGACCTACCTGTGGGTCGCGACCAAGACGCCCCGCCGTCCCCTCGGCGCGCCGCTCCCGCAGCCGCCCGAGCCGGTCCGCACGTCCCGATGAGCCGTCGCAAGGTCGTACGGGCGCTGTTCCTGCTCGTGGCGCTGGGGTTCGGCGTCTGGGCGGTGGCGAGCCAGTGGACCGCCGTGGCCGACGGGTTCACCCGGCTGTCGTGGGCGGAGCTCGCCGGATCGCTGGTGGCGGTGCTCGGCGCGCTGGCCGCGGGGATGCTCATGTGGCGGGCGCTGCTGGCCGACCTGGGCTCCCCGCTGGCGTTCACCGACGCGTCCAAGATCTTCTTCGTGGGCCAGCTCGGCAAGTACATCCCCGGGTCGGTGTGGCCGATGCTCGCGCAGATGGAGATGGGCCGCGACCACGGCATACCCCGGCCGCGCAGCGCGGCCGCCTTCTTCCTGACGTACCCGATCTACCTCGGCACCGGTCTGCTGGTGGCCGTCGTCACGCTGCCGGTGCTCGCCGGGCAGTCGGTCGCGAGGTACGCCTGGCTGCTGCTGCTCGTGCCCGTGGTCGCCGTCGCCCTGCATCCCCGGGTGGTCAACGGCGTCATCGCGTTCGGGCTGCGCAAACTGCGCCGCCCGCCGCTCGAACGGCCCCTCACCCGGCGCGGCGTGCTCGTCGCGTGCGGCTGGGCCCTGGCGGGCTGGGCGGCGTACGGCGCGCACCTGGCGCTGATCGTGCACGGACTCGGGGCGGGCGGGCCCTCGGCCGTGATCCTGAGCTTCGGCGCGTTCGCGCTCGCCTGGTGCCTGGGGTTCGTGTTCGTGATCGCCCCGGCCGGCGTGGGCGTGCGGGAGGTCGCGATGGTGGCCGCGCTCGCCCCGGTGCTCGACCGGCCCGCGGCGACCGCCGCCGTGTTGTGCTCGCGGCTCATCGTGTCCGTCGGCGACCTGGTGTGCGCCGGCGCCGCCGGTCTTGCCTCCCGCCGCGCGGTCCGTACGCGGAAGGAACCCGTAGTCCGGGCCTGAATCCGTGGACTCGGCGCGGAATGGCGCATCCTGAGAGACGACCCTCATGTGATATCGCTCACGTTTTTGGGGACTCCGGAAATAGAGTGACAAGGAGGAGTGCGGGGGAAGGCGTCCGTTCGCGGCGTGGGCCCCCGGGCCCCTGCCGGAACACCGCCGGAACAGCGGGACCGCGTGGGCGGGGAGCGATCCTCCCGGCCGGTGCGGGCCCAAGGGAGGGGAGCGATTCATTTGACACCCCGTGTGCTCGTCGACGCCGCCGCGGTCCCCGCCGACCGCGGCGCCCTGATCAGGTATGTCGATGGATTGGTCGCGGCCCTGCACGAGGCGGGCGCCGACGTCGCGGTGGTCTGCCAGCGGGCCGACGCCGAGCGCTACGCGGCGCTGGCTCCCTCGGCGCGGATCCTCTCCGGACCGCCCGCCATAACCAACCGGGACAAGCGGCTGGCCTGGGAGCAGACCGGGCTGCCGGTCCTGGCCCGGCACGCCGGCGCCCAGGTGATCCACGCCCCCTACTACTCGATCCCGCTGAGCTCGGGCCTGCCCACGGTGGCCACCGTCCACGACGTCACCTCGTTCACCGACCCCGACCAGCACGACCCCGTGCGGGCCTCGTTCTTCCGGTCGGCCACCCGCACCGCCGTACGCCATGCGAACCGCGTGATCGTGCCGTCGAAGGCCACCATGGACGAGCTGGTCCGGGTGCTGGACGCCGACCCCACGCGGATCGACGTCGCCTACCACGGGGTGGATCCCGCGCTGTTCCACCCCCCGGCGGCCGAGGACGTGCGCCGGGTGGCCGGGCGCATCGGGCTGCACGGCCGGCCGTACGTCGCCTATTTGGGCGCGCTGGAGCCGCGCAAGAACGTGCCGAACCTGGTGACCGGCTTCGGCCGGGCGGTCGCGCACCTGGCCTCGCCCCCCGCGCTGGTGCTGGCGGGCGGCCCGGCCTGGGACGAGGAGGTCGACGCCGCCGTCGCCGCGCTGCCGCCCCGGGTGAGGGTCGTGCGTCCCGGCTATCTGCCCTTCGCCGACCTGCCGGGCTTCCTCGGCGGGGCGCTCGTGGTCGCGTCCCCCTCGCGGTGCGAGGGGTTCGGGCTGCCGGTGCTGGAGGCGATGGCCTGCGGGGCGCCCGTGCTGACCACCCACCGCACCTCGCTGCCGGAGGTCGGCGGCGACGCCGTGACCTACACCGAGCCCGACGCCGACAGCATCGCGCGGGCGCTGCGCGCCCTGCTGGAGTCGCCGGAACGGCGCGAGTCGCTGGCGCGGGCGGGGGTGACCCGGTCGCGCGAGTTCACCTGGCGGCACTCGGCCGAGGCCCACCTCGTCGCGTACCAGCGGGCCGTGGAGGATTGAGCGCCACCTTTCGCGGCGAACCCCGCCGGAGGCGGCACTAGGCTACCCTCGCGGCTGTGAGGGAGAGTTCTGTGCGGTCGCCCGACGGTCTCGAGGCGATCCTTCTCGTGGGCGGCCAGGGCACGCGTCTGCGACCGCTGACGCTCAGCACGCCCAAGCCGCTGCTTCCGACGGCGGGGGTGCCCTTCCTCGCGCACCAGCTGGCCAAGGCACGGGCGTACGGGGTGCGCCGGGTGGTCTTCGCGACGTCCTATCGGGCGTCGATGTTCACCGAGGCCTTCGGCGACGGCTCGGGCTTCGGCCTGGAGATCGTCTACATGACCGAGGACACCCCGCTCGGCACCGGTGGCGCGATCCGCAACGCCGCGCGGGCCCTGACCTGCCCGCCCGAGGCGCCGGTGCTCGTGCTGAACGGCGACATCCTGTCGGGTCACGACATCGCCGCCCAGGTGGACCTGCACGTCGCGCGGGGCGCCGCGGTGACCCTCCACCTCACGGAGGTGGACGACCCGTCGAGGTTCGGCTGCGTGCCGACCGACGGCGACGGCAGGGTCAGCGCCTTCCTGGAGAAGACGCCCAATCCCGTGACCAACCGGATCAACGCCGGCTGCTACGTGTTCCGGCGCTCGGTCATCGACACGATCCCCGAGGGCCAGGTCGTCTCCGTGGAGCGTGAAACTTTCCCCGGGCTGATCGAGGCCGACGCGCTGGTGCTCGGCTTCGCCGACAGCTCGTACTGGCTGGACGTGGGCACGCCGGCGGCGTTCGTGCAGGGCTCGGCCGACCTGGTGCTGGGCAAGCTCGACTCGCCCGCCCTGCCCGGCCCGGCGGGCGAGCGCCTCCTGCTGGACGGTGCGGTCGTGTCACCCGAGGCCAAGGTCACCGGGGGTACGGTCGTCTGCGCCCGGGCCACGGTCGAGGCCGGGGCGAGCGTACGCGGGAGCGTGCTGTCCGAGGGCTGCCACGTCGAGGCCGGCGCGACCGTCATCGACTCGGTCGTCGGCGTCGGCGCCCGCGTCGCCCCGGGCGCCGTGCTGCGGCAGGTCGTGGTCGGCGACGGCGCGCTGATCGGCCCCGGCAACGAGCTCACCTCCGGCATGCGCGTCTGGCCCGGGATCACCCTGCCGGAGTGCGCGGTCCGTTTCTCCAGCGACGTCTGAGCGTGCGGCAGACTGGGCAGGTGGAGGCGAGCCGAGCACCCGTGTTATCCGCGCCCGGGGCTGCCCTCCGCGAGCGGCGCTGGCGGCCGTCCGCGCCGCTCGACGTCGTGCTGACGCTGTCCCCGCATCGGCGCGGGGGAGGAGATCCGGCCTGGCGGCGCACCCCGGACGGGTCGATCTGGCGCACCTCGCGCACCCCCGAAGGCCCGGGCACGCTGCGCGTGACGGTGAGCGGCGACGAGGTCCGCGGTCAGGCGTGGGGGCCGGGGGCCGGCTGGCTGCTGGAGACGCTCCCGTCGCTGCTGGGCGCCGACGACGACGTGGCCGGTTTCGCCGCGATGCTCGCGCGGCTGACCCGCTCGCACGATCCCCGGCACGCCCGCGCCGCCGCGTTCGTCGCCGGCCTGGCCGGGCGCGCCGCCGGGCTGCGGATCGGCCGCTCCCTGCGGGTCTTCGAGGCGCTCGCGCCCGCCGTGCTGGAGCAGAAGGTGGTCGGCAGGGAGGCATGGCGGGCCTGGCGGTTCCTCCTGCGCCGCTACGGCGAGCCGGCCCCGGGCCCGGCGCCCGAGGGCATGTACGTGATCCCGCCGCCGGAGGTGTGGCGGGCGATCCCGTCGTGGGACTGGCACCGGGCGGGCGCGGAGGCCGTACGTGCCAGGACGATCGTCAACGCGGCCCGGCACGCCGAGAAGCTGGAGCGCACCACTACCACCACCGCGGAGGCGCCGGCGGAGGCGGACCGCCTGCTGCGGGCGCTGCCGGGGATCGGCGTGTGGACCTCCGCCGAGGTGCGCCAGCGGTCCCACGGCGACCCGGACGCCCCGAGTGTCGGCGACTTCCACCTGCCGGGCATCGTCGGCTACGCGCTGACCGGGCGGAAGACCGACGACAACGGCATGCTCGAACTGCTCGAGCCGTTCCGGGGCCACCGCCACCGCGTGGTCAGGCTGATCGAGCTCAGCGGCGTCAGGCCGCCGGCGCGCGGCCCGCGCATGGCTCCCCGCGACTACCGGGCCTTCTGACCCCGTCCCGCGTGCCGGCCGCCGCCCTCGCGCGTCCGCAGGGCCTGGTTGATCCCGCAGTCGTCGATCCCCTCGGCGCACCGGCCGTTGAGGGTGTTGGCGAAGACGGCGACGCTCGTCTCCTGCTGGAGGCCGGCGACCGCGACACCGTTGTTGCCCGCGGCGGCGTTCACGTTGCGCCTGCCCCCGGACAGCTGGCGGACCGCACTGGCGATCGAGGGGGCGTTGGCCGTGTTGCGGCCGTCCGTGACCTGTTTGGCATGGCCCTTGCCGGACCCGTCGCCGTGCCCGGCGTACGGCGCGGCCAGCACCTCAGCCGGCGACAGCGACATGCCGGCGACGAGGGCCGCGACGGCCAGCGACCGGACCCCCGAGGCCCGACAAAACAGGTCAATCACCCTGATAATCGCCATTGATATCCCGCCGGTTCGTTGATTTCGCCCCCTCGTCATACCCGCCGGCCGCAAATTCCCCGGCAGCCCCAGCCCATGACTCCTCCCGTACGGGTCGCCGGGGGCTGAGTGCGCCGGACGGACCCACGCCCCATAGGGTGCGGCGTATGACGGCGAAGCGACCTCCGAACGCCAGCTCCGACAGCGGCATCCGCCGGGCACTCGCACGGGCGCGGGACGGCAAGACACTCGACCTCGCCGAGGCGGCGATCCTGCTGCGCGCCCGCGGCGACGACCTCGACGCATTGCTCGCGCACGCCTCGCGGGTCAGGGACGCGGGCCTGGAAGCCATCGGACGGCCCGGCGTCATCACCTACAGCCGCAAGGTGTTCATCCCGCTGACCCGGCTGTGCCGGGACAGATGCGGCTACTGCACGTTCGCCACCGCCCCGCACAAGCTGCCGAGCGCCTTCCTGTCCCCGGACGAGGTGCTGGAGATCGCCCGCCAGGGCGCCGCGATGGGATGCAAGGAGGCGCTGTTCACGCTCGGCGACCGCCCCGAGGACCGGTGGCACCAGGCGCGCGAGTGGCTCGACGCCCACGGGTACGACGACACGCTGTCGTACGTCCGGGCGATGGCGATCCGGGTGCTGGAGGAGACGGGGCTGCTGCCGCACCTCAACCCGGGCGTGCTGACCTGGAAGGACCTGCAGCGGCTCAAGCCCGTCGCGCCGTCGATGGGCATGATGCTGGAGACCACCTCGCGCCGGCTGTTCACCGAGAAGGGCGAGGCCCATTACGGCTCCCCGGACAAGGACCCGGAGGTACGGCTGCGCGTGCTGGAGGACGCGGGCCGCTCCAGCGTGCCGTTCACGACGGGCCTGTTGATCGGCATCGGCGAGACGGTCGAGGAGCGCGCCGAGTCGATCTTCGCGATCCGCCGGGTCGCCAGGGAGTACGGCGGCGTCCAGGAGGTCATCGTCCAGAACTTCCGCGCCAAGCCGGACACGGCCATGCGCGGGATGCCCGACGCCGACCTGCACGAACTGGCCGCGACGATCGCGGTGACACGGCTCGTGCTCGGCCCGAAGGTCCGCGTGCAGGCGCCGCCCAACCTGATCGGCGAGGAGTACGCGCTGATGCTGCGGGCGGGCATCGACGACTGGGGTGGGGTCTCCCCGCTCACGCCCGACCACGTCAACCCCGAGCGGCCGTGGCCGCAGATAGACGACCTCGCCGCGCGGACCGGCGCCGCCGGGTTCACGCTGCGCGAGCGGCTCACGATCTATCCCGAGTACGTGCTCGCCGGGGAGCCGTGGCTCGACCCCCGGCTGCGTGAGCACGTCGCGGCGCTGGCCGATCCCGCGACCGGGCTCGCGCGGGAGGACGCCGTGCTCCTCGGCCGCCCCTGGCAGGAGCCCGACGGCGGCCTCGTCACCGGCGGGCGGGTCGACCTGCACACCGCCGTCGACACCGAGGGCCGCACGGGCGACCGCCGCGCCGACTTCGACAGCGTGTACGGCGACTGGGACGCCCTGCGCGAACGCCTGCCCGGCGGCGGACGGGACGGGTCCGTCAGGGCGGACGTCCGGGAGGCGCTGCGGCAGGCCGAGGCGGACCCGGCGCGGCTGACCGACGAGCAGGCGCTGACGCTGCTCGACCTCGCCGGGGACCAGACGGGGGCGGGCGCCGACGACGCCGGTCTGGACGAGCTGTGCCGGATCGCCGACGCGCTGCGCCGCGAGGCGGTGGGCGACGACGTCACCTACGTCGTCAACCGGAACATCAACTTCACCAACGTCTGCTACACCGGCTGCCGCTTCTGCGCGTTCGCCCAGCGGCGCACCGACGCCGACGCCTACACGCTGTCGCTGAGCGAGGTGGCCGACCGGGCGCAGGAGGCGTGGGAGGCCGGCGCGACCGAGGTGTGCATGCAGGGCGGCATCCACCCCGACCTGCCCGGCACGGCCTACTTCGACATCGCCCGTGCCGTCAAGGAACGCTGCCCCGAGATCCACGTGCACGCGTTCTCGCCGATGGAGGTCGTCAACGGCGCCAGCCGTACGAACCTGTCGGTCGAGGAGTGGCTGCACGCGGCGCGGGAGGCGGGGGTCGACTCGCTGCCCGGCACGGCCGCCGAGATCCTCGACGACGACGTCCGGTGGGTGCTGACCAAGGGCAAGCTGCCCACCCGGGAGTGGATCGAGGTCATCACCACGGCCCACCGGGTCGGCATCCCGACGACCTCGACCATGATGTACGGCCACGTGGACACCCACGAGCACTGGGTGCGCCACATCCGGCTGATCCGGTCGATCCAGGAGGAGACGGGCGGGTTCAGCGAGTTCGTGCCGCTGCCGTTCGTCCATCACAGCGCCCCGATCTACCTGGCGGGGATCGCCCGACCGGGGCCGACCGCGCGGGAGAACCGGGCCGTCCACGCGCTGGCGCGGATCATGCTGCACGGCGCGATCCGCAACATCCAGTGCTCCTGGGTCAAGCTGGGCGACGACCTGTGCCGGGAAGTGCTCGCCGGAGGCGTGAACGACCTCGGCGGCACGCTCATGGAGGAGACGATCAGCCGGATGGCCGGCTCGGAGAACGGCTCCTACAAGACGATCAGCGAGATCGCGGCCATGGTCGCGCCGACCGGCCGTCCGCCGCGCCAGCGCACCACGTCGTACGGCCGGCCGAGCGAGGAGCGCGCCGAGGCCGCCCGGCGCAGTGACGGCGTGTGCCAGTCCGTCCGCGGTGTGCGGTTCCTGGAGACGCCGCGGTTCGGGCGGCAGCCGATCGGGTAGCCCGTCCGCCGCCGCGTGATCTCCAAGCCGATTGCAAGATCGTGATCTTAATATTGGTCGGCATGGAAAGACGGCTGGTGCTCGGTGTCCTGCTGATGACGGTCCTCGGCGGATGCGGGGTCCTCGAAGAGGGCGTGATGAGCGGCTCGGTGAGCGAGGGGCGGGACGAGGATCCCCGGGAGGCCGGACCCGGGGAGGTCGAGCGCGGCGTGCTGAAGGGGCGGGTGGCCGACGAGCGGGGCCGCCCGATCGAGGGGGCCGAGGTCGTCGCCGACAACCAACTGCTCTACGACAGCAACGAGGTCGTGCGGACCGGCGGCGACGGCCGCTACCGCGTCGCCACGAACATCGGGGCGACCTTCCACGCGTCGGCGACGATCACCAGGCGGTACAACGGCCGGGAGTACTCGCTGAGCCTGGCGCCCGACGACGACGCGCCGTTCGCCGGGCCGAGCGGCGCGATCAGGAACTTCACCTGGAAGCTCACGGGGGAGAAGCCCGACGGCCTCGGTTTCTACGGAGGCAAGGTGCTGTTCCGCGTCGACCTGAACGACCAGCTCGACGCGGGTGCCTTCCTGGAGGACGAGAAGGTGCGGCTCACCCTCGTGCCGGAAGGTCCGCTGATCGACGGCTCAGAGGGGAGCCGGATCGTGCGGACGGCCACCCGGAACGGCGACGGCTCGGGCCTGGAGGACGTGCCCATCGGCCGCTACCGGATCACGGCCGACTACGAGGGCCGTCCGCTCGCGGTGAAGCTCCGCGGCGCTGCCGGCTACGCGCAGGAGGTCGTCGCCGACTTCACTCCCGTCATGACCGGCGTCTACTGGATCGAGCTGGAGCTCGGGCTTCCCCGGGGGTGACGGCGCCCGCCTGATTGGACGCCGCCTAATTGGACGCCGTGTATATAACAAGTTCTACGTTGCTCTTGCGCGGGGCGCGGGGGTGATGGGCAGAATCGTGACACTCGGCAGCGCACGGTGACCGTTCCAGGAACAGGCGCGGCGCCGTGGAGCGCCGGCCACGAGAACTGGGGAGGACCCGCACGTGCCCTCCGGTCGTCACCGGGCCGCCTTCACGGCCGAGCGGCGCCGCCGGCAGGCCGGCTGGAAGGGCGCGGTCGCGGTCCTCACGGTCGCGGCGATCATCGCGGGCGGGGCCTATCTCTTCCTCACCCGGTCGGCAGGAACGTGTTCCGCCCGGGATCCGATCCTCGTGAGCGTCGCGGCGGCGCTGGACGTCGCGCCGCCGGTGATGGACGCGGCCGGGCGGTTCAACGCCTCGGGCGCGGAGGTGGAGGGGCGGTGCGTCCAGGTGCAGGTGGCCGAGCAGCCGCCCGCGCCGGTGCTCCGCACGCTGATCGGCGACCGAGCCGGCGTGCTGCCCGACCGTCCCGACGGCTGGATCGCCGACTCCTCGGTGTGGGTGCGGCTGGCCCGCAAGCAGGGAGGGCAGGACATCGCCGCCGACGAGACCGTCGTCGCGACCTCCCCGCTGGTCTTCGCCACCCGCCGCTCGCTCGCCGAGCGGTTCGCCGCCGGGGGGACGGCCATGAGCTGGGACATGGTCTTCCCCGCCACGGTGCGGGGACGGCTCCAGCCCACCGAGCACGAGCCGGACATCGTGCGCATCCCCGACCCGTCGGTGTCGGGGGCGGGGATCGCGACCGTCGCGGCGGCCCGCGACATCGCCGGCACGGGTGAGAAGGCGGACCGCGACCTCACGGCGTTCGTGCGGATGGCGCAGTCGGGCTCGGCCCCCGACTACCGGAGCATGCTCGGCGCGGTGGACGCGCCGGGCTTCTGGTCGCGGCCCGTGGTGATCGTCCCCGAGCAGTCGGTGTGGGCGCACAACCACGAGGGCCACGCTGAGCCCGTGGTCGCCCTCCAGCCCGAGGAAGGCACGATCGACCTCGACTACCCGTACGTCGTGACGGCCGCCGACCCCGACCGGGCGGCCGCCTCGCGGCTGTTCGCGGCGTGGCTGCGGTCGGCGGCGACGCAGGAGGCCGTGCGCAAGGCCGGGTTCCGCGGCGCCGACGGGCAGCCGCCGTTCCCGGCGGGCGACGACATCGCGACCGAGCGGCCGCGCCCGCGGCAGTCGATCACCGCGGAGGTCATCGACGAGGCGCTGGAAGCGTGGAGCAGGCTGGCTCCGCCGAGCCGGATCCTGGTGCTGGCCGACGTGTCGAAGGACAACGCCGAGCCGATCAGGGCGGGCGGCGAGACCCGGCTGGACGTCGCGGTCGAGGCCGCCAAGCTCGGCCTGCAGCTGTTCCCCAACGAGACCCACATGGGCCTGTGGGAGTTCGCCCGCGACCTGAAGGGCGGCGCGGACCACCGCGAGCTGATCGGCCTCGGCCCGATCACCGAGCCCGACGGCGGCCAGGAGGAGATCCGCAGGACGGCCCTGTTCCGGGTGGCCGACGGAATCAAGGCCCGAGGCGACCGGAGCGGCGCGCTGTACGACGCGATCGACGCGGGCTTCCGCTCGGTGTCGGAGGGCTACGACCCGCTGATGAGCAACGCCCTGCTGGTGCTCACCGCGGGCGTGGACGACGGCAACGGAGTGTCGCGGCGCGAGCTCGTCGACAGGCTACGCAAGGAGTGGGACCCGGACAGGCCGGTGCAGATCATCGTGGTCGCGTTCGGCAAGGCGGCCGACCGGGCGGCGCTCGGCGAGATCGTCTCGGCCACCAACGGCCAGCTCTACGTCGCCCAGGAGCCGGGCCAGATCATCGACGTGTTCCTGTCGGCGCTGGCCCGGCGGCTGTGCCACCCCACGTGTACCCAGAAGTGACGTGTACCCGGAAGTGACGGCTACCTGGTGAGGTAGAAGTCGGCCGGGTCGCGCGGCGGCCGGTCCCTCGGCGGCGCGGCGGGATGGCCGATGGCCACCGCGCCCATGGGATCCCAGTTCTGCGGCAGGCCGAGCACCTTGCGCACCACGTCGCGGCAGAACATCGTGGACGACACCCACGCCGAGCCCAGCCCCTGCACGGCGAGCTGGACCAGGAAGTTCTGCACGCCCGCGCCGGTGGCCACCACGAACATCTCGCGCTCGGCGGCGTTCCTGCGTCCGTCGCGGTAGGTGTGCGAGCCGTCCATGACCAGGCACGGCACCGCCAGGTAGGGCGCGTTCCTGAGCACGTCGCCACGCCGGATCCGCCGGGCGATCGACTCCTCCGAGAAGCCGTCGGAGCGCAGGTCCTCGATCCAGGCGTCCCGCATCGCGTCGAGCAGTTCCGTACGCGTTTGCGGCGTCTCGAGCAGCACGAACCGCCAGGGCGTGGTGTGGTGCGGGGCGGGCGCCGCGATGGCGGCCGCGACGGCCCGCCGTACGGCGGCCGGGTCGACCTCGCGGGCGGAGAACTCGCGGATCGTGCGGCGGGCGAAGACGACGTCGGCCGAGCCGAACCGGAACATGTCCTCGTCGGCGGGACGGACGAGCACCCGCCCGCCCGGGCCGTCCTCGTCCGTCACCAGGCCGCCCAGCCCGCGCACGACGGCCACCGGAACACCGGACAGCTTGCCCTTCGCCAGGTCGCCCGCCGCCGCGATCTCGTCGACCAGCGCCGTGACGGTGGCGTTGAGCGGGTTGCCGTAGGGGTCGACGCCGCCGCGCAGGTCCTCCAGCGGCCGCACGCCGGCCGCGCCGATGGCGACGTCGGTCAGGCCGTGCCGCCAGGGCCGGCCGAAGGTGTCGGAGACGATCACTCCGACGCGGACGCCGAGCCGCTCGCGCAGCCCCCGGCGGATCCGGCCCGCCGAGGCGTCCGGGTCCTCGGGAAGCAGCAGCACTGTGCCGGGGGAGGTGTTCGAGGCGTCGACGCCGGCCGCGGCCATCACGTAGCCGTGCCGCGTCTGCGCGATGACCGTGTCCCCGCGCCGCGCGACCACGCGCGCGGTCTCCTCCTCGATCGCGGCCGTACGGCTGTCGCCTTCGCGGACGCGGCCCTCGGCCTTGCTCACGATCTTGGAGGTGACGACCAGGATGTCGCCGTCCCGCAGATCGGGCGCGGCCCGCGCCACGAGCTGGGCGATGTCGTCGCCGGGCCGCACCTCGGGCAGGCCGGGCACGCCGCTGACGGTGATCTGGGGCATGTGCTCCTCTGACATCTGGATTCAGGACTTGAGTGACTGGGCCAGGGCGAGGGCGGCGGCGGCGATGTCCCGCGTGGCCTCGGGGCCGCTCATCAGGAGCGGGCGGGCCTCCACCACCACGCCGTCGAGCGCGACGCCCTTGTCCTCCTCGGCCACGAGCCAGCCGTCGAGCAGGGCGGAGCCGTACAGCTCCAGCACGGCCTGGGCGCTCGTCTCCACGCCGATCGCGGTCAGGCAGGCGTCGGCCATGCCGCGCACCGGGGCGCCGCCGATGATGGGGGAGACGCCGACGACGGTCTTGGCCTCCAGCGCCGCCCGGATGCCCGGGATCTGGAGGATCGTCCCGATGCTGACGACCGGATTCGACGGCGGGAGAATCACGACGTCCGCCGCCGCGATGGCGTCGAGGACGCCCGGCGCGGGACGGGCCTCGTCCGCGCCGACGAGCACGATCTGCTCGGCCGGCACCGAGGCGCGCAGCCGCACCCACCACTCCTGGAAGTGGATCGCCCTTCTGCCGTCCTCGTCGGAGACGACCACGTGGGTCTCGGTGCGGTCGTCCGACATCGGCAGCAGCCGCACCCCCGGCCGCCACCGGTCGCACAGGGCCTCGGTCACCTGTGAGAGCGGATATCCGGCCGCCAGCATCTGGGTGCGGACGATGTGCGTGGCGAAGTCCCGGTCGCCGAGGCCGAACCACTGCGGTTCCATGCCGTACGCGGCGAGCTCCTCCTTCACCGTGAACGTTTCACCGGCCCGTCCCCAGCCCTGTTCCTCGTTGATGCCGCCGCCCAGCGTGTACATGACCGTGTCGAGGTCGGGGCACACGCGCAGGCCGAAGAGAGTGATGTCGTCGCCGGTGTTGCCGATCACGGTGATGTCGGAATCGGGGGCCGCCGCCTTGAGACCTCGGAGGAATCGGGCGCCGCCGATTCCTCCGGCGAGGGACACGATGCGCATGCCGTCAGTCTTCCATCGGCCGTACGCGGCATCGCCGACACCCACCCCGGGAGTGGGATGAACAGCCATATGTAGGGTGTGTTCGGCTTGTGAGGTTGTTGGGTCTGCCGACACTTAAGTCAGGCATGTGCAAAACTTCCCCGAGTGCCGTTTGGACCGATGGGGGTAGTCGTGCTCAAGGTCGATACCGGCCGGCTCCGCGAGCCGGCCGCGTGGACGATGCTGGCGGTGGTGATCACCGGCATCCTCGTGAGCATCGCGCGCTTGCTGATCGGCTCGTCGCCGAGCAGCACCTTCGGCGTCCGTGCGGCGATGAGCCTGCACTCCCTCGTGTCCCCGCTCACGACCGCGCTCGCGGCCGGCGCCGTCCTGCTCGTCGCCAAGGCGGGCGCGCCCACCCCCCGGGCCCGCCTGGTCTCGCTCGGCGCGGCCGGGTCGCTCGGTCTCGGCGTCGTCTTCGGCGTGATCGGCGTGCTGGGCGTGCTCGTGGGCGACCTGCTGACGTTCCGCGACCGGTTCGAATACCTCATCACCGGACTGCCGATGATCGCGCTCGCCGTCTTCGGCGCGCTGTTCGCGTCGAGCACGGCCGCGGCGCTGCAGTCCGCGGCGGAACCGGCGGGCGACTACTTCGGCAGGCGCGAGGACGCCCACCCGCCCGTGTCGTACGCTCCGGCGCTGCCGCAGGCTCACCAGGCCCCCCACCACCAGGCCCCGCAGGGGTACGGCGAGGCACCCGTCGTCGGCGCGATGCCCGGCCAGCAGGCACCGGTACAGCAGGCACCGGTACAGCAAGCACCGGTACAGCAAGCACCGGTGCAGCAGATGCCCGCTCAGCAGATGCCCGCTCAGCAGGGTCCCGGCCGGCAGCAGTTCGGTCACCCGGCTCCGGGCGAGCCGCAGAACGGCCCCCAGAGCGCGCCGCACATCGCCTCGCACGCCGCTCCCGCACACGCCGCTCCCGCACACGCCGCCCCCTCGCACGCCGCTCCCGGCGGTCACCAGAACGGCGCGCCGACCCCGCCGCAGAACCTCCCGCACCCCGGCCAGTACGACGCCCCCCACCAGAGCCACCCACAGGGCCAGCCGCAGGCCCAACCCCAGCTGCCGCCCGCCGAGCACCGGTACGCCGAGCCCCAGCAGTACGCCGACCAGTACCCCCAGGAGCAGCACGGCCAGGGCGCCTTCGGCCAGGAGCGGCCCCAGGACGTCTACGGCCAGGCACACGAGCCGCAGCACTCCTACACCCCCGCGCCGACCGCCCCGCAGCCCCCGCCGTTCGGGCAGCCCGACGCCCCCGCTCATGGCTCCCATGGTCAGGGGCAGGCGCAGCAGCCGTGGCAGGGCGAGCAGCAGCCCGGGCCGTCGCTGCAGGACGTGCAGACCGGCGCCCACTACGCCGACTACGGCGCCCAGGGTTACCAGCAGGAGCGGCCGCCGACCGGCGCCTACGGCACGCAGCCCGAGGCGGCCGCGCCCCAGCGCTCCGACTACTCCCCGCCGCAGGGCCCGGTGTTCGACCAGTACGGCTACGCGGGACAGCAGACGGAGACCGGCTCGTTCGGGCAGTTCCCGGCCGTTGCCCCCGGCGCGTCCCACACCGGGTACGACCAGCCCTCCTACGACCAGCCCTCTTACGACCCCCCCAAGCAGGACCAGCCGTACGGGCAGGGGTCGCCGTTCTCCGGATACTCCGGCCAGGCGTTCGCCCGGCAGGCCGCCGAGCACGCCGGCACGGGCCCGGCCTTCGACGCTCCCCCCGCGTACGAGGGCCCGGCCGACCCGAGGGAGCAGCAGCTCGCGCAGGCCTACCAGCAGGCGCAGAGCTACCAGAAGATCGCCCTGCCGGATCACCCCACCGGTCCGCAGGACCTGCCGGAGTACTACGACAACCCGCTCGGTCACCCCCAGTCCGAGCCCGCGCCGTTCCAGCCGCCGGCGGCCGACCCCACCGAGCAGACCGTTCGCTTCGACCCCTCCGCCTACCACGGAGACCCCCTCAGCGACCCGCTGCGCAGGGAGGAGCCGCTCGACCCGACGGCGATCTACACGCCGGACCGGTCGCAGGCAAAGTATGAGGAAGGTTCCGCCCCCGATCAGGCAGGCCGCGGAACCGACCCCAACCTCCCTTGGTATGGTTCCGAACGCTGATAGGACCGTAGATCGGGGCATACGAACCGGGGCGAGCAGGTCTTTCCCCGGGTATCGTTATGCCGCTTGACGCCACACGCGCCACGCGCGTGTAATTACAGGCATGTTGTTACGCCTTCCCGAGGGTGGGTATAGGGCAGGCGTTTTTATGGGGGGCTCCATGTGGGCGGGCGAGCGACAGGGAGGTGTGCAATGACCGATCTGGTCATGGCACAGGCGCTCGATGGTGAAGATCTGGGGTGGCAGGAGCGCGCTTTGTGTGCGCAGACCGACCCTGAAGCGTTCTTTCCTGAAAAGGGCGGTTCCACCAGGGAAGCCAAGAAGGTGTGCCGTTCGTGTGAGGTGCGCGCCGAGTGTCTTGAATACGCGCTTCAGCATGATGAGCGTTTCGGCATCTGGGGCGGCCTGTCCGAGCGGGAAAGGCGCAAGATGAAGCGCCAGGCCGTCTGACGACGACGCCGGGCGGGGCCGCGCGCTGGGCGTGCGGCCCCGCACGCATGTCCGGGGAGTGTCCCGGATGGTGCTGACGTCCTGTTTCGCCTGGATGTGATCGGGTGAGTCCGGGTTGCCGTATCGTGGTCGGCGCTCAGCCGTACGACCCCCCTAGGACTCGACGTGCACTCGGTGACCGCGATCGTCGTCGCCCACGACGGCGCCCGCTGGCTCAAGGAGACGCTGGCGGCGGTGCTGCGCCAGACCCGGCCTCTCGACCGTGTCGTCGGCGTCGACAACGGCAGCCGTGACGGCAGCGGGAAGCTGCTGACCGAGGCGTTCGGGACGGGCAACGTGCTGACCCTGCCCCGGTCCACCGGGTTCGGCGAGGCCGTCCACGAGGTCCTGCGGCGGCTGCCGCCCGCGCCGGGCCAGGAGTGGGTCTGGCTGCTCCACGACGACTGCGCGCCTGACGCGAACGCGCTGCAGGCCCTGTTGTGGGCGGCGGAGCAGGATCCCAAGGCCGCCATCCTCGGCCCCAAGCTGCGCGACTGGCTCGACCGGCGGGTGCTGCTGGAGATGGGTGTGACCGTCAGCAGGTCGGGGCGGCGCGACACCGGCCTGGAGCCCAGGGAGTACGACCAAGGGCAGCACGACGGCATCGCCGACGTCCTGTCGGTCTCCACCGCGGGCATGCTGATCCGCAGGGACGTCTGGGACGAGCTGAACGGCCTCGACACCGCGCTGCCGCTGTTCCGCGACGACCTCGACCTGTGCTGGCGGGCCCGTGCGGCCGGGCACCGCGTGCTCAACGTGAGCGACGCGGTGGCCTGGCACGCCGAGGCGGCGGCGCGGCGGCGGCGCAGGATCGCCACCAGCGACGAGCATCCGCGCAGGCTCGGCCGGCGCAACGGCCTGTTCGTCCTGATGGCGAACCTGCCGTTCGGCGCGTTCGTGCGGTCCGTGCTGCGCAACGTCGTCGCGTCGACGCTGCGGGCCCTGCTGTTCCTGCTGGCCAAGCAGCCGGCCAACGCCCTCGACGAACTGGCCGCGCTCGGCTCGGTCATCGGCCGTCCGATGCGCCTGCGGCGAGCCCGCAAGGCCCGCAGGAAGGGCAGGAAGCAGGGCTGGCCCGCGATCCGGCGCAAGCTCACCCCGCCGGGCGCCGCGCTGCGGCGGCTGGCCGACATGGTGCAGGGCTTCCTCGCCGGAGCCGGCCCGGTCGACTCGGCGGGCCGCCACCACGCGGCCGCGGACCGCGCCCAGGAGGACGACGGCGACGAGCTGCTGACCGACTCCGGCGGCGTCCAACGCGTGTTCGGCAGCCCGATCGTGGCGCTCGGCCTGATCCTGGCCGCGATCACGCTGGCCGCCGAGAGGACGCTGCTGTCCGGGCTCCTGTCCGAAGGACACCTGGGCGGCGGGGCCCTGGTGCCCGTCACCGGCGGCGCGTCCGACCTGTGGCGGCTCTACGTCGAAGACCACCACGTCACCGGGCTCGGCTCGCAGACCTGGGCCCCGCCGTACGTCGCCGTGCTCGCCGGGCTGTCGGCGGTCGCGCTGGGCAAGACGTGGCTGGCCGTCGGCGTGGTGCTGCTCGGCTGCGTGCCGCTGGCCGGGATCTCGGCGTACGCGGCGACCAAGCGGATGATCCCGTACACGCCCGCGCGGGTCTGGCTGGCGGCCACCTACGCCCTGCTGCCGGTCGCGACCGGCGCGGTGGCGGGCGGGCGGCTGGGCACCGCGATCGTGATCGTGCTGCTGCCCGTCTACGCGGCGCTCGCCACGCGCGTGATCGCCGGGTCGCGGCGGGCGGCCTGGGGTTTCGGCCTGCTCCTGACCGTGGGCACGGCCTTCGTCCCGCTCGTGTACGTGCTCGTGGCGATCCTCGGCGGGCTCGCCGCGGTGTCGTTCGGCGGCATCCGCAGAGGCGTCAGGCGGTCGCTCGTGATCGGCCTCGGCACCCCGGTCGTCCTGCTGTTCCCGTGGCTGGCCGAGATCGTCCAGGCGCCGGCACGGATCCTGCTCGAGTCCGGCCTGCACGACAGCCGTCTCGTCGACCTGCGGCTCGGCGCCGAGTCCCTGCTCATGCTGAGTCCCGGCGGGCCGGGGGTGCCGCCCGTGTGGACGACGGCGGGCCTGATCGCGGTCGCGCTGGCCGCCCTGCTGCTGCGGCGCCACCAGATGGTCGTCGCGATCGGCTGGGGCGTCATGCTCTTCGGGCTGCTGGTGGCGATCGTGGTGAGCCGGATCGACGACACGGCGTGGCCGGGGGTGCCGCTGGCGTTCGCGGCGACCGGCCTGCTGGTGGCCGCGGGGCACCAGGCGCACCGGATCGCCGAATTCCGCGCCGCCGGGGGGCTGCGCCGCCTCGGCGCGATGCTCATCGTCGTGGTCGCCTTCGCGACCCCGCTCGCCGCCGCCGCGCTGTGGGTGACGAGGGGCGCGGACCGCCCGCTGCGCGGCGACCTGAGCGATCCGGTGCCGGTGCTCGCCGCGCTCCAGTCGGCGCCCGGCGAGGGGACGCTCCTGCTGCGTTCCAGGGACGACAGGGTCGGCTACACGCTGCTGCGCGGCCGGGGGCCGCTGATCGGCGAGTCCGACCTCGAAACGCCCCGGGAAGCGAGCGCCCGTTTCGCGACCGCGGTCGCCGGGCTCGCCTCGGGCCGGGGCAGCACGTACGTCCAGACGCTCGCGTCGTCCGGAGTCCGCTTCGTGACGGTGCCCGGCCCCGTCGACCCGGCCCTGCAACGGGCGCTCGACTCGCAGCCCGCCCTGGTCAGGGTGAGCCTCTCGGAGACGGGCGGCCTGTGGCGCGTGGCGGGTCAGGTGACGGTGCCCCCGCCGCCGGCGACCGCGGGCGCGCTGCACCGGGGCTGGCTGTGGGCGCAGGGCGCGCTGCTCGTGCTCGTGCTGATCCTGGCCTCGCCCGGGGCCCGCACGAGAGAGCCGGAGGGCGACTACGCCGAGGTGCCAGAGGAAGGGCCACGAGGCCGCCGCCGGGCGAAGGAAGATCGGGTGCCCGCGTGAGGAGACTGATCGAGAACCGCTTCGGCCTGCTCGCCCTGGTGCTGGTCGCACTGGGCGCGTTGTACGGCGTGGCCTACGTCAGCCGGCCCGCGCCGGTCGCGCAGGCGCGTCCGCAGGCCGTCAGGGCGCCGGTGGAGTCGGTGACCGCCGTGTGCCCGGCGCCGTCCGGCAGCCGGGTGAGCGTGGTGACCCCGGCGGACCCCGAGCGTCCCCAGACCCCCGGGAGCGCCACCCTCTCGGCGATCAAGGCGCCGGAAAAGGGCGGCGGCAAGGACGACGTGATCGACCGGGTCGGCCTGCTGTGGCAGCGTGACATCGCCGCCGGCGGCGGCCCTCTCGTGGTGGACGCCACCGGTTCGATGGCCGCCGGGCTGGAGAGCGCCCAGACCGCCCGGGAGACGTCGGGCACCCAGCGCGGGCTCGCCGGGGTGCGCTGCGTCGAGCCGGGGGCCGAGAGCTGGTTCGTCGGGCCGGGGCCGGCCGCGGCGGAGATGACGCTCTACCTCGCCAATCCCGACTCGGCCCCGGCCAGCGTCTCGTTCATGGTCTACTCCGGGGAAGGCCCGGTGCTGAGCGAGCGGGGCAACGGCGTCGTCGTCAAGCCCGGCGAGCACCGCGTGATCAGGCTGCGCGATCTCGCGCCCTCCCCGCTGATCATGGCCCTGCAGGTCAGCACGCGCAGCGGCCGGGTGGCCGCCGCGGTGAAGGCCGTGCTGGGCGAGGGCAGGGGTGTCGACTGGCTGCCCGTCGCCGCCGCCCCCGCCACCCGGGTCGTCGTCCCCGGTGTCCCCGGCACCGCCGGGAAGCGGGAGCTGTACGTCGCCGCGCCGGGGGAGCGGGACACGGTCGTGCGGATCAGGGCCGTGCTCGAGGACGGCTCCTACGCGCTGAAGAACAAGGAGACGCTCGAGGTGCCGACCGGCTCGGCGTCCTCGCTCGACCTGTCCACCGGCATCGGCGGGCAACCGGCCGCGCTGGTGGTGGAGTCCGACGTCCCGATCGTGGCGGGCCTCAAGATCACCGGAACGGGTGCCAGGCAGGACGTCGCCTTCACGGCCGGCGCCGCCTCCGTCGACCTCGGCAGCGTCGTCGCCGACGGCCGGGCCGAAGGCAAGCAGACCTCCTGGCTGGTGCTCTCGGCGCCGTTCGCGGCGGCCGCCGTGGAGGTGCGGCTGCTGCCTACGAAGGGCGAGGCCCCGGCCCCGATCGAGGTGACGCTGCCCGCCGCCCGCACCAAGGAGCTCAGACTCGCACCTCCCAAGGGCAGCAAGGGCGGCTTCAGCGTCGTCGTACGGCCGAAGCCCGGCTCGGGGCCGGTGTACGGCGGGCGCGTCCTCGACGAGGCGGCCAAGGACGGCCAGATGGTGACCGCGCAGCCGCTGGCCATGGCCAGGACCTGGGCGCTGGTACCGCCGACCGTCGACTCGCCGGGCGTCGTGCTGCCCTGAGGGCTTCAGTGCCGGTCGTCGTAGCCGGGGTCGATCGTCTCGGGGGTGAGGCCCAGCAGGCTGGCCACCTGCTCGACGACCACGTCCAGGACCAGCGTGCCGAGCTGCTCGCGGTCGCGGGCCCGCGCCTCGAGCGGCCGGCGGTACAGCACGACGGCGGCGGGCTCGTCTCCCGAGGCCGACTCGGCCCGCCCGAGCGGGATCGGGTCGGAGGACAGCCGGGCCGGCCCGTCCACCAGCTCGGCGGCCGGCGGCACCTCCTCCACCGCGAACTCGACCGACGCGAGCTGGGTGCCCCACCGCGGCTTCAGCCGGTCGACCGCGTCGAGCACCAGGTCGTCGAACCGCTCTCCACGGGACTTCGCGATGGGAACGTGCGAGGGTGCCAGGGGGCCACGCATGCCGCGGCCGTGCCGGTCGCGCCGGCGCACCCGCCGCGCTGGATCCGGCCTGTCACCGCTCCGATCGCTCACGCAGCCAGCTTAAGGCCCGTCCCGTCGGCGCGGTGGATCCCGCGGGTCGTGTCCGCTTTGCCCACCAACGTCATATCGACTTCAGAGAACGCTGAATTGTGGCGACACGGTCAATAAGAGCGGCGGGGTGGTGGCAATGTGAACGCGGACCGGATACGGTCCCTCCGTGAGCCCCGTCCGCAGCTGTTCCCGTACCGCCTGCAGGCAGCCTGCCGTCTTCACACTCACGTATGTCTACGCCGACTCGACCGCTGTACTCGGCCCCCTGGCGACGTACGTCGAGCCACACTGTTACGACCTGTGCGCGGAGCACGCGGAACGGCTCACCGCGCCCAGGGGATGGGAGGTCGTGCGCCTTCCGTCCGACTCCGTCGCCCCGAGCGGGGACGACCTGGAGGCTCTGGCGAACGCGGTCCGGGAGGCCGCGCGCCCCGCTCCCGCCGCCGGCGAGCCCGTCGGTCAGGCGGTCGAGGTGGGCCGCCGTGGCCACCTGCGGGTGCTCAAGTCCGCCCAGCCGAACAGGGAGCGATGACACCCCGCGGTGAGTTCGCGCGCTCCGCGTTGGAGAGCCCGCTGTGCGGGCAATCGGGCGCTATAGGCTCAGGTGCGAAGACTAACGACATTTAGGGGCGTGCAGTGGCCGACCTCAGCAGGATCTTCAAGGCGTACGACGTGCGCGGCGTGGTGCCGGACGAGCTCGACGAGGAGATCGCACAGGCCGTAGGGGCGGCCTTCGTGGAGCTGACCGGTGCGACCTCGGTGGTGATGGCGCACGACATGCGCCCCTCCTCGGGCCCGCTGGCCGCGGCGTTCGCCCGGGGTGCGACCTCCCGGGGCGCCGACGTGGTCAACGCCGGTCTCGGCTCGACCGACATGCTCTACTACGCCAGCGGCAGCCTGAACCTGCCGGGCGTCATGTTCACGGCGAGCCACAACCCGGCCAAGTACAACGGCATGAAGATGTGCCGCGCCGGGGCGGTGCCGGTGGGCACCGACACCGGCCTGCTGGACATCCGCGACCGCGCGGCCGAGCTGCTCGCCACGGGGCTGGGCGGCACGCCGGGCGCGGGCGCGGTGACCGAGCGCGACCTGCTGGAGGGCTACGCTGCCCACCTCAAGACGCTGGTCGACCTGTCGGGCATCCGGCCGCTCAAGGTGGTCGTGGACGCCGGCAACGGCATGGGCGGCTACACCGTCCCCGAGGTCTTCAAGGGCCTGCCGATCGAGCTGACCCCGCTCTACTTCGAGCTCGACGGCAGCTTCCCCAACCACGAGGCCAACCCGATCGAGCCGGAGAACCTGCGCGACCTGCAGAAGGCGGTCGTCTCGCAGGGCGCGGACATCGGCATCGCCTTCGACGGCGACGCCGACCGGTGCTGGGTCATCGACGAGCGGGGCGAGTCGGTCTCGCCGTCCACCGTCACGGCGCTGGTCGCGGTGCGCGAACTGGCCAAGAACCCCGGCGCCACGATCATCCACAACCTGATCACCTCCAAGGGCGTGCCGGAGATCGTCGCCGAGCACGGCGGCAAGCCCGTCCGCACGCGCGTCGGCCACTCGTTCATCAAGGCGGAGATGGCCCGCACCGGCGCCGTCTTCGGCGGGGAGCACTCGGCCCACTACTACTTCCGCGACTTCTGGTTCGCCGACTCGGGCATGCTGGCCGCCCTGCACGTGCTCGCGGCTCTGGGCGAGCAGGACCGGCCGCTGTCGGAGGTGCTGTCCCGCTACTCGCGCTACGCCGCGTCCGGGGAGATCAACAGCAGGGTCGAGGACCAGGCCGCGGCCCTGGCGCGGGTACGCGAGACCTTCGCGGGCCGGGAGGGTGTTACCTTCGACGAGCTGGACGGACTCACCGTCAGCGGTCCGGACTGGTGGTTCAACCTGCGTCCGTCCAACACCGAGCCGCTGCTCCGGCTCAACGCGGAGGCCGCCGACGAGGAGAAGGTCGCCGCCGTCCGGGACGAAGTGCTCGCCGTGGTAAGGAGCTGACGACTTGAAGATCGACGACTGGCTGCTGGACATTCTCGCCTGCCCGGCGTGCAAGTCCCCGCTCCGCGCCGTGCCCGACGCGGACGAGCTGGCCTGCACCTCGGAGTCGTGCGGGCTGGTCTACCCCGTGCGTGACGACATCCCGGTGCTCCTCGTCGACGAGGCCCGCAAGGCATGACCGCTGCCGGAGGGGCCCGGTTCGAGCCCGACCGGCTCGACGACCAGGCGTACCTGATGGAGGGCGACCCCTCCGGCATGCTCCGTTCCGTCGCGTCGTCGGCGGCCCAGATGCGGGCGGCGTACCGATCGTCCCTGGAGAACGGCGTGGCGCGGATCGGGCGGGACGGCCGCCCCCGCGCGATCGTCGTGGCGGGCATGGGCGTCTCCGCCCTCGCGGGCGACGTCCTGGAGGCGCTGTGCCGTCACGGCGCCCCGGTCCCGGTGGTGACCGTGCGCGGCCACCGGCTGCCCGGCTGGGCCGGCGCCGCCGATCTCGTGATCACGGTCTCCCGCTCCGGCCGGACCGAGGAGACCCTCGCCGTGACCGCCGAAGCCGTACGGCGCGGCTGCGCGCTCGTCGGCGTGGGCGCGCCCGACACGCCGCTTTCGGCCCTGGTCGCGCGGGCGGGCGGGCCGTACGTGCCGGTGGGTGGCGCGACCGGGGTGGCCGGACAGCCGAAGGCCACGCTGTGGTCGCTCGTGGTGCCGCCGATCCTGGCGGCGGCCGCGCTCGGCCTGGTCTCCGTGGGGGAGAGCGAGTTCGAGTCCGCGGCCACGCGGCTGGAGGACCTGGCTCATCGCTGCCGCCCGTCGAGCGAGTCGTTCATCAATCCCGGCAAGACGCTGGCGATGGAACTGGCCGGGACGCTTCCGCTCATCTGGGGCACCTCGCCGCTGGCCGCGGTGGCGGCCCGCCGCCTGGCCGACCGGCTCGGTGGAAACGCGGGCTACCCGGCGGTCTGGGGAGAGCTGCCCGAGGCCGCGCACAACCAGATCGTGACGTTCGACGGCCCCCTGGCCGGACGGGACGTCTTCGCCGACCCGTTCGCCGACGAGCCAAGTGAGAGCCCGCGGCTGCGCCTGTTCCTGCTGCGCGACGTGGAGGAGCATCCCTTGGTGGCCGCGTCCCGCACGGCCGCCGTACGGCTGGCCGAGGACCGGGGCGTACCGGTCTCCGAGATCATGGCCGAAGGCGCGCACCCGCTGGACCGGCTCGCCGCCCTGGTCGGCCTCTGCGATTACGCGAGTGTCTACCTCGCTCTCGGGTACGGGATGGACCCGGCATCGGCCGCGGCGGAACTCCGGGCGAGGATTTCCCAATAGGATCGCTTCGGCCGTTCGATCTGAGGAGTTCAACGTGAGTGCGGGTGGCGGTACCAAGGCGATCCTCGCGGCGCTCGGCGCCAACCTTGCCATCGCGGTGGCGAAGTTCGTGGCGTTCCTCTTCACCGGGTCGTCATCGATGCTCGCCGAGTCGGTCCACTCGGTGGCCGACTCCGGCAACCAGGCGCTGCTGCTGCTCGGCGGCAAGCGCGCCGCCAAGGTGAGGACCCGCAAGCATCCCTTCGGCTACGGCCGTGAGCGCTACTTCTACGCCTTCGTCGTCGCCGTGGTGCTGTTCACGATCGGCGCCCTGTTCTCCCTGTACGAGGGCTGGCACAAGCTCAGCGACCCGCACCCCGTCGAGTCGCCGCAGTGGGCGTTCGGCGTGCTGATCTTCGCGATCGTCGCCGAGGGCTTCTCGTTCCGTACGGCGATCAAGGAGTCGAGGGAGCACAAGGGCAAGGAGTCCTGGGTGTCCTTCATCCGCAGGGCCAAGGCACCCGAACTGCCCGTCGTGCTGCTGGAGGACCTCGGCGCGCTGCTGGGCCTGGTCTTCGCGCTGTTCGGCGTGGCGATGGCCGTCATCACCGGCAACGGCATGTGGGACGGCGTCGGCACTCTCATGATCGGCGTGCTGCTCGCGATGATCGCGGTCATCCTGGCCACCGAGACCAAGTCGCTGCTGATCGGCGAGAGCGCGACCCCCGAGGTGGAGGAGAAGATCTGCGCCGCGCTGGAGTCCGCTCCCGAGGTCAGCCGGGTCATCCACCTGCGCACCCTGCATCTCGGCCCGGAGGAGCTGCTGGTCGCCGCCAAGATCGCGGTGGAGCACGACGACACCGCGGGCGAGGTGGCGCGGGGCATCGACGAGGCCGAAAAGCGCATCCGCGATGCGGTTCCCATGGCCCGGGTGATCTACCTGGAGCCGGACCTCTACCGGGCGGACGCCGCCTCGGGGCAGCGTACCGGAGCATGAATTCTCGTTACGGTCAGCTGTTTCCCGCTGCGCGCCGTAATTGAAATGTGATGCTGAGTCACTTCAACCTCTGCGGTACCGATCGGTAACTTTGCTCTTGCATTTGACTGGTTCCCCCAGAGGTGACTCATGGCTCAACAGGGACGCGTTCGGCAGGGACGCGTGCGCTGGAAGCGCTTCGCGCTCGTCTTCGTGCCCGCACTCGCGGTCGCGTCCGTGTTGGTCGGCGCGACCGCCGAGGGGGCGATCGGCGCGTCGTTCGTGGTCTCGGGTGACACGTTCAAGGTCTCCGCGGACACCCTGCAGGGCCAGGGCTTCGTCCAGTACGGCAGCACGGTCGAGAACAAGAAGGGCCAGAAGATCCCGGTCGCCGTCTCCGGCATCCGGAAGGCCACTCTGACCAACATGTGCCAGACGGTCCTGGTGAAGTCGCCCGTCGGCGCCGTGACCATCCGGATCACCGCCGGCACGGGCAAGGACCCGGTCACCGCCGAGAACATGATCGTCGACGCGTCGCAGATCGAGGGCAACGCGGTCTTCACGAAGCTGGAGGCGGGCCGCGACGCCAGCGCCCTCGACCAGCTGCCGGGCGCCGCGGGCGCGGCCGGCATGTTCGGCCAGCAGGCGAGCGGCATCACCATCAAAGACTTCCGGCAGGTCTCCTGGTCGGTCAACGCGGCGACCTTCAAGCTGCCGGGGCTGAAGCTGGCGGTGGAGCCGGGCAAGCACGAGTGCTTCTGATGCGGGTGCTTCACATGGCCGGACACACGCTCCCCGGCGGGCGGCGATGAGCGGCTCCTGGCGGCGGTCGCGGCCGTTCTGGGGCGGCCTGCTGGTGCTCGCGGCCGGCCTGGAACTGCTGAGCATTCCGTTCGCGACCCAGGCCCTGCCGCTCGTCATCCAATCGGGCACGATCGGCGCCACCTACCTGATCTCGTTGGTGCTGATCATCCTCGGCCTGATGGTCTGGCTCCAGCCCGACAAGCGGGCCTTCCTCGGCGTGGTCGCCGTACTGATCTCGATCGCGTCGTTCGTCTACGCCAACCTCGGCGGCTTCCTGATCGGCATGCTGCTCGGCCTGGTCGGCGGGGCGCTCGCGGTCGCCTGGACGCCCGCCGAGACCACCGCCGAAACCACCGCCGAAACCACTGCGGAGACCTCCGTGGCGGGGGGTGAGATCACCATCACCGAGCGCCGGGTGGTCAGTGGCGACGAGCGGCTGGAGGCCACACGGCCCCCTCGGCCGGTGGCCGAGCCCCCGGGCGAGGGCCCGCGCGTCCTGGTGGCCCGCGTCCGCGGCGCGTCCGCGTCCGGGCCGGAGGGCGAGAGCCCCGGCGGCCCGGATGACGGTGACGACCCTGACGGCGGTCCTGACGCCGGTCCTGGCGACGCTCCTGGCGACGGGGGCGTGCGGCCGGACGGCGGCGGACGCGGGGACGGAGGTCCGGGCCCGGCGACGAGGGCGCTGGCCATCGCCGTGCTTCCCGCGATCCTGGCGGCCGGAACGGCCATGGCGCCCAAGGACCCCGGTCCGGACGGGCAGGGCGGCTCCCTCCTGCCCGGTGCCGTCCCGAGCGCCGTTCCCAGCGGTCTGTCCGACGTCCTCGACGGGGTGCTGCCCAGCGCGGTCCCCACGGCCCTGCCCACGGCTCTGCCCACGAGCCTGCAGAACGCCGTGGGGTCCCTCACCGGCAGGAGGAGTCCCTCGCCGTCGCCCGGGGAGGACGGCGAGGGCGAACCGGGGAGCTCGTCCACGCCCGGGGGCAGCGCGCCGGGGGCGGTGCGGGTCGCGACCGAGACGGCCGCCGTCCGCGCGCCCTCCCTGACCATGACCGGGATGAAGTTCACCGGCGTGGTCGAGATGCCCACCGCGACCGGCACGGTCAAGATGCTCCGCTTCACGATGGACAAGGCCGTGCTGGAGCGGCCCACGCAGACGATGGGCCCGACGACGCTGACCGGCAGCACGTTCACCTTCGAGGGCAACGTGGTGATCTGCACGACGAAGATGACCGCCAAGCTTCTCGGCCTGCCGCAGGAGTTCACGGCGGAGCACCCGAACCTCCTGGTCAAAGCGCTCAGGCTGGTGCCGTCTCTGAACGTCCCGCTGACGATGACCGACATCGTGAGCGAGCAGCCGTACGTCACGGCCGACATCCTGCGCGCCGACGACCTGCGCCTCGTGGTCGGCGCCTGACTCAGCGGCGCCTGACTCAGCGCTGCCGCAGCAGCCGCAGGGCCTTCTCCTTCTCGAAGTCCAGCGCTCGGCGCGGCGCCTGGATGCGCCCGATGCGCACACCGAGGTCGCGTACGGCCTGGGCCACCGCGGGCTCGGACAGCGCCCGGAGCGCGAAGGCCAGCTCGGCCGGCGAGACGTCGAACCGGCGCTCCAGCTCCATCGCCTGGCGCACCGCCTCCAGTTCGTCGGGCCCGAAGCGCCGGTGGGCGCCCCTGTCCCGTACGGGCGGCAGCAGGCCGAGGGCCTCCCGGTAGCGCAGCATGCGGGGGGACATGCCGAGCCGCCTGGCCGCCTCGGTGATGCGCATCGTGCCTCCGGTCCCCGTTCCTGGGTCCACGCTAGACAGTCCGGCGGCCCTCAGGCACCCGTCGGCGACGGAATCTCACATTCTTGTGTCAGGTTCGCACGGCTCCGTATGCGTCGGCGCGTCCGCGACGCCTAAACTCGCACCGACGGACAATGGAGGAGACACTCATGGACTTCAAGGTCGCCGACCTTTCGCTGGCGGAATTCGGCCGCAAAGAGATCCGCCTCGCGGAGCACGAGATGCCGGGCCTCATGGCGACCCGCAAGGAGTACGCCGCGGCGCAGCCGCTGCGCGGCGCGAAGATCATGGGCTCGCTGCACATGACGATCCAGACCGCCGTACTGATCGAGACGCTGGTCGCGCTCGGCGCCGACGTCCGCTGGGTGAGCTGCAACATCTTCTCCACGCAGGACCACGCCGCCGCCGCGGTCGTCGTCGGCCCGGACGGCACGGTGGACAACCCCTCCGGTGTCCCGGTCTTCGCCTGGAAGGGCGAGACGCTGGAGGAGTACTGGTGGTGCACCGAGCAGGCCCTCCGCTGGCCCGACGGCTCCGGCCCCAACATGATCCTCGACGACGGCGGCGACGCCACGCTGCTCGTCCACAAGGGTGTGGAGTTCGAGAAGGCCGGCGCCGTGCCGGTCGCCGGTGAGGACGACCCGGAGGAGTGGGCGGTCATCCTCGACACGCTCCGCCGTACGGTCTCCGAGGACAAGTGGTGGACCCGCGTGGCCGAGGAGATCAAGGGCGTCACCGAGGAGACCACGACCGGTGTGCACCGGCTGTACGAGATGCACAAGTCCGGCACGCTCCTGTTCCCGGCGATCAACGTCAACGACTCGGTGACCAAGTCGAAGTTCGACAACAAGTACGGCTGCCGCCACTCGGTGATCGACGGCCTCAACCGCGCCACCGACGTGCTGATCGGCGGCAAGGTCGCCGTGGTCTGCGGCTACGGCGACGTGGGCAAGGGCTGCGCCGACGCGCTGCGCGGCCAGGGCGCCCGGGTCATCGTCACCGAGATCGACCCGATCTGCGCGCTCCAGGCCGCCATGGACGGCTTCCAGGTCACCACCCTGGAGGAGGTCGTCGGCATCGCGGACATCTTCGTCACCTGCACCGGCAACTACGGCATCATCAGCGCCGAGCACATGGCGCAGATGAAGCACCAGGCGATCGTGTCCAACATCGGCCACTTCGACAACGAGATCGACATGGCCGGCCTGACCCGCATCCCGGGCATCGAGCGGATCAACATCAAGCCGCAGGTCGACGAGTGGGTGTTCCCCGACGGGCACTCGATCATCGTGCTCGCCGAGGGCCGCCTGATGAACCTCGGCTGCGCCACCGGCCACCCGTCGTTCGTCATGTCGAACTCGTTCACCAACCAGGTGATCGCCCAGATCGAGCTGTTCACGAAGACCGACGACTACCCGATCGGCGTGTACGTGCTGCCCAAGCACCTCGACGAGAAGGTCGCCCGCCTCCACCTCGACGCGCTCGGCGTGAAGCTGACCACGCTCAGCAAGAAGCAGGCGGAGTACATCGGCGTCGACGTCGAGGGCCCGTACAAGCCGGACCACTACCGCTACTGACAGGCGGGTCGCACGACGAGGGCGCGGGCCCGGGCCCGCGCCCCTCGTCAGGAGGTAGACGGCGTGATTCAGCCGGACATCACGGCGGGCATCGCGGAGGCCGGAGAGCGCCGCATCGAGTGGGCGGCCCGGTCGATGCCGGTCCTGCGGGCGGTCGGCGCCGGTTTCGGTGCCGACAGGCCGTTCGACGGCCTGCGCGTCGCCGCCTGCATGCACGTGACCGCCGAGACGGCGGTGCTCATGGGGGCCCTGCGGGAGGGCGGCGCCGAGATCGCCCTGGCCGCGTCCAACCCCCTGTCCACGCAGGACGACGTCGCCGAGGCGCTCAGGACGTACGGCATCGCCGTGCACGCCCGCGCCGGCGTGGACATGGAGACCTACTACCGGCACATCCACCAGACGCTCGACATCGCGCCGCACATCGTCCTGGACGACGGATGCGACCTCGTCAACACGCTGCACACCGAGCGGGTCGAACTCCTCGACGACGTGATCGGCGGTTGCGAGGAGACCACGACCGGGATCATCCGGCTGCGCCAGATGGCCTCGGAGAACGCGCTGCGCTTCCCGATGGTCGCGGTGAACGACACCCGGACCAAGCGGATGTTCGACAACCGGTACGGCACCGGCCAGTCGACGCTCGACGGCATCATGCGGGCCACCAACGTCCTGCTGGCCGGCCGCACCGTCGTCGTGGCGGGTTTCGGCTTCTGCGGCCGGGGCGTCGCGGAGCGGGCCAAGGGCCTCGGCGCGAGGGTCGTCGTCACCGAGATCGACCCGGTCAAGGCCCTCGACGCCGCCCTGCAGGGCTACGACGTGCGGCCGATGAGCCTGGCCGCCGAGACCGGCGACGTGTTCGTGACCGTCACCGGCAACCGCGACGTCATCCGGGCCGAGCACCTGGCCGTCATGAAGGACGGCGCGATCCTCGCGAACGCCGGCCACTTCGACGTCGAGATCGACGTGCGCGCGCTGGAGGAGATGGCGCGCGAGGTGCGCTTCGGGATCAGGCCCAACACCGACGAGTACGTCCTCGACGACGGCCGCAGGCTGCTGCTGCTCGCGGAGGGGCGTCTGGTGAACCTGACCGCGGCCGAGGGGCACCCGGCGGCGGTGATGGACATGTCGTTCGCCGCCCAGGCACTCGCCGTCGCCTGGCTGGTGCGCGAGTCGGCCCGGCTGACGCCCGGCGTGTACGACGTCCCCGCCGGCATCGACGCCGAGGTGGCCCGCCTCAAGCTGGCCGCGGCCGGCATCTCGATCGACGCGCTCACCGTCGAGCAGGAGGAGTATCTCCACTCCTGGCGTCTCGGGTCCTGATCCCCGGTCATCGATCCTCCTCACTCGCGCACCCGCCGGGCTCTGCTGGGGTGGTGGCCGGGGTGGTGGTAGGTGAAGGCCCAGCGGTCTTTGCCTGCCTTGTGGCGGGTGTAACGGTCGGGGTGTTGGTAGCGGTCGCGGTTGTGGAACTGGCAGGCGGGGCCGAGGAGTTTGAGGTCGGTCAGGCCGCCGCTGCTCCAGTTGTCGGCGTGGTCGATCTGGCATCTGGTGGCGGGCAGGGGACAGCCGTCGATCCAGCAGGTGGCGTAGCGGGCGAAGACGGCCCGCCGCTGGGCCGGGGTGGCCAGGCGGACCTTGCGGCCCATGTCGAGCACCTGTCCGTCGGCGTCCATGACCAGGCGCACGAGGGTGGAGGTGCGGGCCAGGCGGTGCACACCGGCGATGGGCAGCACCTGCCCGGTCGCCAGCAGCAACCCCGGCGCCGTCCCCAGCAGCGTCCCCCATGCCGCGCCCGGCCCCGCCCCCGACAGCCCTCCGGCCGACGCTCCCAGTCCCGCCCCCGGCAGCCCTCCGGCCGCCGCTCCCGGTGGCGACCCCGGCTCTGATCCCCGGGCGCCAGGCGCCCCCGGCTCTGGTCCGGACGTGCCGGACGGGGTTTCCGTGCCTCCCGGCCCATGCCGGACATCCCCCGCAGGCCGAGGCCCGGCGTGGGTGTGAGGGGCACAGGTGTCCCCAGGAGGATCAGGCGAGTGCCACTCGCCCCACCGTGACTCCCGCGAGTGCGACTCCTGCCGCTGTGGCGTGCTCTGCTGCGACGAGCCTCGCTGTGACTCCCTCTGCTTCGGCAAGCTGCTCTGCTGCGGCGCGCTCTGCTGTGGCTCCTGCTGTGACTCCCTCCGCTGTGGGCTTTTCGCCTGCGCGCGTCTGGCCGCGTCATGGCTGGACTGCACGTCGCGGGGCCCGGTCGCCGGGTCGGCGCCGTTGGCGGCGCTCTGGTCGGCGTTCTCGACGGCGGCCTCAGCGGCTACATCGGCAGTGTTCCGGCCGCCTTCGGTGTGCTGGGCATCCCGGCTGTCCTCGGCCGCCTCGGCGTTCCGAGCGCGGTGCGTGTCCGGGGTGCCGGGGCCGTCCTGGGTGTCCTCGGGCTCTTCAGGGGTTTCGGGGGTCTCGACGTGGTCGGCGCTCTCGGGGGCGTCGGCGTTCGCGGGGTGGCCGGCACTTCCAGCGTGCTCGGGGGTGGGGTCGGTGGGGAGGGATTCGGCGTTGACCAGGACCAGGAGCTCGGCGGCGATCTTCTCCTCCAGCAACGCCATGAACGCATCCGCCTGACGCACCCGCAGCGGCCGGTCATCGCCCTCGGCTTTGGGTTTGGCATAAGCGTCCAGCAGCGCCTGCAGCCGGGCGGCGTGCTCACGCGGCAGATAGAACTCCCCCTCCAGACCGCCGCCCCTGCCCGGACGGACCCGCAGGAACCGCCGCCCGTAGTCGGCCCGCTCATCGCGGTCTTCACCATCGGGGTCCAGCACCGCCCGCAGATAACGGCCCGCCTTGGCCACCTCCGCCGCCCCCGCCCTGCCCGCCAGCTCCACCAGGATCGGCTCGGCCAAGCCGGCCTGCTCATCCGACAGACCGGCAACCGCCGCGCAGATGGCCTCGGCCACCCCCGCCGCCAATCCTCCGGCGGCGAACATCTCCCGCACCCGGGGCAGGCGCGCCAGCTCGATGCCCAGGGTCAGCAGCCGGCTTGCTCCCGCGACCGTCATCCCGCCTGTGGTGCGCAGCCAGCTACGGGTGGAGGCATGGCCATGCTGCTTGGCCTGCCCCGCCCGATGCACCCGCCCCACCCGATCCGCAAGAGCACATGTGATCCGATCCCGCGCGAACAACAGGTCCTCGGCCTCGGCCAGGCAGATATCCACATCGTCCGGAACCGGCGCCAGCGCCAACGCCTGCGCCGACTCACGAACAGAAGTCAACAACACCCACGACGACCGGCCGCGAGCAGCACCGGTAGCCGCATTCGGGGCGCCGGCATCGGTGGTTCCGGAATCGCTATGCGCATTGTCGGCGAATGCGGCTTTATCGCTCGCGATCGAGAAATATTCAGGGTGGCAGTCGTCGCGGGCGAGCGAACCGTCGGACGACCACAATGGCGAACCGGCTGTCAGCTGATCCCACCAGTCGTCATCGGGGGCGTTCGAACGGTCATGGCGATCAGGATCGAATTTCGACATTGCCATCACACCCCCGTCCACCGATTCGAAAACTTGTATGAATCGTGTCATACCCCGGAAGCGGGAGGCAAGCTCGCCGGACGATTTCCTGGGGTCACAGGAACGGAGAGAAATAGTCGTTACGGATATGACTGCTCATATCTCGCTAAATCCGGGTGCCGGTGTCGCCTCAAGCCTCGCAATCGGCGTGCTGGGTCAATTTCCGGCCGGGGGAAGCGCAGGAATTCAGGCGTCCTGCATCGCACGCATGCGCCGGATCTCGGCGGTCTGCTCGGCGATCACATCGGTGGCCCACTGTTCGACGGTGAGGTGCGGACCGCCGGTGAGCGCCCGCGTGGCCATCGTGATCGCGCCCTCGTGGTGAGCGATCATCAACTGGAGGAACAGACTGTCGAACCCGGTGCCGTGGGCCGCCCTGAGCGCCTTCATCTGCTCCGGGGTGGCCATGCCCGGCATGTCCTCATGGCTCGCGTGGTGATCGGGCCGGGGGAGACGCTCCCGGTCCAGCCAGGAGGTCATGACCCGGATCTCCGGTCCCTGTACGTCGTGGATGCGGGCCGCGAGCGCCTTCAGCTTGGCGGACGAGGCCCGCGCGGGCGCCAGACCCGCCATGTCCAGCGCCTGCCGGTGGTGGACGATCATGTCCTGGACGTACCGGACATCGGCCGCGTTGATCGAGGGGGAGGGGACCGCGGTGGCCGCCTCGGCGGGGCTGAGGGTCCTGGCCTCCTCCCCGGGCCGGCCGGGTGCGATCACGGGGGCGGTCGACGCCGGCCCGCTCGCGCGTACGTCCTGGGAGCAGCCGCCCAGGAGAAGGGCGGCACCGGTGACAAGGGTCAGCGCCACCCGCACCCTGCTAACTCGTGCGACCCGCACGCCGCCTCCTCGTCACGGAGCGTGTGGAGATGATCACGACGCTAACCCGGTGCCCGCATCAGGTCAAAGGGCGACATGTGGCAGTTTTCTTGACAGATTGACAGCTGGCGGAATGACCTGTCAAAGGTGACGATGCGTTCATTTATCTCCCTCTTTTATGAGGAGGACAGCGAGTTGTTCACCTTACGCCGCAGCAGCCGGCTGCCGGCCGTGGCGGGAGCGGCGGTCGTCCTGGCTCTTGCCGGCGGCCCCGCACAGGCCGCCGACGTCCTGGCCCCCGGCGAGATCGCGATGAGCCCGAACGTCGCGCACGTCGCGAACGTGCCGACCCCGGCCGCCCTGGCCGGCACCATCAACACCGACATGGCCTTCCAGGGCGACTACGCCTATGTCGGCAACTACGGCGGGTTCACGATCTTCGACATCAGGAATCCGAAGCGGCCGGCGGTGGTGAGCTCGGTGGTCTGCCCCGGCTCCCAGATGGACATGTCCGTGTACGGCGATCTGCTGTTCGGGTCCGTCGACTCATCCCGCGACAACGACTCGTGCTCCAGCAAGAGCCAGGCGGCGTCGGTCAAGGAGTCGTGGGAGGGCGTCCGCATCTTCGACGTCGGCGACAAGTCGAACCCGAAGTACATCAAGTCGGTGGAGACGAACTGCGGGTCCCACACGCACACCCTCGTGCCGGACAAGAGGGGCAAGAACGTCTACATCTACGTCTCCTCCTACGGCCCGTCGGAGGCCTTCCCCGACTGCACGCCGCCGCACGACCTGATCTCCATCATCAAGGTCCCGCTCGAGAACCCCACCGCCGCCTCCGTCGTGGCGACGCCGGTGCTGTTCCCGGATGGCGGCAACCCGGGCGACGGGCAGTCCTACCCCGACGGCACGTTCGCGACGACCGGCTGCCACGACATCACCGCCTACCCGGAGAAGGGCATCGCGGCCGGAGCCTGTATGGGTGACGGCATCCTGATGGACATCCGCGACCCCGAGCACCCCAAGGTCCTCGACGTCGTCCGCGACGACGAGAACTTCGCCTTCTGGCACTCGGCGACGTTCAACAACGAGGGCACCAAGGTGGTCTTCACCGACGAGCTCGGCGGCGGCAGCGCGGCCACCTGCAACGAGGCGATCGGCCCGAACCGCGGCGCCGACGCCGTCTACGACATCACCCGCGGCAACAAGCTGGTCTTCAAGAGCTACTTCAAGATCGGCCGCTACCAGGACGACACCGAGAACTGCGTCGCGCACAACGGCTCCCTGATCCCGGTGAAGGGCCGCGACATCATGGTGCAGGCGTGGTATCAGGGCGGCGTCTCGATCTGGGACTTCACCGACTCGGCGCATCCGCAGGAGATCGGCTACTTCGAGCGCGGCCCGTGGTCGGAGCCGCTGAGCGGCGGCTTCTGGTCGGCCTACTACTACAACGGCTACATCTACGGCAGCGACTTCAACACGGGATTCGACGTCCTGCGGATCGACGACCCGCGTACGAACCAGGCCAGGAGCGTGAAGATGGACATCCTCAACGTGCAGAGCCAGGGCTCGTACCGCGAGCACGGCAGGCACTAGCCGCAGACGCGGAGGCGGGCACCTCCGGTGCGGCCTCTCCCTCAACGCACCGGCGATGCCCGCCTCAACCCCACTGCAGGTATGCCCCATGACCTGCAATGACCACAGGTGCCCCGCAAATCGGGCCCTACACCTAAATCGGCGGAACAAATCCTCCCGATGTCGGCGGAGCCTCTCCGCGCGGCGGTGCCGGCTCCCGCGGCGGGGGCGGCGGCGCGTGGTAGGCGGAGCCCTGAATCCCGTATTGCCCCTGATGAACGCCGTGACCCTGATGAACGCCGTCTCCCTGCGGGCCGTACGGCGGGGAAGCGGAACGGGCCCGGGCGAGCCGGATCTCCGCGCGGCGCCTGCGTTCGGCCAGTACGGCGGCCAGGTAGGCGTACGGCGGGACGCCCGGCGGGGGCGGCGGCGCCACCTGCGCGCTGACCTGGCCGGCTACGCGCAGTCCTATCTCCTCCCGCATGCCCGGGCTGAGCTGGTGCCACCGGGACAGGTACTGCCGCGCGGTGTTGGCCAGGTCGTCGGACAGCCCGGACAGCTCCAGCGTCGCGGCCCACGACGCGAGCGGCGGGGGCATCTCCGGCGGCGGGGCCTGGCGCGGCGTCCGTTCCCCAATGACGGTCGTCCCGGCGAACAGGTCCCCGAGGCGCTTGCCGCGCTGGTTGACGAGCGAGGTGATGAGCGCGGGGGCGCCGGAGAACGTCCAGAACTCCAGGAACCCGGCGAGCCCGCGGAACAACGCCTGCCGGAAGCGCTCCGGCCCGCCGTCGTCGCTCACCACGCGCAGGCCGAGGGCGAGCTTGCCCAGCGAGCGGCCCCTGCTGATCGTCTCGAACGCGACCGGGTAGCCCACGGTGACCAGCACGATGAACAGGATGAGCAGACCGGTGGCCAGCGACTGGTCGGTCACCAGGGACGCCTGCGTGACCAGCACGAACGCCGTGATCATCGCCGCCCACTGGACGACCCAGTCGATGAGGAAGGCCAGGGCGCGGCTGGAGAGCTGAGCGATGCGAACCTCGACGACGACCGCCTCGCCGGTCACGACTTCGGACACACTGCGCACCCTACTGCCTTCGATACTGCCTTCGATTGCCCCGCCTCGCGGCTGCCGCCGATAGGGTCCGATCTGTGGACATCGATGCGTTCGTCGCCGCGAGCAAGCCGTCCTGGGACCGGTTGGACGACCTCGTACGGCGGCAGCGCACGCTGCGCGGCGCGGAGGTCGACGAGCTGGTCGAGCTCTACCAGAGGGCGGCGACCCACCTGTCCATCGTGCGGTCGGGGTCGGCCGACGCCCTCCTCGTCGGTCGCCTGTCGTCGCTGGTGGCGAGGGCGCGCTCGGCGGTCACCGGCGCCCACAGCCCGGCCTGGCGGGAGGTGGCCCGGTTCTTCACGGTGTCGTTCCCCGTGGTGGCCTACCGGTCACGCCGGTGGTGGATCGGCGCCACCGTCGCCTCACTCGCGGTCGCGTACGTCGTGGGCGTGTGGGTGGCGGGCGATCCCACGGTGCAGAATCTCGTCGGCACACCCGAGGAGATCCGTCAAATCGTCGAACACGACTTCGCCGACTACTACTCGGAGAATCCCGCCGCGTCGTTCGCCGGTCACGTGTGGCTGAACAACGCCTGGGTGTCCATGCAGGTCGTGGTCTCGGCGATCCTGCTCGGCCTGCCCATTCCCTGGATCCTGTGGCAGAACGCCGCCAACGTGGGGCTCCTGGGCGGCCTGATGCACTCGCACGGCAAGGCGGACGTGTTCTGGGGGCTGATCCTGCCGCACGGCATGCTGGAGCTGACCGCGGTCTTCCTGGCGGCGGGCGCCGGGATGCGGCTGGGCTGGACCGTCATCGATCCCGGCCCGAGGCGTCGCGCGGAGGCGCTGGCCGAGCAGGGCAGGGCTGTGATGAGCGTCGCGCTGGGGCTGGTCGTGGTGCTGCTCGTGTCCGGGCTCATCGAGGCGGGGGTCACCCCGTCGGGCCTGCCGACCTGGGCGCGCATCTCGATCGGCGCGCTTGCGGAGGCGCTCTTCCTGGCATACGTGATCGTCTTCGGCCGCCGTGCGGAACGCGCGAACGAGACGGGGGACATCGAGCACGCCCCCGATCTCGCCCCGACCGCCTGACCCACCGCGTAGAACTCAGAGACGGCCGGCGGCCTTCAGAGCGAGATACGCGTCGGCCAGCGCGGGGGCGACGTCCTCCGGCAGGGCGTCCACGACCTCCACACCGTGACGGCGCAGCACGGCGGTGATCTCGCGACGCTCGCCGCGCAGCCGCTCGGCCGCGGCGGCGTCGTAGACCGCCTCGGCGGTGCCCCGCCCGGCCGCCATGTCCGCCACCCGCGGATCGGCGACGGAGGCCACCAGGACCATGTGCCGGGACGACAGGCTGGGCAGCACGGGCAGCAGGCCCTCCTGCATTGCCGCCGCGTTCAGGTCGGTCAGCAGCACCACCAGGCAGCGCCGCCTCGCCCTCGACAGCACGGCCGCCACCATCCCGGCCGCGTCGGCCTCGACGAGCTCCGCCTCGATCGGCGCCATCACGTTCACCAGCGACGACAGCATCTCGGTCCGCGACGCGCCGGACACCTGGGCCCGCACGGCGCGGTCGTAGGCGAGGAAGTCGACGCGGTCGCCGGCCCGGGAGGCGAGGGCGGCCAGCAGCAGCGCCGCGTCCATCGACCAGTCCAGCCGGGGCCACCCGGAAGGGCCGGAGCCGGGCACCGGCGCCACCCCGACCCGGCCCGCCGAGGTGCGGCCGGTGTCGAGCACGATCAGCACGCGGCGGTCGCGTTCGGGCCGCCAGGTCCGCACGACGACGTCGCTGCGCCGGGCGCTCGCCCGCCAGTCGATCGAGCGGACGTCGTCGCCGACCACGTATTCGCGCAGCGAGTCGAACTCGGTGCCCTGGCCGCGCACCAGCGCGGGATGCCGCCCGTCGAGCTCGCGCAGCCGGGCCAGCCGTGCGGGCAGATGCCTGCGGCTGAGGAACGGCGGCAGCACGCGGACCGTCCACGGCACGTGGAACGTGCGCTGCCGGGCCGCCAGGCCGAGGGGCCCGGCCGAGCGGACCGTCACGGCGACGGCCTCCCGATCACCCCTGCGGGTGGGCGTCAGCGTCGTGACCAGGCGCCGCCGCTCGCGGGGCGGCACGTCGAGCGCCGCCCGGCGCGGAGCGGCCCCGGCCGAAGGCTGCCAGGCGTCGCGCAGGACACCCCGGACCCGCCGCCGGCCGGGGTTGTCCACGATCAGGCCGATCGCCGCCGACTGCCCGAGCCGCACCCGCCGTTCGCCGTCGCGTTCGAACCGCAGCCCGCGCACGGCTCCCGCGAGCAGCAGGTCGGCCGCCACGAGCGCGGCGAGCACGAGCAGCGCGGCCGGCACGACCAGGCCGGGCTCGGGAGCGAGGAGCACGACGATCGCGGCGAGGGCGGCGAGCAGTCCCGCGCGTCCGGTCAGCGCCACGCGGCCCTCACCGGGGAACGGGGACGGCGGCCAGGATGCCCTCCAGGATGCCGTCGGGGGTAGCGCCCTCCAGTTCGGCCTCCGGGCGCAGCCCCACCCGGTGCCGCAGGGCGGGCCGCGCCAGGGCCTTCACGTCGTCCGGCGTCACGTACGACCGGCCCGACAGCCAGGCCCACGCGCGGGCGGCGGCCAGCAGCGCGGTGGCCCCCCGGGGGGAGACGCCGAGCTGCAGCGAGGGCGACTGCCGGGTGGCCCGGGCGACGTCCACGATGTAGCCGAGCACCTCGGCTCCCACGTGGACCTGGGCGACCGCCCGGCGTCCCGCCTCGAGGTCGGCCGCGGACGCCACCGGCTTGATCTCCGACAGGTCGCGCGGGTCGAAGCCGAGCGCGTGCCGCTCCAGCACGGCGATCTCCTGATCGCGCGGCGGCAGCGGCACGGTCAGCTTGAGCTGGAACCGGTCGAGCTGCGCCTCGGGAAGCTGGTAGGTGCCCTCGTACTCGACGGGGTTCTGCGTCGCCACCACGATGAACGGATCGGGCAGCGCGCGGGCCTGGCCCTCGACGCTGACCTGCCGTTCCTCCATGGCCTCGAGCAGGGCGGCCTGGGTCTTCGGCGGGGTGCGGTTGACCTCGTCGGCGAGCAGCAGGTTGGTGAAGACGGGCCCCTCGCGGAACTCGAACTCCGCCGTCCGCGCGTCGTAGACCAGCGACCCCGTGACGTCGCCCGGCATGAGGTCGGGGGTGAACTGCACCCGCTTGAAGTCCAGTGCGAGCGTGGCCGACAGCGTGCGTACGAGCAGGGTCTTGGCCACGCCGGGCACGCCCTCCAGCAGCACGTGACCCCGGCACAGCAGCGCGATGACCAGGCCGGTGACGATCGGGTCCTGGCCCACGACCGCCTTGGCCACCTCCGCCCGCAGCGCCGCGAGCGCGTCGCGCGCGGCGTCCGATTCAGGAATGGTCAAGAGTCTCGTACCTGCCTTTCGAGTGTGTCCAGGTGGGCGGAGAGGGCCACCAGCGCGGTGTCGTCCCCGGGCGGCGGGCCGCACAGCAGCGTCAGCACGGGCTGCGGGTCCCGGCCGGTACGGGCGGCCGCCGCGACGGCGACCTCCTCCGGGGTGGCGGTGCGGGGCAGTCCGAGGCGGGGGGCGAGCCGGTCGGCCGCGGCGGCCCGCAGCGCGAGGGCGGCCCGGTCCCTGGCCCGGCGGGACCGGTAGAGGCGTCCGCGGCCCTCCACGGTCTCCGCCGCCCGCACGACCACGGGCAGGCGCTCGACCACGACGGGCCCGAGCCTGCGTCCCCGCCACAGGGCGGCCACGGCCACCGCGACGACGAGCTGGATGACCGCCCACTTCACCCCGGCGGGGATGAGGTCGCCGAGCGATCGGGCCTCCTCGTCCGTCGCGCCGCCGGTCTCGGCGGGCTCGTCCGGCGCGCTGAGCCAGACGAGCTTCGTCCGCGCACCCGCCAGGTTCAGCGCGAGCGCCGCGTTGCCGTCCTCCGCGAGACGCAGGTTGGTCAGGAACGACGCGTCGCCCAGCACGGTCACCGTGTGCCCGTCCGCGGTGTAACGGACCAGGGTGTGCCCGTCGCCGGCCGGATAGCAGCCCGTGGCCCCCGGCGGCCCGGTGAGGGACACGCCGCCGGTGTAGGCGTTGCCGGCCCGCACGGCCTCCCGCAGCGCGCATTCCGGGGCCCGGGACCGGGTGCGCGCCTCGCCATGCCTGCGTACGCCGGGGGCGAGCACGCGGAGGTACGGCACGAAGCCCGCCAGGAGCCGGTCGCCGGGCGCCTCGGCGATGCGGCCGGCGGCGTCGCGGTCCAGGAGGCTCGCCTCCGTGACCAGCAGCAGGGTCTGCGGCCCGGCGGCGGCCACCGCCTCGTCGGGGGTCTCCGCCCGCACCACTTCCACCCCGTGCGCCGCCAGCAGCCGGGCGAGGGCGGCGCCGCCCTGTAGAGAGGTGTCGCCGGGATCGAGGGCACGGCCCCCGGACGGTCCCCCCGACAGCAGTACGGGCAGCGCCGCCGCGGCCAGCACGAGCGCCGCCAGCAGCGTGACCCAGGCCGTCTGCCGCGCGCGTCCCGGCGTCCTGACGGTCATGCGGCCGCACCCGTGCGGGCCGACCGCAGGCGTTCGTCCAGTGCGGTGAGCGTCAGGTAACCCTCCCGGGTGCCGCCCGCACCGCCGTAGGTCACGTCGTCGAACAGGTGTGCCGCCGCGCGCAGGTCGGCCGCGTGGGACGGCAGGGCCTGCCCGGCGGCCTCGGCCAGCTCATCGGCGGTCCGGCCCGGCATCGGGCTGACGACGGCGCGTTCCTCCAGTTCGCGGGCGATGGCGCGCAGCCGCTCCTGGATGGCGCCGGCCCAGCCGCCCTCGGCCGCCAGGCGTTCGGCCTCGGCGCGATGCTCGGCGGCGGTCCGCTCGCGCTGTCCGAACACCGCTCCGCTCTCCGTACGCCGGCCGCCGGAGAAGCGGCGCAGGGCCCACAGGAGCAGCACGGCCAGGACGGCGAGGAGGACGGCGAGGAGGACGAGTGCCACGACGCCGCCTTCGCCCGTGCCGCCGCCGCTCAGCAGGTCGCCGAAGAACTGCGAGATCTCCCGCCACAGCCGGTCGAACAGCGGCTCGTGCTGGTAGCCCGCCCCTGACAGCTCGCGCGCCGCCTCCCGCGCGGCCTCGTCGCGGCCGGTGTCGACGGGCGAGGCGAGCAGTGCGGCGGCCCGCACGGCCGTCACGCCTGCGGGCCGTACGGCCCGTACGGCGGAGCCCCCTGGTGGGGCGCGGAGCCCGGCTCGGCGCCGTAGCCCGGGTGCCACAGGTCGTCGATCCCCGCGTGCACCCAGCCCTGCGACTGGTTGCGCGCCGCCGCCGTCTGCAGCACGAGGTCGAACGCCTCGGCCCGCATCCGCCGGTCGGCGTACAGCAGCCCGGCCACGCCCGCCGAGAAGGGGTAAGTGATCATGGAGGCGAGGACCTGGCCGGCCGTCAGGAGGATCGCCGCGAAGACGGTCCCGGCCGCGGTGCCGCCGCTGAGTATCCCGACGAGCGTGCCGCCGAACGTGAACGGCACCGCCAGCACGCCGCTGATGACGGCCGCGAGCAGGGAGGTGAGCAGCAGGATGCCGAGCACCCGCCAGCTGTCGCCCTTCACCAGACGCCACGAGCGGCTCATGGCGTCGGTGACCCCGCGGCCCTCCAGCACGACCGCGGGGGCCGCCAGCGACATGCGCGTGTAGAAGAACAGCAGGTACGGGACGTAGGCAAGGAAGAACAGCAGGCCGACGAGGACCCCGACCCCGGCGGTGGTGCCCACCGTGCCGTCGAACGCGCCGGCCGCGGCCAGGCTCACGAACACCGCGACGAGCGCGAGTAACGGCAGCAGGAGGATGAGCGCCTGCAGCAGCACCAGCCCGAACAGCGCGGGCACGCGCGACCGCGCGAGCCGCCACGCCTCGCCCACCGTGATGCGCCCGCCGAACACCGCGCGCCCGAGCACCCGGGTGAGGACGCCGGTGAGGATCGTCGTGCCCACGAACGTCATGGCGTAGCCGACGATCCCGCCGACGAGCTGCGAGACCCCTCCGGCGAGCGGCCCGCTCACCGCGTCGGCGGCGTACGGGTCGTCCATGAGCTCGCCGAGCGAACCGGCGGAGAAGGCCTGCCCGATGGCGGTCGGGATGGCGGTGATCGCCGCCACGATCGCCGACAGGCCGAGGGTGGCCTTGGGGTTCGAGCGGATCAGCTTGATCGTGCCGTCGAGGATGTCGCCGAGCGCCAGCGGCCGCAGCGGGATGATGCCCGGCCGCGGCGCGTCCGGCGGCCGGTATCCGTACGGCCCTCCCGGAGCGGGCGCATAGGGAGCGGGCGCATGGGAGGCGGGCGGATACGCTCCCTGCTGCGGCGGAACGGGGGGTGGAGGATCGGCGGGACCTCCCGGTGCGCCGGGTGAGGCCCAGGACCCGGCGGCCCCGCCGTAGGGGGGAGGCTGCTCGGCCGCCCAGCCGGAGGGCACGTCGGGGGTGGAGCCGGGGCCGTCTGTCATGTCCCAATCCTGGCATGATGTACGGGCCTGCCGCGCGACCGTACGCGAGGCTCTCTGGGGATGGCCGAAACAGGGGGTGCGGGAGCACACTTGGAACGTGACCGCACCACGGGATTCCCGCCGGTGTGACCGCATCTGGTCAGATAATCGCGCGCTACGTCTGCTGCGCCTAAACTCCAACCTCTGTCATGGTCGTGTAACACCCAAGTGGCGGCCACCGGTAGCCTGCGGGGGAACCTGTGACAAACGCCCAAATCTCCCATACGCGTACGAATGAGGGGCCATGAAAGGACGCGTGCTGGTCGTCGACGACGACGCCGCTCTCGCCGAGATGCTCGGCATCGTCTTGCGCGGGGAGGGTTTTGAGCCGTCGTTCGTGTCCGATGGCGACAAGGCGCTCGACGCCTTCAGGGACACCCGGCCGGACCTCGTCCTGCTCGACCTGATGCTCCCCGGCGCCGACGGCATCGACGTCTGCCGCCGCATCCGCGCGGAGTCCGGTGTCCCGATCGTGATGCTCACGGCCAAGAGCGACACCATCGACGTCGTGCTCGGCCTGGAGTCCGGCGCGGACGACTACATCGTCAAGCCGTTCAAGCCCAAGGAGCTCGTCGCCCGCGTGCGCGCCCGCCTGCGCCGCACCGACGAGCCGACCCCCGAGATCCTGCAGATCGGCGACATCACCATCGACGTGGCCGGCCACTCGGTCAAGCGCGGCGAGGAGACCATCAACCTCACGCCGCTCGAGTTCGACCTGCTGGTCGCGCTGGCCCGCAAGCCCCGCCAGGTCTTCACCCGCGAGGTGCTGCTGGAGCAGGTCTGGGGCTACCGGCACGCCGCCGACACCCGTCTCGTGAACGTGCACGTCCAGCGCCTGCGCGCGAAGATCGAGAAGGACCCCGAGCACCCCGAGATCGTCGTCACGGTCCGGGGCGTGGGTTACAAGGCCGGACCGGCCTGAGCCGGTCGTCACCGTCATGCCGGTCCCCGCGAGGAAACCCCGTCGCAGGACCCCGGGCCAGATCGCCCGTGGGGTCCGCAGACGCACGCGCCGCCTCGCGGGCCGGCTGCGGCGCGCCTGGCGCCGCTCGCTCCAGCTTCGCGTTGTCACCAGCACACTCGTGCTGTCGATGGCCGTCGTGGCCGTCCTCGGCGTCTTCCTGTACCAGTCGATCAGCGCCTCGGTGCTGACCTCCAGCGAGGTGGCGGCGGTCGAGGAGTCCCGGGCGAACGTCGCGACCGCGAGCGGCTACCTAACCCAACCGGCGGACGTGACCGACAACGCCCAGGACGCCACGGCTCAGGGGCAGACGGTCAACCCCGTCGACGCGGCGGCCAAGGCCCTGACCGACCGCTCCGGCGGCCGCTACGACGTCGTCGTCTTCAACGAGGTCTCGGTCGGCGAGGGCCGGGCGTCCGGCCAGGTCGACTGGTCGAGCATCCCGGTCTCGCTGCGGGAGAAGGTGCAGGGCAGCGAGGAGCAGTCGCTCTGGAAGGCGTTCACGACGATCCGCTACATCGGGGCCAAGCAGCCCGAGAGCGGCATGGTGGTCGGCGCCCGCGTCAACGGGACCTACGAGATCTACCACGTCTTCCCGCTCGGCGACGAGGAGAAGACGCTGCTCACGGTGCAGCAGATGGTCTTCGGCGCGGGAGCCGCGCTCGTGCTGCTGCTCGCCGGTGTCGCCTTCCTGGTCACGCGGCAGGTGGTCACGCCCGTACGGCTCGCGCGCCAGGCCGCGGAACGGCTCGCCGCCGGCCGTCTCGAGGAGCGGCTCAAGGTGCGCGGGGAGGACGACCTCGCCCGGCTGGCGACCTCGTTCAACGAGATGGCGTCCAATCTCGCTCTGAAGATCCACCAGCTGGAGGAGCTCTCGCAGGTGCAGCGGCAGTTCGTCTCCGACGTCTCCCACGAGCTGCGCACGCCGCTGACGACCGTCCGGATGGCCGCCGACCTGCTGTACGAGGGCCGCGACGACTTCGATCCCGCCTCCGCCCGGGCCGCCGAACTGATGCAGAACCAGCTCGAACGCTTCGAGTCGATGCTCGCCGACCTGCTGGAGATCAGCCGGTACGACGCGGGCGCGGCCACTCTCGACCTGGATCCCGTCGACATGCGCGACGTGGTGCTGCGCGCGGTGGGCGACTCCGAGACGCTCGCCGAGCGGCAGGCCACCCGGTTCGAGCTGCGCCTGCCCAACGAGCCCTGCATGGCCGAGGTGGACAGCCGCAGGGTCGAGCGCATCCTGCGCAACCTGCTCTTCAACGCCATCGAGCACGGCGAGGGCAAGGACATCGTCGTCACGCTCGGCGCCGACCGCGACGCCGTGGCCGTGGCCGTACGCGACCACGGGGTCGGCCTGAAGCCGGGTGAGGAGACGATGGTGTTCGACCGCTTCTGGCGGGCCGACCCCTCCCGCGCCCGGACCATCGGCGGCACCGGGCTCGGCCTGGCGATCTCGCGGGAGGACGCCATGCTGCACGGCGGCTGGCTCCAGGCGTGGGGCGCTCCGGGGGAGGGCAGCCAGTTCCGCCTGTCGCTGCCGCGCGTCGCGGGCGCCCCGCTGCGCGGGTCGCCGCTCCCGCTCGTGCCGCCGGAGGTCGAGATGCGGCGCACGTGGCGCGGCCACGCCACGCCGGTCCTGACCCCGGCCGCCGGCGTCGCGCCGGAGGCGGCGCCGCGGGCGCGGGAGAACGCGGAGGCGGGGGCCTTCGATGCGGAGTGAGCGGCTCGGCGCCCGCCGTCTCACCGCTGTCGCCGGTGCGGCGCTCGTCCTGGTCACCGGCGGTGCGGGGTGCGCCACCGTGCCCACGAGCGGCAGCCCCCGCCCGGCCCAGGAGGACCACGGCAAGGACACGCTCAGCCAGCCGTACGTGCGGCTGATCGCCACACGGCCGAAGAAGGGCGCCCTGCCCGAGGACATCGTCAAGGGCTTCCAGGCGGCCATGGCGGCCTTCGACGACCGGAACCTGAGCGTCGCCAGGGAGTACCTCACCCCCGGCGCGGCCAAGGTCTGGAACCCGTGGCGGCAGACCCGGATCTACGAGGGCAAGATCGAGTCGGACCGCGCGCAGAACCTCCAGGAGGTGAGCCGGACGACGGTGACGATGAAGGGCACGGCGGTCGCCACGATCGACGAGGAGGGCAGGTCCACCCCGGCCGCCGGCAACTTCGTCGAGCCGTTCACGCTGGTCAAGCAGAACGGCGAGTGGCGGATCGACGTGCCGCCCGACTCCCGCCTGCTGTCGTACGACGACCTGTGGCGCGCGTACCGGAAGGTGGACCTGTACTATCCGCCGGCCACCGGGGAGGTCGGCCTCGTGGCCGACCGCGTGTGGGCGCCCGTCGAGCCCAGCCGGGGGGTGCCGGAGACGCTGGTCCGCCGCCTGCTCGCCGGACCGACCTCGTCCATCAGGAACGCGGTCAGCAGCGCCTTCCCGCCGGGAACGCAGCTCAACCGCATCACGGTCGAGGGCGACACGGTCGTGATCGACTTCTCCGCGGAGCTGGAGTCGGTGCCCTCCGACCGTCTCGACGCGCTGAAGGCCCAGCTCGTCTGGACGCTCGGCGAGCTGGTGACCGGCCGGACCGTCGAGATCCGCGCGAACGGCGGTTCGGGGCTGCGCTTCCGGCCCGCCGACTACGCCCGCTACGACCCGAGCGTGCTGACCGGCTCGGTGCAGGCGTACTACATGCAGGGCGGCAGGCTGCTGCAGTTCAAGGAGAAGGGCGACGGCACGCCGGTGCCCGGCGCGGCGGGCGAGCAGGCCGGGAAGTTCTCCCAGCCGGCCGTCTCCGACCCCGGGGACTTCCCGCCCCTCGTGGCCGCCCTGGTCAACGGCGACGGCGTCTACGCCGCCCCGATGACACCGGGCAGCCAGTGGCAGCGGTGGATCGCGGGCGGGGACATGAGCCCGCCCTCCTGGGACCGGTACGGGGCCGTCTGGTCGGCCGAGAGGGTCAACCCGCACGAGAGCCGGGTCTGGGTGGCCGAGAACGGCCGGGCCCGCCGGGTGGACGTCAACGAGGAGCTGTCGTACGGGCGCATCGTCAAGCTGCGGGTCTCCCGGGACGGCGCCCGCGTCGCCGCGATCCTCGACGACGGCCTCGGCACCTCCGTGAAGATCGGCACGATCGTCCGCAACGGCCAGCAGACCCGGATCGAGTCCATACGGACGCTCATCGAGCCGCGCGACGCGCAGAAGATCAAGGACATCGCGTGGCAGGACGCCGCCGACCTGCTCGTGCTGTCGGAGGGCAGGAGCGGCCAGGAACTGGTCACGTGGTCGGTGATGGAGGGCGTCGTCCCGGGTGACGGGCCCATCAAGCTCGACTCGAAGGTCAAGTCGGTCGCCGCCGCCCCCGACCACGTCCTCGCGGCGGCCGACGACGGCCAGGTGCTCACCTACAGCATGGACAAGCACGCCTGGACCCCGCGCGCCTACAACGGCGCCACCAACCCCGTCTACCCCCTCGGCTGAGCCGCCCGGAGCGGATTGTCGGTGGCGGGCGGCATGCTGGGCGCGTGCCGGCGGCCCTGCTCGACCTGATCCTTCCGCCCCGCTGCGCCGGATGCGGCGCGCCGGGCACCATGGCCTGCCCGTCCTGCACGGCCGGGTTGCTGCGGGAGCCTGCTCCCCGGCCGCCGGATCCGCCGCCCGCGGGCCTGCCGGACTGCTGGTCGGCCACCGTCTACGACGGAGCGGCCCGCCGGATGATCCTCGCGCACAAGGAACGCGGCCGTACGGCCCTGGTGCCGGCCCTGGCCGCCTCGGTGAGCGCCTGTGTGGCCGCGTGGGCGGCGGACGGGGAAGCGGACCGCGAGCTGTGGCTGGTGCCGGTTCCGAGCGCCAGGGCCGCCTCCCGCCGCCGCGGGCACGATCCCGTGCGGAGCCTCGCCGCGGCGGCGGCCCGGGAGCTGTGCCGGCGGGGCCGCCCCGCCGCCCTCGCGCCCCTGCTCCGTCAGGGCCGGCGCGTGGCCGACCAGGCGGGGCTGGGATCGGCGGAGCGGGCCGTCAACCTGTCGGGCGCCTTCGAGGTCGCGCCGGGCGCGGCGGCGCGGCTGCGGCCCTCCGGCCGCCGTCCGGGGGCCGTCGCCGTGGTCCTGGTGGACGACGTCGTGACGACCGGGACGACGCTGGCGGAGGCGGCCAGGGCGCTGCGCGCCACGGGCACGGAGCCGGCCGTGGCGGTGACGATCGCCGCGACACGCCGGAGACGCCGGATTGGTGAACATCACCGACAGTAAAGACTGGTGCAAGCCGAGGGTGCCCTGCGGCGGGGCGGCTCTATGCCGGATTTGCGGTGAGTTACCTGCTCAGTGCAGGTGTGAATGCCGCGCTGGCGGGGATTCCCAGAACATGACCGCGAATTTTCCATCGGCGAGACGGCAACCGGGATCACGCAAAGTGATCGTTTAGCCGATCTCCTGGCTGACATTCGAGGCGGTAGCGACTAGCGTTCAGACATGGCACCCGTTCGGGTCCGTGGTTGCGCCGGGCCGACTCCATCGCGGAGTCCGGCCTGGCTAGCCGATGCCAGCCGCAGGCGAAACGGCCCACGTAAGGCGACTCTTGGTCGACCGATCACGGTGCGGCTTAGAGGTAAGTCCTGCCCTCCCGGGGGTCCAGATGTCCCCCGTCAGAGGAGAAGGGTAGTAGTGGCGAGTGAGCTGCGAATCTCTCAGCAGGCGGATGTGGGGACGAAGACCAGGTCGGCCGGACGGGTGTCCAAGGAGCGCGTGCACCACCGTCGATGTGCGAAGGGGGGCTTTGCGTGGAAATCATCGTCAAGGGACGGCACACCACTGTAGGTGACCGGTTCCGCGATCAAGTGACGTCCAAGCTGGCCAGGATCCAGAAGCTCAACAACAAGCTCATCCAGATCGACGTAGAGGTCTCGAAAGAGCCCAATCACCGGCAGAGTGGGCAACGTGAACGGGTGGAGTTGACGATCCACTCGCGGGGCCCCGCCATTCGCGCCGAGGCCTGTGCGGACGACCGGTTCTCGGCGCTGGACATCGCCATCGGCAAGCTGGAGGAGCGGCTGAGGCGCCTGGCCGACCGCCGCAAGATCCACCATGGGAAGAACTATCCTCGCTCGGTCGCCTCGTACACCGCGGTGGCGGACGTCCAGGGGGAGATCCAGACCCTCCGGGAGGAACCGGAGCCGACGCCGGTCGCGGAGATCCCGGCGGAGATCGCCGCGGAGCGGGGCGCGACGTCCGAGCCCATCGTGCCCATCGAGATGGACGGCGAAGGACCGCTGATCGTACGCGAGAAGTTCCACAAGGCCGACCCCATGACGATCGACCAGGCGCTCCTGGAGATGGAGCTGGTGGGTCACGACTTCTATCTCTTCCGGGACAAGGAAGGGGGCCAGCCGAGCGTCGTCTACCGCCGGCGTGGCTATGACTACGGAGTCCTCAGGCTCGTCGAGAGCTAGCTTCCGCGAGGCGCCCCGGCCCGGACATCTGGGCCGGGGCTCCGCACATCCGGGCAGAAACCGGGCGGAGAGGGACGGACGGGCGCGACAAGATCCCTAACCACCCTGGCACCCGTGTAATGATGGCGATCCAGCGTCCTTGGCCCCCGCAAGGAGGTTCCGTGACCCGACCCGACGAGGCGGCCCGAGCAGCCGGTCGAAGCGAGCCGATCCGTGTGCTGATCGTGGACGATCACGCGCTGATCCGCCGCAGTCTGGAGCTCGCGCTGGCCGCGGAGGCGGACATCGAGGTGGTAGGCGAGGCGAACGACGGCCAGGAGGCCGTCGAGCTCGCGGACCGGTTGATGCCGGACGTGGTCCTGATGGACGTCCGCATGCCGAGGCTGGACGGCATCGGGGCGACCCGGAAGATCAAGGAGTCGGTGCCGAGCACCCGGATCATCATGCTGACGGTCAGCGACGAGGAGGAGGACCTCTTCGAGGCGATCAAGGCGGGTGCCACCGGATACCTGCTCAAGGACGTCCAGATCGACGAGGTGCCCGACGCCGTGCGCGGCGTCCACGAGGGTCAGTCGCTCATCAACCCCGCCATGGCGGCCAAGTTGATCAGCGAGTTCGCGAACATGAGCCGCAAGGAGGCCGAGCGGCCGCCCCAGCTCCCGGTTCCCCGCCTGACCGAGCGGGAGATGGAGGTCCTGCGCCTCGTGGCGAAGGGCATGAACAACCGCGAGATCGCCAAGGACCTGTTCATCTCCGAGAACACGGTGAAGAACCACGTCCGCAACATCCTGGAGAAGCTCCAGCTCCACTCGCGCATGGAGGCCGTGGTCTACGCCGTGCGCGAGCGGCTGCTGGAGATCACCTGAGCGGGGTGACCGCGTCGTCTGTCGTCATGCGTCCACTGTCGGAACAGGTCCTCAGGGGGCACTTGGCGATGGCTTGGCCGGCGGCGCCCCCTCGGGACCACGGGCCACGGCGGCGCGCAACGGGGCCTCCAGGTCCGGGGCGGTGACCCGCTCCACCCGCACGTCGGTGCAGCCGACCCAGCTCGCGGCCTCCCACAGGGCGTCGCTCATCGCCTCCACGGCCCTCGTGCGGCCGCCGCCCGGCTCGAAGCCGACCTGCCGGGCGACCAGCGTGGCGCCCTCGCGGGCCGGGTCGACCCGGCCGATGATCCGTCCGCCCGCGAGCACCGGCATCGCGAAGTAGCCGTGCACCCGCTTGTCCTTCGGGACGTACGCCTCCAGGCGGTGGTTGAGGCCGAACACCCGCTCCGCCCGCGCCCGCTCCCAGATGAGCGAGTCGAACGGCGACAGCGGCGTGGTGCGGTGCCGCCCGCGCGGCTCGCCGTCCAGCGCCGCGGGATCGGCCCAGGCGTTCGGCCCGCCCGCGTCCGCGCCGCGCCGTGCGGGCCAACCCGACACGCGTACGGGCACGAGGCCGGCCGCGCCGCTCAGCAGCGCCTCGTCGAGCATGGCGGCGTGCCCGCCCTTGACGCGGGTGAAGTCGACCAGGTCCGCCCTGGTCGCCACGCCGAGCGACCGCCCGGCGATCGCGGTCAGCCGGGCCACGCACTCCTCGTCGGACAGGTCCTGCGCGAGCAGGTCCGCGGGGACCGCGCGCTCGGCCAGCTCGTAGACGCGCCGCCAGCCGACGCGGCGGGTGCAGACGACCTCACCGATGTCGAGCAGGAACTCAATCGCGATCTTGGTGTCCGACCAGTCCCACCACGGGCCCCCGTTCTTGGCGCCGCCGATGTCGGCCGTCGTCAGCGGGCCGTCCGTGCGCACCTGCTCCAGGACCTTGTCGACGACGGGCGGCACCTCGTGCCAGCGGAACCGCCGCTCCCGGTAGGCCCGGCGGCGGAAGGCGTACAGCGGCCACTGCTCGACGGGCAGGATGCAGGCGGCATGGCACCAGTACTCGAAGGCCCGGGCGGGGTCGTCCCAGTAGGCCCGCTCGACCGCGGGGCGCCCGACCGCCCCCAGGCGCGCGTACGCGACGAGCTCATGGGAGCGGGCGAGGACGGAGATGGTGTCGAGCTGGACGGCGCCGACGCGCCGCAGCATGGCGGAGACGCCGCCGCCGCGGGCCGCGGCGCCGAGGAAACCCTGGGCCCGGAGGATGATCCTGCGGGCCTCGTCAGCGGTGAGATCGGCGGTCAGGTCGGTCACAGCCACAGATGCTAGACGCCGTGACCGACAAAACGCTTACGGTGGTTCGGATCCGGGTCCGGGACGGCCTCAGGAGGTGATGGACCGGTGCTCGAACGGCGAGTGGTGCTCCTGGACCGGAATCTCCCTGGGGGCGTCCACGATCACGTCCGAGAAGATGTCGAACGCGAGCGCGAGGAGCCCGCCGACGGCGCAGATGCCCACGCCGATCCAGACGAAGAGCCAGTTCGGGCCGAGGGTCAGCGCCACGCCCCCGACAGTGAAGCCGATGAGGATGATGGAGACGGCGAGCCAAGATTTGGCGCTACCCGCGTGGCTGCCCTGGTGTCCGCTCTGTGCCATACCCCGTTTTCTACCTGATGGCAGAGGTGGTCGGAACATCGGGGGATCCTTGGGCGCGGTTTTCCCCCTATGAGTTATGCGATTGTGCCGCGGCGCTCCGTCGATTGCAGGTGGGTGTGTCTGGTACTGGAACCGCCTACGATGGCTAGCGGGGAAGTATGTCTCGTCCTCACACCCCGGTGATCGGCCGGGGTAGACCTGCGAGGAGCTTTACTAAAAGTGCCAGCCATTCTCGACAAGATCCTTCGCGCCGGCGAAGGCAAGACTCTGCGGAAGCTCAAGCGCATCGCCGAGCAGGTCAACTCCATCGAAGAGGACTTCACGAGCCTGTCCGACGCCGAGCTCCGCGCACTGACCGCCGAGTACAAGCAGCGCCACGCCGAGGGCGAGTCCCTCGACGACCTGCTGCCGGAGGCGTTCGCGACCGTCCGCGAGGCCGCTCGACGAGTCCTCGGGCAGCGCCACTTCGACGTGCAGCTCATGGGTGGCGCCAACCTGCACATGGGCAACATCTCCGAGATGCGCACCGGTGAGGGCAAGACGCTCACCTGTACGCTTCCCGCGTACCTGAACGCCATTTCCGGCAAGGGCGTCCACGTCGTCACGGTCAACGACTACCTGGCCAAGCGCGACGCCGAGACCATGGGCCGCGTCCACCGCTTCCTCGGCCTGGAGGTCGGCGTCATCCTGGCGAACATGTCGCCGGAGGAGCGCCGCAAGCAGTACAACGCCGACATCACGTACGGCACGAACAACGAGTTCGGCTTCGACTACCTCCGCGACAACATGGCGTGGTCGAAGGAGGAGTGCGTCCAGCGCGGCCACAACTTCGCCATCGTGGACGAGGTCGACTCGATCCTGATCGACGAGGCCAGGACTCCGCTCATCATCTCCGGCCCGGGCGAGCAGTCGGGCAAGTGGTACCAGGAGTTCGCCAAGATCGTGCCGAGGCTGCGGCGCGGCACCGAGGGCAAGGACGGCGAGGAGAGCACCGGCGACTACGTCGTCGACGAGAAGAAGCGCACCGTCGGCATCCTCGAGGCGGGCGTGGAGAAGGTCGAGGACTTGCTCGGCATCGACAACCTCTACAAGCCCGAGCACACCCACCTCGTGCAGTTCCTCAACAACGCGCTCAAGGCCAAGGAACTGTTCAAGAAGGACAAGGACTACATCGTCGTCGACGGCGAGGTCCTGATCGTCGACGAGTTCACCGGTCGCGTCCTGCACGGCCGTCGCTACAACGAGGGCATGCACCAGGCCATCGAGGCCAAGGAAAACGTGAAGATCAAGGACGAGAACCAGACTCTCGCCACGATCACCCTCCAGAACTACTTCCGCCTCTACGAGAAGCTCGCCGGCATGACCGGTACGGCCACCACCGAGGCGAACGAGTTCCACCAGACCTACAAGCTGGGCGTCGTCCCGATCCCGACGAACCGGCCGATGGTCCGCAAGGACCAGCCCGACGTCGTCTACAAGAGCGAGGACGCCAAGTTCCAGGCGTGTGTCGAGGACATCAAGGCGCGCCACGAGAAGGGCCAGCCGGTCCTCGTCGGCACCACCAGCGTCGAGAAGTCCGAGAAGCTCTCGCGGATGCTCAAGCGCCAGGGCGTGCCCCACGAGGTGCTGAACGCGAAGAACCACGCCCGTGAGGCCGCGATCGTCGCCGAGGCGGGCCGTAAGGGCGCGGTCACCGTGGCGACCAACATGGCCGGTCGAGGCACCGACATCATGCTCGGCGGCAACCCCGAGTTCCGCGCGGACCTGGAGCTTCAGCAGCGCGGCCTGTCGCCCTCCGAGACTCCGGAGGAGTACGAGAAGGCCTGGCCCGAGGCGCTGGAGAAGGCGAAGGAGGCCGTCAAGGCCGAGCACGAGGAGGTCACCGAGGCCGGCGGCCTCTACGTGCTGGGCACCGAGCGGCACGAGTCGCGGCGCATCGACAACCAGCTCCGCGGTCGTTCCGGCCGTCAGGGCGACCCCGGCGAGTCGCGTTTCTACCTCTCGCTCGAGGACGACCTCATGCGGCTGTTCAACTCGGCCCGGGTCGAGATGATCATGACGCGGCTCAACATCCCGGACGACGTGCCGATCGAGTCGGGCATGGTGTCCAAGGCGATCGCCTCCGCGCAGCACCAGGTCGAGCAGCAGAACTTCGAGATCCGCAAGAACGTCCTGAAGTACGACGAGGTGATGAACCGGCAGCGCACGGTCATCTACGCCGAGCGGCGGCGGGTGCTGGAGGGCGCCGACCTGCACGAGCAGGTCCGCAGCTTCGTCACCGACGTCATCGACGACTACGTCAAGGGCGCCACCGCGGAGGGCTTCGCCGAGGAGTGGGACCTCGAGAAGCTGTGGAAGGCGTTCGGCCAGCTCTACCCGATCTCCTTCACCGTCGACGAGCTCATCGAGCGGATCGGCGGCGACCGGGAGGAGCTGACGGCGGAGCTCATCGCCGAGAAGGTCAAGGAGGACGCGCTCGCGGCCTACGACCGCCGCGAGGAGCAGCTCGGCTCCGAGGCGATGCGCGAGCTGGAGCGCCGGGTCATCCTCTCCGTGCTCGACCGCAAGTGGCGCGAGCACCTCTACGAGATGGACTACCTCCAGGAGGGCATCGGCATGCGCGCCTATGCCCAGAAGGACCCGCTGATCGAGTACCAGCGCGAGGGCTACGAGATGTTCGCCGCGATGCTCGACGGCATCAAGGAGGAGTCGGTCGGCTACCTGTTCAACCTCGAGGTCGAGGTGCAGGCCAACCCGATCGTCGAGGAGAACGCCGAGGACGACACGGCGCTCTCCGAGACCGGCTCGATCATCGCCCGGGCGCTGCGGCAGCCGTCGCGGCCGACGGAGATGGTCTACAGCGCGCCGGGCGAGAGCGGCGACGTGGAGGTCAGCCGGGTGCGGTCGACCCCCGAGCAGCGCGCCGCCTACGGCGACACCGAGCGCAACGCGCCCTGCCCCTGCGGCTCGGGCAAGAAGTACAAGCGCTGCCACGGCGACCCGCGCAACCAGCAGGCGTGACCTGACCTGAGAACGGACCCCGCCGGGCCTGCCCGGCGGGGTCCTTCGCGTCATGGGGGCGCCGGTCACGCGGTCTCGAACTCGGTGACCAGCCACTGCACGCCCTGCCGCTCCAGCCGTACGGCGAGTACGTGACTGCGCGGCCCGCAGTGGACGAGCAGGCACATCTCGATCGCGCCGTCGCGGGGGCGCTGCACATGGGGGAGGCCTGTCAGCGGCGGCCGCTCGGCGTCGATCATCTTGCCGGCCCGGACCAGTTCGCGGTAGGCCCGCTCGGTGAGCCGCCCGGCGACGGTCTCCGGGGGCCTGCGGCCCGCCAGGACTTCCGCGAGCGCCTGGCCGAGCCCACGCAGGCGGCGCTCGTCCGTGGGCGTGCCCGTACGGCGCGGGACCGGGGCCAGGGCGAGCGCGCCGTACGTGCCGGGGCGCGTGATGTGGCCGCCGCCGTCGCGCTCGTCGTACGGAGGATCGGCCGGGGGGACGGACGCGAGCCGTGGCAGGGGGACGGGCTTGGGCATCGGGACTCCGCTCTCGTGCGCCGTGAACCTGACGCCTAATAGAGGTTGCGGTCATCCCTCCTGATACAGGGCACGCCAACTTTGCCGAGTGGCGGGCCTTTGTGCCACCGTTCGTCCGGGAAATCCCCTCGGGTTGGCGTGATCCCCTCGAATTCGCGCAGGGTCTGATCGACGATTAACGGCATCCGCAACTGCGGGAAACACAACAGGGGCGCCCGGGATCACCGGGCGCCCCTGCTCCCTGAGAGGGGACGTGACGCGTCAGGCGCGGGCGCGCGCCGTGTCGGCGCTCTCCCCGGAGTCCACGTCGGGCTCCGGTTCGCGGCCGGGCGTCATGATGTTCAGCTTCTTGATGAGGAAGCTGAAGACCACGTAGTAGAGGACGAAGTAGACGACGCCGATCAGCATGATCAGCCAGAAGTTGTGCGTGTTGTCCTTCGTCGCGTTCAGGGCGGCGTCGATCGCGCCGGCGGAGAACCCGAAGCCGAGCCGCCCGTCGAGGGCCGCGACCAGGGCCATCGAGACGCCGGTGAGCAGCGCGTGCACGGCGAACAGGATCGGAGCCACGAAGATGAACGCGAACTCGATCGGCTCGGTGATGCCGGTGACGAACGAGATCAGGGCCGTGGAGATCATGATGCTGCCGATGGCGGCGCGGCGGTTCGGCGGGGCGGCCCGCCACATGGCGATCGCGGCGGCCGGCAGGCCGAACATCATGACGGGGAAGAAGCCCGCCATGAACGCGCCGGCGCCGTCCTGACCGGCGAAGTAGCAGTTCAGGTCGCCCGCGGCCTGGGTCGCGCCGACGGTGCACTCCGGCACGGTGAACCAGACGATCGAGTTGACGAAGTGGTGCAGGCCGAAGGGGATGAGGCCCCTGTTCACGATCCCGTAGATGCCCGCACCGAGCGTCGAGTGGGTGGCGAGCCAGTCGCCGAAGTTGGTCAGGCCCTGCCCGATCGGCGGCCAGATCAGGCCGAAGACGACGCCGAGGATCAGTCCGGCCAGCGCGGTGAGGATCGGCACGAAGCGGCGGCCGCCGAAGAACGCCAGGTAGGCGGGCAGCTTGGTCCGGTAGTACCGCTGCCAGAGGACGGCCGCGACGAGGCCCATGAGGATGCCGCCGAGCACTCCGGTCGGGTTGGCCGACGCGAGGTTGAGCGCTTCGGCCGGCTTGCCGTCCGCCCCCACGATGGTCTGCGCCACCTTCTTGTGCACCGCCGCGTCCGCGGAGGCGTCGAAGAACATCAGGTGGGTGACCCGGTCCCAGACGAGATAGCCGACCACGGCCGCCAGGGCGGTCGAGCCGTCGGCCCGCCGCGCGAAGCCGACCGCCACGCCGATCGCGAACAGCAGCGGCAGCGCGTCGAACAGGGCGCCGCCCGCGCCGCCGACGACCTGTGCGATCTTGTCGAGCGTCGCGTTGTCCGTACGGCCGAGGAGGTCGTCCTGGCCGATCCGGAGAAGGAGAGCCGCGGCGGGCAGCGCCGCGATCGGGAGCATCAGGGAACGGCCGATACGGGACAGCGCGGTCATCACCGCGTTCTGGTTCGAGGGCGCGGCCGGCAGGCCCGCGTCGGCGGAGGTGGAACTCATCGGGTGTTCCTCCAGGGTGGGGGGACTACTAGAGGCGTCTGGCCGGGGCTCCGAGGAGCGTCCGGAGCTGGTAGCGGTCGGCGCGGTAGGTGGAGACGCCGAGTTCGGCGCAGACCCCGCCGGCGAAGGACCGGCGCTGCAGTAGCAGCACGGCCCCGCCCCGGGGCAGTTTGAGCAGGTCGGCGTCGCTCGGATCGGCGACGCCGCCGTCGATGGTCAGCTCCCCGGCGTCCATGACGAGTCCGTAGCGCGACTCGAGCAGGGCGTACAGGGATCGTCCGGTCAGGTCGTAGGTGTCGAGATCGGGCGCGAGCGCGACCGGGATGTGGGCGCGCTCGATGCTCAGCGGTTCCCCGTCCGCCGTGCGCAGCCGCTCGATGAAGTGGACGGCGTCTCCCGGCTGGATGCCGAGCTGCCGTGCGAGGTGGGCACTGGCCCGGACCACCCGCCGGTCCAGGTCACGGGAGCCCGGCTCCATGCCGCGCGCCCGCATGTCGTCGGTGAAGGAGGTGAGTTGAAGTGCCAGCTCGATTTTCGGCCGGGCCACGAACGTGCCCTTGCCGGGGACCCGGTGCAACCGGCCCTCGGACACCAGGTGGTCGACGGCCTGCCGTACCGTCATACGGGACAGGTCGTAACGCTGGCTCAGGTCACGCTCGGAGGGGATCGCCGCGCCGATCGGCAGCTCGTTGCTCTCGATGAGGTCGAGCAGGATCTCCCGCAGCTGGAAATACTTGGGCACCGGGCTGTCCGGATCGATCTGGGCCACTGATCCTCCCCTCTCGCTCTGGATCGTCCGAATAAGTTAAGGTTCTTACTGGTCTAGTCCGGACTAGACCACAGCCGGGAAATGTGTGTCAATGTATGGGCCGGCGACGGATCGATAACGGACAAATCTCGCCAAGCAAGGGATGATCATCGATGACGACCAGAATGCGCGGTGAGATCGCCGAGCAGCCCGCGGCGATCCGGGCGACGCTGGACGCCCTTCTCCCGAGGACCGGCGACGTCGAGGCGGTCGCGCGCGGCACCCGCCACCTGCTGTTCGTCGCCCGCGGGACCTCGGACAACGCGGCGGTCTACGGCCGCTACCTGATCGAGTCGCGGGCGGGCCGGATGGCCGCGATGGGCGCGCCTTCCGTGGCCACCACCTACCGCCGCAGGCTCGACCTCGACGGGGTGCTGGCCGTGGGCCTGTCCCAGTCCGGCCGTACGGAGGAGATCGTCGAGACCCTCCAGTGGGCGAAGGACTGCGGCGCGAAGACCGTCGCGATCACCAACGGCGGCGAGGAGTCGCCGCTGGCCCAGGCCGCCGACCTCGCGCTGTGCACGCTCGCCGGCGAGGAGAAGGCCGTCCCGGCCACGAAGACCTACACGACCCAGCTCGCGGCGCTGGCCGTGCTCGCGATCGGCCTCGGCGCCGACGTGAACCCCGACGACCTGCGCAGGGTGCCGGACGCGGTGGAGAAGCTGGTCTCCGACCCCGGCGACCTTGACGCCGTGGTCGAGGGCCTGGCCGACAAGCCCGGCGTGGTCGTCTCCGGCCGCGGACTGGCGTTCTCGACCGCGCTCGAGCTGGCGCTCAAGCTCAAGGAGGCGTGCTACCTGCACGCCATGGGGCTGTCGTACGCCGATCTGCTGCACGGACCGATCGCGGTCGTGGACGCCGAGACCCCGGCGATCCTGGTGGCGGCGGGGCAGGGCCCGACACTGGCGGGCACGGTCGCGCTGGCCGAGCGGGTCACCGGCGCGGGCGCCGCCGCCTTCGGCGTCGGGGGTGGCGAACGGCTCGCCGCCGCCTCGACCGCCGCACTGAACGGTCCGGACCTGCCCGAGTGGGTGGCTCCGTTGGGACTCATCGTCCCCGGGCAGTTGCTCACCGAAGCGCTCGCGCGCAGGCTCGGAATCGACCCCGATTCCCCCCGCGGTCTGAAAAAGGTCACCCAGACCGACTGAACAACAGGAGGATCCCCCATGGCTGCAGACGCCGAGGCGATCATCGCCGGGCTCGGTGGCGCCGACAACATCATCGAGGTGGAGCCGTGCATCACCCGGCTGCGCACCGAGGTGCACGACGCCTCCAAGGTGGACCAGGCCGCGCTCAAGGCGGCCGGCGCCCACGGAGTGATGGCGGCGGGCAACGTCGTCCAGGTCGTGGTGGGCCCCGAGGCCGACACCATCGCCAGCGACATCGAGGACATCATCGGCTGACTCGGGAGGTCACGGCAGGTCCGCCGCTGTCCGGCGGACCTATCGGTGACGCCTGCCCGGTCCCAGGGAAGGGCGCTTCATTGACGACTGTTCTCGCCCCGGTCGCGGGGGCGGCCATCGGCCTGGCCGCCGTGCCGGATCCGGTGTTCTCCCAGGCGATGGTCGGTCCGGGGACCGCGATCGACCCCGTACGCGGGCCCGTCGAGGCCGTGGCCCCGATCAGCGGCACCATCGTGAAGCTGCACCCGCACGCGTACGTCGTGGTGGGGGACGACGGCAGAGGCGTGCTGGTGCATCTCGGCATCGACACCGTGCAGCTCAAGGGCGAGGGCTTCCGCCTGCTCGCGGCCGAGGGGGACCGCGTCGGCGCGGGACAGCCCGTCGTGGCCTGGAACCCCGCCGCCATCGAGGCCGGCGGCCGCTCGCCGGTCTGTCCGGTGGTGGCGCTCGACGCGCCGGCGGACGCGGTGGGGAAGGTCGCCGAGGGCGGCGTCGACGCGGGCGACGCGCTGTTCGAGTGGTCGTGATGCGCTGGTGATGGAGGCCGCGCTCTTCGACCTCGACGGTACTTTGATCAACACGGAGATCCGCAGCCTGGCTCTGTGGCGGATGCTCCTGGACAACCACGGGATCGTCTACGACGAGACGCTGCTGCGGCGGGTCATGGGCCGCCGCGGGGTGGACGTCGTTCCCGAGGTGCTGCCCGGCACGGATCCGGAGGTCGTGCTGGAGGAGATCCGCTCCTACTATGACCATCCGGACCTGCCCGACATCGTGCCGGTCCCGGGGGCGGCCGCGCTGGTGTCCCGGGTCGCGGAGCAGGGCGCTCCGCTGGCCCTGGTCACCTCGGCCCAGCGATGGTGGGCGGTGGAACGGCTCACCGACATCGGCGTCGTGGAGGTGGTACGGACCATCGTCTCCGCCGAGGACGTGAGCGTGGGCAAGCCCGACCCGTCCGGATACCTCCTGGCAGCCGACCTGCTCCAGGTGGACCCGGCGAAGTGCGTGGTGTTCGAGGACTCGCTCGCCGGGATCGCGGCGGCCCGGGCGGCGGGTATGACCTGCGTTGCGGTGGCCACCACCCATCATCCGGATGAACTGTCGCACGCGGATCTGGTAATCCCCGATATGTCGGGTATTGACTGGCCCTTGACGGAACTACCGGCGGTCTAGACCACCGCCGCAGGAGGAGGAAACGTGGCCGAACGCACAGTCAGCGTCACGTCCGAGGTCGGTCTGCACGCCCGGCCGGCGGCGACGTTCGTGCAGACCGCGGCGAAGGTGCCCTTCGACGTCACCATCGCGAAGGCGGGCGGCGCGCCGGTGAGCGCGAAGAGCATCCTGTCGGTTCTGGCGCTCGACGTACGGCAGGGGGAGTCGATCGTCATCAGCGCGGAGGGCGAGGGAGCCGAGGAGCTGCTCGACGAGCTCGCCCAGATCGCCTCGGCCTCCTGACGACGATGGACGGGCAGCGGAGGACGGGGACGACGGCGGGGGACGACGACGGCGCGCGGTCGCCGAGCGGCACTGTGCTTGCCGGCACTGTGCTTGCCGGCACGGGAGTCAGCCCCGGCGCCGGGTACGGCCCGGCGCATCTGCTCGTGGGAGAGATCCCCGAGCCCGACAAGGACGCGCGTCACGACGGCGACGCCGCCGCCGAGCGCGCCCGCGCCGAACGGGCGGTCGAGGAGGTGGCCGCCGACCTGGAGGCGCGCGGCGCCAGGGCGGGCGGCGAGGCCCAGGAGGTGCTCGGCGCGCAGGCGCTGATCGCGCGCGATCCGAGCCTGGCCGTGGAGGTCGGCGAGCTCGTCGACCGCGGCGTGGCCGCCCCGCGCGCCGTCTTCGACGCGTTCGGCAAGTATCGGGACCTGCTCGCGGCGGCCGGCGGCTACCTGGCCGAGCGCGTGGCCGACCTCGACGACATCCGCGACCGGGTGATCGCCGTGCTCACCGGCCTGCCCATGCCCGGCGTGCCGACCGGCGCCGGCGAGCCGTTCGTGCTCGTCGCCAAGGACCTCGCCCCGGCCGACACCGCGCTGCTGTCGAAGGACGTGGTCGCCGCGTTCGTCACCGAGCAGGGCGGGCCGACCAGCCACACGGCGATCCTCGCCCGCTCGATGGGCGTGCCCGCCGTCGTGGGCTGCGCCGGCGCGACCGCGATCGCCCCCGGCACCCCCGTGCTGGTCGACGGCGCCTCGGGACAGGTGCTGCTCGCGCCCGGCCCGGCCCGCGTGGCCGAGGCCCGCGCCGCCGACGAGGCGCGGCGCGCGGCGCTCTCGGCGGCCACCGGCCCCGGCACGACCGCCGACGGCCACCCCGTGCCCCTGCTCGCCAACATCGGCGGCCCCCGCGACCTGGAGAGCGCGCTGGCCAACGGCGCCGAGGGCGTCGGTCTCTACCGCACCGAGTTCCTCTTCCTCGACCGCGAGACCGCGCCGTCGGTGAGCGAGCAGGAGGAGGCCTACCGGGCGGTGTTCGAGGCGTTCCCGGAGGGCCGGGTGGTGGTGCGCACGCTCGACTCCGGCGCCGACAAGCCGCTGGCGTTCCTGCCGCCCCCGGAGGAGGAGCCGAACCCGGCGCTCGGCGAGCGCGGCCTGCGCATGTTCCGCCGGTATCCGGAGATCATGACCGCCCAGCTGGGCGCGCTGGCCGGGGCCGCGGCGGGCGTCTCGGCCAAGGTCCAGGTCATGGCGCCCATGGTGGCCACCGTGGAGGAGGCCGAGTGGTTCGGCGAGGCCTGCCGTACGGCGGGGCTCGACGGCGCGGGCATCATGATCGAGGTGCCGTCGGCGGCGCTGCGAGCGGCGGACCTCATCCGGGCCGTCGACTTCTTCTCGATCGGGACCAACGACCTCACGCAGTACGCGCTCGCGGCCGACCGCCAGGTCAGCGCCGTCGCCGGGCTGCAGGATCCGTGGCATCCGGCGGTGCTCGACCTGATCGCGATGGCGGCCTCGGCGGCCACCGCGGCGGGCAAGGGCTGCGGGGTCTGCGGCGAGGCCGCCGCCGATCCGGTGCTCGCCTGCGTGCTCGTCGGCATGGGGATCACCTCGCTGTCCATGGGCGCCCCCGCGCTGCCCTGGGTGCGCGCGGCCCTGTCGCGGCACACGCTTGCGCAGTGCCGTGACGCCGCCGCCGCGGCGCGCTCGGCCACCTCGGCGCCGGACGCCAAGGCGGCCGCCCGCGTGCGGCTGCCGGGCCTGGACGCGCTCGCGCTCTGACTCCTCGGCATGCCGGTTCCTGGCCCGGTCGCTGCCGGGGCACGGATACGGTAAAGAACGTGCCACGAATCAGACACGGTGTCGTCATGCTCGCCCTTCTCGCGACCGGGTGCTCGTCCGTGTCCCCCGCGGCCGTGTCACGGACCTCTGTGTCGTCGGCCGCACCGTCGTCGTCGGAACCGTCGTCGGCGGCACCGTCGCCGTCTGGGGCCGAGTCCCCGTCGGCGTCGCCCGAGGCCCGGCCCTCCGGCGCCCGGGCCGAACGGACGCTCGCGGCGATGAGCCTGCGGGACAAGGTCGCGCAGCTGTTCACCATCGTGGTCTGGGGCCCGAAGGCCGGGGCGGCGAGCAAGGAGAACGAGGCGCGGTACGGCGTGGCGACGCCGGCGGAGGTGGTGGAGAAGTTCCGCCCCGGCGGGGTGATCCTGTTCGACTGGGCGGGCAACGTCTCCTCCGCGGACCAGGTCGCCGCGCTCACCACCGGCCTGCGCGAGGCGGCGGCCGGGTCGGGCGAGGCGCCGCTGATGATCGGCGTGGACCAGGAGAACGGCCTGGTCTCCCGGCTCAAGCCGCTCGTCACCAAGCTCCCCGGCGCGTCGCAGATCGGGGCGACCGGCAAGACGGCGAACGCGCGCGACGTCGCCAAGGTGACCGGTGCGGAACTGCGCGATCTCGGCATCTCGCTCGACTTCGCGCCGGTCGCCGACGTCAACATCAACCCCCGCAACCCGGTCATCGGCCCCCGCGCGTACGGCTCCGACCCGAAGAAGGTGGCCGCGATGGTCGGGGCCGCCGTCGACGGCTTCCACGCGGCGGGCGTGGCCTCGGTAGCCAAGCACTTCCCCGGCCACGGGGACACCTCGGTCGACAGCCACTCGGGCCTGCCGGTCATCACGCACTCGAAGACGCAGTGGCGGAAGCTGGACGCGCCGCCGTTCCGCGCGGCGATCGAGCACGGCGTGGACGCGATCATGTCGGCGCACGTGGTGATGCCGAAGCTGGACCCGTCGGGCGACCCCGCGACGCTGTCCCCCCGCATCCTCACCGGCCTGCTCCGCGAGGAGCTCGGCTTCGACGGTGTCATCAGCACCGACGCGCTCGACATGGCCGGGGTGCGGAAGAAGTACGGCGACGCCGAGGTCGCCGTACGGGCCGTCCTCGCCGGGGCCGACATCCTCCTCATGCCGCCGAACCTGCCCAAGGCGTACGACGCCGTCCTCGACGCGGTGAAGTCGGGACGGATCTCCGAGCGCAGGATCGACGAGTCGGTGCTGCGGATCCTGCGGCTGAAGGACAAGCGCGGCGTCTTCGGGCCGATCCACACCGATCCCGGCGCGCTGAAATCCGCCGCGCACCTCGAAATCGCCCATCGCGTCTTCGCCGCCGCCGGATGACCAGGCGTGCGGGCCGCACGACCTAGTATTTGAGGCACGTCGGCTGGGAGGCGCGGTGCTCAAGGGTGTGCTGATCGACTGGGGCGGGGTTCTGACCACGAGCCTGGCCGAGTCCGTCGCGGAGTGGATCGAGGCGGACCGGATCGACCCCCGGCATTACCGGGAGGTGATGCGCGCCCTGGTCGCCCAGGCGTACCGGGCGGGCGCCGAGCCCGGCGCGGACAACCCGATCCACGCGCTGGAGCGGGGCGAGATCCCCGTCCTCGAGTTCGAGCGCGCCCTGGCGGCCCGGCTGGTGACCCTGGACGGCGGGCCGCCGGAGGCCGACGGCCTGCTGGCCCGGATGTTCGCCGGTTTCCGGCCGGTCGAGGAGATGAACGACATGCTGCGCCTGGCCCGCGCGGCCGGTTTCAGCACCTGTCTGGTGTCCAACTCCTGGGGCGACCACTACGCGCGTGAGGGCTGGGAGGCCATCTTCGACGCGGTCGTCATCTCGGGCGAGGTCGGCATGCGCAAGCCCGAGGAGCGGATCTTCCACCACGCGCTCGGCCTGCTGGGGCTGGAGCCGGGGCAGTGCGTGTTCGTCGACGACATCGAGGCGAACATCCTGGCCGCCCGCGCGATCGGCCTCGTCGGCGTCCACCACGACGAGCCCGCGGCGACCATCGCCGAGCTGGAGCGCCTGTTCGGCCTGCCTCTCCGCGAGACCGGCACCGCCCGCCTGTAGCCCGAACCACAGAACGAGTCGAGGAACGCATGCGCGTGTATCTGCCGTCCACGATTCCCGCGCTGGCGCGCGTCGTCGCCGCGGGAGAGCTGGGCCCGGCCCCGCTGACCGGCTTCGCGGTCACCCCCGCCCTGATCGAGTGGTACGTCTCGGGGGACACCGAGGAGCTGGAGTACGTCGCGCTGACCGAGGCCGCCCGGGCCTCCCTGCGCATGCTGGCCGCCGATCGCAAGGACGGCGTCGAGGTGGCCGCACGGCGGATCGTGATCGCGGCCGAGGTGCCCGACGAGACCGTGAAGGCCGGCGCCGACCTGGAGGAACGCGCCCGCGTCCGGGTGCTGGAGCCGGTACCGCTGCGGCTGGTCGCCGCGGTGCACGTGGACGACACGGACGCGGTGCCGGACGTGGAGGCGGCGATCGCGGCGCTGCCGGCGGCCGACACCGGGGACGACGACGCGCGGTTCGTCGTGGACGGTGTGGAGGACCACGAACTGCTGTGGTACGCCACACAGGAGATCCCCGATCTGCTCACCTGACCCACGGCGTTCATGGATATGTCACACCCGGCGTCTAAGCTGGGGGGCGAGATGACACACATTGTTTGGGACTGGAACGGGACGCTCTTCCACGACATCGACGCCGTCGTCGGCGCGACCAACGAGCTCTTCCAGTCGTATGGCCTCGGGCCGTACGACGCGGAGGGCTTCCGCGAGGTGTACACCCGCCCCATCTGGGTGGCGTACGAGCGGATGCTCGGCCGGCCGCTCAGGGAGGGTGAGTGGGAGCTGCTCGACGCGGGCTTCCACGATCACTACCACCGGCTGATGGATGCGTGCAGCCTCGCCGAGGGGGCGCTGTCGAGCCTGCGCGCCTGGGAGGAGTCGGGCCGCACGCAGTCGCTGCTGTCCATGTGGGGCCACGAGCGGCTGGTCCGCAAGACCGGCGAGTTCGGCATCGACGGCCACTTCACCCGGATCGACGGCTCGCGCTCGGCGACCGGCGGCCACAAGGCCGAGCACATGGTCGAGCACCTGCGCGCGCTCGGTGTCGACTCGGCGAAGGTCGTCGTCATCGGTGACAGCGTGGACGACGCCCACGCGGCCCAGCACGTCGGCGCCCGCGCGATCCTCTACACCGGCGGCATGACCAGGCGGTCGGAGCTGGAGGGCGTCGGCGTGCCCGTGGTCGACTCACTGGCCAACGCCCTCGACCTCGTCTGAGCTCAGCCGCTCCCCAGGCGTTCCTCCTCCAGCAGCCAGCAGCCAGCGGCGCTCGGCGCCGTGCGGCGGCCGTGCGGTCGCGGATGTCGGCTTGAATGTGCCCCTGTAGAGGTAACGCTGTGGAGGTAACGCTGTGGATGTGCCGGTGTGGATGCGGCGCCCGCCGTGTGCGGGCCGTACGCTGGGCACGATTCACACCGCACCCCCACGGAGGCCCCGATCAACCGCCTCGTTCTCTGGAACATCGACCTCACACTCGTCGACGTCGCCATCGTCACCCGCGACGCCTACGCGGACGCGTTCCGGATGGTGACGGGGCGGCCGCTGGTGAAACTCGCACCGGCGCTGGGCCGCCCCGATTCGGAGATCATCTTCGAGACGCTGGCGGTCAACGGCATCGCCGTCGAGGACGACCACCTGCCCAGGTTCATCGACGCGCTGGCCGTCAGCTTCGCGGAGCGGCGCGGGCGGCTGGCCAAGGACGGCCGCGCGCTGCCGGGAGCCAAGGACGCGCTCAAGGCCGTCTCCCGCCTCGACGGCGTCGTGCAGTCGGTGCTCACCGGCACCATCAAGAGCAACGCCGTGCACAAGCTCAAGGCGTTCGGGCTGGACAAGTGGATCGACGTCGAGGTGGGCGGCTACGGCGAGGAGGTCTACCCGAAGGCCACCCTGCTGCAGGTGGCCCAGGGCCGGGCGAAGGCCGGGTACGGCGTCGCCTTCACCGCCGGCAACACCGTGCTCATCGGCGACTCCACCCGTGACGTCCAGGCGGCGAAGATCGGCGGCGCGGCCATGATCGCGGTGGCGTCGGGCCGGTCCACGGCCGCCGAGCTGCAGGAGGCGGGCGCCGACATCGTGCTGCCCGACCTGTCCAACCCCTCCGAGGTCGTCGCCGCCGTCGCCCGCCTCACCACCTCGGCCGACCGTACGGCCCGCTGACGCGGTTCCGGGCTCGGGGCGGGCAGACCGGTCTCCGCGGGCTCCGCCGGGTGAAAGTTACACGTCGCGTGCCACGGCGTCCGGCATCGGCGCTGCATGCCGGCGGCCGGCGCGCGGAGGGTTGCCAGGCGTTCCTCCGCAACGTGCAATGCGAGTGTCTGATCACGACCTTCTCCAGAGGAGATCACGTGCGTCACCGACTCGCAGCCCTGCTGATCCTCGCCACGGCCGTCGTCGTCCCGGCCGTGGCCTCGGCCGCCCCCGCGAGCGCCTCGACCCTCCAGCGCGTCTACTCCAGCCTGCCCTACTCGTTGTGCATCTCGTGGGGACAGTCGGGCTACCAGAACGGCCAGTGGGGCACCTGGTGGTGCAGCACGCATCAGCCGCAGAACGACCCCTCGAACCCCACCTACGACCTGTGGGCGTACGTGAACTGACTCGGGCCGTCCGCATGGCCCGCAGGAATCGGGCCGCGACCTGCGCGCCGGGCCGCTCGTGTTCCCCCGGCGCGCTCGGCGCGGGACTGAACGTTTCAGTGCCGCGGCCTGGTTCCTTTCGGCCGCCGATCGGCTCGCCGGGTTGGCGGGCGGTCGCGTTCGCCCAGGCTGAGGCGGCCGTCGGCGCTACGCACGACCGGTCGCCGCGGCGATGACGAACACACCGGGTCCTGCACCGTGGACGTCGCACCTGGGGGCCGCCCACCCGGTCGCTTAATTTCGGAAGGCGCGGCCGGCGGTGCGCCGCGTGGCGTGCCGGTTGGCCCCCGCCCCGGGCGGCAGTCGCTCGTCGTCGTTCCCCCGAAAGGACCCATGATGAGACGAAGTCTCGCCACCGTCGCGGCCACCGGGCTGGCCGCCGCGCTGGTCGCCGCCGGTGGAGCCGCGATGACGACGATGCCGGCCGCGGCCGCCGTCGGCTGCAAGGTGACCTACAAGATCGTCAGCCAGTGGGGCGGCGGCTTCCAGGGTGACGTGGCCATCACCAACCTCGGCGACCCGATCGGCGACTGGAAGCTGGAGTTCGACTTCCCCGACTTCGGGCAGAGGATCGCGTCCGGCTGGAACGCCACCTGGACGCAGTCGGGCGCGCACGTGACCGCCACCAGCATGCCCTACAACGGCTCCCTCGCCACCAATGCCACGGCCAGTGGCATGGGGTTCACCGCGAGCCTCACCGGCGCCAACCCCGTGCCTACCACCTTCTGGCTCAACGGCGCCATGTGCAGCGGACCCGTGCCCCTCAGCCCCAGCCCCAGCCCCAGTCCCAGTCCCAGTCCCAGTCCGAGCGCCTCACCGAGCCCAAGCCCGAGCGCGTCGCCGAGCCCAAGCCCGAGCCCGAGTGCGTCGCCGAGCCCAAGCCCGAGCGTCACCCCCACGCCGGGCACGCCGCGCCCCGGCGTCGGACCGTGCACGCCGGGCGCGGCCTACCCCAACCCGCTGCCGTCATCGTCGGTGACCGCCACCAAGATCCGGGACGGGTTCAACTTCCTGGAAGGCCCGGTCTGGGACGCCACCACCCAGACCCTGCTGCTGTCGCTCATGCGCGACGGCACCGGGTCGGCGGGCGTCCAGCCCGCGGACGTGCTGCGGTTCACCGAGCCGAACACCTTCGAGACCTTCATCTCCGGCTCCGGCAGCAACGGTCTGGCCCTCACCCGGGACGGCGGCACACTGCTGGCCGCTACGCACGACCAGCGCAGCGTATCCTCCTTCCACCTGCCCGACCGGACCCGCGGCGTGGTCGCCTCCTCCTACCAAGGCCGCGCCTTCAACTCACCCAATGACCTCACCGTCGGCGCCGACGGCACCGTCTACTTCACCGACCCCGACTTCCAGCGCGCCAACCGGCCCGACCAGATGTCCGGACGCACCGGCGTGTTCCGGGTCAAGAACGGCGTCGTCTCGCTGATCGACGACACCATCCGGCAGCCGAACGGCATCGTGCTCTCTCCCGACGGCAAGACGCTCTACGTCGGTGGCAACGGCACGGGCCGGATCTACAAGTGGCCCGTCAACCCCGACGGCAGCGTCGGCACCCGCGCCGACTTCGCGTCGCTGAACGGTTCGGACGGCGCGACCATCGACTGTGCCGGCAACCTCTACCAGGCCTCCTTCAACGACGGCAAGGTCCACGTGTACGCGCCGTCCGGCGTGCAGCTCGGCACCATCACCGCCGGGTTGAACACCACCAACGTCGCCTTCGGCGGCCCTGACGGTCAGACGCTGTACATCACCTCGGGCACGCCCTCCCGCGGCGGGAACACCGGCAACTTCGGCCTCTACCGGGTCCGGCTGAACGTCCCCGGCTGGCCGTACTGACCGTCACAGCGCCTCAACTTCCCAGGGCGTTGAGGAAGCGGGCGGCGGCCGGGGCGGCGACCTGCGCTCCGGTGCCGCCGCCCTCGACCACGACGGCGAAGGCCAGGTCGCCCTTGTAGCCGATGAACCACGAGTGCGTGGGCGGGTTCCCGCCGTCCTCGGCCGAGCCGTACTCCGCCGTCCCGGTCTTGCCGGCCGTGCCTGCGGGGAAGGAGACGCCGCTCGCGGTGCCCTCACTGACGACGGCGGGCATGAGGCGGCGCAGCGCGGAGATCACCGCGGGCTCCAGCGCGCGTGCGGGCGTGCCGCCCTCGGGGACGAGCGAGGCCGGGACCAGCCGGGGCGGCCGCCAGGTGCCCGCGGCGACGGCGCCGGCGACCGCGGCCATGTTCAGCGGGCTGGACAGGACGCGGCCCTGGCCGATGGCGGCGGACGCGAGATCGGTGTCGTCGTGCGGCGCGGGGAAGGCCGCGTCCACGGCGGGCACCCCGATCTTGATGCGGGCGCCGAACCCGAAGTCGGCGGCCACCTTGGCCAGGCGGTCCGCGCCGAGGCGTCGCACCGCCATGTCGCCGAACGTCGTGTTGCACGAGTGGGCGAAGGCGTCGACGAAGCGCAGCGTGCCGTAGTCGTGGAATTCGGCGTTGTGGAACGGGAAGCCGCCGATCGTCTTCTCGGCCGGGCACTCGACGGTCTGGCCGGGTGTGACGCCTCCGGCGACCAGGGCCGACGCGGTCACGATCTTGAAGGTGGAACCGGGCGGGTACGCGCCGAGCAGGGCGCGGTTGTAGCCGCCCGGCTTGTTGACCGCCGCGAGGACCTCGCCCGTGGACGGGCGCAGCGCGACGAGCGACGCGGGCTTGTCCACACCCTCCAGGGCCTGCGCCCCCGCCCGGTGGACCCGCAGATCGAGCGTGGTCGGCAGCGGCTTGCCGGGCTTCGCGCCGCCCTCGGCGAGCGTCACGACCCTCGAACCCGTCCGGGCGTCCACCAGGTCGGCCCGGGCGGACGCGGTGCCGTTCAGGCGGGAGCCGTACTGCTCGCGCAGCCCCTCCACGATCTGCTGCACGGAGCCGGGGGTGCCGGGTGTGTCGATGCGGGTGCCGTCGGCGGCCGTGACGGGGGCGCGCTCGGCGGGCACCGTGGTGAGCTTCGCCCGCAGGCCGCCGGTCAACCGGGGATGGACCGCCGCCGGGGTCCAGGCCACCTTCCAGGAACGGTCGCGCTCGACCAGTCGCAGCCTCCCGTCGTAGGAGACAGGCAGCGGGCCGGTCAGCCGGGCACGGAACCGTACGGTCTCCTCCTGGACGGCCGTCACCTGGAAGCGCTGCCCGGTGAGCTTCAGGTCGTCGTGGAACCGCCGGTAGGTGCTTTCGAAGCCGGCCGGCGGATCGGCGGTGAGCGCGCGCATCGCCGCGTAGTCCGAGCGCGACCACGCCGCGAGGAAGTCCCGCGCGGTCTCCTCCGGTGAGCCCTTCGTGCGCAGCACCCACACGGCGGCCCCCGCGGCCACCACCGGCACGAGCACCGCCGCCGTTACGTATGGCCAGCGCCTCCGCTCTCGCATGCGTCCCCCTTCGATCGAGTGCCCGCCAAGAGCAGCAGATGCGCCGGGAGTATGTCCAATATGGATATCGACGTGCTTCATGTGCGATTCGGATATGCTCCCAGCTCGTGGACCTTGTCCGGCATCTCGGCTACTTCCTCGTCGTTACGGAAGAGCTGCATTTCGGGAACGCGGCCGCGCGGCTGGGGATGGCCCAGCCGCCGCTGAGCCAGCGCATCAGGCGTCTGGAGGAGGAACTGGGCGTGCGCCTGTTCGAGCGGTCGAGCCGGCGGGTCGCGCTGACCGAGGCGGGCCGGCTGCTGGTGCCGGAGGCCCGTGAGATCGTCGCCCGAGTGGAGCGAATGCGCGATCTCATGTCCGACCTGGCGCGCGGCGACTCCGCCGTCGTGCGGGCCGGCGTTCCCGCCGACCTCGGCGCCGCCGTGCTCGCCGCGCTCATCGCGGGGTTTCGCGACCGCCGCCCCGACGTACGGCTGTCGCTGACCGAGATGGGCACGGCCGCGCAGGTCGCCGCGTTGCTGGAGGGCAGGCTCGACGTCGGCCTGCTGCGGCATCCGGTCGCCGCGAACGGCCTCGCCTACGGGCCGGTGCTCGTCCGGCATCCGGGCGTGCTCCTGGCCGAGGGCGACGAGCTGACCGCCTGGGCGACCGTGCACCTCGGCGACCTGGCCGGGCGGGATCTGGTGCTGTTCCCCCGGGACGCCGAGCCCGGCCTGTACGACGACACGCTGGCCACCTGCCGCCGCGGCGGTTTCGTCCCGGCCGACATCATCCGCACCGACCGGGCGGAGTTCGCCCTCGGCCTGGTCCTGTCCGGTACGGCCGTCGCGTTCGGCGTCCCCGCGGACATGCCGGGCGTGGTGTGGCGGCCCCTCGCGGGCACGCCCCTGGCCTGGCGCTGCTCCCCGGCCTGGCGGGCCGAGCCGGGCCCGTACGTGCGAGACTTCACCGCCGTGGCCGTACAGGTGCTGAAAGGCAGCGCCGGCATGGTGGACGAAGGCGCTCCGCCTCCACCGCGGGTGGCGCCGCGCCCGGCGACCGGATTCCTCGCATGAGCCCCGCGACGAATCCCGTGGAGCGCGTCTTCCGCAACGCGGGGGTCACCGGATGGCTGCACGCGGTCGACATCGACAGCGGGCGTGAGGTGGGCCTGCGTGACGACGAGCCGGTGGTGCTCGCGTCGGTCTTCAAGGTGCCCCTGCTGCTCGAACTGCACCGCCAGGCCGAGCGCGGGCTTCTCGACCTCGCCGAGCGCGTCCGGGTGACGGCCGCGGGCCGTACGGGCGGGGGCACCGGGCTGGCGGCGATGCTGGACGACGCCACACTGTCGCTGCGCGACCTGGCGTACCTGATGATGGCGGTGAGCGACAACGCGGCGGCCGACGTGCTGCTCGCCCGGGTGGGCCGGGAGGCGGTCAACACGCTGCTCGACGGCCTCGGCCTGACGGCGACCCGGGTGGTGCACGACTGCCGCGACATGCTCACCAGCCTGTGGGTGGACGCGGGCGTGGCCGACGAGTCCGCCGTGACCCAGGCGTGCGCCGACCCCGAGGTGGTGGCGCGGCTGCGCGCGCTCGACCCGGCGCGAAGCAACCGGAGCACGCCGCGCGAGATGACCCGGCTGCTGGCCATGATCTGGCGGGGCGAGGCGGCGGGCGAGACCTCCTGCGCGGCGATCCGCCGCCTCATGGCGCTGCAGGTGTGGCCGCACCGGCTGGCCTCCGGTTTCCCGTTCGACGACGTCGCGGTCAGCGGCAAGACGGGCACGCTGCCGACGCTCCGCAACGAGGTCGGGGTGGTGGAGTATCCCGACGGCGGGCGCTACGCGGTGGCCGTGTTCACCCGGTCGCTCAGCACGGCGCAGAACCAGCCGCGCGCCGACGCCGCGATCGGGACCGCCGCCCGTACGGCGATCGACCAGCTCAGGACCCACATATGACAGACCCTTTCTATGTGGGCGGGAAGGGTGACATGCGGCTCAAGCGTGGCCAAGATGGGGGCATGGTCGAGGAAGGCGCTCTGCTCTGGGAACCGACGCCCGACGTCGTACGTGCGGCTCGGATCACCCGTTACCTGGAACGACTGGGCCGTACGGGGGACTACGAGGACGTGTGGAAGTGGTCGGTCGAGTCGCCGGCCGACTTCTGGACATCGATATGGGACTACTTCGGTGTGGTCGGTACACGTGGTGACGGGCCCGTCATCCAGGGAACGATGCCGGACGCCGAATGGTTCGCGGGATCGGCCCTGAATTACGCCGAGAACGCCCTGCGCGGCCACCCCGGACGGACGGCGGTGATTTTCCGCAACGAATCGGGCAGCCGCTGGCAGTACTCGCTCGGCGAACTCCGCGAGGAGGTCGCCCGGGTCCGGGCAGGGCTCGTACGGCTCGGTGTCGGGCGCGGCGACCGGGTCGCCGCCTATGTCCCGAACATTCCCGAGGCCCTCATCGCCTTCCTGGCCACCGCCTCACTCGGAGCGATCTGGTCCTCCTGCTCGCCCGACTTCGGCGCGCCCAGTGTGACCGACCGGTTCGCCCAGATCGAGCCGAAAGTGCTGGTCGCGGTGGACGGCTACCGCTACGGCGGCAAGGCGTACGACCGGTCGGCGGTGGTGCGCGAGATCGCCGGGAGACTGCCGACGCTGGAGGCGACCGTCTGGATTCCCACCCTCGGCGCCGACGCGGTCGATGCCGGCTTGAGCTGGGACGACCTGCGCGCGGAGACCGCGCCGCTGGAGTTCGAGCGGGTGCCCTTCGGCCATCCGCTGTGGGTGCTGTACTCGTCGGGCACCACCGGCCTGCCCAAGCCCATCGTCCACGGTCACGGCGGGATCGTGCTGGAGCACCTCAAGTCGCTGTCCTTCCACCAGGACCTCGGCGAGGGCGATGTGTTCTTCTGGTACACCACCACCGGCTGGATGATGTGGAACTACCTCATCGGCGGCCTGCTGGTGGGGTCCACCGTCCTGCTGTACGACGGCAGCGCGGCCCACCCCGACACCGGCGCGCTGTGGCGGCTGGCCGCCGAGGAGGGCGTGACCTACTTCGGCACCGGCGCGCCGTACATCACGGCGTCGATGAAGGCCGGGGTGAAGCCGGAGGGGCTGGAGCGGCTGCGTGGGATCGGCTCGACCGGCTCGCCGCTGCCGCCCGAGGGGTTCGCCTGGGTCTACTCCGACGTGAAGCCCGACGTGCAGCTCGGCTCGTTCTCCGGCGGCACCGACGTGTGCACCGGGTTCGTCGGCGCGGTGCCGCTGCTGCCGATCCGGGCCGGCGTCATCCCGTGCCGCTGCCTCGGCGCGTCCGTCGAGTCCTTCGACCCCTCGGGCGCCCCGATCGTCGGTGAGGTGGGGGAGCTCGTCATCACCCGGCCGATGCCGTCCATGCCGGTCATGTTCTGGAACGACCCCGCGGGCGACCGCTACCGGGAGTCGTACTTCGCCGACTACCCGGGCGTCTGGCGGCACGGCGACTGGATAAAGATCCTCCCCGACGGCGGCTGCGTCATCTACGGCCGCTCCGACTCGACCCTGAACCGCGGCGGTGTGCGCATGGGCACCAGCGAGTTCTACCGCGTCGTGGAGCGCTTCGAGGAGATCGCCGACAGCCTCGTCATCGACACCGGGCAGCTCGGCCAGGAGGGCAGGCTGCTGCTGTTCGTCACCCTCGCCGACGGCGCGTCCCTGTCCGACGACCTGGCGTCCCGCCTGCGCACGGCCCTGCGCACCGAGCTCTCGCCCCGGCACGTGCCCGACGAGATCCACGTCGTCCCCGGCATCCCGAGGACGCTGTCGGGCAAGAAGCTGGAGGTCCCCGTACGGAAGATCCTGCTCGGCACCCCGGTCGAGAAGGCCGCCAACCCCGACGCCATGGCCAACCCCGAGGTCCTTTCCCATTTCGCGCCGCAGCAGTAGGCCGGCAACGTATATAAGTGCACTTCTTAGAAGTCGACTTCTAAGAAGTGCACTTATACGGGGGCGGCTTCTACTGCGTGGCCGTCGAATCCACGTCGGTGGACGCGCATGTGCCGGGCACGCTGGCGTTCGCGAACTGGGATGAGGCGATCATCCATCTCCTAGACCACTGCGGTGACCGGTTGATCGTTCTCGATGAGTTCCCGTACCTCATGAAGGCCGATCCCTCGATCGCCTCGATCCTGCAGCGGGAAATCGACGCGCGGGCGGCGCACCGCCGCACCGGCAGCAGGGTCCGGCTGGTCCTCGCCGGATCCGCCATGTCGGTCATGGGGAAACTCCTCGCAGGTCAGGCGCCACTTCGCGGGCGGGCATCATGCGACCGGCCTGGAGCCTGCTGGAGAGGGGATGGGCCGACCGGGTGTGGCAGGCGGCCAGGCCGATCGCCCTCGCGCCTCAGGGCAACCACACACGCCGGCTCCTGTCCGTGGGCGAGGCGAAATGGTCGGAGATCATGAATGTCGGCCACCTGAAGCGCCTGGAACAGGCCAGGGACCAACTGCACACGCGCGGGCTCGACACCCGCGACACGGTGCTCGCCCTCTACAGCGGCGCCGGATTCGACCCCGCACTCACCGGCGCCGCAGCTCGCGACCCCCGGGTCCTCCTGGTCGACCTGCCCATGCTGTACGGCTGACCACGACATCCCCGTTGCCGGGGTGGGCCATGTTCAGACCGCCACTACGTGGACGTCGTATTTGGGGATCTGTCCGTCTCTGGTAACCAAGGAGAGTCCTTCGAACCGGGCCTGAGCGATCAGCAGCCGGTCGAAGGGATCGCGATGAAGGAGCGGCAGCCTCCCCGCTTCGATGGCGTGGCCGAACCGAACGGGCAGTTCGCGAAACTCGCTGTCGCGGATTCTTTCGACCAGGTCATCGGGTGCCACCAGCTTGCCGATGCTCTGCTTGATGGCCACCTCCCACAAAGTGGCCGGGCTCACGAAGACCTCCGGCTCCTGGTCGATCATGCTCTTGACCTCGTCGGCGAGCGTCGGGTCGTCGCTCAGCCACCAAAGGACGACGTGTGTGTCGAGGAGCATCCTCACGGCAGCAAACCGAAATCCCTGGCAATGGCGTCGTTGACCTCAGGCGAGTCCCAATCGTCGGCCATGTGAAGCTGGCCCTTCAAAGAGCCTCTGCCGCGGCGGCTGACCTTGGTTGGGAAGGGGATGACTTTGGCCACGGGACGACCGGCACGGCTGATGACGATTTCCTCGCCATGCTCGACCCGGTCGATGATGCGCGACAAATTCGTCTTCGCCTCGTGGATGTTGTACTGCTCGGTAGCGCCCTCTGACATCGCCAACCCCCTTAGCTAAGTTAGCTTAGCCCGATGTCTCCATCCTGCCCATGCTGTATGGCTCGGCGTGAGGCCGGTCCGGGGGACGTGGCCCGGACGAAGCGCTCGCCCCATTCGCGGACGTACGCGACGAACTCCGGCGGACCGAGCACCTCGAACTCCGCGCCCACGTTGCCCAGCGCCTGGACCGGCCAGTCCAGGGAGGTGGAGGTCATCGTGAGCAGGCAACTGTGTCCGTCGACCTCTTCGACCATGCCCCACTGCCCGGCCGTCGTACGCACCCGGGCGGCGGGGGCGTGCACGAGCGCCTTGACCGTGTGCGGCTCGGGCACGCCGCCGGCCGCTCTGACGAACGCCGCCGCGTCCCGGGCGGGCAGGTCACGCGGGCGGAAGCGGGCCCCCGTGGGCCGTGCCCGAGTCAAACGGTCGAGCCGGAAGCTGCGCCAGTCCTGCCTGGTCAGGTCGTAGGCGACCAGATACCAGCGGCGGCCGAGGGTCACCAGCCGGTACGGCTCGACCTCACGCGAGGAGGGCTCGCGCCCTCGCGCGGCGTAGGAGAAGCGCAGCCGCTCCTCGTCACGGCAGGCCTGGGCGACGGTGGTCAGCACGTCCACGGTGACGATGGGCTCCGCCGAGTTCGCGGAGACCATCGCCTCGCGCAACACGTCCACGCGGCGGCGCAGCCGGGGTGGCATGACCTGGACAACCTTGGTGAGGGCGCGGATCGCGGACGCCTCCATGCCGGTGATCGCGCTCCGCGCCGCCTCGCCCATGCCGACGGCGAGTGCGATCGCCTCATCCTCGTCGAGCAGCAGCGGCGGCAGTACGGCGCCGGGCGCGAGCTGATATCCGCCGTCGGTCCCGCGCGAGGTGTGCACCGGATATCCCAGCTCCCGCAGCCGGTCGACGTCACGGCGCAGCGTCCGTTCGGAGACGCCGAGCCGGTCGGCCAGCTCCCCGCCCGCCCAGCGGCGGTGCGTCTGCAGGAGGGACAGCAGCCGGAGGGTGCGCGAGCTCGTATTCGCCATGGTTCCAGTCTGTCGGCACTTCCGGTCAGGAAGTGGCCGGAAGCCTCCCTAGCGTGGATCTCGAAGCCCCCCCGGAAGGAACCAGTAATGATCAGTCGTGAGATCCGCTTGGCCGCGCCCGTCACCGGCGAGCCCGGCCCGGGCAACTTCACCCTCGCCGAGATCGAGGTGGACGGCGAGGTCGTGGTCAGGAGCGACTACGTTGGCCTGGCCGCGACCTATCTGGAACTTATGCGGGCCGACTGCCGGATCCCGGTGCCCGCCTGGCAGCCCGGCGATCGGGTGGGCGCCGCCGTCGTGGGCACCGTGATCGAGTCCGGCAGCCCGGATCTCGCCGTGGGCGACCTGGTGCAGTCGATGACCGGCTGGAGCGAATACTCCGCGGGCCCGGCCGCGCAGTACGTCAAGCTCGACCGTGCGCAGTTCCCCGACCCCTCCTATCACCTCGGTCAGGGCGTGACGGCCTACTACGGGATGGCCGACGTCGCGGCCGTCGGGGAGGGCGACGTGGTGTTCGTCTCGGGCGCGGCCGGCGGGGTCGGCTCGCTGGCCGGGCAGATCGCCACGTGCAGGGGCGCGGCAAGGGTGATCGGCAGCGCGGGCAGCCCGGCCAAGGCCGCCTACCTGGTGGACGAGCTCGGCTACGACGCCGCCTTCGACTACCACGACGGTCCGGTGGGCGACCGGCTGCGCGAGCTCGCGCCCGAGGGCATCACGGTCTTCTTCGACGTCGTGGGCGGCGAGCAGTACGACGCGGCGGTCCGGGCGGCGCGGCCCGGCGCCCGCTTCGCGCTGTGCGGCTCCCTGTCCCACCAGCTCGGCGGCGGCGCCGACCGCTTCCCGGAGCCGGACCCCGCGACGGCCGAGGCCAGGGGCATCGAGCTGCTGCCGTTCTCCTGCCACCACACCCCGGAACAGGTGGCGGCCTGGCGCGAGCACTTCACCCGATGGCTGGCGGAGGGCCGGTTCGTCTTCCCGCGGACGGTCGTCGAGGGCGGCATCGAGGAGGTGCCGGGAGCGTTCCTGTCCATGCTCAAGGGCTCCTACCGGGGCAACGTCGCGGTGCGGCTGGCGTGAGCGTGCTCTCGCGGCGCGCGCTCAACCGGGCGCTGCTGCGGCGGCAGTTCCTGACGGAGCGCACCGGCCGCACCGTGCTGGAGGTCATCGGGCATCTGGTCGCGATGCAGGCCCAGGAGCCCAACTGGCCCTACGTCGGACTGTGGAGCCGGATCGCCGGCTTCACCCAGGCCCGGCTGGGCGTCCTGCTGGAGAGCCGGATGGTGGTGCGCTCGGCGCTGCTGCGCGGCACCCAGCATCTGGCCGTGGCCGACGACTTCCGCCGGTTCCGGCCGGTGCTGCAACCGGTTCTCGACCGTACGGCGAGCACGTCGTATTTCAGGAAGGCGAGCGGGGGGCTCGACACCGGTGCGCTCACGGCGGCCGGAGCGGAGATCCTGGCGGGCCGTACCCTGCCCCGGCGTGAGCTGGCCCGGCTGCTGACGCTGCGCCATCCCGGCCGGGAGGGGAGGATCCTGGCCGGGGAGGTGGAGCTGAGGACCCCGCTGGTCCACACCCCCGAGACCGCGATGTGGGGCCGCTGGGGCACCCGGAACGCCATCTCCGTCACCCGGGCGGAGGACTGGCTCGGCGCGCCCATGGAACCGGCTCCGGCGGGGGACCTCGTACGCCGCTATCTGGCGGCGTACGGCCCGGCGGGTGTCATGGACATGCAGGCGTGGTCGGGGCTGACGCGGCTGCGCGAGGTGGTCGACGCCATGCGCGGCGAGTTGCGCCGCTACCGCGACGCCGAGGGCAGGGAGCTGTTCGATCTGGAGAGCGCACCGGAGCCGCCCGACCCCGAAACACCGGTTCCCGTACGGTTCCTGCCCGCCTTCGACAACCTGCTGCTCGGCCATGCCGACCGGACCCGCGTGATCGGCGACGCCGATCGGAGACGGGTGATGCCGGGCGCGGCGATGGTGCTGCCGACCTTCCTCGTGGACGGGTTCGTCCACGGCAGCTGGTCGGTCAAGGACGGCACCCTGCGTCTCGTCCCGTTCCGGCCGCTGGGGGCGGCCGGGACGAGCGCGGTGACGGAGGAGGCCGAACGCCTGCTGCCGTTCCTCGGAGCCGGCGACGTCGCGTACCTGTGAAGGAACCGGTCAGGGGACGAGGGCGTACGCCCGGACGGGGAAGGTGCCCATGCCGGAGACGGCGACGGGCGCCGCGTGGAGACGGAACCCGGTCTGCGGCAGCCGGTCGAGCCCGCGCAGGTGCTCGATGATCGGAACACCCGCGCTGAGCAGGGCGGTGTGGGCCGGGCGCAGGCCGTCGGCCATGTCGTCGATGTTGACGCTGTCGATGCCGACGACGGCCGGTTGCCGCTCGGCCAGCAGCGCGGCCGCGTCCGCCGTCAGGAAGGGGTGGTCCGGGTCGCCGTAGGACGGGCCGCCCCAGTGCCTGTCCCAGCCCGTACGCAGCAGGACCGCGCGCCCCGTGACGTCGTGGCCCTCGAGCGCGTCGGCGCCGATGCCGCGCTGAGCGGACCCGGAGGCGTCGATCAAAAGACCGGGGAGGTCGACCAGCCGGGCCAGGTCCACCTGGGCCAGGTCCTCGCCGTCCGCGAGGCGGTGGAACGGCGTGTCGAGGTATGTGCCGGTGTTCGCCACCATCGTGATGCGGCCGATGTGGAACTCGGTGCCCGGGGCGTAACGGCCGCGGGAGTCCTCGCGCGTCAGATAGTCGCCGATTTCCGGCCCGGGCACGCCCGGATAGGTGAGCATGCCGTGCCGGACGACATGGCTGAGGTCGACGACGCGGCCGCGCGGGTGGGTTGTCACGTTGAGCACCCTATGTGATCAGGACGAGGTAGCCAGGACGCGTTCGTACGCCTCCCGCAGCAGCCGGGACGCGCGCGGGCGATCGGTATCGGGACGGGGGACGCCCAGGTGCTCCTCGCGCAGCTCGTCCATCAGGTCGTCCCAGAGGGACGGGCCGCCCTCCTCCAGCAGCCGCGCCCGGATGGCCAGGGCGGGGGTCGTCGGCCGGTGCCGCAGCCCCCACGAGCCGAGCGCGACCATGACGGGAACCGTCTGGATGCCGGCCTCGGTGAGGCTGTAGGTGCCCCGCCGTCCCCGCCCCGCGTCCTCGTGGGTCAGCAGGCCATTGGCGACGAGGGCCTTGAGGCGGCTGCTGAGGATGTTCGACGCGATCCCCTCCTCGGAGTTGGTGAGCAGGTCACGGAAGTGCCGGCGCCCGCCGAAGATCACATCCCGCAGCACGATGAGGCTCCACTGGTCTCCGAGCGCCTCCACCGCCGCGTTGATCGCACAGCCCGATCGCGGTCCTTCTCGCACGGCCACTCCCAAAGTGATTGCGTTTTGCTACTACCTAGCTTACGCTCATCCTCAGTGATTGCAATCCGCAACCACTGATCGGAACCAGGAGATCAGCCATGTCTCGCGTAAGAGTGCACAACTTCGCCGTCTCCCTGGACGGCTTCGCCACCGGCGAGGGTCAGACGCTCGATGAGCCGTTCGGCCACGCCGGCGAGCGGCTCCACGAGTGGTTCTTCGAGACCCGGACGTTCCGCGCCATGCAGGGGAAGACCGGCGGCGGCACCGGGGTCGACGACGCCGTCACCCGTACGTGGGACGCGGGCATCGGCGCGGAGATCATGGGCCGCAACAAGTTCGGGCCCCAGCGCGGCCCGTGGGAGGACCACGAGTGGACCGGATGGTGGGGACCGAACCCGCCGTTCCACACGCCGGTCTTCGTCCTGACCCATCACCCCCGGCCCTCGGTGGAGATGGAGGGCGGCACGACGTTCCACTTCGTCGACGCCACCCCGGAAGAGGCGTTGCGGCAGGCGCGCGAGGCCGCCGGCGGCCTGGATGTGCGGATCGGCGGCGGACCGAGCACCGTCCGCCAGTTCCTGGCCGCGGACCTGGTCGACCACATGCACATCGCCGTCGTCCCGATCATCCTGGGCCGCGGCGAGCGGCTGTGGGACGGTCTCGAAGGACTCGAGAAGCGATTCCGGATCGAGTCGGTCACCACCCCCAGCGGCATCACCCACATGACCTTCACACGACGGTAGCTCCCTGAAAGGCTGACGGACATGACCGAGAACATCACCTCGAAGGACGGCACGACCCTCGCCGTCGACACGATCGGTCAGGGCGCGCCGGTCGTCCTCGTCGGCGGTGCCTTCAACGACCGTTCGACCGTGGCCGGGCTCGGCGCCGAACTCGCCTCGGCGTTCACCGTCGTGACCTACGACCGGCGCGGCCGGGTGGGCAGCGACGACAGGAGCGAGGACTACTCGGTCGCCAACGAGGTCGACGACCTGGCGGCCGTCATCGAGCACGCCGGCGGCCGGGCCTCGGTGTTCGGCCACTCCTCCGGGGCGATCCTCGTGCTGGAGGGGGCCATGCGCGGGCTGCCGGTCGACCGCGTGGCCGTCTACGAGCCGCCGTACTGCGCCGGCGAGGACCAGCCGAGGCCGCCGGCCGACCTGTACGACCGGCTCAAGGCCCGGGTGGCCGCCGGGGACCGCGACGGCGCGGCCGAGTTGTTCCTCGTCGAGGCGGTCGGCGTCCCGGCCGGGATGGTCGCGGGCATGAAGGCCGGGCCGGAGTGGGCGTTCCTGGCCGACAAGGCGCCCAGCCTGCCGTACGACCTGCTGGTCAGCACCCCGTGGCAGGTCATGCCGTACGAGCGGCTCGCCGGGGTCGGCGTGCCGGTGCTGGCGGTCTACGGCGACCAGACGGCGCCGAACCTCGCGGAGGGGACGAAGGCCGTCGCGGCGACCGTGCCCGGCGCCGAGCTGACGGTGATGCCCGGAGAGGACCACGGGGTGCTGCAGCGGCCGGCCGCGCTGGCGCAGATCCTGACGAAGTTCTTCGGCTGAGGTAGCCTGCCCCAGCCGGACGGCGGGAAATTGTCGGAGCGGGCGGATACCTTCGAGACGGCATGCGAATCGACGGCGCGACCACTGAGCCCGCCACCGGGCTGATCGGCAGGGAGCATCCTGCCGCGATGCTGCGTGCCGAGATCACCCGGGCGGTCGGCAGCCACGGCGGCCTGATGCTGGTCGCCGGTGAGGCCGGGATCGGCAAGACCACGCTCGTCACCAGCGCGGCGGAGGAGGCCAGGCGCCTGGGCGCGCTGGTCCTCGGCGGATCGTGCTGGGACTCCGACAACGCCCCGGGCTACTGGCCCTGGGTCCAGGTCCTGCGGGGGATGCGGCGGTGCGCCGCGCCGCAGGAGTGGGCGGCGGCCGAGGAGGCCGGCGGCGCCGGCCTCGCCGCGCTGCTCGGCGAGGCGCCCGGCGGCGACGCGGCCGAGGGCTTCCGGCTGTACGACGCGGTGACGAGCGCGCTGGTCGCGGTGTCGCAGAGCCGTCCCCTGGTGGTCGTGCTGGAAGACCTGCACTGGGCGGACACCGCGTCGCTCAGGCTGCTGGAGTTCGCGGCGCAGCACACCTGGTTCGAGCGGGTGCTGCTGGTGGGGACCTACCGGGACGTGGAGGTGGAGGCGGCCGACCACCCGCTGCGGCCCCTCGTGCTGCCGCTGGCGGCGCGGGCGACCACGGTGACCCTGACCGGCCTCGAACGCGACGAGGTCGGCGCGCTGATGACCCGCGCGGCCGGCCGCGACCCCTCCGCCGACCTCGTGGCCGAGGTGCACCGGCGCACTGGCGGCAACCCGTTCTTCGTGGAGCAGACGGCGCGCCTGTGGCGCAGCGGCGGTTCCGTCACCACGATCGCCCCCGGTGTCCGCGACACGCTGCTGCGGCGGCTGTCCCTGCTGCCCGCGCCGGTCGTGGACCTTCTCGTCACCGCCGCGGTGCTCGGCCGCGAGTTCCATCGCCAGGTGCTGGCCGCCGTCGCCGCGGCTCCCGTGCTCCACGTCGAACGGCTGCTCGACCAGGCGGTGGCCGCCCGGCTCGTCGTGGCGAAGGGGACGGGAGGCGGGGAGGTCTTCGCGTTCGCGCACGACCTGGTCCGTCAGACGCTCTACGAGTCCCTCGACGAGAAGGCGGCCTCCCGCCGGCACGCCGCGGTCGTCCACGCCGTCGACCGATCCGCCGGCCTCGCCGAGCATGTGCTCCCCGCCGACATGGCCCGGCACGTCTACCTCGCCGGTGACCACGTCGAGCCGCCTCTCGCGGTGGACCGGCTGCTGTCCGCGGCCCGTGACGCCGCCGCCCGCCTGGCCACCGAGGAGGCGGTCGGGCACTACCGCAGATCGCTCGAACGTGCCGCCGTCGCCGGCGACCCGCGCCGCCACGTCGTGATCGCTATCGAGCTCGGCCGTGAGCTCTACAGCTGGAACGACCACGACGGCGGCCGGCGTGCCTTCGAGGAGGCGGCCGCCGTCGCACGGGAGAGCGCCGATCCCGAGCTGATCGCCCGGGTGGCGCTGTCCGTCTACGCGGCCTGCGGCGGCGAGATCGGCCCGCTGGGCGCCGACCTGCTGCGGGAGGCGCACGACGAACTGGTCCGGGGCGGGCGGCCCCCCGACGGCGGGCTCTCCCTCGACCGCCTCGCGCGGGACCTGGCCATCCACGTCGCGGTGCTCGCCCGGAGAGGCGACGACGACGAGGCGCTGGCGTTCAGCCTGTGGGCCTACCACGACACCATCTGGGGGCCGGGCACCGCACCGGAGAGGGCGGCGCTCACCGGGGAACTGCTGACCCTGGCCCACCGCACGGGCGACGCGGAGATGGAGAGCATCGCCGCCGCGCTGCGCTGGGTGGCGCTGCTCGAACAGGGCGATCCCGCCTATCTCGCGCAGTTCCGCGAGTTCGTCGCGCTCGGCGGCCGCACCGAGCTGCCCCGCATCGACATCGCCACGGTCAGCGACCGCAGCATCATCGCCGCCCTCATGGGCGACTTCGACGAGGCGGAGAGCCTGCTCGACGAGATCGCCGGGCACGAGCACGGGCACGGGCATTTCGCGTACATGCTGGATCACCACCGCTGGGCGGTGCGCATGCTCCAGGGCCGCCACGACGACCTCGACGAGATCCACCGCGCGCTGCGCAGGAGCCCGCACCCCTGTCCCGGCCTGCTGGAGGCCATGACCGCGCTGCACAGGGGGGACGGCGGCGCCGCGCTGCGCCACCTGCGCGACACCATGGCCGGGGGCGAGCCGCGGCCTTCGATACAGCCCCTGTGGCTGCGGTTCCAGGCCATGGTCGCCGCCTGGTCGCGCGACCCCGAGCTGTGCGAGAGAGCCAGGGCCGCGATCGAGCCGTATGTCGGCGGCTGGGCGGTCTCGATGTACGGCTGGGACATCGGCGGGCCGGTGATCCTCCTGCGCGCTCTCGTCGACGCGGCGCAGGAGCGCTGGGACGACGCGGTCGACGGTTTCACCGCCGCCTGGCACTCCGCCGACCTGCTCCTCGCCCGCCCCTGGTCCGTCGAGGCGCGGGCACATCTCGGTGATGCGCTGCTGCGGCGGGGCGGCCCGGGCGACGCGGAGGAGGCCGGGAAACTGCTGGACGACGTGGAGGGCGAAGCGGCGCAGCTCGGCATGCGGCACGTCGTGGAGCGCGTCCGGCTGGCTCGCCTGAGGGAACGCGCCGCCGTGCGTGGCCCCACGGCGCTGCCGAAGGCGGCCGAGTTCCGGCGGGACGGCGCGGTCTGGACGCTGGGGTTCGGCGGCCACACCGTCCACCTGCCCGACGCCAAGGGGCTGCGCGACCTGCACTGCCTGCTGAACCATCCCGGGGCCGACCTGCCCGCCGTACGGCTGCTCGACCCCGAGGGCGGGGAGATCGTCGTCGCCGCCCGGGCGATGGGCGGCGACGCGGTCCTCGACGAGGAGGCCAAGGCGCGCTACCGGCGCAGGCTCGCCCTGCTGGACGAGGAGATCGACCGGGCGGCCGAGCGGGGAGACGACGACAGGGCGGCCGAGTTCGACCGGGAGCGGGCGGCCCTGCTGGCCGAACTGCGCTCCGCCTCGGGGCTCGGCGGGCGCGACCGCCGCCTCGGTGACGAGGCCGAGCGCGCCCGTAAGGCCGTCACCGCCCGGATTCGTGACGTGCTGCGCAAGCTCGATCGGCTGCATCCCGCGCTGGCCGCCCATCTGCGTGCGGCCGTCTCCACCGGCGCCACCTGCCGCTACCGGCCCGAGCACGACATCACCTGGCGCCTGTGACGCACATCGCTCAGCCGGCGCTGTAGAACGCCGGATATCCCGCGCAACCGGCGGTGTCCAGCCGCTTGGCCGACGAGATCTTGTCATTGAACTTCCACTGCGACGAGCTGAGATTGGGCACCGTTTCGCCGGGGCGGATGCAGTAGTGGCGATCGCGATACTGCTTGTCGTCGTACACGACCCAGGCCTTCCAGTCGTTGTTGGTCAGGGAGCTCGTCTTGTCGCTGAAGGAGCCGAGGTCGGGGCTGGAGGTCGGCATGTACACCCGGTCGTAGGCGTCGTTCGACACGACCGTGTACATGACCTTGACCCAGCCCTCGTAGCCCGCGTCGTCGTGCAGGACCAGGGTGTGCCACTCGTCGTCCACCGCGTGCGCGGGGGTCGCGGCCGCGGAGACGCCCAGCACCGCCATGGCCGACACGACGGTCGCCAGCCCGAGCCGCACGCTGATTCCAGACATGTTTCCCTCCCAGGGGGATCGTTCGGATGTCTGAGAGGAGCGTGCCGATCAGGGCTTGGCGGCTGCTTGTGCCGGCCTTGGCGTCTACTGGTACGGCCCGCGGGCGGGACCGGCTCACTACTTGCGGTTGTAGAGGCGCATGGTCAGCGCGCCGAAGACCACGATCGAGGCCGCGCCGCAGGCCAGCACCCAGGTGATCTCCCCGGTGTCCGGGCTGCCCGCCATCAGCGAACGCGTCGCGCTGACCAGGTGGGAGATGGGGTTGACACCGACGAACGCCTGCAGCCAGCCCGGCATGGTCTGCGGGTCCACGTAGACGTTGCTGAGGAAGGTGAGCGGGAACAGCACCAGCATGCTGATGCCCATCACCGACTTCTCGCTGCGCAGCAGCAGTCCGAACATCGTCCAGATCCACGAGAACGCGAACGAGAAGGCCACCAGCAGCGCGATCGCGGCCACCACGCCGGTGACGCCGCCCTGCGGGCGGAAGCCCAGCACCAGGCCGACCACGAGGATGACCGTCGCCGCCATCGTGTAGCGGAGCGCGTCGCCGAGCAGGTAGCCGACCATGGTGGACGGCCGCCAGATCGGCAGCGTACGAAAGCGGTCGAAGACGCCCTTCTCGATGTCCTTGTTGACCTCGACCCCGGTGTACATCGTGATCATCACGACGCTCGTCACCATGATGCCCGGGAGCAGGAACTGCAGATACTCCGTCGGCGATCCCGCCAGGGCGCCGCCGAACAGGTAGGTGAACATCAACGTCATCATGATCGGGAACGCGGTGACGTCGAAGAGCTGCTCGGGCACGTGCTTGATCTTCAACATCGCCCGCCAGCCGAACGTCAGCGAGGCCGACAGCGCGCTGGGACGCGGCGGGCGCGCGCCTGGGGCCAGGACCGCGCCCAGCGTCTCGGCCGCGGGGACGAAGGACGTGCCGCTCTCGGTGGTCGTGGTGCTCATGCCGCCTCCTCCTGCGCGTTCTGGTCGGTCGCCGGGTGATTCGTGAGTGCGAGGAAGACCTCGTCGAGGCTGGGCTGGCCGAGGGAGAAGTCGTCGACGACGATGCCGGACGCGGCCAGCGCCGCGAGGGCGCGCGAGGCCCGCTCCGCTCCGGCGTCCGCGTCCTCGCCCGGGATGCGGGTGGTCAGGGCCACGGGATCGGCTTCGAGGTGGACGGGCGCGTTCAGCTCCCTGGCCAGCACGCGCTCCGCCTCCGGCCGCTGCGCGGCGTCCCGCAGCCGCACGTGCACCGACCCCGAGCCGACCGACGACTTGAGCTCGCCCGGGGTGCCCTCGGCGATGACCTTGCCGTGGTCGATGACCGCGATCCGCCCGGCCAGCCGGTCGGCCTCGTCCAGATACTGCGTGGTGAGCAGCACGGTCGTGCCGTGGGCGACCACGATCCGCACGATGTCCCAGACCTGGTTGCGGCTGCGCGGGTCGAGCCCGGTCGTGGGCTCGTCCAGGAACAGCAGGTCGGGGGTGTTGAGGATGCTGGCCGCGATGTCCAGCCTCCTGCGCATGCCGCCCGAGTAGGTCTTGACCTGCCGCCCGGCGGCCTCTGTCAGCCCGAAGGCCTCCAGCAGCGCCATGGCCCTGTCCTTGGCGGCGGGCTTCTTGTGGCCCAGCAGCCTGCCGAGCAGGACCAGGTTCTCCATCCCGGTCATCTCCTCGTCCACCGAGGCGTACTGGCCCGTCAGGCTCACCCGGGTGCGCACGGCGTCGGGCTCGCGCAGCACGTCGTGGCCGAACACCCTGGCCTCACCGCCGTCCGGGCGCAGCAGGGTCGCCAGCATCTTGACCGCGGTGGTCTTCCCCGCTCCGTTGGGGCCGAGCACGCCGTACACCGTGCCCGCGGGCACGGTGAGATCGAGCCCGTCCACCGCACGGTTCTCGCCGAATATCTTGACCAGGCCCGATGTCTCTATCGCCAGGTCCGTCGTCCGGTCCCGCATGATCTGTGTCTCCTTCTGTCTGTTCACCCGACAGGCGCCAGATCGACGGGCAGGGCCCGCTAGATCGGATCTAGCGGGCCCTGGGGGAGCGGTCCGTCAGGCGGGACGGCAGGAGACCGTGGGCCAGGTCCGGTTGCCGTGATGCTTGATCGTCACGCCCCAGGTGTCACCGTGGCCGTTCGGCCGGGCGGTCATGACGTTCGTGACGGGGTTCCACCTGGTGCTGACGTTCCAGGTCGCGACGACCTTCGCGGGGCGGGGCACGGTCATGGTCACGATCCAGTCGTCCGAACCCGTGACGGTGACGCCGAGGTCGTACCGGTCGGGCCACTTCGCGCCCGCCGAGAGGGTCGCGGTGCAGCTTCCCCCGGAGGACGGCGACGGGCTGGGGCTGGGCGAGGTGCCGGGAACGGCGGCGTTGAGCGCGTTCAGCACCGCCGTGTACGCCGGCTTCTTGCCGCCGTCGCCGTCGAACAGCAGCGGGGTGTCGTTGCTGCGCCAGGAGTCGGGGTCCCGGACGCCCCACACGGTGACGCCGGTGCAGCGGGGGACGCTCAGGCAGTCGGTGAACACGTCGGCGTACGTCGCGGGCGGGGCGCCCTGGATGTCCAGCTCGGTGATCTGGACGTCGACGCCGAGGGCGGCGAAGCTCCGCAGCGTGGTGCGGAAGTCGGCGGGGTAGGGGTTGCCGCTGTTGAAGTGCGCCTGGATGCCGACGCAGTCGATGGGCACGCCGCGGGACCTGAAGTCCTTGACCATGGTGTAGACGGCCTGCGTCTTGGCCGAGGTCCAGTTCTCGATGTTGTAGTCGTTGTAGCAGAGCTTGGCGGCCGGGTCGGCGGCCCGCGCGGCGCGGAAGGCGTGTTCGATCCAGTCGTCGCCGGTGCGCTGGAAGTTCGAGTCGCGCCGCCCTCCGGTGCCGTCGGCGAAGGCCTCGTTGACCACGTCCCAGGCGTAGATCTTGCCCTTGTAGTGAGCCATCACGCCGTTGACGTGGTCGATCATCGCCTGGCGCAGCGCGCTGCCGGACAGGTTCTGCAACCACTGCGGCTGGCCCGAGTGCCAGAGCAGGGTGTGGCCGCGTACCTGTTTGCCGTTCTGCACCGCCCAGTCGAAGACGCGGTCACCCGGGCCGAAGGTGAACACGCCCTGCCGGGGTTCGGTGGCGTCGAGCTTCATCTCGTTCTCGGGCGTCACCATGGTGAACTCGCGGCCGGCGATCTCGGTGTACATCGGGTCGCCGAGCTTGCTCGTGTTGATCGCGGTGCCGAAGTAGCGCCCGGTTTGGGCCGCCGCCGCGCCCAGCGTGCCGGCGGCGGCGTCCGCCCGGGGGATCCCGGCCACCGCGAGGCCCGTCGACAGCGCCGCGACGGCGCCGAGCACGAGCGTACGGCGGACGACTCGGCTCCCGGCGAGGAGACGGCCGATCATCGGCCTCCTCCGGGGGAGGGCCGACCCGCGGGTTGTGCCGTGACCTTGAGGCGTTCCAAGGCGTCCGTCCTTCCTCCTGAGGATCCTGACAATGAATGTTTCGATATTTCACCGAAACTTTGCGGCTCGACAAGACGCGCCCGAACGCGGCTTCTCCGCCGGGGGCGAGACCACGGGTAGCGCGACGGGGACGGGCCCGGGACGGGAAACTTTCAGAGAACCGTGACATCTGTCGTGGCCGGGTCGTGACAGACGGCGCAGGCCCGCGGCGGGACGGCGGCGGAGGCTTGCCGCATGGACATTCACGAGGGCGCCCCCGCCCTGTCCGTGGCGGGGCTGCGCAAGACGTACGGCGAGACCCGCGCGGTCGACGGGATCGACCTGGTGGTCGGCCGGGGCGAGGTGGTGGCTCTGCTCGGCCCCAACGGCGCGGGCAAGTCCACCACGATCGACATGGTCGTCGGGCTCGCCCGCCCGGACGCCGGGGAGATCGCCGTGTTCGGCGTGACTCCCCGCGAGGCGGTGCGGGAAGGCCTGGTGGGCGTGCTGCCGCAGGAGGGCGCGCTGCTCGACGACGTGACCGTGGGGGAGACCATGGCGCTCATCGCGTCCCTCCACAGCACCCCCGTGCCGGTGGAGGAGGCGCTGCGCCGGGCCGGGATGTCCGGCCTCGCCGCCCGGAGGGCCGCGCGGCTGTCCGGCGGTCAGAAGCAGCGCGTCCGGTTCGCCATGGCGCTGGTGCCCGATCCGGACCTGCTGGTGCTCGACGAGCCGACGGCGGCCCTCGATGTCACGGCCCGGCGCGAGTTCTGGCAGTCGATGCACGCCTTCACCGAGACCGGCCGCACCGTGCTGTTCTCCACGCACTACCTGGAGGAGGCCGAGGCGTACGCGGACCGGGTCGTGCTGATGCACGCGGGCCGCGTCGTGGCCGACGGCCCGGTGTCCGCGGTCATGGCCGAGGTGTCCGGCCGTACGGTGACCGCGACCGTGCCCGGCGCCCGCGCCGAGGACCTGGGCGCGCTCCCCGGCGTGACGGCGGCGCACGTCCGCGAGGACAGGGCCGAACTGCACTGCGCCGACTCCGACCTGGCCCTGCGGGAACTGCTGGCCCGCTATCCGGACACGCGCGACGTCGAGGTGGGCGCGCTGGGCCTGGAGGACGCGTTCCTCCGCCTCACCGAAGCCGTGGAGGTCGTCAGATGACCGGGTATCTCGCGTTCGAGATCAGGCGCACGCTGCGCGACGCCAAGTTCCTGCTGTTCGCGGTCGCCCTGCCGGTGGGGCTGTATCTGCTGATGGCCGACCGCTTCGCCGACATGGGCCTGCCCGCGCCGTACGTCATGGGCGGCATCGCGGCGTTCGGGGCGGTGAAGACGGCGCTCGACGTCGGCGCCCGCACGGCGGTGGAGCGCGGCATCGGCTGGCAGCGCCAGTTGCTGCTGACCCCGCTCAGCGGTCTCGGCTATCTGCTGGCCAAGGCGTCGGTGGCGATGATCGTGGCGCTGCCGCCGGTGGCCGGGGTGTCGCTGGTGGCGGCGCTCGTCAGCGGGGTGCGCCTGTCGGCCGGCGGGTGGGCGCTCGCCGTGCTCGGTGTGTGGGCGGGTACGGTGCCGTTCGCTCTGCTCGGCCTGCTGATCGGCCAGTTCGCCACCGCCCAGAACCTGCAGGCGTACCAGGGGGCGGTCGTGCTGCTGCTCGGCTTCGTCGGCGGGCTGTTCATCCCGGTGAGCACATTCCCGCCGCTGCTCGCGTCGGTGGCCAAGGCTCTGCCGAGCTACTGGCTCGCGCAGGTCGGGCACGCCGCCGCCCTCGGCGGTGACGGATGGCGGGCCGCGCTGATCCTGACCCTGTACGCGCTGGTGCTGGGCACGGTCGTGGCCGTCCGGTATCGCCTCGACACCGCGCGGGCCTAGGGTGACGGACGTGGGCGATCAGGGCGTCTGGGGGCCTTCCGCCTGGCCGGTGTGGAACCCGGCCCGGGCGGGCTCCCGCACGGCCCGCGTACGCGCCGTGGTGGTGCTGTCGGCCTTCCTCCTGTGGCCGCTCTCGGAGATGCTGAGCGCGGACGGAGGCCGGCCGGACGCGGTGGCCGGAGCCGTCATGCCGCTGTACGCGGCGGGCTGGCTCATCGCCATGATCACCGGACCCCGCCTGCCGCCCTGGCGGCGGATCCTCCTGGTCGGAGCCCTTCTCGCGCTGGCGGGCGCGGCGGCACTGGTGCGGAACGGCCCGGCCTACCTGGGTCACGCCGGCGTCTTCGGCTTCGCGCTCGCGGTGGCGGCCTGGCTGTTCCCGGCGCTGTGGGCCGTGCTCCTCGGGCTGGGTCTCGGGGTGGCCCAGGCGCTCGTGCAGTGGGCGGCGCCCGGCCCGATCCACTGGGCGCTTGTGGGCGGTCTCGTCCCGGCCGTCGTGATCCCGGTGTCCGTGACGCTGCTGATCCGGCTCGTCGTCCAGCTCGGCCAGGCCCGCGAGGAGATCGAGGCGCTGGCGGCGGCGGCCGAGCGCGACCGGCTGGCCAGAGACCTCCACGACGTGCTCGGGCACAGCCTCACCACGATCACCGTCAAGAGCGGCCTGGCCCGCCGGGTGCTGGAGAGCGGCGGCGACCCGGAGCGCGCGCTGGCCGAGTTGCGCGACGTCGAGCGGCTGTCGCGGCAGGCGCACGGCGAGGTGCGCCTGACCGTGTCCGGCCGCCGCCGGCCTTCGCTCGCCGCCGAGCTCGCGGGGGCCCGCGCCGCACTGCGGGCCGCCGGGATCACCGCCGTCCTGCCGCCGTCCGCCGGCCACGTCCCGGCCGAGCTCGCCGAGCCCTTCGCGTACGTCCTCAGAGAGGGGGTCACCAACGTGATCCGGCACAGCGGCGCGACCCGATGCGAGGTGCTGCTCGGGGACTCCTGGATGGAGGTGCGCGACGACGGCCCCGGGCGGCAGGCGGCGCCACCGGGCAACGGCCTTTCCGGGCTGGCCGAGCGGCTGCGCGCGGCCGGCGGGCGGATCGAGGCGGGCCCGCTCGCCTCCGGCGGCTTCCGGCTCCGGGCGAGCCGCCCGTGATCAGGGTCCTGCTCGCGGACGACCAGGCGCTCGTACGCGGCGCACTGGCGGCGATGCTCGCGCTGGAGTCCGACATCGAGGTGGTCGCCCAGGTCGGCACGGGCGAGGAGGTCGTCGAGGCGGCGCGGCGCAGCCGGCCGGACGTCGCGCTGGTGGACGTGCAGATGCCGGGCAAGGACGGCCTGGAGGTCACCGCCGACCTGCGCGCCGCGCTGCCGTCCTGCCGGGTGGTGATCTGCACGACCTTCGGGCGGCCCGGCTACTTCGCCCGTGCGATGGAGAACGGCGCCTCGGGCTTCGTCGTGAAGGACGCGCCGCCCGAGCACCTGGTCGACACGGTGCGGCGGGTTCACGCGGGCCTGCGCGTGGTCGATCCCGCCCTGGCCGCCGAGTCGCTCGCCAGCGGAGCGAGCCCGCTGACCGCGCGGGAGCGCGACGTCCTGCGCGCGGCCCGGCAGGGCGGCACGGTGGCGGAGATCGCCCGGAGCCTGCACCTGTCCGCCGGGACCGTGCGCAACCATCTGTCGGCGGCCATCGGAAAAACGGGGGCGAGCACCCGCGCCGAGGCTGCCCTCACAGCCGAAGAGCAAGGCTGGCTCTAGCAACTCACAGTGGGTACGACCAGGAGGCGGCCCGGCGGCGGTCCTCCTGGAAACGGGTGATCGTCAGGACGACCGCGACGGCCAGGGCGGCCGTGCCGATGGTCAGGACGTTGCCGACGATGTCGAAGACCGCGGCGTCCCGGATTTCCGGCAACTCCTCGGCATCCGCGTACCTGCGGCTCACCAGCCGGGTCACGATGGTCGTGAGCACCCACGCCAGCCACCAGGCCCAGACAAGGCCGGAACGGCGTGCGGTCGCGAAATTGCCGCTCTCGTGCGTCGCGCCGGGCTTGGAAGACGTCCAGATGTCGTCGACGATCTGCTTCGGGAACCAGAGGTTGACGATCGGCACGACCCACCCGAAGATCAGCCAGGGTGTCGCGCGCCGGTGCGGCCACGGGCTGAGCGTCTCGGCGTTCGCCCTGGCCCGGAACAGCCAGACCAGGAACATGACGGCGGTGGCGACGTAGACGACGGTCTCCACCAGCCCGGACACGGCGTAGAGCACGTCATTGGTCTCGAGATCGCTGATCGGGACGGAGTTCGTGTCGGCCAGGAAGCTCTCGACGAGCACGGCCCGCTGCGCGTCGATGGCGGAGGCGATCAGGCACACCACGGAGTCGGCGGCGAGCAGCGCGACGGCCGCCGTCCCCAGACCCCGGACGGGCTGCAGGGGGGCGGGTGGTGGTGTGGGGTACACAAAGACTCCTCACAGTAGGCCGAAGATCATCGTGCGTTATGGCGCGGAACTCTATTGCGCGTGTTTCTCACCCGGGACGATTCTGTGATCACGTCGGAATGCGGTAATTCGAAGTGTCGCCGGGAGTGCGCCGCCCGGCGGTGACCTCCGGAAAAGCGAATGACCGGCACGCGGCGCGAGGGCAAGAATGCGTTTCATGTCTCAGGCGAAACTGCGCACCGACCGCATCGAGCTCGTTCCGCTGTCCGACGAGCACCTCGAACACGAAATCGAGCTGGACGCCGATCCCGAGGTCATGCGTTACCTCGCCGGCCGAGCGCGTACCCGTGAGGAGGTCGAGGTGTTCCATCGCCGGCGGCTCGCCGCCGCGGAGCGCGTGCCGGGGCTCGGCTTCTGGGCCGGTTTCGTGGACGGGCGGTTCGTCGGCTGGTGGATCCTGGAGCCGCCCGCGCGTGCCGACCAGGGCCCGGTCGAGGGACAGGCCGAGCTCGGCTACCGGCTCCTGCGGCGCTACTGGCGCCAGGGCCTGGCCAGCGAGGGCGCCCGCGAACTCCTCCGCCACGGATTCGAAGACCTCGGGCTGACCCGCGTCTTCGCCGAAACCATGGCGGTCAACACCGCCTCCCGCGCGACGATGACCGCGATCGGCATGCGGTACGTCCGTACGTTCCACGCGGACTGGGAAGAGCCGCTTCCCGGCAGCGACCTCGGCGAGGTCGAGTACGCGATCACCCGCGAGCAGTGGCTCGCCTCCCGTTAGGTCGGCGGCATGGAGGCAAAGGTCGGCGGCGTGGCGGTGCATTACGCCGAGCACGGAAGCGGGCTCCCCGTGGTGGCGTTGCACGGCGCGGGGGTCGACCATCGCGAGATGGCCGGCGCGCTGGAGCCGGTGTTCCGCGACCGGCCCGGGTATCGGCGCGTCTACCCGGACCTGCCCGGAATGGGACGCACGCCGGTGCCGGACTGGTTGCGCGGCTCCGACGACGTCCTCGATCTCCTGCTCGGCCTGGTCGACGCCGTCGTGGGCGATGAGGAGTTCGCGGTCGCCGGCCACTCCTTCGGCGGGTACCTCGCCGCGGCCGTCGCCGACCGCCGTCCGTCGCAGGTCGCGGGGCTGGCGCTGATCTGCCCTCTCGGCGAGGAGACGCGTGACGTGCCCGCACACGCGGTGCTGCACGCCTCGGCCGACGTGGCCGACGCGCTGGATCCGGCCGAGCAGGGCCAGTTCCTGGACTACTTCGTGGTGCAGACGCCCGCCACCGTGGAGCGGTTCCGGGAGTATGTTGCTCCGGCCCTGCCCCTTGTCGACCGGGACGGCCTCGGGCGGATGTTCGACCGATGGCGCCTGAGCGGCGTTCCCGGGGGCGCGCCGCCGTACACGGGCCCGACCCTGATCCTCGCCGGGCGCCAGGACTCCACGGTGGGGTACGCCGGCCCGTGGGAGCTGGTGGATCGGTATCCGCGCGCCACGTACGCCGTCCTGGACCGGGCCGGCCACGCGCTGCCGCACGAGCAGCCCGGGCTGTTCACCGCGCTCGTGACCGAATGGCTCGACCGAGTGCACGAGCATCGCAAGCCGGCGGAGGGAGGCCGCAGCGCGACCGTCAGCCGTGATGATCGGACTGCTGCTGTGGTGGACGGCGAGCGTTTCCGTTCCTTCCTCACCCGGGTGTGCCCTTCTCATGCGCAAGTGGTGCCTGAGGATGGCGGATGGTCGGTGTTCATTCCAGGGTTGCCGGTCGCAGCGGACGGGCGGACGTTCGACGAGGCCATCGACGAGATGATCGAAGCCCTCCGGGAGTACGCCGAGGACTGGCAGGACCACCTGTTGGACGCGGCCAACCACAGGGACAACTGGGGCCTGGTGCAGATGATCTGCCTGAGCAGCGACGACCAGCTACGGGAGTGGCTGACCGGGGTGGCTCCATGACGTGGCCGCAGCCGACCCGAGAGGATCACGAGCGCTTCTGCAAGGCCGAGGGCTGGCGGCGGATCCGGGACGCCAGGGGACGGACGGGCACTCACCACGTCACGTATGAGCTCGACCTTCCCGCGGGCGGCATCCTGCGGACGCGAATGACGGCGGCGGTCGCCGTCCGCTCACGGATTCGGCGGGTACGGATCGCTGCGCAGCCTGCTGTACATCCAGCCGTCGCGCCACTGACCGGCGCGGAACTCCACCGCGCGCAGGACGCCCTCGAACGTGAAGCCGGCCTTCTCCAGCGACTTCTGTTCCGCGGCGTTCTCCGGATGGGTGACCGCCTGGATGCGCTCGACCGGGGTGTGGGTGAACAGGTAGTCGCACAGCATCGCCTGAGCGCGCCAGCCGATGCCGCGGCCACGGAAGTCCGGAAGCAGGGCGATCCCTATCTCCCAGTATCGGGAGACCCCGAATCCCCGCGCCGACCAGCTCATCAAGCCCGCGGCCGTGCCGTCGGCCTCGACGATGAGCCTGCTGTCGTCCTCGCCAAGGAAGCCGTCCTTGGCGTAGCGCCGCGCCGGGGCCTGGGCGTCGCGGAACCCCGCCCAGTCGAGGCCGATCAATCCCGGCTCCGTGACGAACCGCCGGAACATGACGAGGTCGTCCTCTGTCACCGGCCGCAGCCGTACCTCAAGTGCGCTCACCGTGCCGCCTCCCGTCGATGCTCTTCGACACTAGCGCGAAGATCATCAGCCGGTGACGGCGCGGAGGGAGCCGGGGTGGCGGCCGGTGAGGCGGTCCAGCCTGACGGCGGTGACGTCGTCCGCGGGGAGATAGGCGATCAGGAGCTGGCTGTCGTCGCCGGACAGGCCGAGGGTCTCGTAGGACAGCCGTAGCTCGCCCACGTCCGGATGCGCCAGCCGTTCGAGGCCGGTACGCCTGGACGGGCCGGGCGGGGACGTCAGCCGGTCGGTGAAGGGGGCGCCGACGGCGAGGGTCAGTTCGTCGACGAGATGCGCGATGTGCGGATCCTCGCGGGAGACGCCCAGTTTCAGCCCGGCGAGCCGCTCGTCGGCGACGCGGTCCCACTCCGGATAGGCGGCTCTGGCCCGGGGATCGGCGAAGACGTAGCGCACCAGGTTGGCCGGCCGGCGGTCCAGCAACCCGATGGGGCCGGTGAGCCGTTCGTAGCCGTCCGTGTGGGCGAGCACGTCACCGAGCCGGTTGACCACCACCGCGGGGGAGGGTTCGAGCCGGTCGAGCAGCGCCCGGATGGTGGGACGGACGGACTGCGTGGGCGGTCCCTGGCACGGGCCGACGAGCCGGCCGGCGCCGTCGGCCGCCTTGAAGTGGTGGAGCAGATGGAGGCGGTCGTCGGCGGACAGGCGCAACGCGTCGGCGAGGGCGGCGAGCACCGGTACGGAGGGGTGACGGTCACGCCCCTGCTCCAGCCGGGTGAGGTATTCGACGCTGATCCCGGCGAGCGTGGCCAGTTCGGAACGGCGTAGGCCGGGGGTGCGGCGCCGTCCGCCGCCGGGCAGTCCGACCTCGGCAGGGGTGACGGCCTCGCGGCGGGCCCGGAGGAACTCGCCCAGGGTGTTGTCGCTCACGACTCGCAGGCTACCGAGTGGCCTCGTTCCCGATCGTGGCCCTGCGAGGGCCAGTCTCGGCCCGGTCTCCCTCCGGCGGTCCCCGTCGCCGGATCCTCGGTCCTGTTCACGGTTTCACTGACTTGAGGAGTCGACATGGATCTGGGACTCACCGGCCGTACGGTCATCGTGACGGGGGCCTCCGGCGGCATCGGCCGCGAGATCGCCCGCGGGTTCGCCGCCGAAGGGGCCGACGTGGTGCTCACCTATCACCGCGCACAGGCGGGCGCGGAGCTGCTCGCCAAGGAGATCGGCGGACGCACGCTCGTCGCGCCGTACGCGCTGGACGACGACGGCTCGGCCTACGGCCTGGTCGAGACCGTGCTGGAGTGGTCCGGCCGGATCGACGTGCTGGTCAACAACGCCGTGCACTGGGGCGCCGCCGAGCCGGAGCCGAATCTCCCCTTCGAGGCCGTGCCGGACGAGAGGTGGCAGAAGGTCGTCCGGGCCAACGTCGAGGGCGCGCTGCGGCTCAGCCGGGCGGTCGTCCCGTCCATGCGGGAGCGCGGCTGGGGCCGGATGGTGCACATTTCGTCGAGCGTCGCGGTGGACGGCATGCCCGGTGGGGAGTACTACGGCGCGGCCAAGGCGGCACTGCACGGTTTCAGTAGATCCGCCGCGTTCGGGCTCGGGAGGGACGGGGACATCCTGTCCAACGTCGTCATGCCCGGCTTCACCAGGACCGAGACCAACGTCGAGATGGCCGAGCAATTCGGCGGGCACTACAGCGCGCTGGCGCCGATCGGCCGCCTGCTCGACGCCGCCGAGGTCGCCAATGCCGTCGTCTACCTGGGCTCGGCCGCCAACACCGGCATCACCGGCCAGGCCATCAAGGTGACCGGCGGAGCCTGACCGCGAGCTTGAGCGGACTCGGAGCTCTTCGATGCGCTGCGCGCCGGCCTTGAGGATCTGAGCTACGCGAGCAGGCGGACGAGGCCGTCCTCCAGATAGGCGGTCCGGCCGGCGTCCGCCGCCGAGATCGCCGCGTTCATTCTCCGTGCCAAGCCGGGCGGCAGGAACGTGTCGAGGTCGGTGGCAGGAACGAATGCATGGTCGTCGAGCTCCTCGGGCGGCAGGCGCAGCGCCGCGATCTGGGAGTCGGTGAGCACGCCTGCGTCGAAAACGAACATCAGCCCGGCGTCCCACGGCGGTGCCGGTGGCACCCAGTCGACGCATGCCAGCTGAACCACCGGAGGCGCGATGCCCAGCTCCTCCTGCAACTCACGGAGCACGGCACTGACGGGAGACTCCCCGGCCTCGACGATCCCGCCGGGGATCTCCCACCCGTCCTTGTAAACCGGGTGCACGAGAAGCACCCGCCCCTCGTTGTCTCGCAGCAATGCGCCTGCCCCGACGCGGAGGCGCGGTACGGAGGCGACGTAGGCCAGGAATGACGCAGAGTCGCTCATGACGCTCCGACCCTATGAGGGCTCACCGAACCGTGACCGCGATGGTGGGCCTGCCGGACGCTCTCAGTCGAGGGGATGCGCCCTCAGGTACTCGACCGCGTCTTCGTTCGTGGCGAGCCACTGGTCGCAGGCGCCCCACTCCTTGCGGTCCGTGCCCGCGTCGGAGAGGGCGACATAGGCGACGGCCGGGCGGTGACAGGAGCTCTTGCCATGCGCACTGCACTTGCCATTGGCGCCGTCCGTGGACGGGTTCCGGAACAGACGTGCGTCCCACCGCTGGATGTCGGTGATTTTCGATGTCATTCGCGGCATGCCGCTCAGTCTGATCATTTCGACGATGCCGAGCAAGGGTTCCCTTATGAATCAGGACACGGGGCAGCGGTAGGCGGCGTGGCGGTTGGGGGAGCAGCAGACCACGCCACAGGTGAGGAATCGGCCGCCGGTCAGCCAGATGCCCCACTGCACGTCCACGCCGTTGTGGAGCGCTTCGCGGGCGGTCTCCAGCCGGAAGTCGAGCCCGAGCCGGGCCTCGTCGGCCGGACGGAGGAAGGCGCTCTGGGTTGTCCGGTAGTGCTCGGCCAGCCAGGCGAGCACGTCGTCGAGCGTGGCCGGAGAGGCGTCGATCCGGCGGGCCGGCTTCAGCAGCCAGTCGCACGTCCGCATCGGCGGCAGCGGGGAAGCGGTGAACGGGCCGGGGTCGGCGGGCGGCAGCGGCGGCCGTCGCTCGGCCTCGTCGCGCAGGTCTGCCCCGATCCCACTCCACACGTAGCAGTGCAGGTGCATGACGCTCCGTACAGTGGAGGTGGCCCCCGCCTGCTATCACCGGGCAGGGGCCACCGTGCTCCTACAGTGTGGTCAGGCCGACCGCGCGAAGCTCGGCACCGGTGAACCGGAGAGTCCCGGCATCCAGGTTCTTGCTGTCACGCAGGGCGAAGGCGTCGGCCTCACCCGGAATCGGGGCCAGCTCGACGCAGGACTCCATGTCCTCCTCCTGCTGGTTGCCGCCGCACAGCCGCCGAAAGCGCACTCCGGCGAGGTCGTGGTCGTACAGGTCCATCGCGTTCCTTCCTGGTTGGTGGTCCCGCCTCGGCGGGTTCGCCAGGCGGGCGTCTTCATCGGGCCTGCCTTCATCGGATTGGGCTTCATCGGGCGCGGCCGAGCAGCAGGTCCAGCCACAACCGGCGCGCCCGCGCGTCCGGCAGGCGTTCGGTCTCCCGGACCTCCTGGGTGCTGTCGGTCCGGTCCGTACGGCGGACGAACAGCAGCCCGCCGGACGCGCAGAGTTCGTACGCCAGAGGTGAGCAGTGGTCACAGGTGTGCGCCACGACCCGGGCCCGTGCAGTGCGCCTGGTCTCGCGCATCCACCGAATCGCGACACGCCCCGGCTGCTCCGGAGCAACATGCAACCCGGGACATGCGGACTCGGCCTGGGTCGCAGCTTGGAGGGCCTGGACAGCGGACGCTCGGAGGGCGGATACGCCGTCGCTCACTGGGGCAGCAACCCTGCGGCGAGTTCCTCCTGGTGGCGAAGCTGCAAAACGAGTTGGTCGGCGTCGTCAGCGTCGATCGTGTGGCTCAGCCCGTGATCCAGCTGCGTGTCACTGAGCCGCTGATTGCGTGTGGCCCAAAGACGATCCGCCGAGCTTCGCCAGATCGTCCAGCAGGGAAAGGCGGCCTGCAGATCCTCAAAGGTTGTCGTCGTGGGCATGGCGAAAGCGTGACTTACAGTGCTGTGCCGTTTACACCGCGTTCTCGGGACGTGCGGGACGTTTCGCGTTACCGTCTGGATACGTCCTCAACGTCCTCCCGATTCGGGGTCGCCGATGAGCAATCACTCTCTACGTCAAGCCATGTCCAGTGCGAGACTTACCGAAAGGGACCTCGCGTTCCGATGCGAGGTGGACGTCAAGACGGTGGCCCGCTGGCTGGCTGACGAGGCACGCGTGCCGCACCCACGGCATCGGTGGGCCGCTGCCGAAGCGTTGGGAGTGGATGAGTCCGTGTTATGGCCCGAAGCGATACGGAACACGGTCAAGACCGGCCCCGACCGGGAAGTCCTCTCGGTTTACCCGTACCGATCTGCCTGTCCCAAGAGTGTGTGGCGGGCGCTTATCACTGAGGCCACATCGAACATCACCCTGGCCGGATACACCAACTACTTCCTCTGGCTTGAGCACCCCAACCTGGCGAAGGTGCTCAAGCGCAAAGCAGAGCAGGGATGCCGCATCCGCTTCCTTATCGGTGACCCCGATAGTGAGGTAACCCGCCGACGTGAGGAAACCGAAGGCGTCCCGCTCACGGTCTCCACTCGGATCCGTATCACCCTGGCCGAGCTCGACCAACTCAAGGACGTGCCGGGCATCGAGGCGCGGTTCGGTGACGAGCACATCGCCATGTCGGTGTTCCAATTCGACGACGAGATGCTCGTCACCCCGCACTTAGCCAAGCTGGTCGGCCATGACTCGCCGCTCCTGCACCTTAAGCGCCACCAAGACGACGGCCTCTACGACCGTTTCGCCTATCACGTGGACGAGTTGTGGTCAGCCGGCCGAGACATCTGGTCGGGGACAAGCGTGGGATGACATCACTCGTGGCGTGCGTATTCGGCGGATCTGGACGAGTGGTGACTTTGTGATCATGTTGTTGTGAAACCTGGGCGGGCGTTCCAAATACGATGAGCGCCTGCGGTGCACTTGCAGCGCAGACCTAGTCACAAGGACATGCAGTGGACGACTCCCCCATCACTGGTCTATACGATGCGCTGGTCACCGAGAAGCTCGCCAAGAGCGTCGACGCGTGGCGGCAGACGGGACACCTCGTGGAGGTGTCGGAGGTCGACAAAGAAGAGATTGCTCACCTGCTGGGCCGCTTCGTGGGTGAGACGGCGGCCAAGGTCTTCGCCGGGCTGAAAGAGCCCCATGAGCAGGTTGAGTTGGCCAATCGGCTGCTGAGCCACTTGGCAGAGCCAGAGACCGTGGCGGACGGGCCAAGCAAGCTGCTGTCGATTGTCAAGGACCGTCCGGGGGCGGTCTTCCCGACGCGCCCGTCGACCTCGCTGTCGGAGGCGGCCTTGCTGACTAACGCCCGTGAGGATCCCAACCTGGCACACGAGTTGGCCGCCGAGTTAGCCAGCGCGGACCGAGTGGACCTTCTTTGTGCTTTCGTCAAGTGGTCTGGGCTGCGAATTCTGGAACGTTCCCTCACCGAACTGCAACGTCGGAATGTTCCACTGAGAGTGATCACAACCACCTACATGGGTGCGACCGAGCGGCGTGCACTGGACCGGTTGGTGCGGGACTTTGGCGCCGAAGTGCGAATCAGTTATGAGCAGAACTCCACGCGACTGCACGCCAAGGCGTGGTTGTTGCGTCGCGACACCGGCTTCGACACCGCCTACGTCGGCAGTTCCAACCTCTCTCGGGCGGCGCTGCTGGATGGGCTGGAGTGGAATGTACGGCTCTCATCCGTGACCACCGCTCGCCTGCTGGATAAGTTCGAGGCCACCTTCGACTCCTATTGGAATCGGCCCGAGTTTGAGCCTTACGACCCAGCGCTTGACGGCGACCGGTTGGACGAGGCGTTGTCCCGGTCGAAGGTGGGCAAGCAGCTTTTCGACATTCCCGCATTGGTGCCGCATCCTTTCCCGCATCAGCGCGAGATGTTGGAGGACCTCGACGTCGAGCGCACCGTGCACGGCCGGCACCGCAACCTCCTCGTGGCTGCTACCGGTACCGGTAAGACAGTCGTAGCCGCTTTCGACTACCGCAACCTGGAGCAGCGGCTGGGCCGCAAGCCGTCGCTGCTGTTCGTGGCGCACCGGCGCGAGATCCTAGCTCAGGCATTGCGCACGTATCGGCAGGTGCTGGCCGTGCCGGATTTCGGTGAGCTGCATGTGGGAGAGGATCGTTCGCGAGAGTGGCGGCATGTGTTCGCCAGCGTGCAGTCGCTCAATGCGATGGGAATCGAGTCATTTGATTCTGAGCACTTTGACGTGGTGGTCATTGATGAGTTTCATCACGCTGCTGCTCGTACCTACCGACGGATCATTGATCACCTGAAGCCCAAGGAACTGCTAGGACTTACTGCCACCCCGGAGCGTGCCGACGGCACCTGGGTCCAGGATGAATTTTTCGATGGCCGCATCGCCTCTGAGTTGCGCCTATGGGATGCACTGGACGCGGACTTGCTTTGCCCGTTTCACTACTTCGGTATCAATGATGAAACCGACCTCACCAGTGTCAAGTGGTCACGCGGGTCCTACGACAATGCCACGCTCGATGATTTGTTCACCGGAGACGACGCGCGCGCTCGACTGGTATTCAATGCCTTGAGCGAAAAGGTGAGCGACCTGGCGACTGTCCGTGGTCTCGGCTTCTGTGTCTCAGTACGGCATGCACACTTCATGGCCGACTTCTTCACCAAGGCAGGATTGCCCTCTCTCGCGGTAGATGGCTCGACCGACGACACCTCTAGAAAGGCAGCGCTGCGGGCATTGCGCGATGGGGAGGTCCGCTTCTTATTCGCGGTCGACCTGTTCAACGAGGGCCTCGACGTTCCCGACGTGGACACTTTGCTGCTTCTGCGGCCTACCGAGAGTGCCACTGTTTTCCTCCAGCAACTTGGTCGAGGGCTTCGCCGTACCCCGGACAAAGAGGTGCTGACGGTGCTGGATTTCGTCGGCCAGCACCGTAAGGAGTATCGCTTCGCCAACCGATTCCAGGCCCTAACCGGATTTGCCCGAGGGAGGCTCGACAAGCAGGTAAAGGACGATTTCCCGTTGCTGCCATCGGGTAGTCAGATTGTGCTGGATCGCGTGACTAAGGATCGGCTGCTGGCCGAGCTCAAGATTCATCTTGGCGCGACAGTTAATACGCTGACGCAGGAGATCCGCTCACTTGGGGAAGAGACGCTTACCAGGTATCTCGAGAAGAGCGGGCGCGATATCTACGATCTGTACCGCAACCGGAGGTACTGGACATCGCTCCTCCGTCGAGCCGGTCTGCTTCCCGAGTCCGGCTCGCCGATAGAGGAGGCCCTCGGTCGGCGGATTCGGGCGCTTCTGCACGTGGACGACCGGCGCCGTGCTGAAACCTACGTCAGATTGCTCAGCACTGATGGCCCGCGCTACGCAGACTGCTCGCCTGCCGACCAGGCCTTTGCGCGGATGCTGTGCTTTTCCTTCTGGCGCGACGGCGGGGATCTCTCGTCCTACGATGAGGCGCTAAACCGGCTACGTGGTGAGCGTGCGCTGTTCGAGGAGATTCGGCAGGTTCTTATCTACGGGGTCGACCGTCCACGGCACGTGGCCCGACCGCTCGGTCCGAACCTTGAGGCGGTGCCACTGGCGGTCAATGCCCGTTACTCCACGGAGGAGGTGCTCGCCGCGATCGGCTGGGCCTCCCTTGGAGGGCTAGTGCCTTCCACCATGCGCGAAGGTGTTGCGTGGAGTCCTGCTACCAAGTGCGATGCGCTATTTGTCACCCTGCATAAGAACGAGAAGGAATTTTCCCCGCAGACTATGTATCGGGATTACGCCCTCACTCCTAGCCTTTTCCACTGGGAGTCACAGAATCGGACCAGTCCTCACTCAACCACCGGTCTGCGCTACCAGAACCATGAGGCCGAGGGTAGCCATGTGCTCCTGTTCACTAGGGAGCGCAAGGAGAACGAGAGCGGCCATCCCGAACCTTTTGTCTTCCATGGCACCGCTCGGTACCTCGAACATCGAGGTGAGCGGCCGATGGCTATTACCTGGAGACTTGACGAGGAGATGCCTGCGGACCTGTTCCGTAGGGCTGCCATCGCTGGGTGAGGCGGAGCACAGTCTCCAGGTAGTCGGCCGATCAGTTTGATAACCACAGCGGGGGCGGCGTTCTAGCGTGTTTGAGGGCGAGGGTGTGGACCCTCGCCCTCTGTGCTGTCGTCATCCCGTTTGTGCTGCTGCTGGACTGGCTGGGTAGGGCAATTGGCAGGTGGTGGGAGAGGTCTTCCCCTACCTGAGGAACTTGTCGTCCCTAGGAAGCCCGGAGAAGCCGCCTGGCTCGCCACGCCCGGAGCTGGTCCTAAAGAGGCCGGTCCAGCCCTCGATCCTGCCGTCAAGGTCCATGGCTGCGTGCGGCGATTGGCGGGCAAGGCCGCCGCGTTAGCTGAGTCTGTGCTCTCAACGACTTGAGCGATCGCTTAAATCGGCTTACTCTCGGTTTTGAGCGATCGCTTAAGACGCTGGAGGGCGCGTGGCGCGGTTCGTGTATGTGGAGTGCTTGGTCCGGGCCGACATGGAGGCCTTGTGGGAGCGGACACAGCGGCCTGAGCTGCATCAACGGTGGGATCTGCGGTTCACCGAGATCGACTATCTGCCGCGCGCGGACGGCGAGCCGCAGCGGTTCCGGTATGCCTTCCGGCTCCTGCCCGGGCTGGTCATCACCGGTGCCGGCGTCACTTCCGGGGACCGCCACGATCCCGAACAGAGGACGTCGGCGCTGCGCTTCTCCTCCGACCATCCGCTCTCGCTGATCCGATCCGGCTCCGGCTACTGGCGGTACGTCCAGACCCCCGAAGGCGTCCGCTTCATCACCCGGTACGGCTACCGCCCCGGCTGGGGCAGGGCCGTCGACCTCGTGTTCCGGCCGCTCATCGGGTGGGCGACGGCCTGGTCCTTCGACCGGCTCCGCCTCTGGCTGGAGACAGGCCAGACGCCCGAGCGCTCCCTGTGGCAGGCCCTCGCCGAACTCTGCCTGCGCACCCTCACGACCGCCATCGCCATCACGACCACCCCGACCACCGCCGCCTGCCTGATCGGAGTGGCGGCGGTCCTGCTGCCGCCACTGCCGTCGACCCCGGCGGCCCGCCGATGCCTGCGCCGCCCGCCCGACCGGCAGACGGCACAACCCCCGCACACCCTTATGGAGACCCGATGACCTCGATCTTCCAACGTGCCCTCGGCGCGCACTTCGCCCGCCTGCACCCACAACTGCAACGACGCTTCGGCGTCAGCGTCGCCGGCGGGCAGGCCTGTGTCGGCACGGGAGTGATGGAGCAGATCTGGCACGCCGGGTTCACCCGGCCGTTCCTGGCCCTCGGCGGCACCCGCAACATCTTGATCCCCGAGCAGGGCCGGCGAGTGCCGTTCACGATCGAGAACTATCCGTACGTCGACTCGTACGGGCGGGAGACGGTCAGCTTCGTCCGCACCTTCGACCTGCCCGGCCGCCCGCGAAGGTTCGACGCACAGATGGTGTACGACCCTGCCAGAGGCATCGTCGACTACCTGGGCTCGCACCAGCACCTCGCCGTGGACCTGGATCTCCAGGTGGACGAACGCGGGGGCATGGTCATCCGGTCAGGCGGGTTCCGCTTCCACGAGGGCTGGTTCTCCTGCCGCCTCCCTGCGGTCCTGACCGGCACCGCCGTGGTCCGGGAGTCGTACGACGACGAGGCGGGGGAGTTCCGCGTCGGAGTGACGGTCTCCCACTCCAGGCTGGGGCCGATGTTCGGCTACTGGGGCGCGTTCCGGGCCCGCTATGTCGACGTCACCGAGCACGGCGTGCCCGCTGTCATCAAGCCGCGGCGCGAAGAGGCACGCGTATGAATCCCACGCCGAGCTCGATCTTCGAACGTGCCCTGGGAGCGGATTTCGCCCGCATGCACCCGCAACTGCGGCGCCGCTATGACCTGAGCGTCGCGAACGGCCGGGCCTGCGTCGGCACGGGGGTGATGACGCACGTCTGGCACGCGGGCTTCACCCGGCCGTTCCTCGTTCTCGGCGCGCTGCGCAACATCCTGGTCCCCGAGCAGGGCCGGCAGGTGCCGTTCACGATCGAGAACTACCCGTACGTCGACTCCCACGGCCGGGAGGCCTTCACCTTCGTGCGCAGCTTCGACCTGTCGGGCCGGCGACGGCGGTTCGACGCCACGATGGTGTACGACCCCACGAGGAACGGCATCCTCGAGTACGTCGGCTCGCACCAGCACCTGTCCGTTGACCTGAATCTGCGGGTGGACGAGCGCGGCGGGCTGGTCTTCCGCACCGGCGGCTTCCGGCTGCACGAGGGGTGGCTCTCGTGCCGCCTCCCGAAGGCCCTCACGGGATCGGCCCTCGTCAGGGAGTCGTACGACGACGAGGCGGGGGAGTTCCGCATCGAGGTGACGGTCTCCCACTCCAGGTTGGGCCAGTTCTTCGGCTACTCGGGCGCCTTCCAGGTCAGCTACGTCGATGTCGCACAGCACGGCGTGCCCGCTACGGTGATGCCGCGGCGCGAAGAGGTACGCCGCTGAGGGAGGGGACGATGGGCGACACCCGGACGAGGCTGCTCGAAGGCGCGCTGGAGACCTTGCGCACCCAGGGCATCGCCAAGGCCTCGGCGCGGGCCATCGCCTCCACCGCCGGGGTCAACCAGGCGCTCGTCTTCTACCACTTCGGCAGCGTCGACGAGCTGCTCGCGGCGGCCCTGCGGTACGGGTCGGAGCAGCGGGTGGCCGTCTATCGGGAGCGGTTCGCGTCCGTGACCTCCTTGAAGGAGCTGCTCGACCTCGGCCGCTCCCTGCACACCGAGGAGCGCGCCGCGGGGAATCTGGCCGTGCTCGCCCAGATGCTCGCGGGGAGCCAGGCGGATGAGCGGCTCGCCCCCGCCACCGCCGGAGGGCTCACCCTGTGGGTCGCCGAGGTCGAGGACGTGCTGCGACGGGTGCTGGCCGGCAGCCCGCTCGCGGAGTTCGTGGACGTCGCCGGGCTCGCCCGCGCCACCGCGGCCGCCTTCGTCGGCCTCGAACTGTACGACGGCGTCGACAAGGACGGCGCCGAGCAGGCGTTCGACAGCCTGGAGCAGCTCGCCGGCCTGGTCGCCGTCCTGGAGGACATGGGCCCGCTGGTTCGCCGTACGGTCCGCGCCCGCCTCCGCAAGGCCAACGGCGCTTGACGAGCCGGCACCGCTTGAGTGGTGCCTGTCCCTGGTCAGAGCCCGGTGCGGTACGCCTCAAGGCGGTCGGCCAGTTCCTTCGGGTGACCGAGCATCGGACAGTGATCACCAGGCATTTCGTCCGGTTGAAAACCGAGACGCTCGGTGACGATCCCGCGCATGAACTCGGCCGGGAAGAAGCGGTCGCCGGCGGCCAGCAGGAACCTGGTCGGCACGTCCGGCCAGGAGGCCAGCGGCCACGGCTTGCCGAATGGGGTAGGCGCCTGGTGCCGCTGGTGTCGGGCTACGAACTCGGCGGCCAGGTCTGCCGGGGTGTCGTGCAGCACGAGGGAAAACGTGTCCTCCTCCGTGCCGCCCGGGGCGCCTCGGCGCCGGTCGGCTTCCTCCCGTGCCGCCCAGTAGCCGGTGTTGCCCCACCATTCGCCGGGCGATTCGGCAGGAGCCGGGATCTGAGCCTGGAGCATCACGAGCAGGTCGGCAGGCACCCGGTCACACACCAGCGGGCCGGTGAACCCACCGAACGAGTGGGCGACGACGACCAGACCGGTGCGCCCGCCGATCGCCTCGACCACCGTGTCCGCGTACTCCGCGAGCCCGGCCGACTCCTGATCACACGGCAGGTCCGGCGCCACCACATCGTGGCCCCGGTCTCGCAGGGCGGCCGAGAGCGGTCCCCAGTACCAGGAATCGACCGCCGCGGCGTGGATCAACACGTAAGTCGCCATCAGACAGAATCCTCTCAAGTTGCCGATCTACTCGTACGGCGTACCGTCCGCGCTCGCCTCCGCGGCTCCGGCTCCGCAGAGAAGTGAGTCAGCGCAGCGGCGCCGGCCTTCCTGCGCCGGCCGTCACGGAGACCGCCATCAGTCGACCCTGACAACGTACTTGCCCCGCACCCCGCCCGCCTCCAGCGCCCGGTGTGCCGCCGCCGTCTCCTCCAGCGGGAAGCACGTGTCCACCGCGGGGCGCATCCTCCCCTCCGCCACCTCGCGGGCGAGGTCGTCGAAGAGCGCCCGTTTGGGGTTGCCGCTGAAGAAGCGCACCCGGCCGCGTCCGTGTACGGCGCTGGCGGCGATGTAGCCGAGCGAGGAGGCCAGCCGCGTCAGGTCGAAGGCGATGGCGACCATGCGGCCGCCGGGTGCCAGCAGGCGCCGGAAGGCCCGCAGATCGGTGCCCGCGGTGTCGAGGACCACGTCGAACCGGCCCAGTTCCTCCGGCGAGACGGTCCGGTGGTCGACGGCGTGGTGGGCGCCGAGCGTACGGACGAAGTCGAGGTTGGCGGCGCGGGCCAGGGCCGTGACCTCGGCGCCATAGGCCCGTCCGAGCTGGACGGCGGCGTTGCCGACGCCGCCCGCCGCGCCGCGTACGAGCAGTCGTTCGCCGGGGCGCAGTCCGGCCTTGTCGCGCAGCGCCGTGATGGCCGTGGTCGCCACCGGCAGTGCGGCGGCTTCCACGAGATCCAGCCCGTCCGGGACGCGGCCGAGCCGCCCGGCCCGGACGGTCACATACTCGGCGGCGGTGCCGAATCCGGTGCGGCCCACGATGCCCCACACCCGGTCGCCGACCGCGACGTCCGTCGTGCCGGCGCCGAGCGCGGCGACCTCGCCGGTGAAGTCCAGCCCGACGCGTTGCGGGAACCTCCGCCCGGTGAGGAGACGGAGGCTGCCGGAACGGGCCGCCGTTTCGCCGCCGTTGACGCTGAACGCGCGCACCCGTACGAGCACCTCGCCGGGCGCCGGTTCGGGGCGTGGCACGCGGCCCACGTACAGCACCTCGGGGCCGCCGTAGCGATCGAAAAGCACGGCTCTCATCATGCGGTCGTCCATCGTTCTCACCTTCGCCGCCAGTGGACGTATGGGGGATTCGGCCCGAGCGTAGGCTCATAAGTGGACGCCACCGTCCGTTTAGACCGGAAGTGAGAAACAGTGGTGGAGGAATCCTCTCGGATCGCCGACCCGGGGCTGCGGGCCGACGCCCGGCGCAACCTGGACCGCATCCTCGTCGCCGCCCGTGCGGTCTTCGCCGAGCACGGGATCGACGCGCCCATGGCGACCGTGGCCCGGCGGGCCGGGGTCGGCGTGGCGACGCTCTACCGGCGTTTCCCGACCCGCGACGCCCTGGTGCGGGCCGCGTTCGCGCAGCAGATGGAGACCTGCGTCCGAGCGCTCACCGAGGCGCTGGCCGACCCCGACCCCTGGCGGGGCTTCCAGCGGCTGTTCGAGACGATCTGCGAGCTCCAGCGGCAGGAGCAGGGCTTCCCGGCGGCGTTCGTCGCGGCCTTCCCGGACAGCACGGCGGAACACACCCAGGCCCGGGAACGGGCTGAGCGGGACCTCATGACCCTGGTCCGCAGAGCCCAGGCGGCGGGTGCGCTACGGGCCGATTTCCACCCGTCCGACCTCGCCGTGGCCGTGTTGTCCCACTGCGGTCTGGTCACCGCGCTGCCGCATGACGCTGCCGCGTCCCGGCGCCTGGTGGCGTACCTGCTCCAGTCGTTCCGCGCCGAGGCGGCTCACGGGGCGCTGCCTCCGCCGAGTGCTTTGTCGCTGCGCGGTTTCCCGATCGCGGCCGACGGCTCCCGGAGACAGCGCACCGCCAGGGGCTGAGACGAGCGTGATCGCGCTACTGCACGCAGAGCGCGGACACCGTGACGTCGTAGATGTACCAGCTGCTGTCCGGAGTCGCGTACACGGTGGTCACGCCGGTCGTCTGATAGCCGGTGCAGTCGCCGCCCGCCGCGAGGATGGCGGCGCGGGCCGCTGCCGCGCCGTTCTGTGTGGCCGTCGAGCTCGTGCTGCCCTGACCGCGACCCGTCGCCGAGCGCGGCACGGTGTAGGGAGACGGAGACGCCGGCGCGCACAGACCGGTCGCCGTCCCGCCGTACACGTAGCCGCCTCCGCTGGGCACGGTGTACTGGAGACTGGCCGACGAGGTCACGTTCGTGCAGACCTCCCCCAGCTGAGCGGCCAGGCTGCTGAGAGCGCTACGGGCGTTCGCCTGGGCCGCCGCCGACGCCGTGGACTGGGTCTGGCCCCACGCCGTGGAGGTCGCCGTCCGCCAGGTGTCGGCGTGGGCCGCCGCCGGACTGAGGCCGATCGCCGCCGCGACGAGCGCTCCCAGGATCATCGATCGGCCCGCGAGCCGTCCGCGCCGGTTCCCGCCGTACGGTTCACCGCGCTGAGCCATTCGCGTCTCCTGTCAGTGCCTTGTGCATCGACCGTGCAGGATGTGCTCTGGTCCCCGCGTGCAGGCATGATCTCGGGGCGCGACGTCATCGTAGGTTCGCCGTCTCCCGGCGGCCATCCTCGGCGGTGCGGGCGGCGTGGACACGCTGGTGGGCGATCGCGGCCGATGAAAGTTTCGGCGCCCTCGCCCGGCAAGGGGCCCGGACGCGGCCGACGCCTCCATCCGAGGCGCGGCCGGCGAGCTGCTGCACGGCGCGCGTTCCGCGTCACGCCCCAATCAGCGGTCCGATGAGCGGTCGCGGGGGCCGTTCTCCGGGTCCTCGTCCTGCCCGTTGTGGCCGAGGCCGGTGAACTGCCGCAGGTACGCCTGGTAGGCGTCGGCCCGGACTCTGGCCGACGGCGATCGCACGCCCTGGGCGATGTCGTGCGGGATGCCGCCGGATCCGGCCCGCCTGGACTGGTAGTCCCGCAGGCGTTCCCGATGCTCGTCCGCCCAGTCGCGCAGCGCCCCGATGCGGGCGAAGTAGAACACCGCGGCCAGCAGGGGCATGAAGAGAACCGTCGTCACGATGGAGCCGATGTCGTGCACGAGCACCCCGAGGATCAGGACGGCTCCGGCGACGCTGCCGGCCCTGATCAGGCCCCTCCGGACGCTCGCGGGATCGGCCCGGGCCTCCTCGATCCACGCCCGCACACGCCGCAGCGGAGGCTGGTACGCCGCGCCGAGCCGTACGACCCGCGGGAGGCAGCCCGCGTACGCCGCCAGGGTCAGCGCGACGACATACCAGGACACCGCCCCGGCGATGTCCGGACGAGCCACGCCCCACATGATCCAGGGCAGCGGGATCGTGGCCGCGCCCCAGGCCCCGAGCCACAGCGCCGCGCGGACGGCCGCTTCCGATCGGGCGGCGGGCGAGAGTCGGCGGCGCTCGTAGTCGGCCCACTGCCGGTCGCGCAGGGCTGAGGCGGCGTCCAGCGCGGTCGACATCCGCTGGCGCTGCAGGTCGGCGGCCGCCTGGTGACGCTGCTGTTCCGCCTGCGCCGCGGCGAAAGCGGTGAAGTCGGCGCGCACGAGCCACCCGACAGGGGTGTCGGAGCCGCCGTCCCGTGCGCGCAACCAGTCGTACCAACCGACCTCACCCGTGGGGGGAGGCGTCACGCGCTCGCAGCCGGCGCGCAACCACGTCGTGCGCTCCGGGTAGGGCAGAAGAGCCGCCAGCAGCAGCCCGCGTGCCCCGCTCTCGGCCCACTCCCGGGCCTCCGGCGGCAGTCCGGGAACCTGAGCCGCCAACCGCCGCCAGGAACGCCAGGTCTCGTCCCATGCCCGCTGCGTTCCCCGCAACGCGCTCAGGCCGGCGAAGCCGGCGAGGGCGTCCAGCAAGCCGCCCTCGCAGAGGTCGCGGTAGAGCTCCCACTCTGGACCGCTTTCTCGCAGACGGCCGATCCTGCATGCCTCGGAAAGCGACTCCGGGGTCACGACCGTTCCTCGCCAGACGGCTTCGCCCTGCGGATCCAGCCAGCCCAGCAGGTGAAGCAGTTTGAGGTCGGCCGGGAGTCCGTCGTCCCTCAGCCGATGATCGATGAGTTCGATCTGGGCGGCCAGGTCGTCGGCGGTGAGACCGTCGAGCTCGCGCAGCCAGGCGAGAAGGCCGAGCCACCCGTCCGAGGGCGTGCCGGTTGTGCCCGCGCCCTCGAAGAACTGACGCCTCGCGGCCGCCCAGTCGCCGCGGATGGCGGCGGCCAGTTCCTCCCGGGTCGTGACCGCCGCACCCGCGAGGACCAGCGGCCGACGCCGCGGCACCGGGTGGTGGATGTGATTGATCTGGACGTTGCGATCGCCGAGCTGGAAGGGGGCCGGGCCGTGGAAGACGTTTCCCGATACTCCGTCTCTTCCCGGCTCGTCTCTTCCCGGCTCGGCGTCGCGGGTCATGCCCCCGGCCCGAAGTGGTTGTCCTGCCGGTTGCCGTTTCCGACCTGGAACGCGGTCGGTCCGTGGAAGTCGTTCCCCGACACTCCCCCCACCGACGCCTGACGAGCCTGGTCGGCGATGTCGTTCAGTTCGCGGGCGACCCGTTCGCGTTCGGCCTCGCCGAGACTCTCCAGCAGCATCTCGAACCGGGCCGCCCAGGCCGCCTCCTGCCGCGCCCGTACCAGCGCCGCTTCCTCCGGGGCGAGCGTGGCGAGGTCCGTCGCGGTCTGATCCAGCCGCATCAGTTCCGCCTGCTCACGTTGGGGATCGTCGCGGCTGAGCACCTTCGCCACCCGCTGCCGCACGATCACCCAGGCGTCCGTGCCCGCGGCCTGCACCACCGCGGTTCCGCCCGCCGCGACCGCCGCTGCCAGCCATTCGAGCATTCCCGGCCTCCTTACAAGATCCAATGACACTGTATATCTGGCCTTGACGAGGTCGCCGGATGTCTGGAAATCGATCGGTGGAACGAGGCCGCCCGGTTCAGATCAGGACCGTCATGCCCTCGTCGACCACCCGGAAGCCGAGCCGCTCGTACAGATGGCGGGCGGGGTTGCCCTCGGTGACCACCAGGCCGAGGCCGGGCAGACCATCCGCACCGGCGCGGACCAGGGTGGCCGTCAGCATGAGCGCGCCGAGACCCCGCGGCGACCGCTCCGGGTGCCGGAACACGTCCGCGATCCACGGCCCTCGCTCGGAGTCGTTGACGAGGACGCCGCCCACCACCTCGCCGGGAGAGCCGTCCCGTACGGCGAGCACGCTGCACGGAAGCAGCGGGCCGATCTCCTCGCCGGTGAGCAGCGGAACGAGCTCCTCCTCAAGGGCCTTCTCAGGATTCCGGGGACGGTGGTCGGGATGGCCGGGCGGGTAGGCCGCGAACCACGCGGGGAAGATGTCGGCGGGCGCCCGGTCGCAGGGCACCAGCCGGAAGCCGTCGAGCGCGGCGCTCTCCACCGGCCGGGAGATCGGCAGGTCACACCGCATCCCGGTGGCGTGCCGCTGCAGCCGGGCACCCCGCTCCACCAGTTGCCGGCCGAGCTCGACCGGCGCGGAGACGGCCCAGCCCCCGAGCCGTGACATGATCACGGCGGCGGCGTCCGGGCCGATGTCCTCGATCGCGTAGGCCCAGGGAAGGCCGTCACGGACGCCTTCCCGGTAGCTCATCACCGAGACGCCCTCGGCGTCGGTCAATCTCCGCCGCTCCTCGCCCATAGGCCGAAGGGTCGCGCGGTCCGGTCCGCACGGCAACCCTTTTATCGGTTCGCGAGCACCTCGCGGAGCGTGGCCGGCTTACGGCCGAGCAGGTCGCCGAGCGCCGGGCCGACCTCGGCGAACTCCCCCTGACGACTGGCCTCGAACATGCCCAGCAGGAACCGGGCCTGCTGCTCGGGCACGCCGCGCGCCACCATGCCCGCGACCCACTCGTCGTCGGGGACGGTGACGCGGGTGATCTCGCGGCCCGTCAGGTCGGAGGCGATCGCGGCGACGTCCGCGAGGTCGAGCGACTCGGGGCCGGTCAGCGGCGGCGTGACCCCGTCGAGCCGGCCCTCCTCGGTCAGGGCGACGGCGGCCGCCTCGGCGAGGTCGGCGTGGGCGGTCCAGGAGACCGGGCCGTCCTCGGGCGCGACGAGCGTGCCGGTCTCCAACGCTTGCCGCACGAAGTGGAGCGCGGTGGTCGCGTAGAAGCCGTTGCGCAGCGCGGTGAACGCCACCCCGCATGCGCGCAGGTCCTGCTCCGTCTCGGCGTGGGACGGCATCGGGCCGAAGGGGGAGGCCGGGCTCGCGCCCATGTGGCTGGTGTAGAGGATCCGCCCGGCTCCCGCCGCCTTGGCCGCCTCGATCGCCGTACGGTGCGGGCGGGCGTCGGCCGGGCCGGAGACGACGAGCACCTGCGACGCGCCCTCGAACGCGTGCGCCAGGCCCGCGGGGTCGTCGAAGTCGCCCTGCCGTACGCGGATGCCGCGCTGGGCGAGGTCCTCGGCTCGCGAAGCGTCGCGGACGCTGACGCCGATCCGGTCGGCGGGAACGCGTGCTAGCAACCGCTCGACGACGCCGCGCCCGAGCTGACCGGTCGCTCCGGTAATGATGATCACGATTCACTCCATTGCTATCGCTGATATCGAGTGCACGCTAACACTGGAAATTCAGCGATAGCAACATGCTGCTATCGTTGGAAGCATGAGCGACCCTGAGAGTGAGACGGCGAGCGGCCGCGACAGGACGCGGGCGCACATCGTGTCGGTCGCGGCGCGGCTGCTCGCGAGCGGCGGGCGCGACGCCCTCTCGACCAGGGCGGTGGCCGCCGCGGCGGGGACGCAGGCACCCACGATCTACCGCCTGTTCGGCGACAAGGAGGGCCTGCTCGACGCGGTCGCCGAGTATGGCTTCGACTCCTACCTGCGGGACAAGAAGGCGCGCCCGCCCGCCGACGACCCGGTCGAAGGGCTGCGCGCCGGATGGGACCTGCACGTCGGGTTCGGGCTGGCGAACCCCGCCTTGTTCTCGCTCATGTACGGCGATCCCACGCCGGGACGGCAGTCGCCCGCCGCCGTCGCCGCCTTCCGCGTGCTGGGGGAGCGCATCCGCGCCATCGCCGCCGCCGGCCGGTTGAGGGTCGGCGAGCGCCTGGCGGCGGACCTCGTGCACGCCGCCGGCTGCGGCACGGTCTTCGCGCTGCTCGCCATGCCGGAGGAACGGCGCGACCCGCGCCTGTCCGAGGTGGCCCGCGACGCGGCGATCGCCGCCATCACCACCGACGTCCCCGTGGTCGAGACCCCCGGACCCGCCGCCGCGGCGATGGCACTGCGCGCCGCGCTGCCCGACGCCACGGCTCTAACCGACGGTGAACGCCACGTGCTCGGCGAGTGGCTCGACCGCCTCGCCACGGACCGATCCGGCTGAGATCTCGGCGGAAGCGCTCGCTAAGGCGGCGTCAGCGTGCCGCACCGGCCTCGACGCGATCGAGCAGGAGTTCCCGGCGCAGCCGGGCCAGGTCGGGTCCGCTTCCGGTCGCCGTACGGCTGTAGCGGTCGGTGCCGTGCAGACCGCGCCAACCGGGCAGCCGCTCCTGGACGAGGTGCAGGAGACCGAAGTCCGGCCCGGAGGCCGTGCCGCCCGCGGCGGCCCGCAGGAACGCGGGGGCGGCGGCGAGCATGGCGTCGAGCTGGGCGTGGCCGTCCTCGACCTGCCGGGTCACCTCCTCGATCGCCTCCTGCCGGGTGCAGCCGGTCTCGTGGCGGAGCACCCTGACCAGGTTGTAGGGGGCGCCGATGGCCTCGTCCTGCTCCAGGGTCCGCAGGTCGTTCTCGGTGAGCGCGGTGGCCAGCCCCAGGTCGAGCGCCCGGCGGAAGAGCGGATGGTCGCGTACGGCCGGGTCGATCCGCCTGCCGTACGTCACCTCGAAGAGGTCCAGGGCGAGGTCGGGCCCGGCGCTGCGCAGGCGCAGCGGGAGCTGGTCGCGCAGGCTGGGGACGAACCCGCTGAGCCGATGGCACGCCTCGCGCTCGCACGCCTCCAGCCATTCGGCGAGGTGGTCGAGTGCGCGCGCCCGCCACGAGGGTGGCTGCGTGACGCGGATCCCCGCCCACGCCTGGGCGAGAGCGGTGGCGACCGCCCCACCCGCCCCCGGGGCGTCGCCACGCCGACCGAGCTCGTCGAGTTCGCGGAGTTCGTCGAGTTCGTCGAGTTCGTCGAGTTCGCGGAGTTCGCGGAGTTCGCGGATGAGAACGGTGAGCCGGTGCCGCAGCCGGACGACCTCCCCGGAGTCGGTGAGCTCGGGGTCCTCCAAGAGGTCGTCGAGCACGTAGCACACCAGCATCCACCGGCCCAGCGTCTCGACCTGCCCGGCGTCGGCGTCCGGCCACAACCGCGCGGCGGCCGACGCCATGCCGCTCCACCGCGGATGGCGGGCCTCCTCCGGTGTGGCGGCGAGCCCGGTCTCCAGTACCCAGGCGTCCAGCCGCTCCTGCACCCGCTCGCGCAGCTGCCCGGCGACGCCTGCCGGGGCGGGGGACGGCGCGGGGGACGGCGCGGGCACGGTGACGAGAGCAGGCCCGGCCGGCCCGCCCGTGTTCATGATCGACAGCGCGTAACCGGCCAGCGCGTCCCGTGAGCGCGGATCGCCGAGGCCCTCGAGCCGGCCGAGAGCCGCCTCCATGTGAACGTCGACGACCTGCCGGGCCTCGTCCACCGCCCCGCAGGACAGGACCAGGCGGCGGGCGGTCTCGGCCTCGGCCGCCGTCAGATCGCGGCGCAGCAGCCGGGCGAGCGCGGGCTCGCGGGCCAGGGCCCTGATCACGGGGAGCGTGTAGACGCCCTCCACGATGTCGGAGTTGGCCGGTTTCCCGAGACTCCCGGCCGTCGCGGTCAGGTCGAGGATGTCGTCGCGCACCTGATAGGCCATGCCGAGGTGCCAGCCGAACCGTCCGAGCGCGTCCTCCTCCTCCGGACCCCGCCCGGCCTGCATGGCGCCCAGACGGCAGGCCAGGGACAGCAGCTCGGCGGTCTTGGCGCCGGTCACCTCCAGGTAGGCCTCCTCGGTGCGGGAGAGCAGGAAGCGGTCGGCGGTCTCGGCGATCACGCCCGAGCAGGCGCGTTCGCCTGCCTCCGCGGCCAGCAGTGCCTCGCGTTCACCCAGCTCGGCGAGGATCCGGCTGCCGTTGACCACCAGGAGGTCACCGGCGAGGACCGCCATGCGCGCGCCCCACACGCTGTTGACGCTCGGCCTGCCCCTGCGCTGCCGCGCGTCGTCGATGACGTCGTCGTGGTAGAGGGACGCCATGTGCAGCAACTCGACGGCCGCCGCGGCCCGTACGGCCCGGACGCCGGCGGCCCGGTCCGCACCGGCGAGCAGGTAGTACGACAGCAGCGCCAGGGTGGGCCGGATCAGGCGGCCGTGGCCGCCCGGCGGCTGCCTGGTCAGCGTGGCCAGCTCGGGCCGGCCCGCCACCCCGGTCAAACCGAGGATCTCCCGCACCCGTCCCAGGTCGGACTCCACTGCGGGGAAGGACTGCGTTGTCATGGGTGGCTCCTGACGGGACTCACGGACGCCGGCTCACCGAGCGGCCGGTGGACACGCGTACGGGCAGCGAACGCGGAGACGCCGAGGGCCGCCGTGACCAGTGCCCAGCACGCGGCCGGGCCCGCGGCGCTCCAGGGCACCGTGTCCAGGGCCACGGACGAGACGGCCCACTGCATCGGCCCGTAGTCGGGCAGGTAGCGCACGACGACGCTGGCCGCGGCCGGAGTGGCGAGCGGGCTCTGCAGGGCCAGGTCGATCGAGCAGATCACGGTGACGAGGACCAGACCGGCCAGATCGGTGGTCAGCACCGCGGCGAGCGCGATGCCGATCCCTCCGTAGATCAGCGCTCCACCGGCGAGGGCGGCGGTCAGCAGCAGGGGCTGCGCGGTGGGGTGGGTCAGGCAGATCAGGCCGGTCGCGTACAGCGCGACGCAGAGCGCGACCACCACCAGGGCGGTGAGCTTCGCCGCGATCAGGCACAGCCGAGGGAAACCGGCCCGCACCAGCCGGCGGTCGAAGGACGCCGAGTCCAGGGTGGTCACGAACATCATGAACCCGGTGATCAGCGCCGAGATCTGCAGCGCCCCGGCGAGCTGGTTGAGGACGTTGGCCGGAAGGGTGACGGTCCGGCCGGCGGCCCGGAGGTGGAAGGGGAGCGCGATCTCCAGGGACAGGGCGTAGATGAGGATCGCCCACACCGGGATGAAGACCACGACGATCACCAGTGCCAGCCGGTTGCGCAGGTGCTCCACGAACGTCATGCGCACGGCGGTGGCGTAACAGGTCCAGTAACCCCTCATAAGGCACCGGTCCTGTCCGCGATCCTGTCCGTGCCCCTGTCCGTGGCCCTGTCCGTCACCCTGTCCGCGACCCGCAGCACGCCGCCCTCCAGCCGATGCAGGCTGTCGAGCCGCGCCGCGTCGTACGCGAGGTGGGAGACCACCAGCACCGAGCGGCCACGCGCGCGCAGGTCCTCGGCCAGGTCCCAGAACCGCACGTACGTCTCCCAGTCGAAGCCCTGGTAGGGCTCGTCGAGCAGGAGCACGTCCGGGTCGTGCATCAGGGCCAGGACGAGGTTCAGCTTCTGCCGCGTGCCGCCGCTCAGGGTGGCGGGGCGGGCCCGGCGGGAGCCGGAGAACCGCAGCGCCTCCATCAGCCCCTCGGCCCCGCGCAGGTCTTCCAGGCCGTAGGCGACCTGGAAGAACCGCAGGTGCTGCTCGACCGTGAACGCGTCGTGCAGCACCGTCTCCTGCGGGCAGTGACCCACGCGCCCGTTGTGGCGCACGGACCCGCCGTCCGGCCGCAGGTCGCCGGCGAGGACGCGCAGCAGCGTGGTCTTGCCCGCGCCGTTCTCCCCGACGATCCCCATCACCCGGCCGGGCGGCAGGTCGAGATCCACTCCACACAGGACCGGGCCGCCCCGGTAGACCTTCCGCACGTCCCGCACCCGCAGCACGGGCTCCTCCGACGGCATCGACTACTTCGGCGCGTCGACGGCGATGAAGGCGACCGTGCCGCTGCCCTGGACGCTGCTCACGCCCTTGCTCGAGCACTGGCTGACGTCCGACGTGGGAGCCGCCTTCCCGGCGATCCGCTTGCCCTTCATCTTCCCGTCGGTGACCTCGCCGACCAGCATCATGTCACCCGGGTTGTACGCGTTGATCGCGTCGAGGTTGGGGCGGATCGTGGAGCCGCCCAGCGACTGCCCCTGGGCGTCCTTCCACGCGATGTCGCCCACGCCGGTGACATTCTGCACGCCGGTGCAGGACGCCTGCGCGCTGCCCTGGAGGGTGGCCGTCCCCGAGCGGATGTTGGGGAAACTGCCGTCGGGGGACGCGCAGCCGGTGAGCGTCAGAACCCCTCTGGCGGTCACCGTGCGGGCATCCTTGCCCACGGCCGGGTCGCTGGTGATCGGCTGGCTGGCGCTGGTGCTCACCGCGCAGGTCAGCACGGTGTGGCCGCCCGGCTGCTTCGGCGATGGGTCGGCGACCGGCCTGGTGCGCGCACCGCCGCCCGAGGCGCCCTCGGCCACCGACGGGACGACCGTCAGGGCCAGGCCCAGCACGGCCGCTCCCGCGGCGCCGAGACCACAGGCCAGGTACGTACGAGATCGAGAAACGCTCATGGTTGTCCCCCCGACTGGTTGCCGACAGTAATTTACCTATCACAATCGGCGACGACGAGGGTGGTGAGTCGACGCGCCCGACCCGCGGGAGCGCCCCTTGTGGCACCGGTACGTCCGGCTGCTGCCGGACGACATCTAGTCAAGGCTCGAACGTCAGGGAGCCGCGAAAGGGCCGGCTCAGGCGTTCGCGGAGGTGTCGGACTCCCAGCGCAGCAGGTCTCCCGGCTGGCAGTCGAGCGCCTCGCAGAGCGCGGCGAGCGTCGTGAAGCGCACCGCCTTGGCGCGGCCGTTCTTGAGCACCGCCAGGTTGGCGGGCGTGATCCCGACGCGGTCCGCGAGCTCGCCCACGGACATCTTCCGCTTGGCCAGCATCACATCGATGTCGACGATGATCGGCATCAGATCACTTCGTCCAGCTCGGCCTGCATCTGCGCCGCCTCGACGTCGCGGGCGACGGCCTGGTTGAGCAGCATCCGCAGCACGAGCACGACGAGCGCGACCCCGAGGGCCGCCACGCCGACCCCGCCGACCAGGAGGACCACGCCCGGGGGAACGGCCTCGCCCGGCGCCAGGAGGAACCCGAGCGCGAAGATCAGGAGGGCGGCCGCCACGAACGCGCCGATCACGACGTCCACGTAGCGGAAGGCGGCGTGGGAGAACACCGTGTCGCGCCGCACCATCGTCACCAGCCGCCAGACGCAGACCAGGACGACCTCGACCGTCACGACGCCCAGCACGATGATCGCGAGGAACGGGAAGCGCAGGTACGCGTACTCCGGGTCGAGCCCCTCCAGGTCGGAGGCCAGCAGCGGCACCATCACCGTCTGCACCAACACCGAGCCCGCGAGCAGCGCCACGAGCACGGCCCGCAACGCGAGCACCGTCAGTCTTTTCATCGCCTCTCCTTCCATCGAAGCACGATAAAAATCTATCGATATTCGATAGGCAAGGCAAGGTGTGTCCTCGCCGCCGCTGGATGAGCGCGCCACAGGGTCTCCCGGTGCCGTACGCGCTGGGCGGCGTTCGCCGGACCCGGGAAGCCGATTATGCGGGAGTGGCGGACGCCAGCCGGTCGGCGAGGTTCTGGAGGGTGGCGGCGATCTGGATGTTGGTCCGGTAGTCGTCGCCCATGCGGACGATCACCGTCCCGGTGGCCGGGGACACCACCATGATCTGACCGTGTGCGCCCATCGCGGCGAGGTCGCGTCCGCCGTCGCCCCGGGGGAGGATCCACCAGCCGTTGCGATATCCGACGCGGATGCCGGCGAAGGTGGTCACCGGTTCGCGGCCGGCCGGGTCGAGGCTGCGGTCGAGGAACGCCCGGGGCGCCACCCGGCGGCCGGCGACCCGGCCCCCGTCGAGCACGAGCTGACCGATTTTGGCCAGGTCGCGGGCGGTCACCACGAGGCCGCTCTCGTGGTAGGGGAATCCGTGGTCGTCGACGCACCATTCGGCGGGATGCTCCGCGCCCAGGTCGTCCCACAGGCGTTGCAGCGGCTGCCCTGTGAGCGGCGTGCCGGTCAGTCGCCGATACGCGAGGCCGACGAGGTTGGGCGCGTAGTCGTTGTAGGTGAACGAGCCCGGCGGGCTCGCGATCTCCGGCCGCCGGACGATCGTCGCGGCCAGGTCGGTCGCGTAGTAGACCGACGGATAGTCCCGGTTGACCCAGGGAAACGAGATGTCGTCGGAGAAGGCGATGCCGGAGCGCATGTCGATCAGATCGCCCAGGGTGACGGCGGAGAACCGGGCATCCCTGGCGTGCAGTTCGGGCGCGACCCGGGTGACGGGCATGCCGAGTCCGGAGATCGTGCCGTCCGCGACGGCCCGGGACACGAGCAACGAGATCACCGTCTTGGACACCGAGAACGCGGCGGCCGGGCGATCGGGTGCCCCGCCGTTGCCGTACCACTCGCACACAAGCCGGCCGTCGTGCACGACGACGATGCTCTGCGCGTTCCGGCTGGGCAGCGAGTCGCGGATCGGGCAGTCGCCGGTCGCCTGCCACGGCCGGGGCGTGGTGGCCGCGTGCACCGAGCTGTGCTTCTTCCACTCGACGTCGGTGATGCCCGAGTCCTGGCGCACCAGCACCCGCACGGCGTACGTGGCGTCGCCGCCGGCCATGATCAGCAGGAACACCGTGACGAGCGCGACGACGGACAGGGGGAGGATCCAGGCGGTGTGCCGCGGCACGCGGCGGACATGCGGTCGCACAGCGTAAGTTTATGCCATATACATTCAATGATGGTGGGAGGTACCGGATGCCACGCCCGAAGACGATCGACCGGGCGGCGATCCTGGCTGCCGCGCTCGACGTCGCCGACGCCGACGGCGTCGCGTCCGTGAGCATGCACGCGGTCGCCAGACGACTGGCGGTGACGCCGATGGCGCTCTACCGGCATGTCGCGAACAAGGCCGATCTGCTCGACGGCATCGTCGAGCTGCTGATGGCTGAGATCATGGACGACGTGCCGGCGCCGGAGCCGGCCGCCGGGCGCGACGCCTGGCTGGACGCGCTCGTCCGGACAGCCGACCGTGCGCGGGCGGTGGCGTCCCGGCATCCGGCGGCGTTCACCCTGCTGCTCAGCAGGCCGGCGGCCTCAGCGGCCGCCCGCGAGGTGCGCGCGCACATCCACGAGCTGCTCCGTCAGGCGGGCGTCGGCGGCGACCACGTCGAGCGGCTCGAACGCATCGTCACCACCACCGTGCTCGGCATGGCGGCCGGGCAGGCGTCGCAGCGCTTCGCCCACCACCCGCCCGGCGTGCTCGACGAGGACGTACGCGCCCTGGCCACGTTCGTGACCGCCGGAATCGAGCCCTTCCGCACCGCATGACCCGTTCTCAGACGCCCTGGGGGAGGCGGAACAGGCGACCGGGGTCGTACGCCGCCTTGACCTGGGCCAGACGGGCGGCGTTGGCGCCGTAGTACTGCTGCCGCCAGTTCTTGAGCTCGGGGTCGACGTAGTTCACGTACGCGTGGTCGCCGAAGTAGGGCCGCATGGCGGCGTGGGCGGCCCGGGCCCAGGCGGCGGCGCCGCCGAAGTGCGAGAAGTACTGCACGCTGAACAGCGCCTTGCGGTGCGGGAACGCGGTGGCGTCGGGGCGGACGCGGCCGATGGCGCCGCCCATCGCGTCGAGCATCACGGTGTGCCGTCCCGGCGCGGCGACCTGGGCCAGCAGCGCCTTGATCCCGGCGGACGACAGCGGGGTGTAGGCGAAGTGCGACTTGGCCGAGAACGAGTCGCGGACGAGCCTGCCGCTCGGGTTCTGGCTCGGCAGGGTGCCGGGGCGGTGGCACTGGGCCACGGACATCGACGCGCAGCCCGCCTCCACCATCATCGCGTGGTCGTACGCCGAGACCGCGACGTACCGGTTCGAGGGGCCGGAGCCGACGCGGTCGACGAGCTTCTGCAGAAGGTTCTCGCACGCCGCCTTGCCGCCGAGATACAGCCCGCCGACCATCACGTCGGGCGACGGGTCGTGGCCGAGGTGGCAGTTGGACCACATCGCGTCGGGCGCGGCGGGCGCCCACGCCTGCCACGCCTTCAGCACGGCCGCGGCCTTCGACCAGGGCCAGTGCAGGAAGAACAGGGTCACCGAACGCGTCGGATGCGTCCGGAACGTGAACGACGTCGCCACGCCGAAGTTGCCGCCACCGCCGCCGCGCGAGGCCCAGTAGAGATCCGGGTGCGAGCCCGGCGAGCAGGTGAGCACCTTCCCGTCCGCCGTGACGACCTTCAGCGACTCCAGCACGTCGCAGGTCAGGCCGTACTGCCGCGACACCACGCCGATGCCGCCGCCCAGCGTGAGCCCGGCCACCCCGACCGTCGGGCAGGAGCCCGCCGGGATGCTGACGCCGTGCGCGGCCAGCTTGGCGTACACGTCGACCAGCCGCGCCCCGGCACCGACCGTGGCGTGGCCGCCCGAATACGACACGCCGCTCATCGGCGACACGTCGATCACGAGGCCGCTGCCCGTGGACCAGCCCGCGTAGCTGTGGCCGCCCGACCGCGAGGTCACCGGCACGCCGTAGCGCCGGGCGAACGCCAGGCACTCCGAGACGTCCGCCGCCGTTTTGCAGTAGGCCACCCCGGACGGCCGTACGGAGTCGAAGGCCGAGTTGAACACGCGGCGCGCGTTGTCGTACGACGCGTCGCCGGGGCGGATCAGTCTGCCGTCCAGCCCCCGGCCGAGCGCGGACCAGTCGGCGGGACGGGGACCCGCGGGCGCGAAAGCCGTGCCCGCGAACGCGCCGGCCCCGGCCAGCGCCGAGAATCGAAGGAAACTCCGTCTGTCGATCATGGTCGTACTCCCGAGGTGGTGATCTACCTCGTTGAGACGCCTGCGGATCCGGTCTGGTTGGTCACATTGCTATCACCACGTCCCCATCCTCGGCAGCCGACCGTCGTTCAACCGGAAGGGGACGCCTGCCGCAGGCCGAGGGTCTCCGGAGTGAACACATAGCGATCGAACCAGCGGTGCATCTGGCGCTGCAGCGTCCGGTCGCCGTCGACCCGTACGCCCGGCTGCCGCAGCAGTTGCGCCCAGGAGAGGTCGCCGAGCCACCACCGGGTCGCCGCCGCGGTCGGCGCGCAGAGCCAGACGTCGACGGGAGCTCCGATGTCCTGCCGGCACAGATCAACGCTCGTCCTGGACAGGTGCAGCCAGTATCTGCGGTCGGCCGGCGGACGGTCGGTGAACTCGATCGCGAGCACGACGGTGCGCTCCGGCAACGCGGCGGGGTTCACGCGGCGTCGCATGTCCCAGGTCAACGCGGCGGTGTCGAGATCGTCCTCGGTGAGGGCGACGCTGTCGGTGGCGACCGCCCATCGCGCGAGTTCCCGTACCACCGGAGCCAGGGCGGCGCCCGCCTCGGTGAGCCGGTAATCGTCGAGGATGCCCGCGGCGCGCAGGGCGCGCAGCCGTGCGGCCAGCGTCGCCCGCGGGATGCGGGGCAGGCCCCGGCGGATGTCGGTGAAGCTCGACGCGCCGAGCAGTAGCTCCCGCACGATCAGCAGCGTCCAGCGTTCGCCCAGAAGTTCCAGAGCGCGCGCGACCGCGCAGAACTGGCCGTATCCGTTCACGGGTGCATGGTAGGCACGGATGCCGGAGCCTGGGGGTTCAGAAATTGAACTGTCGGGGGCGGCGCACAGGTTCAACGATCGGAGCCGTGAGTGCGGGCATCGACGAAAGGACCGGCGGCGATGAGTATCGGCGGGGGCGTACTGGAAACGATCGGAGACACTCCGCTCGTGAGGCTGCGCGGCGTCGTGCCGCCCGGGTGCGCGGAGATCTTCGTCAAGATCGAAGGCCGGAACCCCACGGGCAGCATGAAGGACCGCATGGCGCAGGCGATGATCGCCAGGGCCGAGGACGACGGGCGGCTGAGCCCCGGCGACACCGTCGTCGAATACACGGGTGGCAGCACCGGCGCCTCCCTCGCCCTGGTCTGCGCGGTGAAGGGATATCGCCTGCGTATCGTCAGCTCGGACGCCTTCAGCGAGGACAAGCTCATCCAGATGGCGGCGTTCGGCGCGGAGCTCACCCTCATCCCCAGTGAGGGAGGACTGATCACGAAGTCGCTGATCCTCAGCATGATCGAGACCGCCGGGGAGCTCAGCCGCCGGCCGGGCACCTACTGGACCGACCAGCTCACCAACACCGACAGCATCGCCGGCTACCACGCGATGGGCGAGGAGATCTGGGCGCAGTCGGGTGGGCGGCTCGACGCGTTCGTCCAGTCGGTCGGCACGGCGGCCTCGCTGCGCGGAGCGAGTGCCCCGCTCAAGCGCCGCAACCCAGAGCTTCGGGTCATAGCGGTTGAACCGGCCGAGTCGGCCGTGCTGTCCGGTTCCCGGCCCGGCGCCCACCGCATCGAGGGCATCGGCATCGGCTACCCGCCGCCCATGTGGAATCCCGACCTGGTGGACGAAGTCATCTCGATCTCCACCGACGACGCCGAGGAGATGGCCAGGCGCCTGGCCAGGGAGGAGGGGTTGTTCGCCGGAACCTCGTCCGGCGCGAACGTCCTCGCCGCGATCCAGGTCGGGCGGCGCCTCGGGCCACGCGCCAGAGTCGTCACCCTGCTCGTGGACTCGGGGCTGAAATACCTCGGCACCGACGTGTACCGGCGCCGGCGCGTCACACTTCGCGATGAACCGTGATCGTGCATCTCGGCGAATGCCCGCCATGCCGGACTACGCTCCTATCCGCAGGGCGAGCGCGGGGCACATCTCCACGGCCTTCTGCGCCTCGCCGAGCAGCCAGGAGGGGACGCCGGTGTCCATGAACACCGGGAAGCCGTGGCGGTCGAGCTTGACCAGCTCGGGCACGAGGTGCGCGCACAGGCCGTGGCCCTGGCAGCGGGTCCAGTCGACGACGAGCCTGGCGTCCCGCGCGTCCTCGACCGGCAGGGGCAGCAGGCCCTTCGTGGCGCGCCCGCAGCCGCCGTGGAAGCGGTGCTCCTCCACGTCCTCGGCGAACGCGTCCAGGGCCGACAGCACGAACCTGGCCGAGCCGTCCGGGTGGAAGCAGGCGCCGCGGCCCTTCACGGCGGCGGCGGCCCGGCGGACGAGGCCGGGGCCGTCGGGGTCGCCGTCCTGCAGCTGACGGCAGGCCCGCGCGAGCTCCGGCAGGCCGAGGCGGCACGGCCCGCACTGCCCGGCCGACTGCGCGGCGAGGTAGCCCGCCACCCGCGCCGTCTCACCGAGCGGGCAGGTGTCCTCGCCCAGGACCACGACGATGCCCGCGCCCAGCTCGCCGCCCGCCTCCTTCGCGCCGCGCCGGGACAGGATCGCGCCGTACGCGTCCTCGGCGGCCATCCACGTGCCGTGGTAGCCGCCGAGCAGCAGCCCGTCGCCGAGCTTGGCTCCGCAGAGGGTCAGCACGTCGGCCAGCGGCACGCCCGGCGCGACCTCCACGACCGCGGGGGTGGTCACCGCGCCGCCGACCGTCAGCAGGATCGTCCCCGGCTCCTGCACGGTGCCGACCGCGGCGTACTCCTCCGGTCCCAGCTCGGCGAGCACGGCGAGCTGGGCGAAGGTCTCGGTGTTCGACAGCAGCGTGGGCAGCCCGCGCACCCCGCTGTCGCTGGAGCGGACCCTGCGTCCCGGGGGCAGGCCCGCCTCGCCGTTGACCGCGCGGACCAGCGCGCCGCCCTCCCCGGAGACGAACCGCTCCTGGATGCCCGCGACCCGGACCAGCCCGGTCAGGCCGCGCTCGGCGACGGCGGCGGTGACCGAGGCCTCGGCCAGCTCACCGGCGCCGACCGCGATCACCACCTCCCGTGCGCCGAGCGCGCTGGCCGCGAGCAGGGCGCCCTCCAGCACCAGGTGGGGCGCCCGGGTGAGCAGGGTCTTGTCCTTCAGGCTGGCGGGCTCGCCCTCGGCGGCGTTCACCAGCACGACGGTCTCGCCGTCGCGGGCGCGGGAGGCGACGGCGCGCAGCTTGCGCGCGAACGGGAACGCGGCCCCGCCCCGGCCCCGCAGGTCCGCCTCCTCGGCCATGGAGACGAGCGTGTCCACGGTCTGGGCCGGGAGCCGGTCGTGGAATCTGTAGTGCGCGTTCAGGTCGAGCCTGCGGTGGTCGTCCAGCCCGGCGGTGAGCCGGGCCGGGCCGATCCGCCGGATGTGGGAGACGCGGTAGGGAATCACACGATCCTCCGGAGGCGGGGTTCCTGGGGGGTGGCAGGAGTGTCGAGGACGTCGAGGGGATCGGTGCCGGTGCGGCCGAGGACGGCGGCCTCACGCGGCGCCCGCCGCTGCCGTCGCACCGATCGCGGCGCGCCGAGGTCCTCGCGCGCCGTACGGCCGGCGCTCCGCTCTGCGGTCCACCCGGTGGTCCGCTCGGTGGCCCACTCGTCGGTCGCGGACTGCCGGGCGGGCCGGGTGGCGGCGGCGAGGCGGATCAGCAGGGCGGCGCCGACCGCCGCCAGGCAGGCGACGTAGCTGAGGGTCACCCAGGGGGCGGCGGCCCGGCCGGCGGTCAGCCCGTGCAGGATCGCCACGGGCCAGGCGAGGTAGGCGAGGTCGTGCAGGCCCCGCCACAGCCAGGGCCGCTCCGCCTGGGCGAACCTGCCGCGCATCACGCCGGTCGCGACGATGACGACGAACAGGTCCGAGGCCACGGCTCCCAGCGACACGTAGACGTCGGTGGAAGGGATCACCGACCCGTACGGCGGCACCAGCCCGGCGGCGATCTTCATGCCGATGTGCACGATCAGGAAGCCGACGCCGAGCAGCGCCATGGCGCGGTGCACGAGCTGGACCCGCACCCGCTGGGAGATCGGCAGGACGACGCGGTCGGTCGCGGCCAGGCCGAGGGCGACCGTCGTCGTGAGGCCGACGAGCGAGAAGACCCCGGCGTAGAACGTGAGGAACGACTGGGCCTCGGCCAGGAACACAGCGCCGCCGCTGGTCCGCGTGGCGGCGAGCCCTCCGGTGACGACCAGGGTGACCACGGCGCCGAGGCCGATCCGTACGCCGCGTCTTTCCAGGTCGAGGCCGGAGTCCGGCCGGGTGTGCCGGGGAGCCCGTCTGTTGGGCACTGATTCCTCCGTCTGGCTCGAAGCGGGGTGCCGTTCCCCGTCCTCGGGCGGGGGGTGGTCTGCGAAGGACCGGACGGGGAACGGCACGATCGGCGATCTCAGCAGCGCAGGCCGCGGTTGACGCAGGAGACGACCGTGCTCATCAGCCGGTCGGGCATGACGTTCTCGAAGTCGGCGTGATCGGTGATCGGGTCGTGCGCCTGCTCGGGGAAGCTGTCCACCGCGAACGACGGCCCGCCGGGCACCGCGTAGGCCAGGGTCATGCGCAACTGCGGGATGGCCCGGGTGCCCGCGGGGCAGGCGCCGTCCGCGCCGGGGAACACGACGTGCGTCCTGTGGTCGGCGCTGTCGGTGTTCCGCCCGTCCCAGCAACTCGGGAAGTTGAGGATCCGCAGCACCAGGCTGCCCCTCGGGCAGAGCGGATACTTACCGGTCAGGCGGTTGGTGAAGCCGGTGCAGGTCCACTGCGCCCGGGCGTTGGCGCCGCCGTTGGTGGCGGCCTTCGCGTCGCCGGTGATCAGCCGGAGGAACCGGGGCATCGCCACGACCCTGCTGACCGGGTTGCCGCGGAACTGCAGCGTGACCGACCGGGCCAGGAGGATCCTGCCGACGTTGCCCTCGGACGCGCCGCCCGGCTCGTCCGCCCCCGCGTCCGCCCCCGCGCCCGCCCCCGCGCCCGTGCCCCGGCCGCCGCGTACGCCCTGTGCCACGCTCGCGGAGGACGAGGGGGAGGCGGCGGTCCGGGCGGCGACGCCGGTCCGGCCCCGCAGCACGGGCCAGAAGTACGCCGACCTGTCGCCGAAGCGGCAGGTCGTGCCGCCCGCGGCGAGGCTCTCGTCGGTCGAGAAGCCGTTGGTGGTGAGGTTGCCGACGTAGTCGTGCACGTGGTGCGCGCCGTTCGACACCCCGGGCGTGACGATGTGGTTGTCGGAGTTGCGGTGGCCGTTCTCGTTGCGTCCGCAGCGTGAGGTGAACGAGCCGCGCCCGGCGCGTACGCCGATGCCGCCCGGCGGGACCTGCCGGATGTCGACGAAGTCCTCCAGGGCCGGGCCGACGTCCTCGCACTCCGCGCCCTGCACGGAGGGGTCGCAGTGGTCGGCGAGCGCGGGCCGGCCCACCCCGGTCAGCGAGCCCGCGATCAGTACGCCGGCGATCGCGAGCACGAGCCGTTTTCGCATGGATGCTCCTTCAGACGTTGGGGGTGGGCAGCGTGGCGTAGTCGACGAGGCCCGTGCCTTCGAGCAGGGTCATGTGCTTCATCACGACGCCGACCGCCTGCCCGGCGAAGTCGCGGATCAGGCTGTTGCGGGTGCCGGCGCGTACGGCGGAGACGAAGGTGAACACCTTGCCGTGGGCGTCGCGCAGGCGGGCGGTGAAGACGCGGTCGAAGCCGGCGCCGCGCGCGGCGGCCATCTCGTCCAGCCAGCCGCGCTGGTCGGGATTCGGCTGGTCCGGCAGCGGGACGGCGAGCTTGGCGGCCAGTTCCCTGACCGCCGCGTCGAGCTTGGTGTGGTCCTCCACCAGGTGCCTGCCGACGTCCTTGACCGCGTCGCCGCCGGCCCGGTCCTGGGCCCAGCGGCCGGCGGGGATCTCCCAGAGCCCGGCCCAGCGCACCCTGACCAGCAGGTCGCGGTCGGCCGGGCCGAGCGGGCCGTAGGGGGTCTGCGTCCAGCCCGGGCCCGTCCCGTCCGACTGGGACGACGCGCTCCGGGGGACGACCACGATCACCGTGACGGCCGCCGCGAAGAGGAAGACGCCGAGCACCAGGAGTTCCCCGAACCGCAACCGCATCGTGCCTCCTTTCGTGACCTTCGGTCGGAGGTACGCGGTCCCTGCGGGGTCGGTTCAGGAAATAGTCAGAAATGACTGGAGTTACGGATGTGGTGTACGAACCAGTAACCCTGGTGCAAATATGTGGCCGTGCGTCGACAACTCGACAGCCGGTTCGCGCGTCTGGACCCCACCCCCGACTACGACGCAGACAACGACGACCCCGATCGGGACGAACGCCTGATCCGGGAGCTGTACCGCGAGTTCGGCGGTCCGCTGCTGCGGCACGTGCGCAAGACGACCGGCAACGACCTGCAATGGGCTGAGGACGTCGTCCAGGAGACGCTGGTGCGTGCCTGGCGTAACGCGGCGAAGCTGACGTGGGAGCCGCCCTTGCTGTGGGCCTGGCTCCTCACCGTCGCCCGCCGCATCGTGATCGACGGGCGCCGCAGGCGCGGCGTACGGCCGAGGGAGGTGGAGGCTCCCGAAGAGGACAGCATCGCCGTGCCGGACGGCTCGGACCGCACGCTGGCGGCCATCGTGGTCGCGGACGCGCTGCGGCACCTGTCGAGCCAGCACCGGGAAGTTATCGAAGAGACATACTTACGCGACCGGACGGTAAGCCAAGCGGCCGAAGTTCTGGGCATCCCACCGGGTACCGTGAAATCCAGGCTCTTTTACGCCCTGCGCGCTCTTCGCACGGCCCTGAAGGAGAGGGGGGTGGCCAGCTGATGTCCGCGTCGTCGCCGCACTTCGACGTGGCAGCGTACGCCCTGGGAGTGCTGGACGACGACGAGGCCGAGGCGTTCGAACGGCACCTCGACGAATGCGCGCCATGCCGGGCGGAACTGCTGGAGACGCAGGAGCTGCCCGGCATGCTCGACGCCGTCAAGGACGGCTCCGTCTCCTCGGAGCGCTCGCACCCCTGACCGTCCGGCGCCGGCGGGCCGCGGGTCTCTGGGCGGCCGGTTCCGTGACGGATGGTTTCGCGGCGGCCGGTTCCGTGACGGCCGGGCCCGCGCCCGCCAGGGCGAACGTGCCCTCCCTGCGGACCGTGTGCCAGCGCAGCCGCGCGCCCAGGACCGCGGTGGCCACGGACTGGATGACGACCAGATACATCAGCTGCCGGTAGACGAACTGCTGCAGCGGCAGCGCCCACAGCACCGAGGCGCGCTCACCGTCCAGGCGCAACGCGTACCAGCCGGTGAGGGCCTGCAGCGCGACGAAGCCGGCCCACACCGCGACCACCGGAAGAGGGTCGCCGACGAGCAGGCCGTACAGCGCCATGACGTCGACGACGGGGGCCAGCAGCGGCAGGATCAGCTGGAACAGCGCGAGATATCCGAGGCATCGGCGGCCGAAGGGCCGGCGCTCCAGGATCGCCCCGCGATGCTTCCAGATCGCCTGCAGCGTGCCGTAGCACCACCGGTACCGCTGCCGCCACAGCTGGCCGAGCGAGGTGGGCGCCTCGGTCCACGCGCGGGCCCGCTCCTCGTAGACCACCCGCCAGCCTTCGCGGCAGATCGCCATGGTCAGATCGGTGTCCTCGGCGAGCGTGTCCACGCTGACGCCCCCGGCCGAGGCCACCGCCTCGCGGCGGAACGCGCCGATCGCCCCCGGCACCGTCGCCATGCAGCCGAGCAGGTCGAACGCGCGGCGGTCCAGGTTGAACCCGACGACGTACTCGATGTGCTGCCAGCGCCCGATCAGCCCGCGCCGGTTGCCGACCTTCGTGTTGCCGCTGACCGCGCCCACCGTCCGGTCCGCGAGCGGCCGTACGAGGTGCCCGATGGTCGCAGGCTCGAAGACGGTGTCGCCGTCGACCATGACCAGGACGTCGTGGGCGGCGTGGGAGATCCCGGTGGTGAGCGCCGCGGGCTTCCCGGCGTTCGGCTGCCGGATCACCCGGACCCCGGGCAGTCCGAGTGAGGCGGCGATCGCTCCCGTTTCGTCGGTGGAGCCGTCGTCCACGACGACGACCTCGACCTGGCCGGGATAGTCGGTCCTGACCAGGGACCGCACCGTCGCCTCGATCCCCGCCGCCTCGTTGTACGCGGGGACGATCACCGAGACCGGCGGCGCGGCCGCCCATCGGGGGACGCCGGTGGTCGCGGGCCGGCCGCGCGTCCTGCGGGCGTGCGCCCACGCCAGCGCGGCGAACAGGGCCGACCTCAGCAGGGTGAGCGCGCCGGCCGCGGCGAGGAACCAGCCGAGCGCCTCGACGAGGGCGAAGGATGCGCGCTGGGCGAATGTCAGGACCGTGCCCAGGACGCGCTCGCCGGGGGAGGCGGCGGTGTGCGCCGTGGGGAGCCCGACGGCGTCCGTGAGCGTGGTCGCGGTGTATCCCTTCTTCTCCAGCCGGGTGAGCAGCCGGTCGACGGCGGCCAGCGTCCGGGTGCGGTCGCCGCCCGAGTCGTGGAACATGATCACCGCGCCCTCGCCCTCGGCCGTGCGCGCGAGGGACGCGAGGACCATCTCGTCCACGGGCGGGCGGCTCCAGTCGCCCGTGTCCACGTCGGTGAACGTCACCAGATATCCCTCGTCGCCGAGCAGCCGCATCGCCGAGAGCTGCCCGTACCCGGCCGCGCCGGGGCCCGAGGAGTACGGCATGCGGGCGAGGCGGGTGTGGATCCCGGCCGCCGCGGCCAGCGTCTTCTGCGTCAGGGACATCTCGACGCGGGCCCGCCAGGCCGGCACGGCGCCGAGGTCGGCGTGGGTGTAGGTGTGGTTGCCGATCTCGTGCCCCTCGGCGACCAGCCGGCGGGCGAGCGCGGGGTGCTCGGCGACGTGCGCCCCCAGCACGAAGAAGGTCGCCTTCGCGTGGTGCTCGCGGAGCAGGTCGAGCAGCCGGGGAGTCCAGCGCGGATCGGGACCGTCGTCGAAGGTGAGCGCCACCGTGCGCGGCTTGGGCCGCGCGCTGAGCGGCCGCGATCCCGAGACGTTGACCAGCGGGCCGCCGGAGCGGATCCGTTCGAGCTCGGCGGAGTCGCCGTAGTCGGCCGCGGGCGGCCCGGTCTCCCCGACGACGTTGTGCGCGTACGCGTTGAGCAGCAGCCCTCCGGCCATGAGCAGCGCGGCGATCGCGATGAGGAACCAGTGACCGCGCGGCTCGGGAGGCCTGCGCTGAGCCGGTCTTCGCTGGGCCGGCCTGCGCTGAGCCGGTCTTCGCTGGCCCGTTCCGCGCTGGGCCGTTCCGCGCTGACGTCTCACTGGGCCGTGCCGGGCGTCTGCCCGGGCTGTCCGGGAGGTGTCTGGACCACGCTGGGCTCCGGCGCCGGGGTCCGCGTGACCTCTCCGGACGGCGCCGTGGTCCGCGGGGCCTCCGGTGCGGGCGACGGCGGCGCCGACCGCCCCGACGAGGAGATCTTCACGTCCGGCTCACGGCCCGCCGGAGGTGTCGTGCTCGGTTTCGGGCTCCGCGGGGAAGGCGAGGCGGAGGGGACCCTGCTGGGCAGGCCGCGGCCGGAGGTCGCCCGCCGCGCCGGGGCCGTCGTCGCGTGCGGTGTGCCGCCCGCCCGGGGGACACGCCTGTTCTCGGACCTGTGCTCCGACCTGTGCTCCGGCCCGGGAGACGGGGTGGGGGAGCTCAGGGAGGAGCGTTCCACCGCCTGCCGCCCCTGCGTGCCGACCCAGCCCATCGGGGGAAGCTCAGGGCCTGTCAGCGCTCCGCTCACCAGGGTGAGCGTCAGCGCGAGGACGACGATCGCCCCGCCCACCGCGGCGGCCGTCAAGATCTTGGCCCGGCGTCCGCTCTGGTCCACGAAGACGGCCGTACGCGCCGGGTGATGATCTTCCACGGATCATGATCGTACGCGAGTCGAAAGCAGCTTCGAGAAGTTCGAACCATTTCGTGATCCGAGGGTTCCGGCTTTCCCGATGGCCCGTGCGGAGGACCCGAGGATGCGTTCGGTTGAGGCTCCCGGCGGGGGTGGGACTGGTTAAATGGGCGCAGCACCGGCCCCTGCTGTGAACGCATGGACGAAGTTGACGTTTGTGCTGTTATGGGGTGGTATCGGGTGCGGTGGTGCCGGGCTTTCGATCAATGGGGATCGGAAGGGACGCGCCCATCGTGGAGGAGTGGCGCATGCCTGCGACGCCGTACGGCCGAGCTGGATCGGGGGACGTGCTGCCCCCGCCCCGCAGCTTCGGCGAGGAGGGCGGGCGCCTGTCCTACGGCGGCTACCTGCGCCTGCCCGAGCTGCTCGCCCAGCAGGAGCAGCGGTCCGGGGCCAGCGACGAGCTGCTGTTCATCACCGTCCACCAGGTCTACGAGCTGTGGTTCAAGCTCCTGCTGCACGAGCTGGAGCGGATCAGGGACGCGATGATCGAGGGCGCGCTGTGGCGCGCCAGGCACCTGTTCCGCCGCGTCCACGCGGTGGAGAAGGTCATGGTCGACCAGGTCCAGGTGCTGGAGACGATGACGCCGCAGGACTTCCTGGAGTTCCGGTCGGTCCTCGCCCCCGCGAGCGGTTTCCAGTCGGTCCAGTTCCGTGAGCTGGAGTTCCTCTCCGGCGCCAAGGACCCGTCGTACCTGGGCCGGCTCCGGGACGCCGACGACGCGGAGATCGCCAGGTTGCGGCGGCGGCTCGCCGAACCGACCCTGTGGGACGCCTACCTCATCGCCCTCTCCCAGCGGGGCCTGCCGGTCTCCGACGAAGAGATCATGGACTCCCTGCTGGCCGTGGCCCGTGACCGGGGATCGTACGACGACCTGTGGGACCTGGCCGAAGATCTCCTCACGCACGACGAGACCACCGCCCTCTGGCGGATGAGGCACGTGCAGATGGTGGAGCGCCAGATCGGCACGAAATCCGGTACGGGAGGCTCGTCCGGGGCACCGTACTTGAGGGGACGGACGCGTTTGCACTTCTTTCCCCTGTTGTGGGAACTCCGGGCCTGGCTTTGAAATCCTCACAAGGGAGTGAGTAGCGACATGCCGCTCGAAATGGCGCTAGATCGGCAGGAATCGGATGAAGCATTGGATGAGCTTCTCCGTCTCGCCGCCGAGAGGTGCGCGCACGCGCCGGGAGCGCTGCAGGTGGAGGGCGAGGACCCCCTGGCCTTCCTGAGACGGTACTACCGCAACGTCCCCGTCGAGGACCTGATCGACCGCGACCCGGTGGACGTGTACGGCCCGGCGATGGCCCACCGCCACCTGGCCCAGCACCGGCCGCAGGGACGCGCGCTGGTCCGCGTCTACACCCCGACCCTCGAGGAGTGCGGCTGGGACCCGGGCCGCACCGTGGTCCAGATCGTCACCGACGACATGCCGTTCCTGGTCGACTCGGTGACGACCGAGCTGGACCGGCACGAGATCGGCACCCACCTGATCGTCCACCCGCAGATGCGGGTGCGCCGGGACATGACCGGCGAACTGCTCGTCGCGGGCCAGGAGGACGTGACCGGGCAGGTCGTCCGCGAGTCGTGGATGCACATCGAGATCGACCGGCAGGGCGATCACGGCGTGCTCAAGGAGCTGGAGAACGACCTGCAGCGGGTGCTGCTCGACGTGCGCTGCGCGGTCGAGGACTTCGCCAAGATGCGGGCGCTCGCCGTGCAGACCGCCGAGGACCTGGCGGTCAACCCGCCGCCGCTCGACCCCGCGCAGGTCGAGGACGGCATGGAGCTGCTGCGGTGGCTGGCCGACGGCCACTTCACCTTCCTCGGCTACCGGGAATACCGGCTGGAGGACACCGACGGCGGCGCCGCGCTGCGCGGCCTGCCCGGCACCGGGCTCGGCATCCTGCGGGCCGACAAGGCGGGATCGGCCAGCTTCGCGGCCCTGCCGCCGAAGGTGCGGGCGAAGGCCCGGGAGAAGCAGTTGCTGATCGTCACCAAGGCCAACAGCCGGGCCACCGTCTACAAGCCCCACTACCTCGACTACGTCGGGATCAAGGTCTTCTCGCCCGAGGGCGAGGTGATCGGCGAGCGGCGGTTCCTCGGGCTGTTCACCCACGTGGCGTACAACGAGTCGATCTCCCGGATCCCGGTCCTGCGGCGCAAGCTCGCCGAGGTGCTGGAGCGCGCGGGGCTGTCGCCCGACAGCCACGACGGCAAGGATCTGATGGAGATCCTGGAGACCTACCCGCGCACCGAGCTCTTCCAGATCTCCGTGGACGAGCTGCTGCCCATCGCGCTCGGCGTGCTGCGGCTACGCGAGCGCAAGCAGGTCAAGCTGTTCCTGCGCCGCGACGACTACGGCCGCTACATCTCCTGCATGATCTTCCTGCCGCGCGACCGCTACACCACGAAGGTCCGCCTGCACATGCAGCGGATCCTGATGAAGGCGCTCGGCGGCACCACGCTCGACTACAGCACGATGATCGGCGAGTCGGCGCTGGCCCGGCTGCACATCGTGATCCGCGGCGAGCGCGGCAAGCCGCTCGGCGAGACGCCGGTCGACGTCGAGGAGCTGGAGGCGCGGCTGGCCGCCACCACCCGCACGTGGGAGGACGACCTCGCCGCCGCGATCGGCGAGCTGTGCCCGGAGGAGGAGGCGCCGCGGCTGCTGCGCCGCTACGCCTCCGCCTTCCCTGAGGGGTACAAGGCCGACTTCCCGGCCCGTACGGCCGTGGCCGACCTCAAGCGGCTGGAGGCGCTCGGCGAGGACCCGAACGCCATCGGCATGAACCTCTACGAGCCGTACGGCGCGGCGGAGGGGGAGCGGCGCTTCAAGCTCTACCGGCTGGGCGCGCCGATCTCGCTGTCGCGGGTGCTTCCGCTGCTCACGCGGATGGGCGTCGAGGTGGTGGACGAGCGGCCGTACGAGATCGACCGCGACCACGACCCGCAGACCAAGGACGCGTGGATCTACGACTTCGGCCTGCGGTACACCCCCTCCGAGGAGGTGCACCGCGACGAGTTCAAGCGGTTGTTCCAGGACGCGTTCGCCGTGCTGTGGCGCGGCGAGGTGGAGAACGACGGCTTCAACGCGCTCGTGCTGGCCGGCGGGCTCACCTGGGAGCAGGCCGAGATCCTCCGGGCGTACGCCAAGTATCTGCGGCAGGCCGGGACCACGTTCAGCCAGTCGTACATAGAAAGGGTGCTGCAGGGCAACGTGCGGCTGGCCCGGCTGCTGGTGCGGCTGTTCGAGGCCAGGCTCGACCCGCGCCGGCCGGACGACGCCAGGGCGGAGGTCTGCGACGCGCTGACCGAGGAGATCCTCGCCTCGCTGGACGAGGTGGCGTCGCTCGACGAGGACCGCATCCTGCGCGCCTACCTGGAGATGATCCAGGCGACGCTGCGCACCAACGTCTTCCAGGCCGCGCGTGAGGACGGCCGCGAGGCGGGAGCCGCCGGCAGCCAGTTCGTCACCGGCAGGCGCAAGGCGTACATCTCGCTGAAGGTCGACCCGCAGGCGATCAGCGTGCTGCCGCTGCCCCGGCCGAAGTACGAGATCTTCGTGTACTCGCCGCGCGTCGAGGGCGTGCACCTGCGCTTCGGCAAGGTCGCCCGCGGCGGCCTGCGCTGGTCGGACCGCATGGAGGACTTCCGCACGGAGATCCTCGGCCTGGTCAAGGCGCAGATGGTGAAGAACACGGTCATCGTGCCGACCGGATCGAAGGGCGGCTTCGTCGTCAAGCAGCCCCCTGTGCTCAAGGACGGCGGCGGCGGGCGCGACGAGTTCATGGCCGAGGGCGTGGCCTGCTACCGCCAGTTCATCTCCGGCCTGCTCGACCTGACCGACAACCTGGTCGCCGGGCAGGTCGTGCCGCCGGCCGACGTCGTGCGGCACGACGGCGACGACACCTACCTCGTGGTCGCCGCCGACAAGGGCACCGCGACGTTCTCCGACATCGCCAACGCGGTGGCCAAGGAGTACGGCTACTGGCTCGGCGACGCCTTCGCCTCCGGCGGTTCGGTGGGCTACGACCACAAGGCCATGGGCATCACCGCCAGGGGCGCCTGGGAGTCGGTGAAGTACCACTTCCGCACGCTCGGCGTGAACGTGCAGACCACCGACTTCACCGTGGTCGGCATCGGCGACATGTCCGGCGACGTGTTCGGCAACGGCATGCTCCTGTCGGAGCACATCCGTCTCGTGGCGGCCTTCGACCACCGGCACGTGTTCGTCGACCCCGACCCGGACGCCGCGCGGAGCTTCGCGGAGCGGCGGCGGCTGTTCGAGCTGCCCAGGAGTTCGTGGGGCGACTACGACAGGTCGCTCATCTCGGCGGGCGGCGGCGTGTGGCCGCGCACGGCGAAGTCGATCCCCGTCTCGCCGCAGACGCGCGCCGCCCTCGGCCTGCCGCACGGCGTCACCGCGCTCGCGCCGAACGACCTGATCAGCGCGATCCTGCGGGCCCCCGTCGACCTGCTGTGGAACGGGGGCATCGGCACGTACGTCAAGGCGTCGTCGGAGACCCACGCCGACGCGGGGGACAAGGCCAACGACGCGCTGCGGATCAACGCGGCCGACCTGCGCTGCAAGGTCGTCGGCGAGGGCGGCAACCTCGGCTTCACCCAGCGGGCGCGAATCGAGTTCGCGCTGAACGGCGGCCTGATCAACACCGACTTCATCGACAACTCGGCCGGTGTGGACACCTCCGACCACGAGGTGAACATCAAGATCCTGCTCGACCAGGTCGTCCGCGACGGCGACATGACCGACAAGCAGCGCAACCAGCTCTTCCTCGACATGACCGACGAGGTGGGCAGGCTCGTGCTGGAGGACAACTACGCCCAGAACGTCGTGCTCGCGGCGGCCCGCGCCCAGGCGCCGGAGATGCTGCACATCCACTCCCGCTATCTGCGGAAGCTGGAACGCGAGGGACTGGTCAACCGGGAGCTGGAGTTCCTGCCGTCGGACAAGGTGCTCGCCGAGCGCCGCCAGGCCGGGCTGGGGCTGGCGAACCCCGAGTTCGCGGTGCTGCTCGCCTACACCAAGCTCGTGGTGGACGCGGAGCTGCTGCAGTCGGACATCCCCGACGACCCGTCGCTGGCGTCGTGGCTGGTGTCGTACTTCCCCTCGGCCCTGCGCGACCGCTTCCGCGGGTACATGGACTCCCACCCGCTGCGCCGGGAGATCATCACGACCCGGATCGTGAACGACGTGGTCAACTTCGGCGGGACCAGCCTCGTCTACCGCTTCGGCGAGGAGACCGGCGCGTCGGCGCCCGACATCGTGCGGGCCTACCTGGTGACCCGGGAGGTCTTCGACCTCCCGTCGTTCGTGCGGCAGATCGAGGAGCTGGACAACGAGGTCGACACCGCGACCCAGCTGGCCATGCTGCTGGAGGGCCGCAAGCTGTCCGAGCGCGGCACCCGCTGGCTGCTCGGCAACCGCCGCCCGCCGCTCGACCTGTCCTCCACCGTCCGCTACTTCGTCGAGGGCGCGGGCGGCCTGCTGCCGCACCTGCCCAAGCTGCTGACCGGCCCCGACCTGGTGGCGTACGAGGAGCGCAGGGACTCCTTCGCGGCCAGGGGCGTGCCCGGGGAGCTGGCCGAGCGGGTCGCGGCGATGGTGCCCGCCTACTCCACGTTCGATCTCGTGGAGATCGCGGCGTACACCGGCAGGCCGGTGAGCGAGGTGGCCGAGGTCTATTTCGACCTGGCCGACCGGCTCCAGCTCGCCCGGCTGCGCGAACGGGTGATCGCGCTGCCGCGCGACAGCCGGTGGAACTCCATGGCCAGGTCCGCGCTGCGCGACGACCTGTACGCCGCCCACGCGACGCTGACCAGGGACGTGCTGATCCACAGCCGGCCGGGCCTGTCGCCGGAGGAGCGGCTGGCGAGCTGGACGGAGGCCAACCAGGCCGCGGTGACGCGGTCGCGACAGACGCTGTCGGAGATCTGGGAGAGCGACACCTTCGACCTGGCGACGCTGTCGGTCGCGCTGCGCGCGGTGCGGACGCTGGTCTCCACCAGCAACCTCCCGCACGCGGAGGCGTGACCGTGCTAGTGCCGCATCAGAGAACCGCTGCCCCGCAGTGACGTGACGCGCCGTTCGGATGCTGGTCCGTGCGGCGCGGTCTCGCCAGGCTGCCCGGGTGGCAGAAAGGACAGCCGCGTCGGCGACTGGGCCGCGGCGAACAACGTCGAACTCTGTCGCCTGAATCGGGCTGATCCTAAACGGCTGTGTCACCGGCCGCGTCGATCCCCACTTCGTTCGCCTCTCATCAGGGCAGGCGGGCGTGTTCGGCTCGGGTGGCAGCGATCCGCTCACGCGCGAGCGTACGGGCCCGCTTGGTGTCGTCGCCGGTGAGTCGGGCGAGGATCGTTGCGAGCGGCCTGATCTGGCCCCAGCCGCCCCAGTGACCCTCGGGGATCTCGGTGGGGAATACCCAGATCCGGCTGGCGTCACGCGGCCAGGCGCCCTTCTCCGCGTCGAGGATTGCCTCGGTGACCTCGGCGATGACGCTCGCACGCTTCTGCTCGTCGAGCTGGCCCTCGGGGACGGACGGGACGACCTTGTAGCGAGGTGCGTCCGCGGGTTCTCCGCCGACGTAGATGCCGGCCGGTCGGTGCAGCCAGAGCCAGGAGACGGAACGGCTCACCGGGTCGGCAGGGTCGAATCCCTCGTTGCGGACGAGGATCTCGGTGATGCGGTTCAACAGGGCCGCCTCGGCGTCCGGCTGGAGCGCGCCGTCGGGAATGTACACGTCGAGCATGGGCATGGTCGATCTCCTTGATGAGTTTAGTTCTTCAACTCAGGCCGGAGTCTACGAAGGCTAAGTACAACTTGTAAACCCAGATGCGTACACTAGTCCCATGGAGACGCGGCGAATCGACCCAGTGAACTGCTCGGTGGCGCGCGCCCTCTCGGTGGTGGGGGAGCGCTGGTCGCTGCTGATCGTTCGTGAAGCGCTGGACGGCGCGCGCCGGTTCGGAGAGTTCCACTCCCGCCTCGGGATCGCCAGAAATCTCCTGGCGACTCGGCTCGAGACCTTGGTGACCGCGGGAGTGATGCGCCGCGTGCCCTATCAGGAGCCCGGGGATCGGCAGCGCTTCGCCTACGAGCTCACCGAGCAGGGCCGGGCGTTGCGGCCCACGCTCGTGGCGCTCCTGGAATGGGGCGACACGTACCTCGCCGACCCGCAGGGCCCGTCGGTCATCGTCCGGCACCGGCCCGTCGACGATGCGAGCTCCTGCGACGAGCCGGTCAAGGTCGTCCTACAGTGCGCTGCGGGGCACAGCCACCTCGCCCCGGAAGACGTCTGCCGCACGCCCGGGCCGGGCGCGCGCTTCGTGGAAAGCTCCTGAGATCCAAGGATCGTACTGAGCAACTCATATCGTGAGCAGCATGATCCAAGCAGTGGGGCCGACGCCTGCGCCATGGGGCAAACGTCGGATGCTGCGGCACTAGGTCGTCAGCGGTTGGAGCCGCCGGTGACGATGCCCTCGTAGCCGACGACGTGCGCGGGCGCGGTGGACGCCTTGGGCGGCACCGCGCTCACGTACTGCTGGGTCTCGACGATCTGCCGCTTCTGCCGGATGAACAGGTCCTTGGTGGGGCTCAGCAGCCAGCGGGCCGCGGCGGGGACCGTCACCGGACGCCCCTCGCCGCACTTGAGCCCCTGCGGGACGGGCGTCCAGGAGGACGTGCGGATCAGGGTGTACAGCATCATCGCGCCGCCGTCGCGCGTACGCAGCGCGAAGATCGGATAGTTGGGCGCCGAGGCGAAGATCGACTCGTAGTTCATGCAGTCGTCGGCCTTCGCCGACTGCTTGGTCTCGCTGATCTCGTCGAAGAAGCCGGTGGTCTGCGGGCCCGGGGCGATCAGCCCGGAGGCATAGCCCTTGGGGCCCTCCTCGGCGACCGTGGCGTGCAGCGGGCCCATCAGGTTGGGACTGATGGCCACCGTGGCGTCGCGCGACTCCAGCGCCGTGGCGTACCCCTCCGCGTCGAGGGCGACCGAGGGCGGCTTCTCGCCGGGGTAGAGCAGGGACGCGAAGCTGTTGCGCCACGGCCCGTCCTTGCTCTGCCGTACGAACGTGAACACGGCCGTGCGGACGTCGCCGGACGCGTCGCGCCGCTCCGCTGTGGCCGCGAACCAGACGGCCGGGCGGCCGCTCTGCCGGGGCACGAGCACCTCTCGCTCGTCCCAGGTGTAGCGGGCGGGCTTGCCCTCGCGGGAGTGGATCTCGGCGATCGTGATGGGCCGCTGGCCGTCCTGGGTGAGCAGGAGCGCCCACCGGCCGGCCCCGGCCTGCCTGAGCACGTCGTCGGTGTCCAGGAACGCGTCGAGCGCCCGGGAGGCCTCCTCCAGCGTCACCGCCGGGGGGCTGGGGGACGGCGACGGGGTGTCGGCGGGACTCGGCAGGGCGGAGGTGGCCGCCGCCGGGCTGGCCGGCGACCGGGCGGGCTCGGCGCCCGAGCAGGCGACAGCCGTACAGCTGAGGAGGGCAAGGGCCAGCGCGCTCCGAACGACCCCGTTCACGCCAGCCTCCCCATGCAATCGATCCACATGCTACCGAGGTGCGCTGCCTGACAGGGTCTCCGATTCGCGTACCCTTTACAGACGTGGCAGTCATCGATCCAGCCGAAGAGATCAACGAGCTTGGCGGCACGCTGAAGAGCATTCAGGACGTGCTCGACCTCGACGCCCTGCGCAAGCAGATCGCCGAGTTGGAGGAGCAGGCTGCCGCGCCCGACCTGTGGAACGACCCCGAGCAGGCGCAGCGGGTCACCAGCCGGCTCTCGCACCTGCAGGCCGAGGTCAACCGGGTGGACGGCCTGGGCCGCCGCCTGGAGGACCTGCCGGTCCTGTTCGAGCTGGCCGCCGAGGAGGGCGACGAGGACGCGCTGGCCGAGGCCGAAAAAGAACTCGCCGCGCTCAGGTCCGAGGTCGGCGCGCTGGAGGTCCGCACGCTTCTGTCGGGCGAGTACGACGCCCGCGAGGCCCTGGTGACCATCAACGCGCAGGCGGGCGGCGTCGACGCGGCCGACTGGGCACAGATGCTGCTGCGCATGTACCTGCGGTGGGCCGAGCGCAAGGGCTACCCGGCCGAGGTCTACGAGACCTCCTACGCCGAGGAGGCGGGCATCAAGTCGGCCACCTTCGCGGTCAAGGCCCCCTACGCGTACGGCACGCTCAGAGGCGAGCACGGCACCCACCGGCTGGTGCGGATCAGCCCGTTCGACAACCAGGGCCGCCGGCAGACCTCGTTCGCGGGCGTGGACGTGGTGCCCGTGGTCGAGCAGACCGACCACATCGACATCAACGAGGACGACCTGCGCATCGACGTCTACCGGTCGTCAGGCCCGGGCGGCCAGGGCGTGAACACGACCGACTCGGCCGTGCGGATCACCCACCTGCCGACCGGGATCGTGGTCTCCTGCCAGAACGAGCGGTCCCAGCTGCAGAACCGCGCGACGGCGATGGCCGTCCTCCAGGCCAAGCTGCTGGAGCGCAAGCGGCAGGAGGAGGCCGCGGCGATGAACGAGCTGCGCGGCGAGGCGACCACGTCGTGGGGCACGCAGATCCGCAACTACGTGCTGCACCCGTACCAGATCGTGAAGGACCTGCGCACGGGCGTGGAGGCGGGCAACCCCACCGCCGTGCTGGACGGCGACCTCGACGAGTTCATCGAGGGCGAGATCCGCTGGATGCGCCGCCAGGAGTCCGGCGACGCCGCCCAGTAGAGGTATCAGTAACCGCTGATGTGGCCGAGCGCCACCAGCACCACGACGAGCAGCACGATCAGCGCGATGACCAGGGGCGACAGCCCCATGAACCCGTGGTGGTGAACCTTGGCGCGGCCCTCCCGGCAGACGGGGCAGCGCCCCTCCACCACGGGGCCCGCGCACGCGGCGCAGATCAGATGTTCGCAGCTCATAGCAGCTTTACCGCCCCATCGCCCAAGGGCTAATCGTTTTGTTTCCGTTATGGACGTTCCATGCCAGTGTTACCCCTAGACTGGCCTACGGCCAAACGGAACGTCGATCCAGAGCAAAGTGACCGGCGACCCCCGGACCGGCCGTCCCACCCCCTAGACTGGCTAGCCGTGATGCGCCCGTGATCCATTTCGATAATGTCACCAAGGTCTACGCGAACCAAAACCGGCCTGCCCTCGACCACGTGAGCGTGGACGTCGACAAGGGCGAGTTCGTCTTCCTGGTCGGTCCTTCAGGGTCGGGGAAGTCAACCTTCCTCCGGCTGGTGCTGAAGGAGGAGCGGCCCAACAGCGGCTCCATCCACGTGGCCGGCAAGGACCTGTCGAAGCTGTCCAACTTCAAGGTGCCGCACCTGCGCCGCCGCATCGGCTGCGTGTTCCAGGACTTCCGGCTGCTGCCGAACAAGAACGTGTACGAGAACGTGGCGTTCGCCCTGGAGGTCATCGGCAAGCCGCGCCGGTTCATCCGCAAGGTCGTGCCCGAGGTCATCGAGCTCGTCGGCCTGGAGGGCAAGGCGCACCGCATGCCGGAGGAGCTGTCCGGCGGCGAGCAGCAGCGGGTCGCCATGGCCCGCGCGTTCGTCAACCGGCCGATGATCCTGCTGGCGGACGAGCCCACCGGAAACATCGACCCCGCCACGAGCATCGGCATCATGAAGGTGCTCGACCGAATCAACAGGACCGGCACGACCGTCCTCATGGCGACGCACGACGCCGCGATCGTCGACTCCATGCGCAAGCGCGTGGTCGAGCTCGAGGACGGCAAGATCGTCCGCGACCAGTCGCGCGGCGTGTACGGCCAGGCGTATTAGGAGTAACAGGGACCATGCGGGCCAACTTCATCTTCTCCGAGGTCTGGATCGGCCTTCGGCGCAACCTCACGATGACCATCGCGGTGATCGTGACCGTGGCGGTCGGCATGGCGCTGCTCGGCGTCGGAATGATGATCAACTCCCAGGTCTCGAAGCTCACCGGCTTCTGGACCGACAAGGTCGAGGTGTCGGTCTTCCTGTGCGTCAAGAACTCCTCCTTCCCCACCTGCAAGAACAAGGGCGGTGTCACACCGGAGGAGAAGGCCAACCTGGAGCAGACGATCAAGGGGCTGCCCGAGGTCGAGCGGGTGGAGTTCGAGAACCAGGCAGAGGCGTACAAGAAGTGGCAGCAGCAGGAGAACAACCAGACCCTGCTCGCGGTGACCAAGGTCGACAGCATGCCGGAGTCGTTCCGAGTGAAGCTGAAGGACCCGGACAAGGCGGCGGCCGTCGCGGCGAGTCTCAAGGGCCAGCCGGGAGTCGCGAATGTGATCAACGAACGCGACCTGCTCGAATCGGTCTTCGGCTTCATGGACAAGCTGCGTTACATGGCGCTGGGCATCGCCGCCCTCATGTTGTTCGCGGCCATCCTGCTGATCGGCAACACGGTCCGGCTGTCGGCGTACAACCGCCGCAGGGAGACCGGCATCATGCGGCTGGTCGGCGCGTCCAACATCTACATCCAGCTGCCGTTCGTCATGGAGGGCCTGATCGCCGGCCTCATCGGCGGCGTGCTGTCCGGTGTGATCCTGATCATCGTCAAGGTCTTCATCTTCGAGTCGATCCAGACGTACATGGCCGCGCCCCTCGGCTGGGACACGGTCGCCGGTGTGATCACGGGCACCATGGCCATCGGCGTGCTGATCTGTGTGCTCGCCTCGTTCGTCACCCTGCGCCGCTACCTTCGGGTGTGATCCCGCACCGGTCGCGCAGCTCGTTTCCGCCCCTCGCGGCAACGGTAGGCTCCCCTTATGCCACGTGAGACCGGGCGCAAGCTGATCGCCCAGAACAAGCGTGCCAGGCACGACTTCTTCATCGAGGACACCTACGAGGCCGGGCTCGTCCTGACCGGCACCGAGGTCAAGTCCCTGCGGGCGGGAAAGGCCAACCTGACCGACGGCTACGCCTCGGTCGAGGGCGGCGAGCTCTGGCTGATCAACGTGTACATCCCGGAGTACAGCCAGGGCACCTGGACCAACCACGCCGCGCGGCGCACGCGCAAGCTGCTGCTGCACCGCAAGGAGATCGGCAAGCTCGAAGCGTCGCTGAAGGAGAAGGGCCTCACGCTGATCCCGCTGTCGATGTACTTCAAGGACGGCCGGGCGAAGATCGAGATCGGCATCGCCAGAGGTAAGAAGGACTACGACAAGCGGCAGACGCTGATGGAGAAGCAGGCGAACCGGGAGATGGCGCGGGCCATGTCGAACGCGGTCCGCCGCCGGGGGGGCCGTTAGTCCGTGTCCTTCCGAAGATTCGGGGTCGTCCGGGCGAGAGCCGTACGGGCCGCGCTCGCGCTGGGCCTGACCGCGCCCCTGCTGACCGCCTGCTTCGAGGAGCCGTCGCCGCACGAGGCGGTGCGCGACTTCCTCGTCGGCTGGCAGACGGGGGACTACGCGGCCGCCGCGCGGCGGGCCGACGGCGACCAGGCGGCGGTGCGTAAGGCGCTGGAGGACGCCCGCCTGCAGCTGGACGCCGCCTCGGTCCGCTTCTCCCTGCGGGCGATCAACCAGGACGGCGACGCCGCGCAGGCCGGCTACCACGCCGAGGTGGACCTCGGGGAGAACAACCCCCTCTGGCAGTACGACGGCGACCTGCCCCTGCACCTTGTCGGCGGCCAGTGGAAGGTGCGGTGGTCGCCGAGCGTCATCCACCCCGACCTGCACCCCGGGCAGCGGCTCGCGGTCGCCACCGTCCCCAAGGGCCGCAAGCCCATCCTCGACCGCAACGGCAACGCGCTGCAGGACGAGACCGTGCTGCACGTCGCCGGGGTCACCCCCGCCAAGGTCAAGGACCCCGGTCGGCTCTGCGACCAGTTGTCGAAGATCACCGGCTTCGCGCAGGACCGCCTGCTGAGCCGCATCCTGTCGTCGCCCCCGCAGGACTTCGTCCCCCTCGCGACGTTCGGACGGACGAAGTTCGCCCAGATCAGGTCCAAGCTGGAGGCCATCAGAGGGCTGGAGTTCCAGACCGACAACCCGCCGGTCGCGCCCAAGTCGCCCACCCAGATCGTCGGTGTGGTCTCGGCCATCACCCCGGAGGCGGAGCAGCGGCTCGGCGGGCCGCAGCGGGCCGGCGACACGCTCGGCCGGGACGGCCTGCAGGAGGCCTACCAGGACCAGCTCACCGGCTCGACCGAGACCCGGGTCGTCATCCTGGACAACGCCACCGGGCAACAGGTCAAGGAGCTCAAGGCGTGGCCGGGGCGGGAGAACTCCTCGGTCCAGACCACGATCGACAGCCGGCTGCAGAGCGCCGGGGACGCCGCGGTCGCGGGGTCCCGCCCGGCCGCGCTCGTCGCGGTGCAGGCCTCCACCGGCGAGGTGCTCGCCGTCTCCACCAACCAGCTGCACCAGGAGGACGACGCGCTGGCCGGCAAATACGTGGCGGGCAGCGCCTTCTCGATCATCGCCGCGGAGGGGCTGCTCCAGTCGGGCCTCGACCCGAAGCAGAAGGTGCCGTGCAGCGCCGACCGGACCGTGGGCGGGGCGCGCTTCCAGCAGCCCGGCGTAGACGGTGTGACGACGCCCACCTTCCAGACCGACTTCGCGCAGGGCTGCGTGACCGCTCTGGCGTCGCTGGCCCGGCGGATCAGCGGCCAGCGGCTCGCCGCCAGCGCGAGCCAGTTCGGCATCGGCAGCGACTGGAAGCTGCCGCTGAAGACCTTCAGCGGGTCGATCGCCGAGCCCGACGGCGACGCGGCCATCGCGAAGATCATCGCCGGGCAGGGCGCGCGGGTCAGCCCGCTGGCGATGGCACTCGTCGCCGCGGCCGTCAGGTCCGGCACGTGGCGGCCGCCGACGCTGGTGGTCTCGCCCGTCGCGCCCGATCCGAGCGCCGAGGGCGGCACCACCGCGGCCGCCGCGCAGCCCGTGACGCTCGACCCCGCGGTCACCGCGAAGCTGCGCACGCTCATGCGGGCCGGTGTGTCGTCCGGCGCGGCCTCCGCCGCCTCCGCCCCCGGTGATCCCGTGTACGGCGTGGCCGCCGAGGTCACCCAGACGGAGAAGAAGGAGCGCACGAAGCTCTCGTGGTTCGTGGGCTGGCAGGGGGACGTCGCGGTCGCCGTGCTGGCGAAGAGCGGCGACCTGTCGTCGGCCCCGGCGATCGCCGGGAGCTTCTTCCGCACGGCTCAGCCCCAAACCTGAAAAATGCGTGAGGGCGAGCAACCATCGGGACGGCGACCGGCGTCTTTCTAGGTGACTGGGACCCGCTTGGGGGGTTGCGGGCCCAGTCGCCGTGATGAGGACAGGGCTCCATCTCGGGGGGAGCCCTGCCATCCGGACCGGCTCGACCCTGCCGGTCGGCCCCCGGGGCGTGCGCCAGAGGCCGCGTCCCGGGGGCTTCGGCGTCCCACCGGCCGGGCGGAATTGGAGTCGCGCCACCGGTGTTGTCATGAGTAAGCTTGTGACGCCGGCCCTCCGGGGCCGGGTTGACAACTGCACAGGGGGTGACCGGTTTCGACTTCGACATTGCAAGTCAGGGGAAGCGGGTCGGGGACTGCGGACATAACCCCGTCAACACTGTGACCGCGAACCAATAAGTGCCAATAACAAGAGCACTGAGGTCAGCCAGGCTTCCCTGGCTCTCGCCGCCTAAGCAGCGAGAAACCTCTGTCAGCCCGGGAGTGCCTTCGGCCCGGAACTGACATCGCTAGAAGGCTCAACCGTCCGGCCCGGTCACGGGGCCGTACGGGAAATCAAACAGTGACTGGGCCCGTCGGCGACTCGCCTGTGAGATTGCCGGGGCCGAGAAAATCGCAACAGGCTGCACCCGGAGAAGCCCTGTCTTGGTGTTGAAGGACGCGGGTTCGATTCCCGCCACCTCCACATCTCCGCGGAAGGGCGGGGAGGAAGCCGACGCTTCTTCCCCGCCCTTTTCGCGTCTTAGACCCGTTGCGGCTGCCCGTCAGGGGTGAGCGGGGCGGAGGCGCGGTGGACGAGGTCGGGCAGGAGGGTGGCCAGACCGGCCAGCGCCAGCGCGGCGCCGAGCCACAGCGGGGCCCGCAGCCCCCAGGCGTCGATGACGACGGCCCCGATGGAGGAGCCGAGGATGATGCCGAGGGTGATGAACGAGGAGTGGACGGTGTTGACCAGCGGGCCGGCGTTTCCGGCTCGCTGAACGCGGGTGGCCATCGCCGGGTTCATGGTCACGCCGACCAGGCCGACGCCCATCATGCAGGCGACCGTCGGGCCCGGCAGGTCGGCGAAGGCGGCGAAGCCGGTGAGGAAGACCATGTTCAGGACGAGGCCGATCGCGAGGACGGGAACAGTGTGGCGGTCGGCGAGGCGGCCGATAATCGTGTTCCCGACGACCGTGGCGGCTCCGTAGGCGACCAGCAGCAGGGGGACCGTTGCGGGGGAGAACCCGGTGACCTCGGTGAGGATGGGGTTGAAGTAGCTAAAGGCCGAGAAGGTGGCGCCGATGATGAGCGTGCTGGTCGACAGCGCCAGCCACAGCCTGGGCCTGACGAAGACGCCGGCCTCCTCGCGGAGACCGCCGCTTTCGGTGTGGTCCAGGCGCGGCACACCGATCAGGGTGGCCACCGCGGCGATCAGGGCGAGCAGAGAGATGGCCCAGAACGCCGCCCGCCAGCCGAACCGCTCGCCGATCACCGTTGACAGCGGCAGCCCCAGGAGGGTGCCCAGCATCAGGCCGTTCATGGCCACCGCGATCGCCCGGCCGCGGGCCTCGGGCCGGGTGAGACGGGCACACAGCGAGATGCCGACGCCGAAGAAGGCTTGAGAGGCGATGCCGGTGATGATCCGGGCACCCATCATGGTGGCGTAGCCGGTGGCCGTGGCGGCCAATGCGTTGCCCGCCAGGAACACCGCGAGCAGCGCCGTCAGCGCCGTGCGCGGCGGCAGCTTCCTTACCGCCACGGTCAGGAATGGTCCCCCGGCCGCCATGGCCACCGCGAACGCGGTGATGAGGTAGCCGATCTGGGGAACGGTGGCGTCCAGCCCCGCGGCCATCTGCGGCATCAGCCCGGCGACCGCGAACTCGCTGGTCACCATGGCGAAGATGCCGAGCGCCAGCACATACACGGCATGAGGCACGAAGGCCTCCTCTCACAGAGTTTTGGATAGATCGGTTCAAAATTAGGGCATGTAAGGACGCCGTTCGGGCGCGGTGGTGCCGGGGCCGGCGGCTCAGCGGGTCAGGGCGTCCAGGGTGATCTCGGCGATGGACTCCAGGGCCGCGCGGTCCGCGCCTCCCTGGCTGGAGACGCGCATGCCGGCGATGGCCGCGTTGACGAATCGGGCCAGCGCCACCGGCTGGCGCGCCGAGGCGACGCTTCCGTCGCGGCGGCCCTCCTCGATGGTTGTGCGGAGGGCCGACAGTCGCCGGGTCGAGTCACGCTGCAGTATTTCGGCCGCCCGGGTCTCGTGGGCGGCCGCTTCCACCGTGGTGTTCACGCCCAGGCAACCCGGGCCGCGACCGCCGGTCCGGTTCGCGGTCTCATCCTCGACGACCAGGGCGAGCAGGGAGCGGATGCGATCGGCGCCGCTCCTCGTCGAGTCCTCCAGGATGGACAGGTGGGCGGTGGTCATGCTGTCGAGGTAGCGATCCAGCGCGCGCTCGAACAGATCCTGCTTGCTCTTGAAGGTGTTGTAGATGCTGCTGCGGCCCAGTCCGGTGGCCTCGCACAGGTCCTGTGTGGAAGCGGCCTCGTAGCCCTTCTTCCAGAACGTGCGCATCGCCGCGTCCAGGGCCCACTCCTCGTCGAACGTCCTCGGCCGGGCCATGCGGGCAGCCTAACATAGTTTTGAACCGAACGTTGCAATACTCTTGCCCATGGCGCCCTGGGACCCACCCGCGGAGTGGCTCTCAGGTATGACGAGTACCTAGAGTCGGGGCGTACGTGGGAGGGGGCCTGTGGTGGGGGAACGGGACGTGGTGGTGCGGCGGTCGCTGCCGTCGGAGCCGGCCGTACGGGGATCGGCCTCGCTGTTCCTGACGGAGGCGGAGCGGCAGGGGGTGCGGGCCGGGCGCAGGATGCTGTACGTCGGCCCGGAGCCCGCGTCGGAGCACGTGGCCGCCGGGCTCCGGATCGAGCCGGGCACGCCGGTGCTCGCCCGGCGCAAGCTGCTGCTCGCCGGCGACGTGCCGGTGCGGGTCGCCACGAGCTTCCTGCGGCTCGATCTCTTCGCGGACACCCCGTTGTGTGAGCCGGGCTTCCTGTCGCCGAGCCTGCAGTCGCGGATCGAGGAGCTGGGCCACCGGTTCGGACGGGCGGAGGAGCAGCTGGTGGCCCGGCCGCCCCGGGACGACGAGGCGGCCACGCTGCACCTCGACCCCGGAGAGTGGGTGGTGCAGATCGTGCGGGCCGCCTACTCGGCCGACGACCTGCCGATCCACGTGCTGGAGACGGTCTGCGCGGCCTCTCGCCACGTCTTCGACATCGTTCAGGTGAGCGGCGCCGACGAGTTCTGAGCGGCGTAGGCGCCTCGCGAAGAAGCTGTGGTACGGCGTAGTACGGGTCGCTACGATGGAACGATGAGCGCCAGACCCAGACCTGTCGATGTCAGTGTGCGGCAGTTCGTCAGTGACTCCGGCAGCATCACCCGGGGGCTACGGCAAGGGCAGCAGTATGTGTTGACGATCAATGGTGAGCCGCTTGCCGAGGTCATCCCGATCAAGCGTCGCCGGGCCGTGCCGACCGCGGAGGTGCTTGCCGTTTTCGCCACCGCGCCTGTTCTCGACGCCAACGAACTCCGTGCGGATCTGGACGCCGTGATCGATCAGGAGCTGCCCGCCGATCCGCTTGAGGGGACCGGTCTGTGAGGCATGCGGAGGGTGTGCTCGACACCAACGTCGTGGCCGTCCTGCCCCTGTTCGACGCCGCCGAACTCCCGGAAGCATCCCTGATCACCGCTGTGACGCTCGGGGAGTTGTCGGACGCCCCGCATGCCACCACCGACCCGATCAAGCGGGCCCGGAGGATAGCGGTCCTGCAGCATGTCGAGGCGACCTTTGACGCGCTGCCCTACGACGCCGAGGCTGCCCGGATGTACGGCCAGATATGCGCTGCGGTTCGTATCTCTGGCCGCCAGCCACGCGGCAGGGTGGCAGATCTGATGATCGCCGCGATCGCGGCCGGCAACGGGCTTCCTCTCTACACCGCCAATCCGAAGGACTTCGCCGGTCTCGACGGCATCGTGGAGGTCGTGGCCGTATCGAGGCCTCCGGACGCGACGGCCTAGGTGAGCGGCGCCGACGAGTTCTGAGCGGCGTAGGCGTCGATCTCCGCGAGCAGGGCCGACTTGCCCCCGGCGTCGAGGAAGGACGCCTCCACCGCGGCGCGGGCCAGGTCGGCGACGCCCTTCTCGTCGAGGGAGAGCAGCTCGGCCGCCACGGCGTACTCCTGGTTGAGGTCGGTGCCGAACATGGGCGGGTCGTCGGTGTTCACTGTGACCGGCACTCCGGCCGCGACCAGTGCGGGCAGCGGATGCTCGGCCAGGCTGGGCACGGCCCGGGTGCACACGTTGGAGGTGGGGCAGACCTCCAGCGTGATCTCGTGCTCGGCCAGGTGCTCCAGCAGCGCGGGGTCCTGCACGCTGTGGATTCCGTGGGCGATCCGCTCGGCGCCGAGTGCGCGTACGGCGTCCCAGACGCACTCGGCGCCCGTCACCTCACCGGCGTGCGGCACGGAGTGCAGGCCGGCGGCGCGGGCTCGGGCGAAGTGCGGGGCGAACATCGACCGGGGCACCCCGGCCTCGCCGCCGCCGAGCCCCAGGCTGATCAGTCCCTCCGGCCGGTGATCGAGCGCCAGGGACAGCGTCCGGTCGGCGGCCGGGATCCCGAAGTCGCCGGGGATGTCGAAGCACCAGCGCAGCACCGTGCCGTAGTCCGCCTCGACCCGGTGGCGGGCGTCCTCGATCGCCTCGCACAGCTCCTCCGGGGTCATGCCCTGGGCCAAGTGCAGGTACGGCGTGATGGTGAGCTCGGCGTACCGCACCCGCTGGGCCGCCATGTCGCCGCCGATGCCGTGGATCAGCGTCCACAGGTCGCCGGGCTCCCTGACGAGGTCCACGACCTGCAGGTAGACCTGGAGGAAATGGGGGAAGTCGCGGAAGTCGTAGAACGCCTCGACCAGCGCGGGGTCGGCGGGTACGGGCGTCGACCCTTCGTATCGCGCGGCCAGTTCGGCGACGACGCGCGGCGACGCCGCGCCGACGTGGTGCACGTGCAGTTCCGCCTTGGGCAGCCCGGAGATGAACCGGGTGAGTTCCGGAGAGATCACGTGGCGACGGTAACAACCGCCTGTGGGCCGCCTCCAAGCGATTTCGCGGTATCTCACATCACTTTGTCAGGATCGGGCTCATCTTCCGGCCGGCAGCTCGCTGAGCACCACGACGACCGTCCTCCTGGTGCCGTCCGGACGCATCAGCTCCACCCGCACCCTGTCGCCCGGTTTGAGCGTGGCCAGGATCTGCGACAGGTCGCTGGCGGTGGGGGTGGCGGTGCCCTCGACCTTGACGATCACGTCGCCGGGGCGGATGCCCGCCTTGTCCGCGCCGCCGCCGGGAGACACGGAGCCGACGGCCACGCCGACCGGTTCGCCGCTCGCGTCGACCGCCGTGCCGACCCGTACGCCGAGGGCCGCCCGGCGGCTGTTGACGACTTGGCCGTACCGGATGATCTGGCGGGCCACGTCGGTCGCGGTGTCGCTCGGGATCGCGAAGCCGAGGCCGGGCGCGGTGCCCTGCTGCGGATCGACGGCCGCCAGCGTCGGGATGCCGATGACCCGGCCGGACAGGTCGACCAGGGCGCCGCCGCTGTTGCCGGGGTTGATGGGCGCGGAGGTCTGGATGGCGTTGGTGATGGTCGCGGCCCCGCCGCCGGCGTGCCTTTCGCCCGTCACGGTGCGGCCCAGGGCCGACACGATGCCCTGGGTCACGCTGCCGGAGAAACCGAGCGGGTTGCCCATGGCGAGCACGATCTGCCCGACCTTGAGGTCGGCGGAGCGGCCGAAGGTGGCGGGCGTGAGCCCGGTCGCGTTCTCGACCTGGATCATCGCCAGGTCGCCGGGGGGATAGGAGCTCACCAGCCGGGCCTTCCTCGGCTTGCCGCCGGTGGCCAGCGTGACCTGGAACTCGCTCGCGGCGCCCACGACGTGGGCGTTGGTCAGGATGTGGCCTTCGGTGTCGTAGACGATGCCGGAGCCGAGGGCCTGACCTGTGGTGATCTGCACGATCGACGGAAGGACCCTCTTGATGACCTGCTCGTAGGTCGTCTCGAGCTCGATCGGGCGGCTGGGCACGGGCGCCGCCGTGCCCGTCGTCCGGGCCGCGTTCGGGGTGGCGGTCTCGCCCGGGGTGGTTCCCGACGCGCATCCCCCCGCGACCAGCGCGGCCACGGCCGGGCCGGCGACCGTACGGAGGACCTTCCGTGAGAGCTGCATAGCCCCCTGTCTACCTGCGCGAACGGCCGCCGCAAGGCGGCGCGCCGGGACCGGCGCAGGTCATGACGGGTGCCGGGAACGGCCGATACCGGAGCCCGCGAAACCCCCGGCCTAGCCAGCGAATATTCCTCTAGAATATGGTTCTACAAGGACCTAGCGCTGGAGGATCTTATGGGGATCGGGCTGAGCGAGGAGCACGAGGCGCTTCGCGAGTCGGTGACCGGATGGGCCGAGCGGGCCGTGCCCGCCGACCTCGTGCGGAGCGCGGTTGGCGTCCTCGCCGATCCGGGCGCGGAGGAGCGTCCGGCCTTCTGGTCCGCTCTCGCCGGCCAGGGGCTGCTCGGGCTGCACGTCCCCGAGGAGTACGGCGGCTCCGGCTACGGCCTGCTGGAGGCCGCGGTGGCGATCGAGGCGCTGTCGGAGCGGGTGGCGCCCGGGCCGATGGTGCCGACCGTGCTCGCGAGCGCCGCGATCCTCGCCTCGGAGGGCAAGGCGCAGGCCGACCTGCTGCCCGGGCTCGCGGACGGGTCGCTGACCGGCGCGGTGGCGCTGGACGGCGCGGTCACCGGTGCGCGCGACGGCGACGCGCTGACCATCGGCGGCGCGGCCGCGTACGTCCTCGGCGCGGCGGTCGCCGACGTGCTGGTCCTGCCGGTGACCACGGACGCCGGCGAGGAGTGGGTGGCGATCGACGCCGCCCAGGCGACGGTCACCGCGGTCAAGTCGCTCGACCTCACCCGCGGCGTGGCCAAGGTCGAGCTCGACGGCGTACGGGTGCCCGCCGAGCGGGTGCTGACCGGCCTGACCGGCGCCGAGGTGCGCAACATCGCCGCGGTCGTCCTCGGCGCGGACGCGGTCGGGGTGGCCGCCTGGTGCGTGGCCGCCGCCGCCGACTACGCGAAGGTCCGGGTGCAGTTCGGCCGCCCGATCGGCCAGTTCCAGGGCATCAAGCACAAGATCTCGCGGATGCTGGTGGCGCTGGAGCAGGCCCGGGCCACGGTCTGGGACGCCACCCGGGCGGAGGACGCCGAGCGCGACTACGCCGCCGCGATCGCCGCCGTCATGGCGCCCGACGCCGCCGTGCAGTGCGCCAAGGACGCGATCCAGACGTTCGGCGGCATCGGTTACACCTTCGAGCACGACGCGCACCTGTACTACCGCCGGGCGCTGACGATCCGCGCGCTGCTCGGCTCGTCCTCCGAGTGGTCCGACCGGGTGGCCGCGCTCGCGCTGGAGGGTGTCGCGCGGGAGATGGAGATCGACCTGCCGGAGGAGTCACAGCCGCTGCGCGAGTCCATCCGGGCGGAGCTCGCCGAGATGGCCGCTCTGGAGGGCGCCGAGCAGAAGCGGGCCCTGGCCAAGGCGGGCTTCGTCATGCCGCACCTGCCCAAGCCCTGGGGCCGGGCGGCCTCCCCGCTGGAGCAGGTGCTCATCCACCAGGAGATCAGGGCGGCCAAGATCAAGCTGCCGCAGATGATCATTGGAGCGTGGGTGGTGCCGTCGCTGGTCACCTACGGCACGCCGGAGCAGCAGGAGCGGTTCCTGCCGCCGACGCTGAGCGGCGAGCTGATCTGGTGCCAGCTCTTCTCCGAGCCGGGGGCCGGGTCCGACCTCGCCTCGCTCCAGATGAAGGCGGAGAAGGTCGAGGGCGGCTGGAAGCTCAACGGCCAGAAGATCTGGACGTCGGTGGCGCACGTCGCCGAGTGGGCCATCTGCATCGCCCGCTCGGACACCTCCAAGCCCAAGCACGACGGCATCACGTACTTCCTCGTCGACATGAAGGCGCCGGGCGTCACCGTGCGGCCGCTGACCGAGATGACCGGGGAGAACCTGTTCAACGAGGTCTTCCTCGACGACGTCTTCGTGCCCGACGAGCTGGTCGTCGGCGAGGTCGACGAGGGCTGGCGGGTCGCGCGGAACACGCTGTCGAACGAGCGCGTCTCGCTGTCGTCCGGCTCGGGCGGCACCGGCGCCTCGGTGCCCGACCTGCTCGGCCTGGCGGGCCGGCTGGGCCGCGAGCTCACCGCGGCCGAGCGGCAGGACCTCGCCCGCGTCGTCTGCGAGTCCCACTCGATCAACGCGCTGTCGCTGCGGGTGACGCTCAAGCAGCTCGCCGGCAGCGAGCCGGGCGCCGACGCCTCGGTGCGCAAGCTGCTGTCCACCGCGCACGCGCAGCACGTCTCCGAGGTGGCGGTCTCCCTGCTCGGACCGGCCGCCGTCACCGCCGCCGACTGGAAGCTCGGCGACGCCGGCTACTGGAACCGCGCCGTGCTCGCCACCCGGGCGATGACCATCTACGGCGGCACCACCGAGGTGCAGCTCAACATCATCGCCGAGCGCATGCTCGGCCTGCCCCGCGACCCCGAGCCGGGCAAGTAACCCTCGGGTGATCGGGCGGGCCGACGGCAGGCCCGCCCGGTCGCTCGTGCGGTGACCCCATGCGTCCGCCGTGCCGGCGACGCACCGGCCGGGGTCCGTGACGCCGGGGTCAGCCGTCGCGGTGGCGCGGGCTCGTCGCGAGGGCGGGATCGCCGAGGTCGAGCCGGCCCAGTTCGGTTCTGGAGGCGACGCCGAGCTTGGGGAAGGCCTTGTGCAGGTGATAGCCCACGGTGCGCGGGCTCAGGAAGAGCTGAGCGCCGATGTCGCGGTTGGTGGCGCCCCGCGCGGCCAGGCGGACGATCTGCAGCTCCTGCGGGGTCAGCAGGCCGGCCGCGCCCACCGTGCGGACGTCGCCGAAGACCTCTCCCGTGGCGCGCAGTTCGGCGCGGGCACGCGTGGCCCAGGGGGCGGCGCCGGCGCGTTCGAACATGTCCAGCGCCTGTCTGAGGTGGATTCTGGCGTCGGACTTGCGCCGGTTCCTGCGTAGCCATTCTCCGAACAGGAGCCTGGTGCGGGCCTCCTCGAACGGCCGCCCCCCGTTCAGGTGCAGGCGGACGGCCCGGACGTAGTCCCTCTCCGTGTCCTCGTCCCGCGCGGCGGTCAGCGCTCTGCAGCGCAGGGCGACGGCACGCGCCCAGGACTGCCCGGTGGCGGTTGCCCACTCGTCGAACCTGGCGAGCGGCGCCCTGGCCCGTTCGGGCTGCTCGCACCGGACCGCCGCCTCCACCAGATCGGGCACGAACAAGGTGGTCGAGAGCTGGTGGCGTACGGTGCCGGCGAGACCTGTCTCCAGATGGTCCAGTGCGGCCCGCGTCCTGCCCTGTCCGAGCGCGAGCAGGCCCTGCGCCCAGACGGCCCAGGCCAGACTCGACACGTTGCCGTGATCCGTGGCGTGGGCGCGAACGCGGCTCGTGAGCAGTTCGCAGGTCCGGTCGTCGCCGGAGACCGCGGCGAGCCACGCGAGCACGCCCTGCAGGTGGTCGACCCGGTGATGCTGCCCGGTGTCCTCGGCGATGCGCACGGCCTCGGTGGCCGACGCCTTCGCGTCCCGGAACCGGCCCAGGTAGAGCTGGCTGCTGGCGAGGTTCTGCAGCGCGTGCGGCAGCCAGCCGATCATCCCCTGGGCCCGGCAGTCGTCGGCGAGGCCGGCGGCCAGGTCGAGGGACGTCTCGTCGTCGCCCACCATGAAGGCCATCGACGCGATGATGAGCCGTTCTCCGGGATCGGCGGGCTGGGATCGCCCGGCGTCGGCGAGTGCCGCGTGGATGGGCACCAGCCCGCGCGCGGAGTCGCCCGCCAGCAGGGCGGCCAGTCCGGTCAACGCGGAGATGACCGGATGGAGGGGATGCCCGGCCGGCAGATCCAGGGCGTGGAGCCGCTCGACGGCCTGCCCGGCCAGTTCGGGCGCGCCGGCGAACCAGGCGTCGCGTACGGCTTCCGCCAGCATGGACGCCGCCATGCCCGGGTCGGCGGCCGCGATGGGGGCGGCGGCGGTCATGAGGATGCCGTGCGCGACGCGCGGTGAGCCCTGCTCGAACTCGACGGCCGCGCGGACCCCCGCGAGCTTGGCCTGCTCACGCGGATCGTCGGTGAGCAGGGCCGCCTGGTCGGCCAGCGCGCGCGACCGCGGGAGCTGGCCGGCGTCCATCGCCGCCTCGGCGGCGCCGATCAGCCGGCGTACCCGATCGCGCGGGTCGGGGGTGAGCTGCGCGGCGCGCTCGTAGGCCGCGGTCGTGGCGGCGTGGCCGCTTCTGCGCCTGGCCCGCTCGGCCGCCTGTTCCAGCACGGCGGCGACGGCCTCGTCGGGTCCGGTGCAGGCGGCGGCCAGATGCCAGGCCCGTGCGTCGGCGCGCCGGCTGCCGTCGGCGGCGTCGTCGAGTGCGGCGGCCAGTGCCCGGTGGGCGGCCACGCGCCTGGTGAACGGCGCTCCCTGGTAGGCGGCCGCCCTGATCAACGGGTGACGGAAGGCGAGCTCCCCGTCGACGCGGATGAGCCCGGCACGCTCGGCCGGTTCGGCGGCGTCAGGGCCGACGCCCAGCCGTTGTGCGGCCGCGAGGACGACGGCGAGGTCGCCGGTGCTTTCCGCGGCCGCCACGAGCAGCAGGGTCCGGGCGGGTTCGGGCAGGGACTGGATCTGCGTCTGGAAGGCCTCCCGCATCCGCCCGGGGAGCGGAAGCGGCCCGAGTTGGTAGGCCAGCGGATTGACGTGTCCGGCCCGTTGTTCGGGCGTGAGCGCCGCCGGAAGCTCGATGAGCGCGAGCGGGTTCCCCTCGCTCTCGGCGAGGACGCGGTCCCTGACGTGCGGCGCCAGCGTGCCGGCGGTCGCCCCCAGCAGCGTGGCCGCGTCCGCCGGTTCGAGGCCGCCGAGCCTCATCTCGGGCAGGCCGGCCGGCCGGAAACCGTGGGCGCCGTCCCGCAGGGACAGGATCAGCGCCACCCCCTCCGCCTCCAGCCGCCGGGCGGCGAACAGCAGCGCGTCGGCCGAGGAGCGGTCCAGCCACTGGGCGTCGTCGACCAGGCACAGCAGGGGTCCGTCGCCGGCGAGCTCGGACAGCAGGGTCAGCGCGCCGAGACCGACCAGGAAGCGGTCGGGCGTGGTCGTGGCGGCCAGCCCGAGGGCTCCTCTGAGGGCGTCCGCCTGCGGGGCCGGCAGTCGGTCGAGGCGGTCGAGTCCGGAGCGCAGCACCAGGTGGAGTGCGGCGAACGCCAGCTCGGTCTCGCTCTCGATGCCCACCCCGCGCAAGGTGCGCATCCCGATGGCGGACGCCTTCCGCGCCGCGTGGTCGAGGAGCGCCGTCTTGCCGATCCCCGCCGGACCGCGAATCACCAGAGCGCCGCTCCGGCCGTTCCCGGCCTCGGCCAGCAGGTGATCTATCCGATCGGTCTCGGCCCTCCGCCCGTACAGCACGGACCGATCTTATGGAGGACGTGACGTATGTCCGCTTCGGGATGACCGGTCACGTGACAGATTCCGGGTGGGCGGCGCCGCCCTAGCGTCGTCGGCATGGACCTTCCGACCTTCTCCACAGCGGGACGGGACCGGCGTCCGGATCCCGCCCGCGCGCTCCACCTCGTGAGGAGCACTCGATGACCCGCCACCGTCCCACCGTCGTCGCCGGCGTCATGGCCGCCGCCCTGATCGCGCTGTTCGCCTACCTGTCGCCCGGCCTGGCGCTCTGGCTGACCTTCATCCCGGCGATGGTGATCGCCTACGGCTGCCATCTCGCGACCACCGACCGCCGGCCCCCCGACCCCTCGCGCGTGCTGCCGGTCTACCTCGTCGGCCTGGCCTGGCAGTTCCTCCACTTCGGGGAGGAGTTCATGAACGGGTTCAACCGGCGCTGGCCCATCGAGGTCTTCGGCGCGCAGGCCATGTCACTGCCCCTGTTCGTCTGGATCAACATGGTCTCCTACGCGGCCTTCGCGCTGGGCGCGCTCGCGATCTACCGGGGCTGGCGGGTGCCGCTGCTCATCGCCTGGTTCTTCGCCGTCATGGGGGCGATGGGCAACGCGATCGGCCATCCCGTCTACGACCTGGTCTCGGGTGACCTCGCCTTCCCCGGCATCGTCACCTCCCTCGGTTACTGGGTCATCGGCCCGATCCTCGTCCACCGCCTCTGGACGGCCGGTCTCCCCCGGGCGGCCGTCGCCCCGGACGCCCGCCCTGTCGCCGCCTCCGTCCGACACTGAACCGAAGGGAATCGTCATGTCACTGTCTCGCATCCCCGAACGGGAGATCGCCGAGCGGCCCGCGGGCTACGGCGGCCCGAACCTGTCGCCGGTAGGTCTCGAACTGGTGCCGCACGAACTCGCGCCCGGCGTGTGGGCGCTCATGGCCAGCCTGCCGCCCAAGGACAACAACGGCGTGATCGCGGGGCGGAACGCCGCACTGGTGGTCGACGCCGGGATCACCTCCGCCGTCTCGGGCCAGATCCAGGCGGCCGTCGCCGGTCTCACCGACCGGCCGCTCCGCTACCTGGTCAACACGACCTACCACGGCGACCACACCTTCGGCAACGCCGCGTTCCCCCAGGAGGTCGTGATCATCTCGTCCGGGGCGAACAAGGCGAACATGACCGACCTGGCGTACGAGAAACAGACCCGCTCGGCCAACATGTACGGCGACGCCGCGCTGCTCGACGAGGTCACCGTGTGGCGCACGCCGGACCTCACGTTCGACTTCTCCGCCGAGGTCGACCTGGGAGGACGCGTCGTCCAGCTGCATCACTTCGGCCCCGGCAACGGCCCGGGAGACACGATCGTGTACGTCCCCGACGCCCGCACCGCCTGGACCGGCAACTTCCTCTGCCACGCCGGCACGGCCCACATGCTGCTCCAGGGCGGCCCCGAACCGTACGTGGGCTCGCTGCGCAGGATGCGCGAGGCGCTGCCGGACCTGGAGACCATCGTCCCGGGCCACGGGCCGATGGGGGACGGGCCCGCGGCCCTGGAGACTCTCATCGGCTACCTCGAACGACTTCATGCCGAGGTGGAGGCGAGTGTGCGGGCGGGCCGCGATCTGGAGGAGACGTTCGCGGCGTGCACCGATCCGTGGGCGGAGCGCCTCGATCCCCGGCTGTCGGCCGCCCTCGCGCGTTATCCGGTGCCACCGGACCTCGCCCGGCAGGGCATGCTCACACTCTGCCGCGACCTGCACCGGCTGAACGTCCTGGCCACATACCGCCTGTACGAGAGCCGCTGAGGACTGACCGAGTGCGGTGAGGTCGATCTCCGGCGACACCGGCGGCTCCGATCGCCGTCAGCGTCGACCGGCGGTCACTGCTCGATCCAGCGGTAGGCGTGCCACCACCCGCCGCAGGAGGCGACCGTGCGGGTGAGCGCGTCCCGGTAGCAGACCTGGACCCGGAGGTCCTGGGGAACATGCTCTTCCCAGTCGTGGAAGGAGAAGCGGGCGTAGCCGTCCGGCCCGCACTTCTTCAGCGTCCTGCTCCACGTCTCTTCCTCGGTCTTGGCCTTCAGTCGCAGGTAGGCGCACAGCCTGACCGGGGAGTTCCGGTCGTACAGCCGCGCCTCGAAGTTGAAGCTGCCGTTGTCCTCGTCCTCCCACACCCGGCCGCGGGCCATGGCCCGCGCGCCGTTCCGGCGAACCGAGTAGAAGGGCCCCCAGTCGGCGTCCAGGCCGGCGTAGCTGAAGACGGCGACTTCGCCGGGGCGGGCGGTCGGGGTGGGCCTGGGAGTCGGGGTGGTGTCGGGAGCGGCCGCGGCGGAGGGGGTGGGCGTCGCTTGGGCCGGGACGGTGAGCGCGGCCAGGCCGCCCGCGACGACGGCGAGGACGGCGAGACCGGTCAGGTGGCGGGTCGAGCGGGGCATGTGATCCTCCGGTGTACTGAGGTGCGCCGTGACGTGCGGGCGGGGCGGGTCGCCGCCCGGGAGTCGCGGCGGCCGTGTCCAGTGGTAAGGCCGAGCGCTTGCAACGGCCTTGCCGTCCCCTTTCTCCGCCTTTCGGCGATGCCGCCGACAGGCGCCGACGCGATCGAACGCCGTCAAGGCGGGCCACTAGCCTGTACGACATGTGGCGGCCCTTCCGGTTTGTGCGGCTTGGCCTTGTGGGGCATGCGGGCGCCGCACGGGGGCCGGCGGTCGTGCGGTTCGGGCCGGCCCTGCTCGGCCTGGCGCTCGGCGTGCTCGCGCTGGGGCCCGCGCTGGGGCCGGGGTTCACGCTGCGCTACGACATGGTCTTCGTGCCGGACCCGCCGCTGCGCCTCGGCGACGGCTTCCCCCGGGCCGTGCCGAGCGACCAGGTCGTGGCGCTGCTGTCCGCCGTGATCCCGGCCGAGATCGTGCAGAAGGCGATCCTGCTCGGATTGTTCACGCTGGCCGCCTCCGGCGCGGCGGCCCTGGCCGGCGAGGCCCTGTCGTCCGGGTCCGCCTCGGGCGGCGCACGCGAGGCCCGGGTGCGGACGGCGATCGTGCCCCGGCTGGCCGCCGCGGCGTTCTACGCCTGGAACGCCTATCTCGCGCAGCGGCTGCTCATCGGCCACTGGGCGCTGCTGCTGGGCTACGCCGGACTGCCCTGGGCCGTACGGGCGGCGGCCCGAGGCGGGACCGGGCGGCTCGCGGCGGCCCTGCTGCCCGCCGCCGTGGGCGGGTTCCAGGCCATGCTGGTCAGCGCCCTGGCCGTGCTCCCGGTCGCCGCGCTGCGACACGAGCCCACAGCGGGTCCTGCGGAGCAGCCGGCCATCGCGACGCCGGGGACCGGGAGAGCGCCCGCCGCCCGGCGTGGGCGGGCGCGCGCGGTGCTCAGGTCGGTGTCGTGGGCGTCGGCCGTGGTCGTGGTGCTCAGCCTGCCGTGGCTCGTCCCCGCACTCCGGTCGGACGCCGTGACCGATCCCGCCGGGGTGGCCGCGTTCGCGCCCCGGGCGGACGGGCCGTTCGGGACGCTCGGCAGCCTGCTCTCCCTCGGCGGCATCTGGAACTCCCACGCCGTCGTGCCCGGCCAGGACGGCCCGGGGCTCGCCGCCGCCCGCCTCGCGCTGACCCTCGTCGCCGTCGCCGGGTTCGTACGGCTCGGCGGTGCCACCCGCAGGCCCGCGTGGTGGCGTGGTTTGGCGGTGGCGGCGTGCGCGGGTGTCCTGATCGCCTGCGCCGGGGCCTTCGCGTCCGGCGTGCTGCGGGCCCTCATCGGTTGGTGGGCGGGCTTCGGCCCGCTCCGCGACGGCCAGGTGTACGTCGCGCCGTTCGCGCTCGCGCAGGCGGCAGGCGTCGCGGTCGTGGCGGCGGCCCTGCGCCGGAGCCTGCCCGCTCCGGTGGCGGCGGCCGCCGTGGCGGTGCCGGTGCTCGTGCTGCCGACCTTCGCGCTGGGCGCGTTCGGCAGGCTCGGGACGGCCGGGTATCCCGGCGAATGGCGCCGCGTCCAGGCCGTCGTCAACGGCGACCCCGCTCCCGGCGCACTGCTGTCGCTGCCCTGGAGCGCCTACCGGGCCTTCTCCTGGAACTCGGGACGGGTGGTCCTCGACCCCGCGACCAAGATGTTCTCCCGGCCCGTGCTGTGGGACGAGACGCTCGTCGTCGGCGTGCCGGGCGGCGGGCGGATCCGGGTCTCGGCCGAGAGCCCGCGGATCCGCCGGATCGAGGCGGTGGCGTCCGCGCTCACCGCGGCGCTCACCACGGCCGGGGGCACGCCGCGCGCCGGCCCTCCTGCCTCGTCCGCGGCGGACGTGCTGCGGCGGGAGGGAGTGCGCTATGTGCTCGCGACCGGGCTTGATGAGAACACGTTCTTGTCCTGGCTGCCGGGGGCGACCCCCGTCTACAGAGGCCGGGAGCTACTGCTGGTGCGGCTGTGACCAGCCACGATCAGGGATCGATGGCATACTGGACAGTAAGTCTTTTTATCACGGTTTGACCAAGGCTATGGTGTAGGACCTGTATCACGTTCTACTCTCGGCCTCTATCGCCCGCTCCGACAAGGAGGAAGCTTCCCGTGTTGAAGGTGCTGGCTGCTCTCGCGGTCGGGGCCGTGCTCGCCGGCGTCGCCTCCGTGGCGGTCGTCAACGTGGCAGCGCCCACCGCGGAGCCGCCGAACAAGCCGCTCTACAACTACGGCGACAGGTGAACGCGGCAGACCTGACACCCGTTCCATAAGGACCTCCGCGAAGACCGAGCCCGTCAGGGGCGTGGTTTCGCCATGCCCTCATGCGTCCGTGCCCCGATTCGCCCGCACCGCCGTACCCGCCCCGATCGGGTGACGCGGTGCTCCCCGAACTCCCGCCGAGACGTGTCACCCGAAGGAGTGATCGTGGTCGCACAGGGTGCGAAGGCGAAGTCCTCGGGTCGCCCCCTTCCCGAGCCGCCCGACAGGCCGCACCTGGCGGCCGCCGGCGCCACTCCGGCCGCCGTTCCCCTGCTCGACGGCGTACGCGTGGCCGTGCTGAACTTCCGCGAACCGAGCCAGACGGTCGCCGGCGGCGCGGAGGAGTACGCGTGGCGGATCTCCGCCTACCTCGTCGGCCAGGGCGCGAGCGTCAGCTTCCTCACCAGCCGGGAGCGGTACCAGACCCGCGCCGAGTCGCGTGACGGCATCCGGCTGCGCAGGATGGGCGGCAAGTATCTGGTCTATCTCCTCGTCCCGCTCTGGCTGCTGCTGCACCGCCGCCGGTTCGACGTCGTCGTCGACTGCATGAACGGCATTCCGTTCTTCTCGCCGGTCGTGGCGCGCCGCCGTACGCGGGTGATCTGCGTGGTCCACCACGTGCACGACCGGCAGTTCTACGCCTTCTTCCCGCGCTGGCTGGCGCGGATCGGCTGCTTCATCGAGGGGCCGGTGGCGCGGCTGCTGTACCGCCGGTGCACGACGGTGACGGTCTCCGAGTCCTCCCGCCACGAGATGCGCGAGCGCCTGCGCTGGCTGGCCCCGATCGAGGTGGTGCCCAACGGCAGCCCGACCGCCAGACCCGTCGCGAGTGAGCCGGTGCCGGGCGACCCGGCCGTCGTCTACCTCGGACGCCTGGTCGGGCACAAGCGCGTCGAGCGGGTGGTCGAGCTCGCCGCCGAGCTGGCGCCCGGCCGTCCCGGCCTGCACGTGCACGTCGTCGGCAGGGGGCCCGAGCACGAGCGGCTGGCCGAGCGGGCGGGCAGGCCCGACGTCGCCGGACGCGTCCACCTGCACGGATTCCTGCCCGAGGCGGAGAAGAACGCGGTGCTGAGCCGTGCCAGGCTCAACGTCACGGCCTCGGAGTTCGAGGGCTGGGGGCTGACCGTGATCGAGGCGGCGGCCCTCGGCGTGCCCACCGTCGCCTACGACGTGGCCGGCCTGCGCGACTCCGTACGGCACGGCGTGACGGGCTGGCTGGTCCGCGACGGCGAGCGGCTCGCCGACGTGGTCGGTCACGCCCTGCGGGAGCTGGACGACCCCCTGACGAGGGCCCGGATGGCCCGGGCGTGCCGGCGCTGGGCGGGCGAGTTCACCTGGGGGAAGACCGGGGCCGCCATGACCGGGCTGGTCGCGGGCGAACTCGGTAGGCTCCCCGTACGGCCGCCGGACAGCCGTCATGAGCAGGAGGCCTGAGCGCGCCCGTGTCCGTCGACGTCCCGGTCCAGCCGCGGGAGCCCGCGCCGGAAGAGGCGACCCGTGCGCCCGGCGAGAGTGCCGTAGCGCCCGAGCCCGCCCCCGCCGCCCGTCCCGCGCCGCCCGGCGGGACGCTGCGGCACCGGCTCCGGCTGCTCGCGGGCTGCCTGCTGCTGGCGGCCGTCGCCTTCAACACCGCGCCGGGCGCGGTGATCTCCGAGACCAAGCTCGACATGGCGGTGAATCCCCTGGGGTTCCTGTCGCGCGCGCTGCACCTGTGGGATCCGGCCTACTTCGGCCACCTGCAGAACCAGGCGTACGGCTATCTCTTCCCGATGGGGCCGTTCTACGTGCTCTTCCGGGCCATGGACATGCCCGCCTGGGACATCCAGCGGCTCTGGATGTCGCTCGTGCTGTGCGCGGCGTTCCTCGGGACCGAGCGGCTGGCCCGGGCGATGGGGATCGGCTCGCCCGGCACCCGGATCCTCGGCGCGCTCGCCTACGCCCTGGCCCCGCACGCGCTGGCCCTGATCGGGATCAACTCCTCGGAGTTCCAGCCGAGCGCCGTGCTGCCGTGGATGCTGCTGCCGCTTGTCCGCGGCACCCGGGAGGGCGTGAGCCCCCGCCGGGCCGCCGCGCTTTCGGCCGTCGTGTTCCTGTTCGCGGGCGGCGTCAACGCGGCGGCGGAACTGGCCGTGCTCGTCGTCCCGCTCGTCTACCTGCTCAGCCGCCGCCACGGCGGGCGCAAATGGGCCCTGCTCGGCTGGTGGCTGCTGTTCGCCGGCCTCGTGTCGATGTGGTGGCTCGTCCCGCTGCTGCTGCTCGGGCGCTACATCTTCTCGTTCCTGCCGTTCATCGAGACGGCGTCGGCGACCACCAGCGTCACCTCGCTGGTGAACACGCTGCGCGGCACGTCGAGCTGGATCTCGTTCCTGCCGGTGGAGGGGCAGCCGTGGCTGCCGGCGGCCTACGACCAGGCCACCGTGCCGTGGCTGGTCGCCGCGACGGCGCTGGTGGCCGGGCTCGGGCTGACCGGCGTCGTCCGCAGGGCGACCCCGGAGCGGACGTTCCTGGTCCTGAGCGTGGTCGCCGGCCTGCTGATCGTCACCGCGGGCCACGCGGGCGACCTCGCCCACCCCTGGACCGGCCAGGTCAGGGACCTGTTCGACGGGCCGCTCGCGCCCTTCCGCAACCTGCACAAGTTCGACGCGCTGATCCGGCTGCCGCTGGCGCTCGGCCTGGCCGCGTTGCCCGCTGCCCTGCCGGCGACAGGGTCTGCGCGCCTGCGCGGGCCGGTCACCGCCGCGACGGCCGGGCTGCTCGCGCTCACGCTCGTGCCGGTCGGGACGGCCGGGGTGACCGCCCGGGGCTCCTTCGCGGACCTCCCCACCTACTGGCGGGAGGCGGCGGCCTGGCTGAACCGCGACGCGGGCGACGGCATGGTGCTCGCCATGCCCGGCTCGGCCCGCGGGGAGTACCTGTGGGGCCGGCCGCTCGACGAGCCCATGCAGTCGCTGCTGACCGTGCGCTGGGCCACCCACGCCAACGTGCCGTGGGGCTCGCCCGGCCTGGCCCGGCTCGTGCAGGCGGTGGACGAGCGCTTCGCCACCGGGCGCGGCTCGCCCGGCCTGACCGAGGCCCTGCGCCGCGCCGGGGTGAGCCACCTGCTCATCCGCAACGACCTGGTCAGGGAGACGCTCGGCACCGCCTGGCCCGCCCGGGTGCACCAGACCCTGCAGGACTCGGGGTTGTCCAGGACCGCCGAGTTCGGGCCGCTGGTCGGCCTGACCGCGAGCGGCACCGCCTCGGGCTGGCTCGACCAGCCGTACCCGGCGCTGGAGGTCTACACGATCCCGGGGGCGGCCCCGCTCGCCTCGACCGTGCCCCGTGCGGGCACTTTGCGCGTGCAGGGCGCCCCCGAGGCCGTGCTCGACCTGGCAGAGGAGGGCCTGCTCACCGACGACCGGCCGGTGCTCGTCGGCGACGAGCCGGGCGCCGCGGCGATCCCGCCCCGCGACACGATCCTCACCGACACGCTGCGGAAACGGGACATCGTGTTCGGCGACGTACGGCGCATCGCGTCGGCCACGCTGCCGGACGACCAGGCGCCCGTGACCACCGATCTCACCGATCCGGCCTGGTCGGCCGCGACCTCGACCGCCCGCTATCTCGACGTGAAGGACGTCACCGCCTCGTCGGCGGACTCCGGCGTCACGGCCGCCGTGGGCCAGCGCGACCCCGGGCGGCAGCCGTACGCCGCGCTCGACGACGACCCGCGCACGGGGTGGCGGTCGGACGGCTGGCACGGCGCGGTCGGGGAGTGGCTGGAGGTCCGCTTCACCGGCCAGGTCGACCTGAGGGAGATCTCGGCGGCGTTCGAGCAGGAGGCGGTCGGGCCGCCGGTGGCCGAGGTCGCGCTGGAGACCGAGCGCGGCGTGCGGCGCGTGGCGGTGGCGCGGACCGACGCGCTCCAGCCGCTGCCGCCGGTGCCGGGGAAGAGCCAGTGGCTGCGGATCCGGGTGACCAGGCTCGCGTACGAGCCGAAGACGGCGCTCGGCAGCCGGGTCGGCATCACCGACCTGCGCGTCCCGGGCGTGCGGGCGGTGCGGACGATCTCGGTGCCCGACACATCCAACACGGACACCGGCGCGGGCGACCCGGGCACGACGCTGCTGACCAAGCAGGGGGACGCCGACGCGTGCATGCGGGGCTCGGTCACCTGGACGTGCTCCTCCCGGCTGCAGATTCTGGGTGAGGACGGCAACGGGTTCGACCGGCTCGTCCCGGTGGCGCGCGACGGCGTGCGCACGCTGCGCGGGCAGGCCGTGCTGTCCGATCCGAAGGCGGCCGACCTGCTCACCACGCTGCCGAAGCAGTACCCGCACGTGAGCGCGTCCTCGACGGCGGCCGAGCACGGCGCCGTGCTCGGCCGCCAGGCGATGGACGGCGACCCCTCGACGCTGTGGTTCGCCCAGCCGTTCGACCGGCATCCGACGCTGTCGATCGACCTGGGGACGACCCGGAGCTTCTCGCGCATCCGGGTGCTGTTCCCCGACTCGGCGCAGGGCATCCCGCCGGTGAAGCTCACGCTGCGTGCCGGAGAGCGAGCGGTGCAGGGGTGGGTGGACCGCGACGGCGTGTTCACGTTCCCCACGCTGAGGACGCGGAAGTTCACCATCGAGTTCACCGCGCCCGCCTCCCGCGCGATCGAGGTGGCCGAGATCGCCATCCCCGGGGTGAAACCCCTCGGCGGCCTCGGCGCGATCCCCCTGCGGCTGCCCTGCGGGTACGGCCCGACCCTGCGGGTGGACGGCGACGACGTGCCGACCCGGGTGATCGAGGGCACGCTCGACGACGTGCTCAACGGCCGCCCGCTGACCTACTCGGGCTGCGCGCCCGTCCGCCTGACCGAGGGCCGCAGCAGGGTCAGCGTCGCCCCGGGCGACGCCTTCCGGGTGCGCTCGGTGGTGCTGGACGACGGCACCGGGCAGGAGCGGAAGGCGGTGACGGCCGCCCCCGCCACGGTGACCTCGTGGGGGCCGCAGGAGCGCCGCCTCCGGGTCGCCGCCGCCGCGCCGTCCTACCTGGTGGTCAACGAGAACTTCAACGCCGGCTGGCAGGCGTACCTCGACGGCGCGCGGCTGACCCCGGCACGGCTCGACGGCTGGCGGCAGGCGTGGGAGCTGCCGGCCGGCGGCGGCGAGGTGGTGCTGCGCTACGAGCCCGATCCGGCCTACCGCACGGCGCTGCTCGCCGGGCTGGGCCTGGCCCTCGTGGTGGTGGCCCTGGCCCTGGTGCGTGGCCGGTCGCGGCTGCGCGCCGCCGGGCCCGGCCGCGTCCGCGCGCTGTGGGTGTGGATCGCGGCGCCGCTCGCCGGGCTGTGGGCCGGGGGCGTCGTGGGCGTGGCCGTCGTCGCCGCCGCGCTGGCGGCGTTCCTGTGGCTGCGCGGGATCGCCGCCGCCCAGCACGCGGGCCCGAGCCGCCTGCGGGCCCTCGCCCGCCGCGCCGCCTCCACGTGGGTGGTGCTCGTCGCGCTCGGCCTCGCCGGCGTCGCCCAGGCGGCCGGGCAGGGCCTCGCCGCGGACGCGCTCTGCCTCGTCGTGCTCGCCCGGCTGCTGGCCGCCGTACGGGATCAGGGAGAGGTGAGCCGATGAAGGGCGCGTTCCCGCGGTCGCCGCGCACGCTGCTCCTGGCGGGCATCGCCTTCCTGGTCACCGTGGGGGTGCTGTTCCACTTCTACGTCTCCCCGCGGACCACGGTGCTGCCGCTGGAGCTGACGAGGATCCAGCGGCTCGTCTCGCCCTCGGCCACCTATCTCGACACCGCCACGTTCCGCCTCCACCGGGGTGTGCCCGTGCAGAACACGGTGGCCGTCTACGGCGATCCGCGGGCCGGGGACGACCGCACGGCCGTGTGGGTGGAGTTCTCCTCGCTCGACACCCGGGACGGCGAGCGGGTCGACTACCACGAGCGCCGCACGGCCTTCGACCGGCGGACCGGCCTCGCCGTCGACTGCTGCGGCGGGTACGTCGACGAGGATCCCGGCGTACGGCAGAGCGGGCTCGCCTTCCGCCTGCCCGCGGGGGCGGAGCCGCGGTCGTACGCGATGTTCGACCCGGTGCTGCGGCGGGAGGCGCCGATGCGGTTCGAGCGCGAGGAGACCGTCGAGGGCCTGCGGACCTACCGCTACACCTACGCGGCCGGGCCGGTGAAGACGGCCGACCTGCCCGGCCCGGTGCCCGGCACGTCGGTCGGCATGCCCGGCGAGCCGCGGGTCACCGTGGCGAGATACACCGAGATCACCCGCACGATCTGGGTCGAGCCGGAGAGCGGACTGACCGTACGCACCCAGGAGCGGCGGCGCGACACCCTGCGCACGCCCGACCAGGTCGAGCGGCAGGTCGCCTTCGACGCCGACCTGACGACGAGCGCCGCCGAGGTGCGGGCGTTCGCCGACGAGGCGGCCCGGTTCCGCCGGTGGATCCTGCTGACGCGCGAGTGGATCCCGCTGGCGTGCGGCCTGCTCGCGATCGTGCTCGCCGCGGTCTACCGGATCGGCACCCGGACGAGGAGGTCAGCGGCGGCGCAGCACCAGCAGCAGGTTCCACGTCACGATCTCGCGAACGCCGGGTAGATGGACCACCGGGGTCGCCCAGCGAGGGTGGTAGCGCGGCAGGGCGCCGACGAGGTCGGCGCCGGGGTGCCGCCTGGCCCACGCGAGCGCCCGGGCCACCGAGACGGCGTACAGGCTCGTGCCGTACACGTTCTTGGGGGAGCGGCCGTGGCGGCGCGTGTAGCGGCGTGCGGCGTGGTGCCCGCCCAGGTAGTGCCACGGCGAGGTCTCGTGGCCGCCCCAGGGCGACAGCCAGTTGGTGAACGACAGGTAGACGATGCCGCCCGGCCGCGTCACCCGCACCATCTCGTCGCCCATCCGCCACGGGTCGGGCACGTGCTCCAGCACGTTGGAGGAGAAGCACACGTCCACGGCGCCGGTCTTCAGCGGCAGGTCGAGGGCGCTGCCGAGCACCGCGCCGTCGGGGATCGCGCCGGTGCGCGCGCTCATCTCCCCGGCGTCGCAGTCAACGCACACCGGCCGCGCGCCCACGGCGCGCAGCGCGTCGGTGAAGTAACCGGGCCCGCCGCCGACGTCCGCGACGAGCGCGCCGTCCAGGTCGGCGTATGCCGCGAGCTGGGCGACGGTGTCGCGGGCGAGCAGGCCGTAGAAGAAGTCGGGGTCGGTCTGCTCCTTGCGGAAGGCGCTGAACAGGCGAATCGAACGGGCCAGGTCGGCGCGGAACGGCTCGGCGTGCACGACGTCCCTCTCCTGTCGGGTGCGCCGGAGCATAACACCCCTTTTGTCCCACAGTGCTGGGAGAATCCCGATGAGTCAGATCATGCGTACCGGACGGCCCGGCATGGCGCCGGCATGGCGAGCGGGCCTGGCGAATCCTGTCATGATCGCGGCGGTCCTGCTGGTCGCGGCGTCGCTGGCGGTCCGCGTCCCCGTGCTCACGTCGTCGTCCTTCGTCGAGGACGACTTCCTGTTCGTGGGTGACGCCTACGAGCACTCCCTGACGTTCGACTTCCTGTTCCGCGTCCACAAGGGTCACCTGATGCCGGGGGCGCTCGGGCTCACCTGGGTGCTGTCGCGGCTGTCGCCGTACGACTGGCTGCTGGTCTCGGCGGTCACGTTCGCGGTCCAGGCCGCCACCGCGGTCATGCTGCTGCGGCTGCTCGTGCGGCTGTTCGGCACGCGGCCCGGCATCCTGCTGCCGCTCACCCTCGCCCTGTTCTCGCCGCTGACCATCCCGGCCTTCGGCTGGTGGTCGGCCGCCGTCAACGCGGTGCCGCTCCAGCTCGCCATGGTCATGGCCCTCGCCGCCCAGGTGAGGTACGTCGGGGAGGGCGGGGCGCGGCACGCCCGCCGGGCCTTCTTCTGGGTCCTCGCCGGCATGGCGTTCAGCACGAAGGGGGTCTTCGTCCCGTTCCTGCTGTTCGCGCTCACCACGTCGCACCTGCGGCCGTGGGCGGGCCCGTGGCCGGCGCTCATGCTGCGCGAGCTGCGCTCCCACTGGCGGCTGTGGGGGTCGTACGCGCTGCTGATGGGCGCGTACGCGGCGCTGTACCTGGCCCGCCGCGGCACCGCGCCGGGCGAGGGCGCCGCCGTCCCGGCGCCGGGCGACGCGGCGGACCTGCTGGGCCGCCTGCTCGGCGAGATCTTCCCCGCCGGGGTGGTCGGCGGGCCGCTGTCGTGGGGCCCGGTGCTGCCCAACGGAGGGCTGGCCGACCCGAGCCCGCTGCTGGTGGCCGCCGGATGGGCCGTGCTCGCCGCGCTGGTGGCCGGCACCGTCATGTGGCGGCGCCGGGCCGTCCGGGCCTGGCTGATCCTGGCGGGCTACCTGGTCGCCGCGGACGGCGTGCCCACGGCGATCGCGCGGGGCACCGGGCTCGCCCAGGTCGTCGGCTCCGAGACCCGGTACGTCGCCGACGCGGCGATCGTGCTCGCGGTCTGCCTGGGACTCGCGCTGCTGCCCATGCGGGAGGAGGCCGAGCCGTACCGGCGGCCGCTCCCGGCCGGGAGCGGGCTGCCGACGGCGGCGGGGCTTCTCGCGGGCGCCTACCTCGCGATGTCGGTCGTCTCGATCCAGAACTACCGCGACACGCTGTCGGGCGACCGCGTGCGGGCCTACCTGGCCGCGGTGCGGGCCTCGCTCGCCCGGGTGCCGGACACGGCCGTCATCTACTCCAGCCCGCTGCCCGAGGACATCGTGCTGCCCTGGAACGGCAACCGCAGGCTCAGCCACCACCTGCTGGCCCCGCTCGCCCGGCCCGCGCTGCGCGCCCGGATGCGGGTGCCCGAGCCGTCGGAGCAGGCGCTCGTCTTCGACGACAAGGGCGGGCTCGCGCCGGTCGAGGTCAAGGCGTCGGTCGGGGTGGTGCCGCCGGGGGACCGCGCGTGCTTCCCGCTCCTCGGCGACGCGATCTTCTTCCCCGACGTCGTGTCCTTCGGCGGGCCCGGGCCGATCGCCGGGCTGGCCTACACCGCCGAGCGCGCGGGCACCGGCAGCTACGAGATGAGCGGGCAGCGGGGGCAACTGCGGTTCCACGCCACCGGTTCCGGCGGCGCGCTGGTGCGGTTCCCGGTCACGGCCGTCGGCAAGGGGCTGCTGATCCGGCTGGACGACCCGTCGGGGGCCTGCCTGAAGGGCTTCGCCTACGGCGACCCCGTGCCCGGCGCGCCCGCCCCTACGGCAGCGGCGACGCCGCCTTCTCCGTCGGCGTCTCCACCGAGGTCCCCGTCGAAGTCCCCGTCGGCGTCTCCGTCCCCCTCGCCGTCCGCGTCCGCGACGAGGTCGCCAGGCGGGCGAGGCGCCTCGCCGGCTCCTCGACGTACCGATGGGTGAGCGTGGCGAGCAGCAGCGTGAGCGCGCCTACCACGGCCAGGTTGCCGGCGAAGTTCCCGCTCCACGCCTGCTGCTCGGTGAAGTCGTACCAGAGATAGAGGGCCACGAACTGCCACAGGAACACGCCGTACGACACCCGGCCGAGGAAGCGCATCACGCGGCTGCTCAGGAAGCGGCCGTACGGCGAGCCGCCGGCCGGCAGCAGCGCGGCCGGGGTCACCAGCCCGGCCGCCACGGTGGTGTACAGGGCCAGCTCCGACAGGTCGGCCCAGACGCCGTCCACGCCGCTGAAGCGCGTGCCGGTCAGCGGCGAGGCCGCCACGGCGTACGCGAGGGCGGCGACGAGCAGGAACGAGCCCGCCGACGCGCCCACCGCCCGGACGAAGCGATGCGCCGGGCCGTCGGGGTCGCGTTCCTCCCGCACCCACTCGGACACGACGGCCAGCGCCATGCCCACCGCGAAGAACACCCAGGCCCGGGGCAGCCAGGCGTTCAGGTAGGGCCGGTAGACCGGGTAGTAGGTGAGCAGCGCCCACGCGAACGACGAGGCGGCGAGCACGGCCACGGCGGCCAGCAGCCGCCGGGCGCGGGCGTCGGGGCCGGCGCCGCCGCGCCGCGCGTACGCCGCGAGCACGGCGGCGACCAGCGGCAGCAGCACGTAGAAGGCGGCCTCGACGCACAGGCTCCACATCTGGGCGAGCCCGCGTGGCCCGAGCCCGAACCACCAGGGGTGGATCTCGTAGGTGTGGCCGAGCAGCAGCAGCTGCAGCCACGTCTTGACGTCGCCGAGGTGCGGCTTGGACCACAGCACCATCGCCACGACCACGACCAGCCAGTACGCCGGGAGGATGCGCAGGGCACGCTTGACCAGGTAGACGCGGGTGTCCGGGGGACGCTCCCCGAGCAGCGCGGCGCGCGCGTACGGCCGGTAGAGGAGCAGCCCGGACAGGGCGAAGAAGATGGGGACCGCGACGTCTCCCCGGGCGAGCAGGCTGCTGAAGAAGTTGTCGCGCAGCGCCGCCGCCGACTCGATCGCCACGTGGAAGACGAGGACGGCGACGGCCGCGAGCGCCCGCACGCCGTCGAGGGCGTCGACGTGGCCGACGGGCACGGCAGTGTCACGAACGGGTTGCGAACCGGCGGGTAACATGTCACGAGTCACCGACGAGCTAGAACCTGTTTCGGTCACTTTTCCATATCCCTCGTGACGTCGGTCACTGCCCCGTCTAACATACAGCGAAATAGAAACCTGTTTCAGGATAAATAGGCATCAACTGGTCTGTCCCAGGAGGAGCGATGCGCCGCGGAGTGGGAGTTGTTCTCTTGGCAATCGGGGCGTTCCTCGTCGTCTTCGCGCCGCTGCTGCGGTTCCAGGTGGCGGACAAGCTCGTGCAGGCGCCGGCCGACCAGTACAGCGTCGCGAAACTGACCGCTCCCAACGCTCGCTACTTCAGCATGCGGGACCTCAAGGTCCTCACCGGCGACCTCGACATCACGGTCACCGTCCGGGGCGACGTCAAGGAGTCCAAGGACGACCACGTGGTGTGGGACCAGTTCACGGCCGCCAGCGACGTCACCAACGACAACCCGCGGATCTCGATGACGCAGTTCCGCAGCGCGTTCAACAAGTTCAACGGCCAGGGCGTCACCTGCTGCGGCACCAGCGTCGACAACGGGGAGGGCGCGCAGCCCGTGCAGTTGCGGGGCCAGGTCTTCCTGTTCCCCTTCGGCGTCGAGAAGAAGACCTACCCGGTGTTCAACGCCGACGCGCGCAAGGCGTACGACGCGACCTTCACCGGTGAGGACACGGTCAACGGGCTGCCGGTCTACAAGTTCACGCAGCAGATCCCCCCGACCGTCACCGACACGCTCAGCGCGCCCGCCTCCGTGCTCGGCATGAAGGGCACCGGTGACATCCAGGTCGAGCGCGTCTACGACGGCACCATCACGTTCTGGGTGGAGCCGAACACCGGCGTGGCGGTCAAGCAGGAGCAGCAGCGTCACGAGGTGCTGAAGACGGCCGACGGCGTCGAGCGCCTGCCCGCCCTCATCGCCACCGCGTCGTTCACCCCGGAGACCGTCAGCGACATGGTGCAGACGGCCCGCGACAACATGGCCCAGATCACGCTGATCAGGACGACGCTCCCGCTGGTGGCCCTCATCCTCGGGCTCGCGCTCGCCGTCGTCGGGGCGTGGCTGCTGCTGCGGCCCGGCCGCGTGAAGTAACCCGAAAACGGACCTGTCCGTGAAGCGGGAGAGCGCGCTGAACCCGCCGATGGGCCCGCCTACGGGTCCACCGGTGGCGACTCCTGCGGCGGGCGCGCCCTCCCGGCGCGCACGCGCGGCGGGGCTGGTGCGGGCCTGCCGGCCGCGGCAGTGGCTCAAGAACGCGCTCGTCTTCGCGGCGCCGGCCGCCGCCGGGGTGCTGACCACCGGGGCGGGCCTGCGCGGCTCGCTCGTCGCGTTCGCCGCCTTCTGCCTGGCCGCCGGCGGCTCCTATCTCTTCAACGACGCGGCCGACGTGGCGGCCGACCGGCGCCACCCGCGCAAGCGGCTGCGCCCGGTCGCGGCCGGGATCGTGTCCGTACGGCTCGCGCGGACCGCGGGCGCGGCGCTGCTGGCGGCCGGCCTGCTCGCCGGGCTCGCGGGCGGGTGGCCGCTCGCCGCCGTCGTCGCCGGATATCTCGCGCTCACCTTCGCCTACACCCTCTGGCTCAAGCACCAGCCCGTGGTGGACCTGGTCGCGGTGGCCGGTTGCCACGTGGTGCGCGCGTACGCGGGGGCGGTCGCCGTGGCCGTGCCGGTGACGAGCTGGTTCCTGGTGGTCGTCTCGCTCGGCTCGCTGCTGCTGGTGACCGGCAAGCGGGAGGCCGAGCTGCGCGCCCGGCCCGGGGACGGTCCGGCCGTTCGGGCCACGCTGGAGACCTACACGGCGAGTTACCTCGGCCACGTGCGCGTCATGGCCTCGGGGGCGATGATCGTCACCTACTGCCTGTGGGCCCTCCAGGAGCACACCGGGCCGGCCAGGGCGTTCTGCGCGCTCAGCATCGTGCCGTTCGTGCTGGTCGTGCTGCGGCACGCGCTGCTGGTCGACCGCGGGGTGGGGGAGGAACCCGAGGAACTGGTGCTGCGCGACCGCCCGCTGCAGATCTTCCTCGCACTGATGCTGGTCCTGCTGGCGTGCGGTATCCAACTGGCATGACTCCTGGCATGACGCTGCTGACGGGATGGGGGCGCACGGCGCCCACGCGCGCCACCGTGGCCCGCCCGCGCACCGCCGAGGAGGCGGCCGCGCTGCTGGCCAAGGCGGGGGGCCGCGGCGTCGTCGCCCGCGGCCTCGGCCGCGCCTACGGCGACGCCGCGCAGAACGCGGGCGGGCTGGTGCTCGACTGCACCGCGCTGGAGCGGTCGTGGCACGTCGACTCCGCGGGGATCGTCACCGCGTCGGCGGGGATCAGCCTGCACGACCTCATGACCGCGCTCGTCCCGCGCGGCTGGTTCGTCCCGGTGACCCCCGGCACCCGGTATGTCACGGTCGGCGGGGCCGTCGCGGCCGACGTGCACGGCAAGAACCACCACGTCGACTCCTCCTTCGGCGCCCACCTGCTCTCGCTGCGCCTGCTCACCGCCGACGGGAGCCTGCGTACGCTCACCCCCGGCGACGACCTGTTCTGGGCCACGGTGGGCGGCATGGGGCTGACCGGGGTGATCACCGAGGCGACGTTCCGGTGCGTGCCGGTCGAGACCGCGTGGGTGCGGGTGGACATCGAGCGCACCCGCGACCTCGACGAGACCCTGGCGACGATGATCGCGACCGACGACGGTCACCGCTACACCGTGGCGTGGATCGACCTGCTGGCGCGGGGCGGCCGGATGGGCCGGGGCGTGCTCACCCGGGGCGACCACGCCGTGCCCGGCGACCTGCCCGCCCGCGCGCGCGGGAACCCGCTCGCCTTCGCGCCGCGGCCCCTGCTGTCGGCCCCGCCCCGGGTGCCCGGCGGCCTGCTCAACCGGGCCACCGTACGAGCCTTCAACGCCGCCTGGTACGGCAAGGCCCCCGCCGCTCCGCGCCGGATCGTCCAGGGCATCGCGCCGTTCTTCCACCCGCTCGACGGCGTGGACGGCTGGAACCGGATGTACGGCCCGCGCGGCTTCGTGCAGTACCAGTTCGTGGTGCCGCTCGGAGCGGAGGACACGCTGCGCCGGGTGGTCGAGCGGCTGTCCGGCGCGGGGGTCGTGTCGTTCCTGACCGTGCTGAAGAGGTTCGGGGCGGGGACCCCCGGCATGCTGTCGTTCCCCATGCCGGGGTGGACGCTGGCCCTGGACATCCCGGCCGGGCAGAGCGGGCTGGCCGCGATGCTGACCGAGTTCGACGAGTGGGTCGCCGCGGCGGGGGGCCGCCTCTACCTGGCCAAGGACTCCCGCATGTCCGCCGCCACCCTGGCCGCGACGTACCCCCGGCTGCCGCAGTGGCGGGAGATCCGGCGCCGGGCCGACCCGGACGGCGTCTTCGTCTCCGACCTCGCCCGTAGGCTGCGCCTGTGCTGATTCCGCCGTCGAGGGAGTGGTTGTGAGGAACGCACTGGGTTCGGTCGACACGGTCCTGCTGCTCGGCGGGCGCAGCGAGATCGGCCTCGCGATCGTGGAGCGGCTGGTCCGGCGGGGCGCCCGCCGGGTCGTGCTCGCCGCACGCGGTGGGACCGCGCCGGTGGAGGCCCTCGAACGGCTCGGGGCCGAGGTCCACGTGCTGGACTTCGACGCCGCCCGCCCGGAGACGCACGCCGCCCTGATCGAGGAGGCCGCCGCCGAGGTGGGCGACCTCGACGTGGTGATCCCGGCGTTCGGCGTGCTCGGCAGCCAGGCGGTCTACGACGCCGACCCGGTCGCCGCCGCCCGCGACGTCGCGGTCAACTTCGGCGGCCACGTCTCGATCGGGCTGGCCGCCGCCGGGCGGCTGCGCGAGCAGGGACACGGCACGCTCGTCGTGCTGTCGTCGGTGGCCGGGGTGCGGGTGCGCAGGGCCAACTTCGTGTACGGCTCGGCCAAGGCCGGGCTGGACGGCTTCGCCCAGGGGCTGGCCGACGCGCTGCACGGCTCCGGGGCCCGGGTCGTGGTCGTCCGGCCGGGTTTCGTGATCGGGCGGATGACGCGCGGGATGACCCCCGCCCCGATGTCGGTGACGGCGGCCGAGGTCGCGGACGCGGTCGTGGAGGCGCTGGACACGCGGAAGGGGACCGTGTGGGTCCCCGCGCGGCTGCGGCTCGCGTTCGCCGTGATGCGGCTGCTTCCCCGTCCCATATGGCGCAGGCTCCCCCGCTGACCCTGTGCCGGGCCGGCGGGGGAGCCTCCATGGTTCGGCCGGATCAGCCGGTGACGAGGGTGAGGCCGTACGCCGAGAGGGCCTCGTTGACGGGCTGGAAGTAGGTGGTGCCGCCGGAGGAGCAGTTGCCGGAGCCGCCGGAGGTCATGCCCTGAGCCTGGTTGCCCGAGATGAACGAGCCGCCGGAGTCACCGGGCTCGGCGCAGACGTTGGTCCGGGTCAGGCCGCTCACCGTGCCCTGGGAGTAGCGGACGCTGGCGTTGAGCTGCTGGACGGTGCCGCAGCGCCAGCCGGTGGTCGAGCCGGACCGGCAGATCGACGAACCCACGGGCGCGGTGGACGAGCCCCGCACCGCCACGTTGCCGCCGCTGTAGTTGTTGACCCAGCCCCGGGGCGTCCAGTTGCTGTTGACCGCGACCCAGGAGTAGTCGTTGCCGGGGAACGAGGAGCCCTGGAAGGTGCCCTGGGCGACCCGGTTGTAGCCGGTCGTGCTGTTGCCGGCGCGGCCGCAGTGTCCGGCGCTGACGAAGCCGTTCGTGGTTCCCCTGCGTACGGAGAAGCCGATCGAGCACCGGGCCGAGCTGTTGATGTAGTAGGCGTCGCCGCCGCGCACGTCGTAGTAGGTCTGCGGCTGCTCGGTGGACTGCTCGACGCGTACGGCCGACCTGTCGGCGCCGCTCGCGGCCACGAACGCCTCGGCCTCTGCGGTGTTGGAGGACAGCACGACCACGCTGTTGCTGAGCACGTCGACGTACCAGACGGACGTGGAGGCGGGCGCTCCGGCGGCGGCCCGGTCCAGGGCGGCCTCGGCGGACTCGAGCGTGGCGAGGCTGCGGCCGACGATCTTCGGCTGCGCGCCCGCGGCCAGGATCGCGGCGGCCTTGGACGCGTCGGCGGTGGCGACGATGAAGCTCTCGGAGGTGGTGCCGGAGACCCAGGATCCGGCGTAGGCGTCACCGATGGTGGCGCGCACCTTGGTGTCGGTGGCCATGGCCTTCGCCTCGTTCGCGAGACGGGCGTCGATCTGGGCGGGGGTGAGCCCGAGGTCGCGCTGCATGGCGTCCACCATCGCGGGCGGGGGCTTGACGGCGGAGGAGGCGGGAGAGTTGTTCGGCTCGGCCATGGCGGGGGTGGCGACCGTGGCGAGGGCCGTGACGGCCAGAGCGCATCCGGCGAGTACGGTGCGTCTGTGGAGCATGTGGGGCTCTCCTTGTCTTTGGGGGGTGCCGTCAACGTAACCGACCTCCGCTGTCAGGTGGATCTATCAATTCGCCCCTATCACCGAGTTATGGAACCGCCCTCGCTGGGGGATTCGCTGGCCCGGAAATAACCGCCTTCGAACCTCCGGGCGTGCGTGAGCGCGAGACGAGGCAGGCGCCGCGGCGTACGCCGGTGGGCGATCGGGTGGGCGATCGGGCGGGCGGGCGATCGGGCGGGGCCGGGCCGCGTGGACGGACGTGCGAGGGGCGCAGGGGGTGCGCCCGCCGCCGCGTCAGGGGACGGTGCCGTATTCGGGGTTGGTGACGAGCCAGTCCGCGTAGCGGGCGCTGAGGCGGACCGCCTCGGCATACGCGGCCCGGGCGTGGGCGGCGACCACGGGGGCGGCGGCCCGCGCGCCCATCGAGTCGGCGTGCCAGCCGAGCAGGTGCCGCCAGCGCAGCGGCGCGCCGGCCAGCGGCATCATGACCAGCCCGGCGGTGAGCCGGAAGGTGGCCTGGCACAGGGCGACGGCCTTGCCCACACCGACGAGGTGCAGGCAGGTCGCCACGTCCGTCTCGTAGATGGACTCGGGGACGAACCCGGCCCGGGCGCAGGCGGCGGCGAAGCAGTCGGCGAAACAGCCGTCGCCGGGGGCGACCGTCCAGTGTTCGTCGGCGAGCCTGGACAACTCCAGTTCCCTCTCCCCGGCGAGCGGGTGGTCCGCCGACAGCAGCACGAAGACCGGGTCGGTGCCGACCGTGGTCCAGTTCATCGCCTCGGCCGGGGGAGGCGGGCTGTCACCGCACGTCCCGAGCAGCACGAAGTCGAGCCGGCCGGCCACCGCGAGCGAGGTCAGCTCACCGGCCGACCAGGACGTGCGGGTGGTGACCGGGATGCCGGGCTGGTCGGCGGTCAGGCGCTCGACCAGCCCGCCGAGTATGGGCCCGTTCGTCGCGCCGATGCGATAGCCGGGCAGTTTGACCGAGGTGTTGGCGAACCGTACCGCGTCCTCCTGGAGGTCCCGTACGGCGGGCAGCAGCACCCGGGCGCGGGACAGCACCATCTCGCCGAGAGGAGTGGGACGTGCGCCATTGCGGTCGCGTTCGAACAGCGGACCTCCGAGTGAGCGCTCGATGCGCTTGAGCTGAGCGGTGAGCGACGGTTGGGCGAGGCCGAGCCGGGTGGCCGCTTTCGTGACGCTCCCGGCTTCGGCGACCGCGTGCACGATTCTCAGGTGGCGGATCTCCAGATCCATAGGGGGAAGGTACGACCCCCGTGGTATGGCCGCAATCCCGCATTGTCATGAAATCTGACTTTAACGGTGGTCATCGCCGGGTGATCCTCGCCCCGGCGTGCTGGAACGTGTTCTCGTGAGGCTTCCCGCCGTGTCCCGGCCGTCGAGTTACCGGCTGGTAGGAACGCGTCGGATGCGGTTCACTAGAACGCGTTGCAGTTCGCCGGAGGCCGTCGTACGTTCGAAGGCATGCGGACACGTGTCACCGACATGTTCGGTATCGAGTTCCCGATCTTCGCCTTCAGCCACTGCCGGGACGTCGTCGCCGCGGTCAGCCGGGCCGGCGGCATGGGAGTGCTCGGCGCCCTGTATTTCACCCCCGAGGAGCTCGAAATCGAGCTCAAGTGGATCGACGACCACGTGGACGGCCGTCCGTACGGCGTGGACGTGGTGATGCCCGCCTCATACGCGGGGTCGGACCTCGACGTGGACTCCCCGGCCGACCTGGTGGCGCGGCTGCAGGGGATGATCCCGCAGGGGCATCGGGCCTTCGTGGAGGACCTGCTGGCCCGGCACGGCGTGCCGCCGCTGGACGGATCCGACTCGGGCAAGGTGCTGCTCGGCTGGACCGACGCGACGGCCCGGCCGCAGGTCGAGGTCGCGCTCCGGCATCCCATCGCGCTGCTCGCCAACGCCCTCGGCCCGCCGCCCGCCGACGTCGTGGAGCAGGCGCACGCCAAGGGTGTGAAGGTGGCGGCGCTCGCCTCCACGCCGCGTCACGCCGTCAAGCAGGTCGAGGTCGGCGTGGACGTCGTCGTGGCGCAGGGCACCGAGGCGGGCGGCCACACCGGTGAGATCTCCACGATGGTGCTCATCCCGCAGGTCGTGGACGCGGTGGACGTGCCGGTCCTGGCCGCGGGCGGCATCGGCTCCGGCCGCCAGATGGCCGCGGGCATGGCGCTCGGCGCCGAGGGCGTGTGGACCGGCTCGATCTGGCTGGCGGTGGAGGAGGCCGACACCTCCGAGACCGTACGGCGGCGCATCATCGCGGCCACCTCCCGCGACACCGTCAGGTCGCGGAGCTGGACCGGCAAGCCCGCCCGCCTGCTGAAGAACGAGTGGACCGACGCCTGGGAGTCGGCGGAGTCGCCCGGCACGCTGCCGATGCCGCTGCAGTTCATGCTGATCTCCGACGCGCTGCGGCGGATCGGCAGGTCGGACGCGACCGAGTTGGCCACGTTCCCCGCCGGCCAGATCATCGGCGCGATGAACCAGGTCAAGCCGGCCAAACAGGTCGTCTTCGAGATGGTGGAGGAGTACGTCGAGGCCATGGAACGCCTCGGTCGCATGACCGGCGACGGCTGACGCCGCGTGCGGCCGGTCCCTCGTGCGCCCGGTCCCTCACCCCTGCCGCACCCTGCCCCACACACCTGCACCCCCTGCCACCGACCCCTGCCACCCATCCCTGCCACACCCTGCCCCGCCTCCCTCGATCGTTCGGCCGCTGCGATTTACTGGCGGTGCAGTTCCGCGAGCCGAGGGAGGATGCCGGGGATGAGTGGTGCCCGCGACGAGACCGTGGCCGAGGCCCCGCCGATCCCGCCGCCGATCATGGGGAACGTCCCCGGTTCCTACGCCCTGAGCGTCTTCAGGGAGCGGCATCCCGTGCTCGTCCGCCAGGTCGCTCGGGCGCTGCCGTACGACCCGGACCGGCGGCGCGCGCTCGACCGGCTGCTCGACGAGGTCGTGCGCGACGTCATGGCGCCGCTGGAGCCGTCGGCGCACGACGGCGCCGCCTGGGCCGAGTGGGGACGCGGGAAGATCGGCCGCCGCTACGTCGACGTGCCGTTCCTGTGGGGCGAGAGCTACTTCTACCGCAAGCTGCTGGAGGCCACCGGATACTTCGGCGACGGCCCGTGGCACGGGGTCGACCCGTTCGGCCCGATGAAGCAGGCCGAGCTCGAGGGCCCGATCGTGGACGGGGAACTGGCGGCGCTCGACGAGACGGCGACGCTGCCCCCGGACGAGCAGGCCCGGGCGCTCCTGCTGGGCTCGCTCTGGGGAAACCGCGCCGACCTGTCCTTCGGCGTCACGCTCGACGGAGACCACGAGAGGGCGGCCGGTCTGGTCGTGGACGACGGCCCGCTGCTGTGGTCGCTCCTCGACGCCGCCGCGCCGGGGCGGATCTGCCTGGTCGCCGACAACGCGGGGCGTGAACTGCTGCCCGACCTCGTGCTCGTCGACCACCTCCTCGCCCGCGGGCTCGCGGGCGAGGTCGTCCTGCACGTGAAGCCCGTTCCGTACTTCGTGTCCGACGCCACTGCGGCCGACGTGCTCGCGTGCCTGCGGCGGCTCGCCGCGGCCCCCGGCCGGGCCGGGGAGGCCGGCGCCCGGCTGTGGGCCGCGATGGAGGAGGGGCGTCTCAGCCTGCGGACGCATCCCTTCGCCTGCGCTCCGCTGCCCTACTCCGACATGCCGGACGACCTGCGCGAGGAGTTCGCGTCGGCCTCGCTGACCATCCTGAAGGGCGACCTGAACTACCGGCGGCTCGTCGGCGACCGGACGTGGCCGGCGACCACGCCGTTCGCGGCGGTCACCGGCTACTTCCCCGGGCCCGTCGTCGCGCTGCGCACCCTGAAGTCGGACGCGCTCGTCGGCGTGCCGGAGCGGACGCTGGCGGAGCTGGACGCGACCGGCCGTCCGTGGCGCACCACGGGCACCCACGCCATGGTCCAGGCCCGCCCCTGACCCGGCCCGGCGGGTCGTCCGCGTCCGCCCGGCCGCTTGGGATCGCTACTTCGAGTGCTCGCCGCTGAGCAGCATTCCCACGCTCGTCCAGCCCCAGTAGACCCGGTGGTGCTTGATGAGACCGTCCTGGATCTCCATCACCTCGACGATGTCCATCTGCTCGCCGTCGGGCGCCACGCGCGGGTACTCCCACACGAGCCGCGACCCGTCGGTCAGGAACGCGGTGCGGAAGCGGCGGCGCTTGGCGGGCTGATGAGCGAAGACCTTCGCGACGAACCGGCGCAGGTCCTCCCGGCCGCGAACCACTCCTTCGTCGGTGCCGAGCAGGTGGCGGACGAGCGGGCTCTCCAGCGTCGCGTCGGAGTGGTAGAGCGCCATGGCGGCGTCGAGGTCCTTGGCGCCAAGAGCGGCGTCCCAGGCCTGGTAGACGTGCTCGACGTCATGCCGCACCTCGGTGTTCTGCGACGTCATGTCGGTCCTCCTCGCTGTTTCCCGGACACGAACGAGGCTAGGGCGGTGACGCTTGGACGCGGATCGAAGCATGGGCGTGCGACAGCGGACGCGCATGTCACGGGCCGGAACGTCGGGCCTGCGGGCTGGGGCATCGTGGTCATCGTCGGATCTGACCCTGAGGCAAGGGCAAGAGACGGCGTGGAGGGAGCGCGTCACCGCCCCTGGTACACCGGCGGGCGCTTGTCGCGGAAGGCGCGCGCGCCCTCCTTGGCGTCCTCGGAGCCGATGACCGGCCAGCCGATCGCGTCGGAGACCTTGAACGCCTCGGCCTCCGGCATGCCCAGCGTCTCGCGGTAGGCGCGCAGGATCGCCTGCGTGGCCAGCGGCCCGCAGGCGGCCACCTGATCGGCGATCTCGCGGGCCGCCTCCAGCGCCCGGCCGTCCGGCACGACCCGGTTGACCATGCCCATCGCCAGCGCCTCGGCCGCCGTGACCGCCCTGCCGGTGAGCAGCACGTCCATGGCGAACGCGTACGGGATCTGGCGGGGCAGCCGGACGGCGCTGCCGCCCATCGGGAACAGCGCCCGCCTGGCCTCGAACAGCCCGAGCGTGGCGCTCTCGGCGGCGACGCGCAGGTCGGTGCCGACGAGCAGTTCGGTGCCGCCCGCCACGGCGTACCCCTCGACCGCGCACACGATCGGCTTGGACGGCAGCGCCCCGGGATCGCGCAGCAGGCCCTTCCAGTGGTAGTCGGGGATCTCGGCGGCCCGGCGGCGCACCCGCTCGTCCTGCGACGGCGTGCCCATCGCCTTGAGGTCGGCCCCGGCGCAGAACGTGCCGTTCGCCCCGGTCAGGATGCCGACCCGCACCTCGGGCTCATCCGAGATGTACTGCCAGGCCTCGGCCAGCCCCACCAGCATGTCCTGCGAGAGCGCGTTCCTGGCCTCGGGGCGGTCCATCGTGACGATCACCACGTGACCGTCGCGCTCGATCCGGCAGTGCGGGGTGCTGACGGGCAGGAGCTCCACAGGTGTCCTCCAGCGGGACGGCGTCACCGGTTCGATCAAGCGCTTGTTAGACATCGCGCGCGGGGTTAGTCTGCCCGCAAGAACTAGAACCGATTCTCATCTGAGTCGCTCCGCATTGCCAGATCTTGTCAGCGTCGTGCCGGCGTGCTTCACTTCGCGGCCGCTGACGCCCGGCGGTGCGGAGCCGAGCGATCCGGAGGGGCGCGCCGCCGATCTGGACTGAGGAACGAGCGACTCCGAGCGACGAGGGAAGCGTTCACCGCGCGCCTTCGGCACGACCTCGGCGGAAGTAAGCGCCCCGATGGTGAGCGGGAAACACAGCGCATAAGGGAGCTGGCACATGGGCTCACTCGGTTTCTGGAGGCTCGCGCAGGCCGACCCGGCGTGGATCGCGGCGGTCGATCCCGACGGCACGGAACACTCCGCGGGCGAACTGCTCGCCCGGGCCAACCGCCTGGTCCACGGCCTGCGTGCGCTGGGCCTGGGACCCGGGGACGGCATCTGCGGCCTGCTGCCCAACGGCGCGGACGGCCTCGTGCTCTACCTCGCCGCCCTGCAGGCGGGGTGGTACTACACGCCGGTCAACTGGCACCTCACCGGACCGGAGATCGGCTACATCGTCGCCGACAGCGACGCCGCCGCGTTCCTCGCCCACGAGCGGTACGCCGCCGAGGCAGCCAGGGGCGCCCGGGAGGCCGGCATCGCGGCCGAGCGGTGCTTCTCCTACGGCGAGATCGAGGGTTTCCGCCCGGTGGCCGAGCTGACCGGCGGCATGCCCGAGACCCTGCCCGGCGACCGTACGGCCGGGGCCACCATGCACTACACCTCCGGCACGACCGGACGGCCGAAGGGCGTGCGGCGCGCGCTCACCGGTCTCGACCCCGACGACGCAGCCGAGCTGATGACGGGGCTGCTGCGGCTGTTCGGCGTGACGCCGGGGCGGCCGAACGCCCACCTCGTCACCTCGCCCGGCTATCACACGGCGGTCACCCAGTTCGCCGGTACGGCACTACACATGGGTCACACGCTGGTCTTCATGGACAAGTGGGACGCCGAGGAGACGCTGCGCCTGTGCGAGCGGCACCGGGTGACGAACTCCCACATGGTCCCCACGCACTTCAAGCGGCTGCTGTCGCTGCCGGAGGAGACGCGGCGGGCCTACGACCTGTCGTCGCTGCGGTGGATGATCCACGCCGCCGCGCCGTGCCCCGTGCCGGTCAAGTGGCAGATGCTGGAGTGGTGGGGCGACGTGATCTACGAGTACTACGCCGCCACCGAGGGCGGCGGCACGATCGCGACCCCCGAGGACTGGAAGAAACGCCCGGGCACGGTCGGGAAGGCCTGGCCGGGCAGCGAGCTGCTGATCGTGGACGACGAGCTCGCCCCGGTGCCCGCGGGCACGCCCGGCACCGTCTACATGAAGATGGGCATCTCCTTCGAATACAAGGGCGACCCGGAGAAGACCGCGGCCAACCGGCTTCGCGACTTCTTCACAGTGGGGGACATCGGCTACCTGGACGAGGACGGCTTCCTGTTCCTCTGCGACCGCAAGGCCGACATGATCATCTCGGGCGGGACCAACATCTATCCGGCCGAGATCGAAAAGGAGATCATGGTCCACCCGAAGGTAGCCGACGTGGCCGTCTTCGGCATCCCCGACGACGAGTGGGGCGAGCGCATCATGGCCGTCGTCGAGCCCGCGCCCGGCGCCGTTCCCGGGCAGGAACTGGCGGCGGAGATCGTCCTTTCACTGGAGGGCCGCCTGGCCCGCATGAAGTGGCCGAGCGTCATCGACTTCATCGACGAGATGCCCCGCGAGCCGAACGGCAAGCTGCTCAAACGCAAGCTCCGCGCCCCCTACTGGGAAGGCAGGGACCGTGCCATCTGAGGAATCACCGGTCGCCACCCACGTCCTGGAATTCCCCGGCGGCTACACGCGGACGACCGGTCCGGTCATCGGGCGGTTCCTCACCGAGCTGCGCGACCGGCGGCTGGTCGGGGTCCGTACGGCCGGCGGGCGGGTGCTGGTCCCGCCGCTGGAGTACGACCCGGACACGGGCGAGCCGGTCACCGAGGAGTACGTGGAGGTCGGACCGGCCGGGACCGTCCAGGCGTGGGCCTGGGTCGGCTCCCCGCGCCCCGGCCACCCGCTCGACCGGCCGTTCGCCTGGGCGCTGATCGAACTCGACGGCGCGGACACCGCCCTGGTCCACGTGGTGGACGCCGGAAGCCCGAAGGCGCTGAGGCCGGGGCTTCGGGTCCGCCCGCGCTGGCGGGCCGCCACGACGGGCCACATCACGGACATCGAGTGCTTCCTGCCCGAGGTCACCTCGCTCGTCGCGCCGGTGCGGGCCGAGTATCGCGTCACGCCGGGCCGGGCGCTCACCCGCTTCCTCGAAGGCGTGCGCGACGGCAGGTTCGTCGGCGGCCGGTGCGCCGAATGCGACGCCGTCTACGTGCCCTACCGCGTGTCCTGCCCCGCGTGCGGCTCCGTGGTGGAGGAGGAGGTGGAGGTCGCCGACACCGGCACCGTCACCACGTACGCGATCAACAACCTGCCCGACCCCCGGGCCCCCGAGGTGCCGTTCGTCTCGGCGTACGTGCTGCTGGACGGCGCAGACACGCCGATGATCGCGCTGATCGGAGGCATTCCCGCGCACGAGGTGCGGCAGGGCATGCGAGTGCGCGCCGTGTGGGTGCCGCCGGAGGAGCGGACGCTGTCGATGACCAACGTGAGGTGGTTCGAGCCGACCGGCGAGCCGGACGCCGACCTCGACGACGCCACCGGGAGGGCGTGATGAGGGACGTCGCGGTCGTCGCCTTCGCCCAGACGGTGCACACCGGCCACGACACCGGTCTGGCCGAGCCCGAGCTGCTGCTGCCGGTCATCGACGAGGTCAAGCGGGCGACCGGGCTGAAGAGGTTCGGCTTCACCTGCTCCGGCTCGTGCGACTACCTGGCCGGGGCGCCGTTCTCGTTCGTCTCGGCGCTCGACGCGGTCGGCGCCTGGCCGCCGATCAGCGAGAGCCACGTCGAGATGGACGGCGCGTTCGCGCTGTACGAGGCGTGGGTGCGGCTCCAGCACGGCGACATCGACACCGCTCTGGTCTACGGCTTCGGCAAGTCGTCGATGTCGGACATCCGGGAGATCATGACGCTCCAGCTCGATCCGTACTATCTCGCGCCGCTCGGGCTCGACCAGGTGTCGTACGCCGCGTTGCAGGCCGCGGCGGTGAACGCGGACAGGGCGGCGCTGGACGAGGTCGTACGGCGCAGCCGCGCGGACGGCCGCGCCAACCCCTGCGCCCTCGACCTGCCCGACCCTTCCGGGGAGGAGTTCGAGGTCGAGCCGCTGCGGCCGTACGACGTCGCGCCGGTCACGGACGGGGCGGCGGCCGTGGTGCTGGCCGCCGGGGACCGCGCCCGCGAGCTGGCCGGGCGGCCGGCCTGGATCACCGGAATCGCACACCGCGCCGAGCCTCACTACCCGGGCATGCGCGACCTGTCCCTATCGATGTCCACGGCCGAGGCGGGCCGGGCGGCCGGGGTGGGCAAGGGCCCGGTCGACGTGGCCGAGCTGCACACCCAGTTCAGCCACGAGGAGCCGATCCTGCGCGCGGCGCTCGGCCTGTCCGGCGAGGTGACGGTCAACCCGTCGGGCGGGCCGCTCGCGGCCAACCCGGTCATGGCCGCCGGCCTGATCCGCGTCGGCGAGGCGGCCCGGCGGATCCTCGACGGCTCGGCCGACCGCGCGGTGGCGCACGCCACCTCGGGACCGTGCCTGCAGCAGAACCTCGTCGCCGTGCTCGAAGGCGCCGTCCTCGACCAGTCTCTGTAGGAGTCGCCGTGGGAAACCGCTGTGCCGTCATCGGCGTGGGCCAGACCCGCTACCAGACCAGACGGCGGGACGTGTCGCTGGCCGGGCTGGTCCGCGAGGCCGCCCTGCGGGCGCTGGAGGACGCGGGCCTGACGTTCGCCGACATCGACGCGGTCGTCATCGGCAAGGCGCCGGACCTGTTCGAGGGCGTGATGATGCCGGAGGCGTACCTCGCCGACGCGCTCGGCGGGGCCGGCAAACCGGTGATGCGCGTGCACACGGCGGGCTCGGTCGGCGGCTCGACCGCGCTGGTCGGCGCGTCGCTCGTGCAGGGCGGCGTGCACGGGCGGGTGCTGGTCGTCGCCTTCGAGAAGCAGTCGGAGTCGAACGCCACCTGGGCCCTGTCCACGCACCTGCCCTTCAACGCCTCCCTGGTCGTGGGCGCGGGCGGCTACTTCGCGCCGCACATCAGGGAGTACATGCGCAGGTCGGGCGCGCCGGACCACGTCGGCACGCTGGTCGCGGTCAAGGACCGGCTGAACGCGCTGAAGAACCCCTACGCCCACCTGCGCATTCCCGGCATCAACCGGGAGATGGTCGAGTCGACCCCCATGCTGTGGGAGCCGATCCGCTACCTGGAGACCTGCCCGTCGTCCGACGGCGCCTGCGCGATCGTGCTCGCGGCCGAGGACAAGGTGACCGGCACGCCCGCCTGGATCCACGGCACCGCGATGCGTTCGGAACCGATCATGGTGGCCGGCCGCGACGTCGTCAGCCCGCGCGCGGGCCGTGACTGCTCCGCCGACGTCTACCGCCAGGCCGGCGTCACCGACCCGCGCCGGGAGATCGACGTCGCCGAGGTGTACGTGCCGTTCTCCTGGTACGAGCCGATGTGGCTGGAGAACCTCGGCTTCGCCGCCGAGGGGGAGGGCTGGAAGCTCACCGAGGCCGGCTGCACGGCGCTCGACGGCGACACCCCGTGGAACGCCTCCGGCGGCGTGCTGTCGTCCAACCCGATCGGCGCCTCCGGCCTCATCCGGTTCGCCGAGGCGGCGCTCCAGGTGCGGGGCATGGCGGGGGAGCACCAGGTCGAGGGGGCGCGGCTCGCGCTCGGCCACGCGTACGGCGGAGGCGCGCAGTTCTTCGCGATGTGGATCGTCGGCAGCAGTAAACCCTGAGCGCGGGAGGTCCGCCGGATGGAGTTCAACCACGCCGATCTTTTCGAGGGGCTCGCCGACGCCATCGGGGACCGCGTCGCGGTGATCTGCGGCGACGACCGCCCTACGTACGCCGAGCTCGACGCCCACGCCAACCGGCTGGCCCACCACCTGGCCGCGCACGGCGTCGGCCACGGCAAGCACGTGGGCATGCAGCTCTACAACGGGGTGGAGTACGTCGCGGCCCTGCTGGCGACGCTGAAGCTGCGGGCCGTCCCGGTCAACGTCAACTACCGGTACGTCGAGTCGGAGCTGCTCTACCTCTACCGGGACTCCGGCATCGCGGCCCTGCTGTTCGACGTGGAGTTCGGCGACCGGGTCGCGGCCGCGGCCGCGCAGGTCCCCGGGCTGCGCCACCTCGTCGCCGTCGGCGGCCCCACGGCCGTGCCGGGCGCGGTGCCGTACGAGGAGGCGGTGGCGGTGGAGTCCGAGGGCAGGGACTTCCCGCCCCGCTCCGGCGACGACGTGTACGTCATCTACACCGGCGGCACGACCGGCATGCCCAAGGGCGTGATGTGGCGGTCGGAGGACCTGTTCTTCGCCTTCGGCGGCGGCAACCCGTACGGCGATCCGCTGAAGACGCCCGAGGCGGTGATCGAGCAGGCGCGCGGCGCGGCGTCCCCGGTCGTCATGATGACGGGGGCCCCGCTGATGCACGGCGCGGCCCAGATGGGCACCTTCATCGCCTGGTGGATGGGCGGCACGATGGTGCACGTCCGCAGGTTCGACGCGGCCGCCGTGCTACGCGCGATCGAGCGGGAGAAGGTCGTCAGCCTGAACATCACCGGCGACGCGATGGCCCGCCCGCTCGCCGAGGAGATGGCCGCCGGGTCCTACGACCTGTCGTCTCTGTTCGTGCTCAGCTCGACCGGCGCGATCCTCAGCGGCGCCGTGCGCGCGCGGCTGGAGGAGCTGCTGCCGGGCCGGATGATCCTCGACAACTTCGGCTCGACCGAGTCCGGCTACACGGCGTCGGGCGTCGACGGGTCGTCGCCGGAGTCGGGCCTGCGCTACCGGCCCAACGCGGGCGCCGCCGTGGCCGTGCTGGACGAGACGCTGACCCCGGTCGAGCCGGGCTCCGGCCGGATCGGCACGGTGGCCAGGAGCGGCCGGATCGCCTTCGGCTACCACAACGACCCGGACAAGACGGCCCGCACCTTCGTCACCGACGCCCACGGCGTGCGGTGGCTGCTCACCGGCGACCTCGCGACGGTCGAGGAGGACGGCACGCTCCGGTTCTGCGGACGCGGGTCCCAGTGCATCAACACCGGCGGGGAGAAGGTCTTCCCCGAGGAGGTCGAGGCGGTGCTCAAGGGGCATCCCGCCGTGTTCGACGCCGTGGTCACCGGCGTCCCCGACGAACGCTGGGGCTCGCGGGTCGCGGCCGTCGTCCAGCCGTACGGCGGAGCCGCGCCGACGGCGGAGCAGCTCGACGCGCACTGCCGCACCCGGCTGTCGGGCTACAAGGTGCCGCGGGCCTACGCGTTCGTGGAGGAGATCGTCCGCTCCCCGGCGGGCAAGGCCGACTACCGGTGGGCCGGTCAGGTGGCCGCCGCCGCGTCTCGGCCGGTCGCGCGTCCGCCGGAGTAGGCGGCCGCGAGGGCGTGGAAGACCTCCTTCGGCTCCCGCCCGCCGTCCTTCAGCAGCCGGACCACCCCGTAGGAGGCCATGTCGAGGTCCCTGCGCGGGTGCGCGTCGTACGGCAGGCCGTACCCGGCGAAGGTGAACCAGAAGGCGCTGTCCACGCCTTCCTCCTCGAACACGGCGAGCAGTTCGCTCAGGTAGCGGACCTGCTCGCCCTCGTCGCGGGTGAAGTCACCGGTGAGCCGGGGCCGCCTTCGCGACCGGTCCACGATGGCCCAGGCCATGCCGCCGCGTGCGCCCGCCCCTGTGTAGGCGCACGTGCCGAACTCGGTGACCGCGACCGGCTTGCCGTGCCCGAAGAGGGAGCGCAGCCCCTCGCGGTAGGTCGCCGCGTTGCGCTCGTCGCGGTAGGCGTCCACCGCGACGATGTCGAACGGGCTCCAGTCGACCCCCTCCCAGTCTCCCGAGGCGTACGTCACCCGCCCGCCGAAGACCTCACGCGCCGCCCGGGCGGTCTCCGCCAGGAAGGGGTTCAGCAGCGCGGGGATCCCGGCGAAGCTGGCGTACACCTCGGGGTCGCCCTTCGTGAGCCCCGCGATGCGGTCGAAGACGGTGTCCCCGGGGAGGAATCCGGCGGCGAACATGCTCAGCTCGCACCCGGTGACGAGCACCACCTCCGCGCCGCCGCGCCGCACCTCCTCGGCCCGCTCGGCGCAGTCCGCGAAGAACGGCGCGAGCTCCCGCGTGGTCATCTCACAGGGGAAGGGCGCGAACCACACCTCCAGCCCGGCGTCGGCGGCGTGCCGCGCGGCGACGCTGAGCCGTTCCGGGTGGCCGCCGGTGATGCGGACGGCCGTGCAGTGCAGCTCGTCGGCGATGACGCGCATCTCCGCGCGGACCGTCTCGGAGTCGAACGTCTCCCGGCTGATGCGCCCGCCGGGCAGGAAACCGGTGTCGTAGTTGATGCCCCTGCCTCTCATCGCGCGCCCCTCGCCTCCATCCTGACCATCCCCATGATCGGCCCGGAGGCGAACGCGCCCGCGACCAGGAGCCCCACCACGATGGCGGCGATCAGCATCACGTTGGACAGCCAGACCATGGTGGACACCGGCAGCGTGAACGCGCCGATCAGCCGGGCCACGCACTCGGCGAGCAGCACGCCGCCCCAGATGCCGCTGAACAGCCGCACCGCCCGGCGGAACCGGGGCGACCGCTCCGCGAGCCGGTCCCAGGCGGCCTCCCTCTCCGGCGTGCCCCGGGTGACGAACGGGCGCATCCCCGCCGACATCACCGGCTGCCGGGTGAACGCCGAGAGCATGATCGCCAGGCTCAGCACGGCACTGAGGCCGGAATCCTTGGCGATCATCATGCGGGCGTCGCCGGTGACGAAGCTCAGCGCGATGCCGGCCAGGTTGGCCGCCAGCGTCAGCCCGGCGAGCCCGTTCACCGTGCGGTCCTTGACGATGCCGGCGACCACCCGGACGGCCGGGATCGCGCCGCTCACGGCCAGCGCGGCGACCTCGCTCATACCGAACGCGCCGTGCAGCAGGTAGTAGCACGCCATCGGCGTGGCGACGTCGAGCGCCAGCGGCACGAGCAGCCTGCCGAGATTGCCTCTCTGGGGCTGCTCGACTCTCGGCGGTGCGCTCAGGGTCTGCGTCATCGGCTCCTCCAGGTCGTCTCTCCGCACGCATCAAGCGTCTCGAAAGCCGGAGGAGCCGGGCAGATTCAGCGATCCCGATTACGGCAGTACAAATGTCCCGGTAGCCGTCAGAGCTTCCTGGCGCCCTCGGTGGCCAGAGCCGCCACCGCGCCGAGGCCGAGGTAGACGACGCCGCTGCCCTGGTCGAGCCGCCGCCGGGCCCGGGCCGAGGAGCGCAGCCGGCCGGCGAGGACCGAGGCCAGCAGCGCGTACGTGCCGTCGCTGGCCATGCCCAGCGCGACCCACACGGCCCCGAGCACGAGCACCTGCGGCGCCACCGGCCCGCGCGCCGGATCGACGAACTGCGGCAGGAACGCCAGGAAGAACATGGCGGTCTTGGGGTTCAGCACGTTGACCACGAACCCCTCGCCGAACAGCCGGGAGTTCGAGGCCACCGTGACCTCCGCGTCCTCCGTCTCCGGCCGCCGCATGAGCTTGCGGACTCCCAGGTAGACGAGGTAGGCCGCACCGAGGTACTTCACGACGGCGAAGGCCGTGGCCGAGGCGGCGAGCAGCGCGGTGATCCCGAACGCCGCGGCGGCGATGTGCACCAGCGAACCGGCGTGCACGCCGAGCACCGACACCAGCCCCGCCGAACGGCCCTGGGCCACGCTGCGGGTGACGATGTAGAGCACGGCGGGTCCCGGGACCACGAGCAGCGCCAGCGTGGCGGCGGCGAACAGGGCGAGCGTGGGTAGAGTCGGCATGGCTCGGATGGTACGGACACCGCGCCTGTTCAGGCACTCCTATTTACGGCTCCTGCTCAGAGCGTGGTCAGCACGCGGGGGCCGTCCTCGGTGACCGCGATCGTGTGCTCCATGTGGGCGGCCCGGCTGCCGTCCACGCTGTGCAGTGTCCAGCCGTCGCCCGCCGTGCGGTAGCCGTCCCGGCCTCCTGCGATGAACATCGGCTCGATGGCCAGCGCGAGGCCGTGCCGCAGGGGATAGCCCCGGCCGGGCCGGCCGTGGTTCGGCACCGACGGGTCCTCGTGCATGCGGCGGCCGATGCCGTGGCCGCCGAAGTCCCTGGGCATGCCGTACCCGGCCTCCTCGGCGACCGCGCCGATCGCCGCCGAGATGTCCCCGATGCGGTTGCCCACGGTCGCGGCGGCGATCCCGGCCTCCAGGGCCCGGCGCGTGGTGTCGACGAGCTCCAGGTCGCCGGGCCGCGGCGTGCCCACGATGAACGTGACGGCGGCGTCGGCCGTCCAGCCGTCCAGTTCCGCGCCGCAGTCGACGCCGACGACGTCGCCGTCACGCAGCCGGTAGTCCGTCGGGATGCCGTGCACGATCGCGTCGTTGACGGACACGCAGATCACGGCGGGAAACGGGGTCGGCGCGAACCGCGGCCGGTAGCCGAGGAACGGCGAGCTCGCCCCCGCCTCGCGCAACACCGCCCGCGCGGTCTCGTCCAGATCCGTGAGCCGCACCCCGATGGCCGCGGCTTTCCGCACGGCGTCGAGGATGCGGGCCACCACGCGCCCCGCCTCCCGCATCGCGTCCAGCGCGGCGTCGGTCTTGATCTCCACCATGACACTTGCCTTCCCTAGTGGCACCAATAACTATACCGGTATTAGTATCACGGTCATGGTGAGAGTGCCCCTGACCCCCGAGGAACGCCTGCGGGGGGAGCGGTTCGGCGCCCTGCTCCGGCAGGCGCGCGGCGAGCGCAGCATGGTCGAGGTCGCGGCGGCGGCCGGGCTGTCGGCCGAAACGCTGCGCAAGATCGAGACCGGCCGGGCCCCGACCCCGGCCTTCTTCACCGTCGCCGCGCTCGCCGACGCGCTTGGCCTGTCGCTGGACGAGCTGGCCGCCGCCTGCGCCGAGGGCCCGCACGCCGCCGAGCTCCGTCAAGCCGGCTGACGCCCCGGCCGCGCCGTTTCCCAGGAGAGCTCGTACACCAGCGAGGTCGTCCCGCCACCGGTGGGATCGGGCCGCCGTGTGCGCACCCAGAGCCGCGTCGTGCCCCGCACGGGCACGATGTCGACGATGCGCTCGCCGGGGCCACCCGCCGGCAGGGTGGATCTGGTCCAGCCGCCGTCGCGCAGGCTGAGGACATAGGGCGCGCCGGAGGCGGGATGAGCCGCCATCCACACGCCGCCTTCTGGGTCGACACGCACCGCAGTCAGGCCCGTCCTGGTCAGGTCCGTGCCCACCTGCACCCATCGCGTGCGGTTCCAGTGGAGGACGACGGCGCTGCCGCCGTCCGGCCAGTAGGGCCCGGCCGCCCACGCCTGGCCGTCCGGCCGCGCGGCCAGGTCCAGGTCGACCAGGTGAGCGCGTTCGCGGCAGGGCGGACGAGCGGAGCCGATCGCGCACGGGTAGGGCGCGTCCTGCCATGACGCGCCGTTCCAGTGCAGCAATCTGTACCCCCGCTCCCGGCCGACGATCCACACGTCGTCCGGGCTCGCGGCGGCGACCGCGATGAGGTCGAACTGCGGGGGCGACGGCTGCCGGCGCCAGGCGCCGTCCCTCCAGCGCAGCACGGTGGAGGGAGCCCCGTCCGGGTCCATGCCGGTGATCAACCAGGCGCCGCCCCGCGCGTCGACGGAGATGTCGACCACTCCGTTCCACGTCGCGTCGCGGGAGAGCAGGCGTGTCCAGCGCCCGCCGGAAAACCGCCACAGATGCTCTGTCACGGTGTCGTACTTGCCGGGGACGCTCAAGGCCGCCCAGATCGTCTGCCCGGACGGAGATCCACCGACCTCCAGCCCCCAGGCCTTGCCGAACTGCGCGGGCAGGCCGGCGCGTCTCCAGGAGGTCCCGTCCCACCGCAGCATCGACCAGCCGGGGCCCGGCCTCTTCCTGACGAACAGCGACACTCCGCCGTCCGCCGCGTAGACCATCGACACCGGAAAGTCCTCGGGTTCCCTGGCCGCGTACCTCAGGGTCCACCGCGAGGACGTTTCGACGGCGTGGCCGGCCGTCCGCTCGGCGCCGTACCGGGCCGTGTCCGCGATCAGCGTGGACGCGCACACGAGGACCAGCGCGGCGAGTGCTCCCATACTGGTACGCACCCGGACATGATCGCATGAGGGCCGGAACCCGTCCCGGGAACCGTCCGCTCTGAATCTTTCACCGGTCCGCACGGGCGGCGGCCTCCGCGCCCCGGCCGCCGTCGCGGGTGTTGACCGAGGTGAGCGGGGACGGGCCGGCACGCGCCCGGCCGGCCACGGCGCGGGCGGGCCGCCGCAATTCCTGTACAGCGGGCGAGGCAGACCTGACGCTGGGAGCGTCGCCGGCGATCAGTCGCAGCCGGCCCGGACGGTGTGGTCAGCTCACCATGGAGGTGCCGGATGCGATTCCCCCACGGCCGGTTGCGTCGCGCGGCCGTCCTCGCGGCCGCGATGGTCGCGGCTGCCGCCACGACCGGGCTCGTCACGGGCACGGCCGACGCCGCGGTCTCCTGCGAGGTCACGTACGCGACCACGCAGTGGGGAGAGGACGGGGGCGGCTTCACGGCCAGTGTGGACGTCGCCAACACCGGTGACCACATCGCGGGCTGGACGCTGACGTTCACCTTCCCCGGCTCGCAGCGGCTCACCTACGGCTGGTCGGCGCAGTGGGCGCAGACCGGCCACCTGGTCGCCGCCTCGGTCCCGGCGGGCTCGATCTCGCCCGGCGCGTCGGCCGCCGTCGGGTTCGCCGGCACCTGGCGCGGGAGCAATCCGCGGCCCACGGACTTCGCCGTCAACGGCGTGCCGTGCGTGGCCGGCCCGTCGCCCAGCCCGGCCCCCACCCCCGTCCCGTCGCCGAGCCCGAGCGCCACGCCGAGCGTCGTCGTCTCGCCCGCGGACATCGTCGTGCCCGAAGGCGGCTCGGCGCTCATCCACGTGCGGCTCAGCCAGAAGCCGTCGTACGGCTGGGTGACCGTCGACAGCGAGCGGCTGCTCGGCGATCCGGACCTGTCCATCGGCCCCCGGCTGCTCTTCCCCGCCGACCAGTGGAGCACCTGGCAGTCCCTCACCGTCTTCGCGGCGGAGGACGACGACGCGACGGACGGCAGCGCCACGTTCCTGTCCCGGATCAGTCAGCTGCCGGGCAGCGGCGTCGCCCTGTGGACCGCCAGGGAGCTGGACAACGACGTCGCCACACCGTCGCCCGCACCGAGCCCGAGCTGAACGGAGTCGTCAGCGGGCGGCCTCAGAAGTAGCGAGGGAAGAGGTCGGTGGTCGGCCAGCTCGTCACCTTCCCGATCTCCGCGTTGACGAGCGGACTGAGCACGTCGAAGTCGGGCGAGCCGGTCTCCTCGCGGCGGTTGAACAGCGCGGCGTAGCTGAAGCCGTTCTGCAGGCGGGCGGTGTAGGTGTAGGTCCCGGGCAGCGAGCCGTCGTGCCAGGTGTTGACGTGCCCCGTGACCTGGCGGACCCACAGCCCGGCGCCATACCAGGAGCCGTTCTCGTTGACGCCGGTCTCCGGTTTGGCGAGCATCCTGCTGATGGAGGTCGAGTTCAGCACGGTGTTCGGCGCGTCGAGCACCTTCGCGAGGCGCACCAGGTCGACGGCGGAGGCGAGCCACCCGCCGCCGCCGGCGCGGTTGGGCATGCTGAACCCGCCGTACGGCGTGGGCACGATCGTGCCCGAGGCGTCGGTGACGGTCTTGCTCGTGTACCGCGACTCGTAGAGGACCTCGCCGGGCGCGGCCTCCGACCGGAGCGTACGGCCCAGGCCGAGCCGGGTGATCCCCAGCGGCGCGAGGATCTTCTGCTTGACGTAGGCCTCATAGCTCATGCCCGAGACCTTCTCGACGATGCGGCCGAGCAGCATGTAGCCGTAGTTGCTGTAGGCGTACCGCGTGCCGGGTTCGAAGTCGAGCGGCCGGGCGCAGGCGTAGGTGATGATGTGGTCCTGGCTGATCGGCAGCGGGACGCCGAGCGCGGCCGCGATCGCGTGGTCCATGTACAGGTAGTCGCCCGAGACGTCGCGGTCCCAGCCACCGGTGTGCTGCAACAGCCGCCATACGGTCACCTTCGCCAGCCGGGGGTCGGCCGTGGTGGACAGGCCGAGGAGCGTCGCGACCGAGGCGGTCAGACTGAGCTTGCCGTCCTGGACGAGCCGCATGATCGCGATGGCGGTGATGTGCTTGCTCAGGCTCGCGATCCGGAACAGCGACGTCGGCGACACCGCGGGGATGGCCCGGCTGCCGTCGGAGTAGCGGTAACCCCTGGCGAGCACCAGCTTGCCGTTCTTGGAGATGGCGAGCTGCGCGCAGGTGATCCCACGATCCTTGACGTAGGTCTTCATCAGCGTGTCGAAGCCGGCGAGCGCGGTGGGCGCCACCCCGGTGGTCTCCACGACGGGAAGAGGGCGCGCCTGGACACCGAACGCGAGGGCGGGCACCGTGAGGGCGCCCATCTGGAGGAAGCCCCTCCTGCTCAGACCTTCCTGGTCGCCAGATATGGACGTGTACAGCGACGTTTTCCGCATGTCCAATTTCTAGTGGATCTTTGACTCGCGGCGCAGACAATTCACGCGATAGCCAGCAAAGCGGCGACCAGGGCCGCGGTGGCGGGCGGGTCGGGCGGCTCGCCGTACGTCGCGGCGTAGACCCGGCGAGTCGAGCCCGGCAGTTCGTGGACCCGCACGTCCGGATGGCGATGGGCCGACAGCGCCAGCCGGGGGAGGACCGTCACGCCCAGACCGGCCGCGACCATGGCCTGGACGGCCACGTAGTCGTCGGTGGTGAACGAGACGCGCGGCTCGAAGCCCGCCTGCGCGCACAGCGCGAGCAGGTGGGCCCGGCACCGCTCGCAGCCCGCGATCCACGGCCCGTCCGCGTACGCCGCCAGGTCACCCGCGCCGTCGTGCGCGGCCGGGGTGACGAGGAGACTCGGGTCGTCGAGCAGGTGGACCAGCCGGACGCCGTCGTCCTTGGTGTCGTCGTCGGTGTCATCGTCGGTGCCATCGTCCGGGCCGCTCTCGCCGTACCGGAAGACCACGGCCGCGTCGACCCGGCCCGCCCGCAGCAGCCGCAGCGCCTCGGGCGGCTCGGCCTCCATCAGCCGCAGATCCAGTCCTGGGTGGTCGTCGGCGAGCCGCGCGGCGGCGGCCGGGACGAACGTGCCGAGGGACGAGGGGAACGCGGCCAGCCGTACGCGCCCGGCCCGCAGCCCGACGTGCGCGGACAGCTCCGCGGACGCCGCCTCCAGCCGGCCGAGGATCTCCGCGCCGCGCTCGGCGAGCAGGCGGCCGGCCTCGGTGAGGCGGATGCCGCGGCCCACCCGCTGCACCAGCTTCGCGCCCGTCTCCGCCTCCAGCCGGGCCAGGTGGTGGCTCACCGAGGGCTGCGAGTAGTGCAGCTCCCGCGCCGCCGCGGTCACCGTGCCGGTCCGGGCCACGGCCACGAGAACCCGCAGTCGTACGACGTCAAGCGGCATTCATCGATCCCGTCTATGGATTCGCCTGGAAACTTCAGTTGGACCTATTGTCGGGCCCCGGGCCAGGCTGGGGCCATGACGAACATCCGCGACATCCTGGACGCCCGGCGGCTCATCGCCCCTCACCTGCCCGAGACTCCCATATGGTCCTATCCCGTGCTCGACGCGGCCGTCGGCGCCGAGGTCCACGTCAAGCACGAGAACGTCCAGCCGACGGGGGCGTTCAAGGTCCGCGGCGGCATCGCGCTGCTGGCCCGCATGGCCGACCGCGCCCGGGGCGTCGTCGCGTACTCGACCGGCAACCACGCGCAATCCATCGCGTACGCCTGCCGCCTGTACGGCGTGCCCTGCGCGATCCTGATGCCGGAGAACCCGAACCCCGCCAAGGTCGCGGCGGTCGAGGCGCTCGGGGCGGCGATCGAGGTCCGGGGTGCGACGATGGTGGAGACCGGGGAGCACGCGAGGGTCTTCGCCGCCGAGACCGGGCGCAGGCTGATCAGCCCGGCCGACGAGCCGGACATCCTGGCGGGGGTGGGCACGCTCTACGTCGAGATGTTCACCGCCCGGCCGGATCTGGAGGCGGTGTTCGTGCCCGTGGGCAGCGGCAGCGGGGCCGCCGCCGCGTGCATCGCCGCCGCCGCGCTCGCGCCGGGCTGCCGGGTGATCGCCGTCCAGTCGGCCCAGGCCCCGGCCGCGTACGACTCCTGGCGGTTGGGGGAGCTCGTGACCCGGCCCGTGAAGACCGTCGTGGAGGGGCTCGCGACCGGTTCGGCGTTCGCGACCCCGCAGGCCGTGATGCGGGACGGGCTGGCCGACTTCGTCCTGGTGGACGACGAGGACATCCTGCGCGCCCAGCGCCTGCTGCTCACCGAGGCCCACACCCTGGCCGAAGGCGCGGGGGCCGCCGCCCTCGCGGGGCTGCTGGCCCGGCGCGAGGAGTTCGCCGGGCGGAGGGTCGCCGTCGTCTGCACGGGCGGCAACGCCGGCCCGGCCGAACTGTCCCGCCTCCTCGCCGAATAGACGACCGACCGGTCGGTCATATAGTTTGGACGGGTGACACAAGACGGCCGGCGGCTGCGCGGGTTGCGCAGCCGCGAGACGATTCTCCGGCAGGCGGTGGAGCTGGCCTCCGTCGAAGGGCTGGACGGGCTCTCCCTCGGACGGCTGGCGACGGCGACCGGCGTCAGCAAGTCCGGGCTCTTCGCCCACTGGCGGGACAAGGAACAACTGCAGCTCGACGCCGTGGAGTGGGCCGCCCGGCAGTGGACCGAGCAGGTTGTGGGCCCCGCGCTGCGCGCCCCCGCGGGCGTACGGCGCCTGTTCGCGCTGCACGAGGCGAGGCTGGCCTTCTACGGCACCGGTGTGCTGCCCGGCGGGTGCTTCTTCTTGGCCGTGCAGGCCGAGTTCGACGACCGCCCCGGGACCGTCCGCGACCGGCTCGCGCGGGCCATGCACGAGTGGCAGGGGCTGATCCGCCGGCTGGTCGCGGAGGCCGTGACGCTGGGTGAGGTGGACGGCGGCGTCGATCCGGCCCAGCTGGCCTACGAAATCGACGCGCTCGGCGAGATGGTGATCATCCACTCCCGGTTGTACGACGGGGCGCAGGCCCTCGTCCACGCCCGCCGTGGCGTGCTGCAGCGCCTGCGTGCGCTCTGTTCCGACCCCGCGCTTCTCCCGGAGGACTGACATGACCGCAGATGGCGTCCACGAACCCGTCCAGGTGTATTTCGACGACCTCGACGCGATGGGGCTGCTGCACAACTCGCGCTACGCCGTGCTCGTCGAACGGGCCATCGGCGCGTACTGGCACCGGCTCGGCTGGGCGCCCGACCCCGCCCGGTCGGCGTTCCCCGACGTGCTCATGGCCGTACGCGAGTTCAAGGTGACCTACCACGCGCCCATCGCGGAGCCGGGCGAGCGGCTGGTGCACTTCTGGCTGGAGCGGATGGGACGCACCAGCGGGGTGTACGGCTTCCGCGTGCTGTCCGCGGACCGCGTCACGGACCAAGCCACGGAGCAGGCCAGGGAGCAAGCCACGGTGCACGCCGAGGGCTACCGCGTCAACGTCAACCTGGATCCGGCCACCTTCCGGCCGGCGCCGTTCAGCGACGAGATCCGCGTCGCCGCCGCGCCTCTGCTGCGGACGGCGCCCGCGGTGCTCGCGGAGGCGGCGCCGTGCTGAGGTCGCGCTGGATCGCCGGGCCCGACGCGGAGCGGCCGGGACCACTGGTGGCCACGCTGACGGACTTCCGGATGGACCGGATGCTCGACCTGCCCGGCATCGCGCGGCGCGGCCTGTCGCTGAGCCGCCTGTGGTCGTCGCTGCCCGGCGCGGTCGGCATGTGGTTGTGGGCGGACCTCCCCGGCCGCCGGGTCGGTTCGCTGTCGGTGTGGCGCGCCGAAAGCGACCTGCGGGAGTTCGTCCGGCTGCGCGCGCACGTCGAGATCATGCGCGAGTACCGGCATCGGGGCACGCTCCGCTCCCGCACCTGGCAGGTCGGCGAACTGGACAGAGCCGCCCTGTGGCACGCCGCGACCGCGCCGTCCGCCTGAGCGGGGCGATCAGGGGCCGAGGTCGTCGCGGGTGGCCTCCTCGACCTCGTGCAGGCTCTGCCGGGTGAGTTCGAGCTCGGAGGTCAGGTCGTCGAGCGCCCGAGCGCCGCCGCCCGCGCCGTCGGCGGTCGCGGTCATGGCGGAGATCTCGACGGCCCGGGCGACCAGGCCCTCCAGGCTGATGGCGCCCGACTGCAGCCGGGCCAGCACCCGCTCCCGGGCGCCCGACAACCGGTCGTACACCTCGCGCTGGGCGTCCAGGGCGGCGATCGACCGGTCGAGCTCGCCCGCGACCTCCTGCCGGGCCGTCCGCCGGGCCTGCGTCAGCCGTGCGCGCTCCTGCTCCAGGAACCGGGGATCGAGACGGGCCAGCGCGGAGCCGGTGACGGTGGCGTGCCCGGCCAGCCGGCGCAGGGTCGCGACGGTGTCGTCCACCTGCGGGCGCATGGCCGCGATCCGGTCGAGCAGGAGCTGCCCGCGCATCGAGGCGGACAGGTCGGCGAAGGACGCGGCGGCCTGCTCCGCCCGCCGCAGCCACGCCTCCTCCACGCTGCCGCGCGCGACCGGCGGGGACTGCGGCTCCGTACGGCTCTCGCCCCCCGCGGACTGCCATGCGGAGGCGAACGCCTTGATGAGCAGCACCCCCACCCCGGCGACGGCCACGCCCGCCGGAGGGAGGTCGACGGCCCAGGCCGCGCCGGCGGCCGTGGCGCCCAGGAGCAGCGCCCAGGGGTCGCGCAGTTCGTCGGTGAAGCGGGACACAGGCAGGGGCTCCCGGTCAGAAGTTGGAGATCACGGCGGTGAACACCTCGTCGATGCTCCCCGGCTTGCGCGAATCGTAGGCCGCCGCGTCGGTGGTCTGCGAGATCTTCCGCAGGACGCCGAGGTCGGCGTCGGCGCCGTACGCGATGGTGAACATCCGCACGGTCTCCTGCCCCGCCTCCTTGCGCAGTTCGGGCAGCAGGTTCTCGAGCGAGATGGAGTTGTTGTCCTCGTTTTTGCCGTCCGTCAGGAACACGACCGCGTTGATCGCGTCGCCGCTCTGGTGCCGCATCACGTGCTGGTACGACGCGAGGGCCGTGTCGTAGAGCCCCGTGCCGCCGCTGGGAATCAGGCCGTTGATGCGGTTCTTGAGGCGCGACTGGTTGTTCGTCCCCAGAGGAACGAGCTCGCGGTAGTCCTTGTCGCCGTCCTGCTTGAGGCTGAACAGCCACAGGCCCACGCGGTCGTTCGGGCCGAACTGCGGCAGGGCGTTGATCGCGGCCTGCTTGGCGAGGTCGAGCTTGGTCTTGCCGGTGCCCGCGACGTCGGCGCCCATCGAGCCCGAGACGTCCATCACCATCAGCACGTTGGCGGGCTTGCGCAGCTCGGCCCAGCTGGCGAGGATCCGGTCGAGCACCTGCGGAGTCGGCGTGCTGAGAGTGGTGGCCGGCTGCTTGGGGTCGAGGCCGTTGGCGGTCGTGACGAGGCCGCCTGGCTTGCCGTCGAAGGACCGGAAGGCGTACTTCTCGAACTCCTGCTGCCGCTCGGGCGCCTGGAGGTACTTCAGGAAGTCCGCCGCCGCGGCCTTCTTGGCGGCGTCCGCCCAGGACAGCACGGCGTACGGGTGGTCGGAGAAGAGCGTGCCCTCCTTGGGATAGATCGCCACCAGCGGGACCTTCGGCTTGGCGTGGTCCCCGAGCGTCTCGGGGTCGCCCGTCGGGTTGCCCTGGTTGTAGTCCCAGACCGACTTCTCCTCCACCGTCACGGCGGAGATGTACGACATGGCCGTCCCGGAGTCGTCGGCGTGCTGGAGGTTGGACAGGAAGGTCAGCGTGGTGTCGCCGTAGTGGACGATGGACCGCTCGACACCCTTGACGAAGTCACGCGTCTTCGCCGCGGCGACGTCCCGTTCCGTCAGGTCGCCCGACAGCCCGGTGGCCGCGAAGTACGCCCCGACGGTCGCGTTCAGGCCCGACGTGGAGAAGTTCGGGTTCGTCTTGCCGAGACGGAACTGCCCCCATTCCGGGTGGTCGTACTTCGCCCAGCCCTTCGGGTCGTTGGCCAGGTCCAGGATGTCGGACCAGCCGATCTTCTTCGACGGCCAGCCGAGCGCCTGTGCCATCGGCTTGGGCATCGCGATGACCAGCGGAGACGTGGCGATCGTCGGGTTTTCCGCGGACACCGGGGACGCCTGGTCGCCGCCCTCGACGCGCTGCCGCAGGAGGGTGATCCAGCCGGCGCTCGCCGGCGTCCACACGTCCGGCTTCGGGCCGTCCTGCCGCTCGTCCCAGCCGCGCGCCAGGGCCTGCATCGCCCCGCCGGACGCCTTGGAGTTCACGACCACGTCCACACACTGCCCGTCCACCTTGTGGCCGTTGTAGCCGTTGGCCATCGTGCGCAGCAGCTCGGCCTTCTCACTGGAGGCGGCGACGGTCAGCGTGATCCCGCCGTCGTCGCAGGCGCGCCTGGTCGCGTTCCCGTCCTTGTCGTCACCGGCGTTCCCGCCGCCCGACACCCCGCCGAACAGCAGCTTCAACCCGACGATGAGCGCTCCCGCGAAGACGACCGCGACGATGAACGGAGCCACGCTGCGACGGCGCTTCTGCTGCGGTGGGGGGTACACGATCTCCTCCATTGCTCCGGGATGCCTGCATTCATCCCGACGAACGGCGGATCACGTTAGTTGCCGATCATCTCGTCTCGCTAACGCATCAGCCCCGTTCCCACGCCATCCACAGATTCCGATAATCCTCCGTGACGACTCGAACACAATAAGTAAAGTTCGCCTCGTGCCGAAGCTCATCCATCAGCAGACCGTCGATTTCTTCCACGACCGGCCCGGTGCCGCCGTGGAGCTGCTGCGCGCGGTCGGCGGCATCGACCCGCCCCAGTTCGCCATGGCCACGGCAGAGGCGGTGGACGCCACACAACTGACTCCCGTGGAGTACCGCGCGGACGCGGTCGTGGTGCTCCGCGACGGCGCGGGAAAGGCCCGCCTGGCGGTGATCGTCGAGGTGCAGTCGCGTCGCGACGCGCGCAAACGCTTCAGCTGGCCCGTGTACGCCGCCGCGCTGCGTGCCCGGCTGAAGTGTGACACCGCCCTGCTGGTGATCTGCCTGAACCGGGCGGTGGGCCGCTGGTGCGAGCGGCCCATCTCCATGGGCCCGAGTGGGACCGTCACCCCGGTGGCGATCCATCCGGGCCGGCTGCCTCTGGTCACCGACCCGGACGAAGCGCGAAGGCATCCCGTGCTGGCCGTGCTGTCGGTGGCGATGAACGGCGACCACCCCGACATCGACAAGGGGCTGCAGGCGATGCTGGAAGGTCTGAAGGAGGTGGGCGGGGAGGGCGTCCAGCTATATTTGAACTACGTGTTCGGCCGGATACCTGCTGTAGCGGGCGAGCGACTGAAGGAGCTCTTGATGACAGCGTCAGCCGACTACGAGAAGGTCATCGGTGACCGTTATTTCTCCGAGTGGGTGAACAAGGGCCTGGAACAAGGTCTGGAACGGGGGCGCATCGAGGGTCGTCAAGAGGGCCGGGAAGAGGGCCGCGCGGAGGGCGAGATCGAGGCGATCCTCGCCGTGCTCGACGCCCGTGGCCTGGACATCCCTTCCGAAGCGCGTGAGCGGATCAGTCGATGCTCCGACCTGCACTTGCTGGAGAAATGGATCCGCCGGGCGGCCACGGCGAAATCCGTGGACGACCTCTTCTCCTGAGGCCCCTGGCCCTGCGGCGGATGGGGGGTCTTGGGGGTCGCCGGGCGGGCTCGGTGCTCGCGCGACCGGTGTCCTGTCCCCGTGGATCCCGGCCCTGTGGATCCCGGCCCTGTGGATCCCGGCCCTTCTCACCGCGCCCGGTCAGGGCGAGATGCGGCGGTGGACGAGTTCGGCGAGGGTGGCGTGGACGTCCTCGACCGGCTGGTCGGGGCGCAGGGCACGGCGTTCGATGGCGACGGTGAGCACCATGCCGAAGACGGCCGTCGCGGCGGTGCCGGTGTCGAACCCCGGGCGCAGCTCGCCGGCCTCGACCGCGTCCGTGAGAACGCGCTCGTACGCCGCGAGCACGCTCGTACGCAGCCGCAGGACGGCGTCCTGCCACGCCGCCCGCCACAACTCGGCCAGCAGCACCCGGGCGAAGGGCCCGTACTCGTCGAAGAAGCGGAGCTGGGCGAGCATGAGCGCGTCGAGCATGGCGACCGGCGAGGCGGCGGGGCCGCGCGCGGCCTCGGCGAGGGCGTCGGCGAGCCGCTCGATCCCGTGGTCGAGCAGCCCGGCGAACAGCGCTTCCTTGCTGCCGAAGTTGTAGAAGACGGTGCCCTTGGCCACCCCGGCGCGTTCGGCGATCGCGTCGACGGTCGTGGCCGCGAAGCCCTGCTCGGCGATGAGGTCGGCCGCGGCACGGTACAGCCGCTGCCGCGTCTCGGCCCGCCTGCCGCCCTGTTCCTTCGCCGGGCCGTCCGTCGGGCCGTCCGTTGGGCGGCTCACAGCGACAGCTCCGGCTTGAGACGGCGCATCGACCAGGTACGGCCGCGGCGGACGGCGAGCACGGTGAGCGCGAGACCGAGGGCGACGAACAGGGACAGCACGCCGCAAGCCTGCCACACCACGGTGGTGTCGCCGCCGCTGATGAGCCGGCGCATCGCCGACACCACCCAGCTCATCGGCAACCACGGCGAGATCGCCTGGAAGAAGCCGGGAGAGGTCTCGATGGGGTAGGTGCCCGCCGACGAGGTGAGCTGCAGCATGAGCAGTGCCAGCACCGCGACCCGTCCGGGCGGCCCGAGCAGCGCGTTGACCGCCTGCACGATCGCGAGGAACGCCGCCGTCACGAGCACGAGGAACGCCGCCACGCCCGGCCAGCTGCCGGCCCGCAGCCCGAGCCCGAAGCGCAGCACGGCGAGCAGCACCGCCACCTGGAGCGTGCCCATCGCGAGACCCGGCAGCCAGCCCGCGAGCGCCGTGCGCCAGGCCGGCGCCGACCCGGCGAGCAGCCGCGGGTTGAGCGGCCGCAGCACCATGTACGTCACCATCGCGCCGACCCACAGCGCCAGCGGCACGAAGAACGGCGCGAAGCCGGTCCCATAGTTCGGCACCTCGTTGTCCACCGTGGTGGCGAGCCGGACGGGGTCGCTCATCATGTCCGTACGGCTGGCGCGTTCCCCGGCCCCGTAGTCGGGGATCCGGCCGGCCCCGTCGCCGAGCTCACCGGCCAGCTCGCCCGAGCCGTCGGTCAGCTTGACCAGCCCGGAGTCGAGCTTCCCGGCCCCCCGCCGCAGCGCGCCGATGCCGTTGTCGAGCTTGCCCGCTCCGGAGGCGAGTGAGGCGAGGCCCGTGGTGAGGCTGCCCGCTCCGTCGTCGAGTCTGGCCAGGCCGGTGGACAGTCCGCGCGCGCCCGCGTTCAGCGTGCCGAGGCCCGTGGACAGCGAGGAGGCCCCGCTCAGAGCCTTGCCGGTGCCGTCGTGCAGGTCGGACGCTCCGTCGGCCAGTCGCCTGAGACCCTTGTCCAGCTCGTTGAACTTGTCGCGGGCGTCGTCCAGGGCGGTGCCGAGGCCGGGTGCGGCGGCGGCCAGCTCGCGGGCGTCGTCCGCCACCGTCCGCGCCGTACGGGCGAGGTCGTCACGCCTGCCCTGCTGGGCGCCGAGGCGGTCCTGCAGCCGTCCGGCGGCCGACGCGAGGTCGCCGGCCGACCCCGCGGCGCGTTCCACCAGCGTGCGCAGCTCGGGGTCGGCGTCGGGATGGGTGTCCAGCCAGCGTTCGACGGCACGCAGGTCCTGCCGGGCCGTGCCGGCCGAGCTCCGCACCTCCCGGGGCAGGCCGTCGAGCGCGTCCGCGAAGCCGTCGGCGCCCTCCGCCAGGGTGAGCGCGGCCCGCCGGATGCGGTCGCCGTTCCGCTTCAGCACGGGGACGTAGGTGTCGGCCGCGCGGTCGACGGTCGGAGACAGGGCGTGCACCTGGCGGTAGGCCTCGCGGTTGCCCTCTGCCAGCTTGGCCGCCCCCTTGTCGAGCGCGGACAGGCCCTCGCGGAGGTCGGCCGCGCCGGAGGCCGCCTTCGCCAGGCCGGCGGACAAGGTGGCCGAGCCGGTCCTGGCCTGGTGCAGCCCGCTCGTCAGCTGTTTCGACCCGCCGTACAGGGCGTCGGCCCCGGATGACAGGCGGTCCGTCGCGTCCTGCGCGGACCCGAGGCCCTGGGCCAGCGAAGCGGCGCCGTCGCTCGCGGTGGCGGCCCCGTCGTGGAGCCGGTCGGCGCCGTCGGCCGCCTGGGTGGTCTTGTCGTGCAGCTCGCCGAAGGACAGGAAGATCTGGTCGAGGTAGTCCTTGACCGCGCTGCGCCCGGCCGCCTGCTTGACCTCGCGGAACACGGCGTCCGAGATCGTTCCCATGATGTAGCTGCGCCCGGTGTCCACCCGTACGCCGAGCCGGGCCGGATGCGGCGTGCCGTCACCGGAGGGCGAGGCGAGGTCGGCGCTGAAGTCGGCCGGAATCGTGAGCGACAGGTAGTAACGCCCCTCGCGGACGCCCCTGTCGGCCTCGGCCGCGCCGACCCGGTGCCAGGCGAAGACCCTGCGCTCCTCCAGTTCGTCGGCGAGTTCGCGGCCGGCGTCCACCGTGCTCGGCCGGTCTCCCGCGGCTCCGGCGACGGTGGCCGGACGGTCCTCCACCACGAGGGCCACCGGTACGCGGCTCAGGTTCGCCTGTGGATCCCAGAACGACCACAGGTAGAGCCCGGCGTACAGCAGGGGCAGCATCACGACGGCGACCAGCGCGGCCCTGGTGAGCCGCGAGCGCATGAACCTGCGCAGTTCGAACCGGCCGGGGAGGAGGGCCCTCATCGGCGTGCCCCTTCCTCGGCATCGTGACGGTCGTCGTCGCGGGGCGCCGCCCCGCAGTCGTCCCCGCGGTCGTCCCCGCGGTCGTCCCCGCGGTCGTGATCGGGGTCGCCGGAGGTGTCCTCGCCCGTGCCGTCCGGGTCCCCGGCCGTCTCGTCGCGGAGCGCGGCCGCCCGCTCGACGGGCAGCGGCAGCAGCGTGGTGGCCACGCCGGCCGCCTCCTCGGCGTCGGTGCAGGCCGCGACGACCGTGAGGCCCTCGTCGGCCAGGCCGCGGAGCGTGTCCCACAACTCGTGGCGCCTGCCTGCGGGAATGCCGATGTCGGCGTCGTCCACGAGGAGCAGGCCCGGCTGGTCGAGCAGCGCGAGCGCCACGCCCAGCCGGACCGCCTGGTCACGGGTGAGCCCCCTGGCCGGCGTCCGATCGCCCTGCGGCAGCGCGCCCGGATCGAGCCCGGCGTGGGTGAGGGCCGCGCGGGCGGCGCCGGGGTGCCGCCTGCGCCACAGGAACCCGTGCGCGCGCAGGCGCTCCTGCAGGTGCTCCCGCACGGACAGGGCGTCGTCGAAGGGGTTCACCTGCGCGAAGAGTCCGAGGGCGGCCACCTGCGCGATCCTGCGAGGCGCCACCAGGCCGCCCACGGTGAGCGTTCCCTCGGTGGGCTTCATCCGCCCCGCGAGGGTGAGCAGCAGGCTCGTACGGCCGCTGCCCGCCTCACCCGCGACGACGGTGAGCGTCCCGGGAGCCGCGTGCAGTGAGACGTGCCGGTAGACCCAGCCGTGACCACCCCGGACGCCCAGTCCCCGCGCCGCCACCTCGACACCCGCGAAGGCGCCGCCGGACGGTGTGGCGGGAGCTCCGGCAGTGGGTGTGGGATCCAAGGGCCGCCGGGCATCCATGTCTGTGCTCCACTCTTTTGCACTGACCAGTCGGTACAAAACAATAGCGCCCAGGATCCCTCGCGCCGCCTCGGCGCGATGTGATGTCACCTACACAGGTGAGGCCGATCGGGCCTCTGGGATGCGCCGCTCCGACGTCGCCGGGCACTCGCGCGGCGCGGGCGTTTCATGAAAATTTCACCGAGGAGACCTCGGCGCTCCGGCTCTCACCTGGCCAAACCGGCGGGCGTCCGGTTCGGGGCGTCACGCGTCCGACACGGAGCATTGACCCGGGTTCCCACGGTCCGTAATTTAAGCCGCGTTCCGGTTCATGGATGTTGTTCACATTCATGAATTGCCCCCCGCGGGATCAGGAGTGGCCTCGCGCCACCGCCTCGGTCAGGGGTCCTGCACGATCTGCGAGGAGCTCGGTTTGAGAAGGAGTACCAGAACCGGATTCGGGGTGATCGGCACCCTCATCGGGGTCGCCGCCCTGGTCGGCGGCGTCTTCACCGGCGTCTCCAACGCGGCGCCCAGCGCGGGCGCCTACCGGA